>JAFAZF010000040.1 GCA_019239915.1 Sphingomonadaceae bacterium
AATACGACCCGAGCGGCACGTCACCAACTCGATCGCGACACTCCGCCGCACGATCACCATCGCGCTCGCCAAGCGGCTGCTCCGATGTCCCTGCTGCGGTCAGATCAACCGCTCACCAAGATGGCTTTTGTGACGCAGTAAGACTAACAGGCCGGGGATGAGCGAGACGGCTGCCCCTGCCCGTGGATCGGCCCGAGCCTTCGCGGCGGTGATGGTAGCGAACATCTGCCTCGCGTTCGGACCATGGCTGGTGCGCCTTGCCGACATGGGTTCGGAAGCATCGGCGTTCTGGCGCATGACGCTGGGCGCGCCGCTGCTGCTTGCCGCCACGGCCGCCACGCGACAGCCGCTGCCGGCGCTCACGCGCCCGCTCCTGCTGACGCTAATCGCTGCGGCGCTGTTCTTCGCAGTCGATCTCGCGGCTTGGCATATCGGTATCCACCACACCCGCATCGCCAACGCATCGCTGTTCGGGAACATCACGAGCATCACCTTCTCGACCTATGGTTTCCTCGCCGCGCGGCGCTGGCCGGCACGCAACCAGACGATCGCGATGCTGCTTGCCGTCGCCGGCGTCCTGCTGCTCGCCGGCCGCTCGTACGAGCTCAGCGTCGCCAATCTCGGTGGCGATCTCATGTGCATCCTCGCCGGGCTGGCCTACACCGGCTATCTCGTTCTGCTCGAGCGCGTGCGCGGCCGCGTCGCTCCGCTGCCGCTGCTCGCGCTGGTGACGATCGCGACGGTGCCGATGCTGGGCCTGTTCGCGCTCTTCCGCGGGCGTCCGATCCTGCCGCATGACTGGACGCCGCTCGTGCTGCTCGCGATCGGCAGCCAGCTGATCGGACAAGGGCTGACCATTTATGCGCTCGGCGAGCTGCCGCCGGTGGTCATCGGGCTCGCGCTGATGATCCAGCCGGTGGTCGGATCAACGATCGGCTGGCTGTTTTACGACGAGCGGCTGACACCGCTCGATCTCGTCGGCGCGGTCGCGATCGCGGCGGCGCTGGTGCTGGTGCGCCGGCGGGAGTAGCAGGACGGCATGTCGCTCCCGCCCGATCCGACGCTCGACGAGATGCGCGCCGCGCTCGGCCCGCGCCTGCCGGCGCACGCCGTCTTCGATGGCTGGAGCGATGCCGCGCTCGCGCGCGCCGCCGAGGAGATCGGGGTCGATCCCGCCGAAGCGCGACTCGCCTTCGGCGGCGATCGCGTGGCGATGATCGATGCCTGGTTCGCGAGCATCGATGCGGCAATGGCGGAAGCGTTCACGTCCGAGCGCATCGCGACGATGAAGATCCGCGCGCGTATCCGCGAGCTTGTGCTGTTCCGCCTCGCTGCGGCGCAGCCGCATCGCGAGGCGGCACGCTCCGCGCTCGCCATCCTCGCCATGCCCCGGCATGCCGCGGCCGCAACGCGGCTCGGCTGGCGCGCCGCCGATGCGATGTGGCGCGCCGCGGGCGACACCTCGGCCGACATCGCCTGGTATACGAAGCGGACAACGCTTGCGGCGGTCTATGTGGCGACGCTGCTCGTGTGGTTGAACGACGACAGCGAAGGCCAGACGGAGACGCGTGCCTTTCTCGATCGCCGCATCGACAACGTCATGCAGTTCGAGAAGCTCAAGGCGCGGCTGCGCCCCGACCCCGAGCGCCGGTTCTCGATCGCGCGGTTTCTCGGCCGGCTGCGCTACCCACCGGCATGACGTCATCGAACTGACATTGCCAGCCTGACGCGCTAATGATAATCGCTCGCATAAGAAGCGAGGATGATCCGATTGCGTCTTGATTCCCTCCCGATGCGCAGGCCGGCCCGTATCGTCGCGATCGATTGGGAGGCGTTACGCCCGGCCGAGGCACGTCGCCTCCGCGAGCTCGGGTTCGACGAGCATGTCACGATCGAGCTCGTCCACCAGGGGCCGTTCGGCCGCGACCCGATCGCAGCGCGCGTCGGCCGCATGACGATCGCGATCCGTCGCGCCGTCGCCGCCGCCATCACGATCGAACCGCTCACCGCGCAGGGCGCCGCGCACGTCCATACCCGGCATGCGGCGATCGCCGCCGAATGAACCCGATGACGCCATGAACCCGATGCCAATGGTCGCGCTGGTCGGCAATCCCAATGCCGGCAAGAGCGCGCTGTTCAATGCGCTGACCGGCGCGCGGCAGAAGGTCGGCAATTACCCGGGCGTCACGGTCGAGCGCAAGTCGGGGCGGATGAGCCTGGCGGACGGCCGCCCGCTCGAGATCGTCGATCTGCCCGGCACCTACAGCCTCGAGCCCGGCAGCCCCGACGAGGCGGTGACGCGCGATGTCATCCTTGGGCGTCAGGAGGGCGAGCGCCTGCCTTCGGCGATGGTGATCGTCGTCGACGCCACCAACCTCGACAATCATCTCCGTTTCGCGCTGCAGCTGATCGCGCTCGGCTTGCCGGTCGTGATCGCGCTGAACATGGTCGATCTCGCGCGGCGCGACGGCCTCATCATCGATCCCGATCGGTTGTCAGCCGAACTCGGCGTGCCGGTGATCCCGACGGTGGCGGTGCGCAAGCAGGGCATCGACGATCTCAAGGAGCGGATCGGCCTGCTCGTCGGCGACGGCGCGCAGCGCATCTCCGCCGGACGCGCGATCGTCCATGAGGACATCGTCGTCGTCCAGCGCCGCGCCCGCGCGATCGCGCTCGCCGCGACCACCGAGGAGCATGGCGCCCGGCAATGGAGTCACCGCATCGATGCGATCGCGCTGCATCCGGTGCTCGGCCCGATCCTGCTCGCCGGATTGATGTTCCTGATGTTCCAGGGGGTGTTCGCCTGGGCGCAGGCGCCGATGGACGCGATCGGCGCGCTGATGGCGGACACGCAGGCCTGGGTGACGGCGCACATGGCCGACGGCGTGCTGCGCTCGCTGATCACCGACGGGCTCATCGCCGGCGTCGGCGCGGTCATCACCTTCCTGCCGCAGATCCTGATCCTGTTCTTCTTCATCCTGCTGCTCGAGGCCTCGGGCTACATGGTCCGCGCCGCCTTCATCATGGATCGGCTGATGGCGCGTGTCGGGCTATCCGGCCGCGCCTTCATCCCGCTGCTCTCGAGTTTCGCCTGCGCCGTGCCCGGGATCATGGCGACGCGCACGATCGACGATCCCAAGGACCGCCTCACCACCATCCTGATCGCGCCGCTGATGACCTGCTCGGCGCGGCTGCCGGTCTATGCCGTGATCATCGCCGCGTTCATCCCGGCGAAGACGGTCGGCCCCGGCATCGGCCTGCAGGGATTGGTGCTGTTCGCGCTCTACATGATGGGGATCGTCGGCGCGATGGTCGCGGCGCTAGTGCTCCGCCGCACCGTCACCAAGGGCCAGAGCCCCGGCTTCATGATGGAGATGCCGAAATATCAGCTCCCTTCCTGGCGCGACGTCGCGCTCGGCCTGTGGACGCGTGCGCTGATCTTTCTCAAGCGCGCCGGCACGATCATCGCCTTCACCACGGTCGTGCTCTGGGCGCTGCTGAGCTTCCCGAAGCCGCCCGCGGACAGCAAGGCCAACCCGGTCGATTATTCCATCGCCGGCCGCATCGCCGACGGGCTCGCGCCGGCGTTCAAGCCGATCGGCTTCGATCGCGACATCGTGCTCGCGCTCATCCCGGCGATGGCGGCGCGCGAGGTGGCGGTCTCGGCGCTCGCAACGACCTATTCGCTGCAGGCGAAGGGCACCGCCGCCGACGATCCGGCGCTCGACCGCAACCTCGCCCAGCGCCTCCACGGTCACTGGTCGCTCGCCACCGCGCTCGCCTTCCTCGTCTGGTTCGTGTTCGCGCCGCAATGCATCTCGACGATCGCGGTGACGCGGCGCGAAACCAACGGCTGGCGCTGGCCGGGCTTCATGGTTGGCTATCTGTTCGTGCTCGCCTACCTTGCCGCCGGAATCACCTTCTGGGCGTCCTCCGCGCTCGGGCTTTAAAACAAGGCAAGCATCATGGCCGGCAGCGTCAACAAGGTCATCATCGTCGGCAATCTCGGGCGCGATCCCGAATCGCGCAGCTTCCAGAACGGCGGCAAGGTCGTGAACCTGCGCATCGCCACCTCCGAGAGCTGGAAGGATCGCAACTCGGGCGAGCGCAAGGAAAAGACCGAGTGGCATTCGGTTGCGATCTTCAACGAAGGTCTCGCCAACACCGCCGAGCGCTATCTGCGCAAGGGTTCGAAAGTCTATCTCGAGGGCCAGCTACAGACGCGGAAGTGGCAGGACCAGTCCGGCGCCGACCGTTACTCGACGGAGGTCGTGCTGCAGGGCTTCGACGCCAAGCTTGTGATGCTCGACGGCCGCGGCGAAGGCGGCGGAGCGGGCGGCGGCGTCGGCTCCGGCCGGGACGATTTCGGCGATTTCGATCAGCGTTCGTCGTCGAACCGTCCGGCGTTCAGCGGCGGCGGCCGCAGCGGCGGCGGCTCCAGCGCCTTCGATTCCGACCTCGACGACGACGTGCCGTTCTGACGGCGCAAGGATCCCATCGAGCGCTGAATCAACGCCGTTCGTGCTGAGCGAAGTCGAAGCAGGTACAACGTGCGATGCCGTTTGCTGCACGCCCTTCGACCTCGCTCAGGACGAACGGAGCGCTATTTGAATTTGGCCTTCAGCGCGGCGGCGAGCGGCGAGACGTTGGCGGCCTCGGCTTCCTCCTCGCCGAGCACGCCGGCCTCGCGCAGCGCGGCGTCCGCGCTCGCGCAGCGTGGAAACGGATCGAGCGCGAGCAGCAGGCTCTGCGCGACCGCCTCGCCGACATCGATTGCATTGCCCTCGTAGCCGAGTACGTCGAGCGCCTGCTGGTCGAGCTCGACCTCGTCGCCTGACGCCGCCTCCGGTTCGAAGCGCAACACGAGCGGCTCTTCGACATGCGTATCGATCGGGACGCCGGTCGCGACGCAGCTCTGCGTCACGTCGGCACGGAGATCGCCGTTCAACGCGACCGCCGCACCGGAACGCGTCAGCGCGACATCCGCTGCGAGCGAGGCAATCGCCGGCAGACCGAAGCGGGCGGCAAGCGCCGCGCGCTCGGCTTCGCTCGCGACCAGCGCCAGGCGGCGCGGCGCCGCGCCCAGTTCATCGAGCCGCACAAGGCGGGAGAATTCGGCCGCCGCGCTCAAGAAAGATCACCCGCGAACAGAGCCCCGAGCGCACGATCGCCGAGCCCGGCGGCCAGCGCCCGCATCCGCGCCGCGGCATGCGCGACGGCGGCATTCGGCGGTTCGGCACCGCGATAGAGATTGCGCCGGAGCGCGCCTTCCAGATCGCCGCCCGGCTGCAGGCCGTCGCGATAGGCGCCGAGCCGGCCGCCCAGGGCCGACATCATGCGGCCGATATGCTTGCCGACGACGATGTCGCCGATGCCGCGCTCGCGCAGTTGCCCGTCCATGTCGGTCACGAACAGCTCGGCGAGCCGCGCCGCCGGCTCGCGCCCCGCCTCGCCTTCCCGATCGAGACGCAGCAGCACGAGCGCCATCACCGCCGCCACCATGTCAAAGCGCCCGTCGAGCGTATCGGGCACCGCGCCATCCCGATACCAGTCCGGCCGCCGCGCCTCGGCTACGATCGCAGCATAGAGCGCGTGCGGCGGCGGCGAGGCTTCGCGGCGGCGGAAGAGACGCTGGACTATCGACATGCTCATCGCACCAAAATGCTCCGGAGGCTCCGAATGCCGCAGCCGCCTTGCCTCGGGTGCGCGGGCCGCATATTGAGCGAGGATCGCCGGCTTGCAAGCTGCGGCCGGCGCAGGAGAAGTCGATGACCGAGTATCGGCGCCGCCCGTTCGCGGCCGCCCTCCTGGCGATGCTAGCGGGATCCGCGATCGCCGGCTGCACCTCCATCAAGGGCCATCAGGGCTATGTCGCCGATCGCGCGCTGGTCGCGACCGTGGCGCCGGGCGTCGACAATCGCGATTCCGTGCAGAAGACGCTCGGCCGGCCAAGCTTCGCGGACGAGTTCGCGCCCGACAGCACCTGGTACTACGTCTCGCGCGACACGCGGCAATATTCGTTCGGTACGCCGAAGCCGACCAAGCAGAGCGTGCTGATCGTCCATTTCGACAAGGACGGCACCGTCACCTCGGTGGACCATAGCGGCATGGAGAAGGTCGCCCGCATCGATCCGGTGAAGGACAAGACGCCGACGCGCGGCGCGCACACCAACCTCTTCCAGGCGCTGTTCGGCAATATCGGCACGATGGGCAGTGCGCAGGGCGGCACCACCGCCGACAACCCGACCGGCGGCGGCGGAAGCGGCAGCGGACGGTAAGCCCGGCTTCGGATCGCCGTACTCCTGCGAAAAGCAGGGGCCTTTGCCAGACCCACAACTCCGTTCGTGCTGAGCTTGTCGAAGCGCTGTTCTTCGTTCTTCGGCGAAAAGAAGAAGAACGGCCGTGCGACAAGCTCAGGGCGAACGGTTTGGCGTGCGCCTCAGCGCGCGATGCCGCCCGCGGCGAGCACCGCCAGCGTCACGAGCTCGGACGCCGTCGAGGTCATCGAGGCGATCTGCACCGGCGAGGCCATGTTGACGAGCATCGGCCCGATCATCGCATCGCCGCCGAGCTCGCTGAGCAGCTTGGCGGCGATGTTCGCCGATTGCAGCCCCGGCATCACCAGCACGTTTGCCGGACCGGACAGGCGGCTGAACGGATAGGCTTTCTGCAGCGCCGGATTGAGCGCGACGTCCGGTGCCATCTCGCCTTCATATTCGAAGGCGACGCCACGCGAGTCGAGGATCGCGACCGCGTCGCGGATGTTGCCGAGCCAGTTTCCGGGCGGGTTGCCGAAGGTCGAATAGCTGAGGAAGGCGACGCGCGGCTCATGGCCCATGCGGCGCGCGACGGCGGCCGTCTGCTCGGCGATGTCGGCGAGCTCCTGCGCCGTCGGCCGCTCGTTTACCGTCGTGTCGGCCATGAACACGGTGTGGCTCTGGCCGACGAGCACATGGATGCCGAACGGCACCTGCCCCGGCGCATTGTCGATGACCAGCGCGATATCGTTGAGCGTCTGGCGATATTGCCGGGTCACGCCGGTGATCATCACATCGGCCTCGCCCATCGCCAGCAGCAGCGCGCCAAACACATTGCGATCCTGGTTGACGATCCGCTCGCAATCGCGACGCAGATAGCCCTGCCGCTGCAGCCGCTGGTAGAGATGATCGACCATCTTCGGCACGAGCGGCGAAACGCGGCTGTTGTGCAGCTCGAAACTTTCGGGATCGGCAACTCCGAGCGCGCGCAGTTTGTCGGGCACGTCGTCGCGGCCGACGAGTACCGGAATGCCGAGCCCGCCGTCGCGGAACTGGACGGCGGCGCGCAGCACGACCTCCTCCTCGCCCTCGGCGAACAACACGCGCTTGGGATGCGCGCGCGCCGCCTCATAGGCGAGCGTCAGGATCGAGGTGGTCGGATTCAGCCGTGCCTTGAGGCTTTCGCGATAGGCGGGGAGGTCGAGGATCGGCTTGGTGGCGACGCCGGTGTCCATCGCCGCCTTGGCGACGGCGGCTGGCACCACCTCCATCAGCCGCGGATCGAACGGCGCCGGAATGATATAGTCGGTGCCGAAGGTGCGGCTCGATCCGCCATAGGCGGCGGCAACCTCCTCGGGCACCTGCTGGCGCGCGAGATCGGCAAGCGCACGCGCGGCAGCGATCTTCATCTCCTCGTTGATCCGCGTCGCGCGCACGTCGAGCGCGCCGCGGAAGATGAACGGGAAGCCGAGCACGTTGTTGACCTGATTGGGGTAGTCCGAACGGCCCGTGGCGATGATGCAGTCCGGCCGCACCGCCTTGGCGTCGGGCGGGCTGATCTCGGGATCGGGATTGGCCATCGCGAAGATGATCGGCTTGGGCGCCATCTTCTTGACCATCTCGGGCGTGAGCGAACCGGCGACGGAGAGGCCGAAGAACACGTCGGCGCCCTCGATCGCCTCCTCCAGAGTGCGTGCGGTGGTCTCGACGGCATGCGCCGACTTCCACTGGTTCATGCCCTCGGTGCGGCCTTTGTAGATCACGCCCTTGGAATCGCACATGATCACGTTGTTCGGCCGCACACCGAGCCCCTTGGCGAGCTCGGTGCAGCTGATCGAAGCAGCGCCGGCGCCGTTAACCACCATCTTGATGTCGCCAAAATCGCGACCCGTGAGATAGGCGGCGTTGATCAGGCCGGCCGCCGAGATGATCGCGGTGCCGTGCTGATCGTCATGGAACACCGGGATGTTCATGCGCTCGCGGAGCGTCTGCTCGATCACGAAGCATTCGGGCGCCTTGATGTCCTCGAGGTTGATGCCGCCGAAGCTCGGCTCCATCAGCTCGACGGCGGCGATGAAGCGGTCGACATCCTCGGTGGCGAGCTCGAGGTCGATCGAGTCGATGTCGGCGAAGCGCTTGAACAGCACCGCCTTGCCCTCCATCACCGGCTTCGACGCAAGCGCGCCGAGATTGCCGAGGCCGAGGATCGCCGTTCCGTTCGAGATGACGGCGACGAGATTGCCCTTGGCGGTATAGTCATAGGCGGTGGCGGGATCTTTCGCGATTGCGCGCACCGGCACCGCGACGCCGGGCGAATAGGCGAGGCTGAGGTCGCGCTGCGTCGCCATCGGCTTGGTGGCGACGATCTCGATCTTTCCCGGCCGTCCCGTCGAGTGGAACAGCAGCGCCTCGCGCTCGGAAAACTGAACACTCGGACCCTGGCTCATTAGGCTTCCCCCAGCGCTATCGCTGCCCATGCCCCACGCATCGGCATCATCTTCTACGGAACCCCTGCTACCCGGGGATGACGCCGCGACCTTTGGTACATGCTGTATGAGCATGGCCGATGGCGCGGCAACCCGCTAATTCGCAGCGATGGCCGATGCCGAGACCATAGCCGCCCCCGACACCCCCATGATGGCGCAATATCGCGCGCTGCACGCCGAGGCGCCGGAGTGCCTGCTGTTCTTCAGGATGGGCGATTTCTTCGAGCTCTTCTTCGAGGACGCGCTGACCGCATCCGCCTGCCTCGACATCGCGCTCACCAAGCGCGGCGATGGCGTGCCGATGTGCGGCGTGCCCGCGCATGCGGCCGATTCCTATCTCGCGCGGCTGATCAAGGCCGGCCACCGAGTCGCAATCGCCGATCAGGTCGAAACGCCGGCGGAGGCGAAGAAGCGCGGCGGCCACAAGGCGCTCGTGGAGCGCCGCATCGTGCGCGTCGTCACGGCCGGTACGCTGACCGAAGAGGTCCTGCTGGATGCGCGCGCCGCCAACTGGCTCGTCGCGATCGCGTTCGCGGCCGGCCATGCCGGCATCGCCGCCGCCGACATCTCGACGGGCCGATTCGAGCTGGCGAGCATACCGCCCGAACGGCTCGAAGCCGAGCGCGCACGGCTCGCCGCCGCCGAGACGATCGTGCCGAACACGCTCGATTCGCCGCCCGCCGGCAGCATCCCCTGCCCCGCCTCGGGGTTCGACAGCGCCACCGGCGAGCGTGCGCTCAAGCGCCGCTTCGGCGTCGCGACGCTCGACGGCTTCGGCAGCTTCGATCGCGCCGCGCTCGCCGCCGCGGGCGGGCTGCTCGCCTATCTCGATCGTGCCGGCCAGGGCGCGCCCGTCTTCCTGCAGCCGCCGCGCATGCACGCTGCCGACACCCATATGCTGATCGATGCGGCGACGCGCGAGAGCCTGGAACTGACCCGCACCGCCAGCGGCGAGCGCAAGGGCAGTCTGCTCGACGCGATCGACCGCACCGTAACCGGCGCCGGCGGCCGTCTCCTTGCCGCCGATCTCTCCGCGCCGCTCGCGCGACGCGCGGAGATCGATGCGCGACTCGCGCTGGTCGCGCTGCTCGAAGCGGAGCCGGCGATTCGCGAGCGTCTGCGCGCGCGGCTGCGTGCCCTCCCGGACATCGGGCGTGCGCTGGCTCGATTGGTCGCCGGGCGTGGCTCTCCACGCGATCTCGGCGCGCTGCGTGACGGGCTCGACGGCGCCCGGGGGCTGCACGCCGATCTCACCCGCATCGACCAACCGCCGGCGCTGCTCGCCGAGCTGCTGCCCGCACTCACCGGCCACGGCGCGCTGACCGATCACCTGACCCGCGCGCTGGTGGCGCTGCCGCCGATCGATCGCGTCGCCGGCGGCTATATCGCCGAGGGCTACGACGCCGCGCTCGACGAGCTCCGCGGCACCAGCGGTGACGGCCGCCGCGCGATCGCGCTGCTCGAATCGCGCTATCGCGACGCGACCGGCATCGCCGCGCTCAAGATCCGCCACAACAACGTGCTCGGCTATCATGTCGAGGTGCCGGCCCGCTTCGCCGACAAGCTGATGGTGTCGGACAGCGGCTTCACCCATCGCCAGACGATGGCCGGCGTCGTCCGCTTCAACGCGCCCGAATTGCACGAACAGGCGATGCGGGTCGCTCAGGCCGGGGCGCACGCGCTCGCGGCCGAGGAGGCGCATTTCGAGGAACTGTGCGCGGCCGCCTGCGCCCGGGCCGGTGGGATTGCTGCAACCGCCGATGCGCTCGCGCGGCTTGACGTCGCTGCCGGCCTCGCCGAACGCGCGAGCGAGGACGGCTGGTGCCGCCCCAGTCTCGTCGATCATGGCTGCCTCGACATCGTCGGCGGTCGTCACCCCGTCGTCGAGGCGGCGGTGAAGACGTCGGGCGAGCGCTTCGTCGCCAACGACTGCCGACTCTCCGAGGATTCACGCCTGTGGCTCGTCACCGGCCCGAACATGGGCGGCAAATCGACGTTCCTCAGGCAGAACGCTTTGATCGCCGTGCTCGCACAGGCGGGCAGCTTCGTGCCGGCGACGTCGGCAACGCTCGGGCTCGTCGATCGCCTGTTCAGCCGCGTCGGCGCCTCGGACAATCTCGCGCGCGGCCGCTCGACCTTCATGGTCGAGATGATCGAGACCGCGGCGATCCTCGCGCAAGCGACACCGAGCAGCCTCGTCATCCTCGACGAAGTCGGCCGCGGCACCTCGACCTATGACGGGCTCGCGATCGCCTGGGCGGTGGTCGAGGCGGTGCACGACATCAACCACTGCCGCTGCCTGTTCGCCACCCACTATCATGAGCTGACGCGGCTCGCGGGGCGGCTCGACGCCCTCTCCCTCCATCACGTCCGCGCCCGCGAATATAAGGGCGACCTGGTGCTGCTCCACGAGCTGGCGCAGGGGCCCGCCGATCGCAGCTACGGGCTTGCCGTCGCGCAGCTCGCGGGATTGCCGGCGCCGGTGCTCGCACGCGCCAAGGATGTGCTCCAGCGTCTCGAGAAAGGCCGCGACCGCACAGGCGGCATCGCTGCCGGACTTGAAGACCTGCCACTGTTCGCTGCGGCCGCAGCCGCATCGCCGCCGCCAGTGGATCCGCTTCGCGAAGCGATCGACGCGATCGACGCCGACGCGCTCAGCCCGCGCGAAGCGCTGGAGGCACTCTATCGGCTGAAGCAGCTCGCCTCCGAGGGGCCGGGCTAAGGTCGGAGCAGCTAAGAGGTGTGAGGCTGCACCCGCGCCCAGATCGGCAGATGATCACTGGCGCGCGCGGCGCGTTCGCTGTGATGCACGCCGCTCGCCACGACATGCAGATCGGGCGAGTGGATGATGCGGTCGAGCGCGGCGAGCGGCCGGCGGCTGTGATAGCTGCGCCCGGTCGGTGCGATACGATGATCATGGGTGAACTCGCGCAGGCACCCGCCGTGCAGCGACCATTCGTTGAGATCGCCCATCAAGATTGTCGGCAGCTTGCGGTGGCGCGTGCGCAGCTGGGTAAGCAGGCTGCGCACCTGCCGCCGCCGCCACAGCCCCGAAAGATCGAGGTGCATACCGACTACCCGCAGCTCCTGGCCGTGGACGCGCACCTCCGCCATCACCGCGCCGCGCGGCTCGAGCGTCGGCAGCTCGAGCACGCAGCGATCGATCAGCTCGGCCGACTTGCGGATCAGGATCGCGTTGCCGTGCCAGCCGAGCCCGCCGGGCCGCACCTCGAACGGCACCGGCACCCATGGGCTATGCTCGATCAGCTCGTGCGGGATCGCGCTCTGCTTGGCACCGAAGCGGCGATCCGCCTCCTGCAGCGCGACGACGTCGGCATCGACCTCGCGCAGCACATCTACGATGCGCTCCGGCCGCCGCTGCCGGTCGGTGCCGATGCCCTTGCGGATATTGTAGCTGGCGACGACGATCATGACCGGCGCAAACGCATAAGTTGGCGCCCGAGACTCTTTTCCCGTTCGCACGGAGCGCAGTCGAAGTGCGTGCCAAGCAGGGTAGCGTCCGCGACACATCCTTCGACTGCGCTCAGGACGAACGGAGGTTGGCTTGACAAGCGTGAAGGCCCCTCAGCTCTTGCTGCCGATCGCGCCGTCGATCAGCGTCTGCGCCTTGGTGCCCGACCAATCCATCGCGCCGATCACGCGCCACTGCTCCTTGCCATTCGCGTCATAGAAGATGGTCGTCGGCAGCGTATCCATCTTGAGCGCTTCCATCAGCACGTTCTGCTTGTCGAGATAGGGCTTGAGCGTCTTGAAGCCGTTCTTGGCGAAGAACGGCGCGACCTCCTTCTGCCCGGCCATGTCCTGGCTCACCGCGACGATCTGGAAGCGTCCATCCTTGGCGGCGAGCGCATCGAGCGTCGGCATCTCCTTGACGCAGGGGCCGCACCAGGTCGCCCAGAGATTGACCATCAGCGGCTTGCCGCGCCACGTCGCGAGCGTTGCCGGCGATCCGTCGGGCGCGACGAACGGCACCGCGGGCGCGGTCTCGCCGCGATGCGTGATGTCGACATGGCCGATCGTGTCGGTCGGCATCGCGTCGCTCGCCGTCAGGTCGGTGACCTTTCCTTGAACGTCGGAGGGCTTGGCCTTATCGCAGCCGGCGAGCGCGAGGCTCAGGAAGGCGACGGGGAGAAGAGCGATCACGGGGCGCACGACAGGCTCCAATTCGATGTGGGGCGGGCGCTTCGCGGAAGGCCCGGCTGCGGTGATGCGCGAGATAAACGCCTCGATCCCGTTCGACAAACGGCTTTGGCAGCAGGACATCGCCGGCAGCCGCGCGCATGTTGCCATGCTCGGCGCGCAGGGCATCGTCTCGCCCGCGGATGCCGCGGCGATCGCGCAGGGGCTGAACGACGTCGCCGCCGAATATGAGGCGAACGGCGTCGCCGAAAACCTCGCGCTCGAAGACATCCATATGGCGACCGAGGCGCGGCTCGCCGAGCTGATCGGCCCGACCGCCGGCCGCCTGCACACCGCGCGCTCGCGCAACGATCAGGTCGCAACAGATTTCCGGCTCTGGGTGCGCGATGCGGTCGACCAGGTCGATCTTGGACTGGCCGCGTTCCAGCGCGCACTTGTGGGCCGCGCGGACGAGCATGCCGCGAGCGTGATGCCCGGCTTCACCCATCTCCAGGTCGCGCAGCCGGTGACGCTCGGCCATCATCTCATGGCCTATTACGAGATGGTCCGGCGCGACCGCTCGCGCTTCGCGGCGGCGCGGGGGCGGCTGAACGAATGTCCGCTCGGATCCGCGGCGCTCGCCGGCACCGGCTTCCCGATCGATCGCTTCGCGACGGCCGAAGCGCTCGGTTTCGACCGGCCGACCGCCAACTCGCTCGACGCCGTCTCCGATCGCGACTTTGCGCTGGATTATTTGATGGCCGCCGCCCAGGCCGCGTTGCATCTCTCGCGGCTGGCCGAGGAAATCATCATCTGGGCAAGCCAACCCTATGGCTTCGTAAGGCTGCCCGACGCCTATTCGACCGGCTCCTCGATCATGCCGCAGAAGCGCAATCCAGATGCTGCCGAACTGGTGCGCGGCCATTCTGGACGCATTACCGGCTGCTTGATGGCGCTGATGATGACGATGAAGGGGCTGCCGCTCGCCTATTCGAAGGACATGCAGAACGACAAGCCGCCAGTGTTCGAGGCGCACGACCTGCTCGCCCTCTCGATCGCGGCGATGACCGGGATGATCGAGACCATCGCCTTCGTGCCGGAGCGGATGCGCGCCGCGGCGGAAGCGGGCTTCTCGACCGCGACGGACCTCGCCGACTGGCTGGTGCGCGAGGGCGGCATCCCCTTCCGGGAGGCACACCACATCACCGGCGCGGCGGTGAAGCGCGCCGAGGCCGACGGCATCGCGCTCGCCGCGCTGTCCGACGCGGCACTGAACACGATCGACCCGCGGCTCGACGGCCGGGTGCGTGCGGCGCTGACCGTCGATGCCTCGGTGGCGAGCCGGCAAAGCCATGGCGGCACCGCGCCCGCGCGCGTGCGCGGGGCGATCGCCGAGGCGAAGCAGCAACTGGGGTTGGCGTGATGCTTCGCGCGGCCACTCACCTCGTCATACCCGCGAAAGCTGGCATCTCGCGCGGCAAACGACGGGCGCCGTCGAACGAGACCTCAGCTTACGCTGGGTTGACGATGAAGCTGGGCATCGGCATCGCCGCCGCGCTGCTCCTCGCCGGCTGCGGCAAGGTCTACGATCTCAAGCCCGCCGAGGGTCATGCATTGCCCGCGAAGCCGGCGGAGTCGCTCAAGGCACCGACGGTCGATCAGCTGATCGCGCCGCCATCGCAGGCGCGGCCCGAGCGCGTCGACGATCTGCTCCATCGATCCGAAGAGCGGCGCGACGACAAGTTCGACCTGCCGCCGCCGGGCTGATCGCCGCACCACACCAAGCTCATGGACCATTTTCTCTATCGCGACGGCGTGATGCACGCCGAGGACGTGCCGCTGACGCTGATCGCCGAGGCGGTCGGCACGCCGACCTACGTCTATTCCACCGCCACGATCGAGCGGCACGCGCGTGTCTTCAAGGAGGCGCTGGCGGACGTCGAGTCCGGGCCGGACGGCCCGCTTGTCGCCTACGCTGTGAAAGCCAACCCCAACGCCGCCGTTCTGGCGACGCTGGCGCGGCTGGGGCTCGGCGCCGACGTCGTCTCCGGCGGCGAGCTCGTTCGCGCGCGCCGCGCCGGTATCGCGGCCGAGAAGATCATCTTTTCCGGCGTCGGCAAGACTGCCGACGAGATGGCGCTGGCGCTGCGCGAAGGCATCGGTCAGTTCAATCTCGAATCGGAAGAAGAGGCCGAGACGCTGTCGGCGGTCGCGACAAGCCTCGGCATGGAAGCGCGCGTCGCCTTCCGGATCAATCCCGACGTCGATGCCGGCACTCACGCCAAGATCTCGACGGGCAAGAGCGAGAACAAGTTCGGCATCCCCTATGCCGGCGCGATCGCAGCCTATGCGCGTGCCGCGGAGCGGCCGGGCGTTCGGGTTCAAGGTATCGCGGTCCACATCGGCAGCCAACTCACCGATCTCACTCCGCTCGAAGCGGCCTTCGGACGCATCGGCGCGCTGATCGCGGAGCTCCGCGCCGCCGGCCACGCAATCGCCACCGCCGATCTCGGCGGCGGCCTCGGCGTGCCTTACGATCCGAGCCAGCCGGCACCACCTCCGCCCGCGCTCTATGGCGCGATGGTCGCCAAGGCGACAAAGGGCTGGAACGCACGGCTGATCTTCGAGCCCGGACGCGTCATCATCGGCAACGCGGGCGTGCTGCTCACCCGCGTCATCCGCGTGAAACCAGGTGCCGCCAATCCGTTCGTGATCGTCGATGCCGCGATGAACGACCTGATGCGCCCTGCCCTCTACGATGCCTGGCACGATATCCGGGCGATCGTCCCGCGCGGGCCGCGCGTCGCCGCCAACGTCGTCGGCCCGGTCTGCGAGACCGGCGACACGTTCGCGATGGGCCGCGCGATGGATCGGGTTGAAGCCGGCGATCTCGTCGCGTTCATGACCGCGGGCGCCTACGCTGCAACGATGGCGAGCACCTACAACAGCCGGCCGCTGACACCCGAAATAGTGGTAAACGGCGCCGATTGGTCTGTCGTGCGGCCGCGCCAATCGCTAGAGCAGCTGATCGGAGAGGAACGCCTGCCGAACTGGCTGCAAGGGGATTAGCATGGCACGCGTTCGCAAGGCGGTATTCCCGGTCGCGGGCTTCGGCACGCGCTTCCTGCCGGCCACCAAGGCCGTGCCCAAGGAGTTGCTGCCGATCGTCGATCGGCCGCTCATCCAATATGCGATCGACGAGGCGCTCGCCGCCGGCATCGAGCAGATGATCTTCGTCACCGGGCGCGGCAAGCACGCGATCGAGGACTATTTCGACAGCGCTTTCGAGATCGAGAGCGACCTTATTGCCAAGAACAAGAAGGCGATCCTCGAGGCGCTGGCACCGACCCGGCTCGCGCCCGGCCAGGCCGCGTTCGTGCGCCAGCAGCAGATGGCCGGCCTCGGCCACGCGGTCTGGTGCGCCCGCCACCTGATCGGCGACGAGCCGTTCGCCGTGCTGCTGCCCGACGAGTTGCTGTGGAACGAGGCGAATCCCTGCCTCAAGCAGATGGTCGGCGCGTTCGATCAGAAGGGCGGCAACGTCGTCGCGGTGCTCGAGGTGCCGGCTGCGCACACCGATCGCTACGGCATCGTCGATCCCGGCGCGATCGATGGGCGGATCACCGAGCTCAAGGGCATGGTCGAGAAGCCGAAGGAGAACCCGCCCTCGCAGCTCGCCATCGTCGGCCGCTACATCCTTCAGCCCGAGGTGCTCGACATCCTTACCGAGGGCAAGAAGGGCGCCGGCGGCGAAATCCAGCTCACCGACGCGATGGCGCAGCTGATCGGCCGCCAGCCGTTCCACGCCTGGACGTTCGACGGCGTTCGCCACGATTGCGGCGAGAAGGCCGGCTTTATCCAGGCGAACGTCGCGCTGGCGCTGGAACGTGCGGACATCGGGCCGGCGATCCGGGATTATCTGAGAGGACTCTAGACTGGCGTAGCCAAACCGAAAGGCCTTCGCACTGAGCGCAGTCGAATGCGTGCCAAGCAGTGCAGCGCTTTCGACGCGTCCTTCGACTTCGCTCAGGACGAACGGGGTATTTGCTGGCAAGGATGAGCCGTGCACAGCCTGCCGGTCTTCCTGCGCCTCGCCAGACGCCCCGTCATCCTGATCGGCGACGGCGATGCGGCAACGGCAAAACGCCGGTTGCTGGAGCGCGCCGGCGCGATGGTCGTCGGCGAGGATGCGGTCGCCGCGTTCGCGATCGTCGCCATCGACGACGATGCCCAAGCGGAGGCAACGGTCGCGCGGCTCCGGGCCCGCGGTATTCTCGTCAATGCAACCGACCGGTCCGCGCTCTGTGACTTCACGCTGCCCGCGATCATCGATCGCGATCCGGTGCTGATCGCGATCGGGACCGGCGGCGCCTCGGCCGGCCTGGCGGCGGCGCTGCGCCAGCGGCTGGAGGCACTGTTCCCGCCGCGGCTTGGCGATCTCGCCACCGCGCTCGATGCCGCGCGGTCGGCGATCCGGCGGCGCTGGCCCGACGCGGCGGCGCGTCGTCGCGCGATCGCATCCGCGCTTGCGGAAGGCGGTGCGCTCGACCCGCTGGGCAGCGGTCCGCGCGACATCCCTGGTTGGCTTTCCGGCAGCGACGCCGACGCACCGCGTCGCGTCATCACGATCCACCTGCGTTCGCCCGATCCCGACGAGCTCACGCTGCGCGAGGCACGGCTGCTCGCGACGGCCGATCGCGTCCACCATTCCGCCGGCGTGCCGATCGCAATCCTGGATCGCGCGCGCGCCGACGCGCCGCGCGTGCCGTCAGCACCGCAGGGCGTGCCCGATGGCCTCTGGATCGATCTCCGGCTCGAGTGACCGGCATTGACGCGCGCCGATCGGCACCCCAGATTTCGGGACATGACCGACACGAAGACCTCCGACGGCGAGTGGCGCCAGAAGCTCGATCCGATGCAATATCACGTCCTCCGCGAGGCGGGCACGGAGCGCGCCTTCACCGGCAAATATTGGGACAATCACGATGCCGGCACCTATCGCTGCGCCGGCTGCGGCGAGCCGCTGTTCGCAAGCGATACCAAGTTCGACAGCGGCAGCGGCTGGCCGAGCTTCACCGATCCGATGGATGGCGACGCGGTGAGCGAACACAGCGACGTGAGCCACGGCATGCGCCGCACCGAGGTGCGCTGCGCCAAGTGCGAGGGCCATCTCGGTCACGTCTTTCCCGACGGCCCCGGGCCGAACGGCTTGCGCTATTGCATCAACAGCGCCTCGCTCGAGTTCGACCCGAAGAAGGGCTGAGCTTTCGTCGTCGCTGCGAGCGAAGCGAAGCGAAGCAATCCAGTCGCAAGGACGACGGAGGTCGCCGCGGTGCGGCCCGTCTCAGGATAGCAACGGCCTGATACAGATCAGCAGATGCTTGTAGCGCGACTCGCCAGCGTCTAATGCGCGCGGGTCCATGGCGCGTTCCCCGTCCGTTCAGCCAATAGCGCCTAAGCTCCGCGGACGGCTCATGCGCACGCTCGTAACGCTCTTCAAGATCGGCATCGGCCTCGCGCTGATGGGTTTGATCGCGGTCTGCGTCGCGGTCGGCGTGGCGATGTCGTCGCTCCCGAGCTTCGACCAGCTCAAGACGTCCCCCAATGGTCAGATGGTACGCGTCCGCGCCGCCGACGGCACGATACTGATCACGCTCGGGCCGAGCTACGGCGAGTGGCTGGACTTCGATCGGATACCGCAGCCGATGAAGGATGCGATGGTCGCGGTCGAGGATCGCCGCTTCTATCATCATCTCGGCGTCGATCCGATCGGCATCGCTCGCTCGGTCGAGGTGCGTGCCAAGCGCGGCTATTGGGCGCAGGGCGGCTCGACGATCACGCAGCAGCTCGCCCGCAACGTCTTCCTCAACAATTCGAAGACGTTCGGTCGGAAGATTCGCGAGATCATCCTGTCGCTGGCGATCGAACGGAAATTCTCGAAGGATCAGATCCTCGATCTTTACCTGAACAAGGTCTATTTCGGTGGCGGCGCCTACGGCATCGATGCCGCCTCGCGTCGCTTCTTCGGCCATGGCGCCGATCGTCTCAGCCTTGCCGAGTCCGCGATCATCGCCGGTCTCGTGAAGGCGCCCTCCAACTATTCGCCGACCGCCGATGCGCAGGCGGCCGCCGGCCGCGCCGGCGTCGTCATCCAGACGATGGAGGAGACCGGCAAGATCACGCCCGCGCAGGCGCAGGCCGCCGACGTCCAGCATGTGCGGTTCGCGCCGGAACCGCACCAGAACAGCGTCCGCTACTTCACCGACTGGGCGCTCGCGCAGCTCGATACGCTGATCGACGATCAAACCGATCCGATCGATGTCTGGACGACGCTCGATCTCGCCATGCAGCGAGCCGCCGACGCCGCCATCCGCAAGGACGCGCCCGCCAACGCGCAGGGTGCGCTCGTCGCGATCGACAATGACGGCGCAGTGCGCGCGATGGTCGGCGGCAAGGATTATGTCGCGTCGATCTACAATCGTGCCACGCAGGCGATGCGTCAGCCGGGATCGGCGTGGAAGCTCTTCGTCTATCTCGCCGCGCTCGAAGCCGGCCACAAGCCGAGCGATTCGATTGTCGACGAGCCGGTGACGATCGACGGCTGGAGCCCGCGCAACAGCTCGCGCACCTATGCCGGCACGATCGATCTGCGCACCGCCTTCGCCTTCTCGATCAACACCGTCGCTGCCAAGCTCGGGCAGGAGGTCGGCTTCCAGACCGTCGCCGACATGGCCCGGCGCTTCGGCATCAACACGCCGATCGACACCTCGCCTTCGATGGTGCTCGGCGCCAACGACGTCCGCCTGATCGACATGACGCGCGCCTTCGCGGAAATCGAATCGAAGGGCATCGCGGTGACGCCGTACGCGATTGTGAAGGTGACGGGGCCGGACAACCGCATTCTCTACCAGCAGCCGGCCCACGATCCGCGTGTGCTGGTCGCGCCCTGGGTCGCAGCGCAGATGACCGATCTGCTCCAGACCGCCGTCAACACCGGTACCGCCCGCGCCGCGCAGATCGGCCGCCCGGTGGCCGGCAAGACCGGAACGACCTCATCGAGCAAGGATGGCTGGTTCATCGGGTTCTCGAGCGGGCTCACCGCGGGCGTGTGGATGGGGCGCGACGACGCCAAGCCGATCCCCGGCCTCTCCGGTGGCCACGCGCCCGCGCACGCCTTCGCCGACTTCATGAGCGCCGCCGTCGCCAACCGCCCGGTCGCGCCGTTCGATACCCAGGTGACGCTGCCGCAGTGGCAGCTCGAGCCCGACGACGAGGCCTATTTCGGCAATCAGGATGACGGGGCCGACGACAGCGCCGGGCCGACCGCGCCGCCGGGATCTTTCGTGGATCAGGACGGCATGCCGCTCCCCGCCGGACAGCAGCCGCAAGCAGCCCGGCCGACGCGTCCCGCGCGCGGCCAGGACGGCGATCCCGGCACGCCACCTTCCGATCAGCAGCAGCCCAACGCGCCGCTCGACCAGCAATGGTTCGATCAGGCAACCGGGCGGCAGCGAGGGCGCTAGCCTCACGCCCAGACCACCGTTCGCCCTGAGCTTGTCGAAGGGCCGTTCTTCTTCTTGGCTGCGGAGAAAGTTCAGTGCTTCGACAAGCTCAGCACGAACGGGTTGCGCTGAGAGCCTAAGGCTACTCCTCCCGTCCTACCCAGTGCAGCGCGGCGCCGTTGCGCTTGAGCCAGTCCCGCGCGGGCGCCGGATCCTCGCCGAGCAGGCGCCGCACCGCCGCGTGGAAGGCGCGGCTATGATCCATGTGCAGTCGGTGCGCCACCTCGTGCGCGACGGTCGCGCGGCGGACATAGGGCGGCGTCATGATCAGCCGCCATGAGTAGCGGATCGCGCCATCCGCCGCGCAGCTCCCCCAGCGCGTTCGCGGATCGCCGACCGCCACGGCCGCGATCGCCACCTCCGCCTCGATGGCGGTCGCACGCGTTTCGGCATCGAGCACATCAAGCGCCCGCCGCTTGAGCCAGCGCAGCACGCGCGCGCCGACGCTCGCTTCGGGGCCGCCGAGCTCCAGCCGCCCATCGGTCAAGCGCGGGGCGCGCGGCAGCGCCGGCGCCCAATCGATCAGCAGCGGCTCGCCTTCATACGGCACGGTGCCGCCCGGACGGATCGGCCGCGGCACCGGCAGCTTCGCGAGCCCGGCTTCGACCCAGCCCCGCTGCTTCTCCGCCCACGCCAACGCCGGGCCGAGCGCGGCACGCTTGGGCAGCGTCAGCTTCACCGCGCCGTCGCGCGGATCGACAACCAGCCGGAAGCCGCGCGCGCCGGCGACGCGGCGCACCGTCAGCGCGCGCGTCCGGCCGCCGCCGCTAAAGCTCGCGCTCGACGACATGCAGCTCGAGATCGCCCGCTTCGAGCTCGGATACCGTCCACCCGCGCACCGACTGCCCAGCGGCGTGGACCGTTTCCGGATCACCGGTGAGGAGCGGATGCCAGTCGGGCAACGGCTCGTCGTTCGCCAACAGGCGATAGGCGCAGGTCCCCGGCAGCCAGTCGAGCGCGCCCGCCTTGGCCGGCGTCAGCCGCACGCAATCGGGAACGAGCGCCTTGCGGTTGGCATAGTCGGTGCACCGTCCCGAGCGACGATCGAGCAGCCGGCAGGCGACGTTGGTCGGATAGAGCTCGCCGGTTTCCTCGTCCTCGAGCTTGTGGACGCAGCATTTGCCGCAGCCGTCGCAGAGCGACTCCCACTCGGCGCGGCTCATCTCGCCGAGCCGCTTCGCCTCCCAGAAGCGCGGCGCGGTCACTGCACCCATCGGGCAAGTTCCTGCTTCACCGCATCCGCACCCTGATCGGTCGGCAGCAGCACGATCGGCGCGCCGCTGGGATCGAACAGCACCGCCTGGCTCGAATGATCGACGAGATACGCACCGCCGTTCTTCGGCGGCTGCGCCTGATAATAGACGCCGAATTCCTTGGCCACCTTGGCGATCTCCTGCGGCGTTCCCGTAAGGCCAACGAGACCCGTTCCGAACGCCGCGACATATTGCTTCATCACCGCCGGCGTATCGCGCGCCGGATCGACCGAGATGAAGATGGGGACGATCTTGCCCGCTGCCGAGGGGCGATCCGCCACAAAGCCATGGAGGGCGCGCATCACCGTCTGCAGCGTCGTCGGGCAGACGTCCGGACAGAAGGTGTAGCCGAAATAGACGATGCGGTAGCGGCCGGCATAGGTCCGGCCGGTAACGGCGCGCCCATCCTGGTCCGTCAGGGCGAACGGGCCACCGATCGCGGCACCGGCAAGAGGCGGTGCCCCTCCCTCGCTGCCCGCCTTGCCGCAGCTCGCGAGAAGCAGCAGCGCCGCGACGCAGGCGGCAAGACGGTGCGAGGCATCGTTCATGGCGTCGCCAGCCATGCTTTGCTAGAGCCTCGCGCGCAAGCAGCGGGAGAGTGGGTGGCGATGGCGAGGCGCGGCGACAGGATCATGACCGGTATCGCGGCGCTGACAGCGCTGATCGCTGCCGCACCCTCCGCCGCACAATTCTCCGATCCCTATAATTTCCTCAAGGCGGTGCGCGATCGCGACATCAACAAAGCGACCGAGCTGGTCAACAAGCCCGGCACCACGATTATCAACACGCACGATGCGGCCACCGGCGAGACGGCGCTGCACATTGCCGTCCGTCGCCACGATGCGCCCTGGGAGGCGTTCGCGCTGGTCCACGGTGCCGACACCGGCGCGCGCGACAAGCAGGGCGACACCGCGCTCATCGCCGCGACGCGGATCGGCGATGACGATTGCGCCGAGATGCTGCTGAAGGTCGGCGCCTCGCCCGATCTGGCCGATGCGCGCGGGGAGACGCCGCTCATCCTCGCCGTGCAGACCCGCAACCTCGCGATCGCGCGGCTGCTGGTCGCCTATGGCGGCAATCCGCACATCACCGATCATGTCACCGGCCAATCGGCGCTCGATTATGCCAAGGCCGATCCCCGCGCGAGCCTGATCCTTTCGGTGCTCCAGCAGGCGAAACCGCGCGGCGCTGCGACGGTGATCGGGCCGCAGCCCTGAGCGTCACTCGGCCGGCAGGCCCGGATCGGTCTCGCCGAGCAGCCGCCGCGCGGCGCGCCGCGCGAAGCGGAGCGTCTCCGCGCGGCGGCGTGAGGAGGCAAGCGGCGTATCGACCGCCTCACGGACCACAGCGGCATCGTAGCGATCGGCGACGATCAGGCCTGCGCGATCCGGCATGAACCAGGCCTCCTCGAACGGCGCCGGATCGAAGCCCGGGGGCACCGCCCAATAATAGCGATCGCAATAGTCGAGATATTCCGGCCATTTCAGGTCACCGCGGAGATCGGCGCGCGAGACCTTGATCTCCACGATCGTGACGCAGCCTTTCGGCCCCAGCGCCATGATGTCGGCGCGGCGTCCATTGCCGAGCGGCACTTCGCAGAGCGCCAGGAGCTCGCGCCGGAACAGCAGCCGCGAAACACCGCGCGCGACATCGCGCGCGACCGGAACGTTATCGAGGCAAGGTTTGGCGAGCGAGGCCATGCGCTCGTTTTAGAACATCCCGCGAACGGACGAAAGCCCGTCCGATGGTCATGTCAGCGATAGAAGATCTGCGCGCCGATCTGCGCGACGCGGGTCAGCCCCGGGGCGGGGCGATGGCCGCTGTTGAAATAGAGTGCATCGTGCGCGACCGCGCTCCATGCATTCTTGAGCGCGATCGAAGCGATCGCGACCGCCTCGCGCCACTGCTGCCCCGCGCGCGCGATCGCCGGATAGCTGCCGTGGCGAACGAAACCGAACTGGTGCGGCTGCTTCACGACGCCGCAGACGGTGCTGGGGAAACGACCGGATTTGGTGCGGTTGATGATGGTCTGGGCCACCGCGAGCTGGCCGCGATAGGGCTGCCCCTTCGATTCGAAGTAAACGGACGCGGCCAGGCATTCATGCTCGTCGCTGCTCGTCGCCGAAGAAAGCCGATCGCTGACCATCCCATCAAGCGAGCCACCGGTGGCGGCGCCATCGTCACTCGCCGCGGGCTTCGCGACGGGGGTCAGCACAGGGGCCGGAATGCCGAGGGTCAGAATGCGGGCGGAAGGTTGCGAAACCGCCGGTGCGGCCGGGGCCGCGAGAAGCAGAGAACCAGATGTGCCTGCCGGGATCGCGATCTCCGCCGCCATGGCGGCGCTGCCGAGACCGGGCAGCAGGCAAAGGAGGGCCGCCGCCGCAGCGACGACACGGGCTGGTACTCGCATGGCATCCAGATCATTGCGGCCGAGCGCAGATCACGGAGGCACAAAATACCCTAAGCCCCGTTCCCGCTCGTCCGACTCCGCGCAACCCCCGGAACAAATGTTGTTGCGCGTCGTTGAACAACCTCGTCTTCCCGGCACCGCGCCGCAGCGTCAACCTTCAGCGACTATTTCAGCGGCGAACCGTTCGACTCCCGCGATATCCAGTTCCAGGATCCACAAATCCGGATCGGAGCGGCGGCGGCGCGTTAAATAGTCGCTAACCACGGCCTCTTGATTAGGCAGATCAGGGCCGACATCTGCCCAGCGATAAACGCCGGCGAGATCCAGAACCCGCTCGATAAGACGGCGTGTTACGCCACGCTCGCAACAGCTTAGCAGGAGCGCGCCGGCCGTCGCGTCGCCCTTCGCGACGACCGTGCCGATGCCGCCTGCAGCGCCGACTCGCCGGATCAGCGCGTTCACGACGAGGGAAGAAACCAAGCGCGGCGTCATTCCGCCCGTCTTGAAGCCGATCGCTCAAGTACGCAATTCACGTCAACGCCTGCGATCGGCCGACACCGCCGATCGCCGCCATGACAGCCAACTGGCATTGGAACGGCGTTCGCAAACGCAGCAAATCACGCGGCGTCGCGCGATTCTCCGCTGGCGAAAAGCGCGTAGAGGGCATCGGGAGAGCCGGCGCCGCGCAGCTTCGCGACGAACTCGCGGTCACGCATGCGCCGGCTGACACGGGCCAGCGCCTTGAGGTGATCGACGCCTGCTTCCGGCGGCGAGAGCAGCACGAACACCAGGTCGATCGGCAGCGCATCGATCGCGGCGAAGTCGATCGGCGCCGCGAGGTTCGCGAACAGCCCGACGACGTGATCGAGGCCTTCGATCTTGCCGTGGGGAATGGCGATACCGCCGCCGAAACCGGTCGATCCCAGCCGCTCGCGCTCACCCAGCCGCTCGACGACGAGCTTGGCGTCGACGCCCGCTGCATTCGCAGCGAGCGTTCCGAGCTGCTGGAAGAGCTGCTTCTTGCTCGCCACGGCAAGGCCCGCGACAATCCCTGCTGGCGAGAGGATGTCGCTGAAATCCTCCATGAGAACTCGCCCCCCGCGCCTCAGGCGGCGCGCTGCGGCTCGACCCAGCCGATCGTTCCGTCGCCGCGGCGATACACCATGTTGTAGGCACCGGTGCCCGAATTCATGAACAGGAGTGCGTTGGTGTTGCGCAGATCGAGCATCATCACCGCATCCGAAACGCTCGCGCTCGGCACGTCGACCCGCGTCTCGGCGACGATGAGCGGGTTGTCGGCACCGTCCTGCTCATCCTCGTCGTCGATGCGGAAGACAGTGTAGCCGGCATCGGCGTCGATCTCGCCGGGCGCCTCGCCATTCGGTGCATGGCGTCCCTTCAGCCGCGCCACGTAACGCCGCAGCTGTTTCTCGATCTTGCCCGATGCTTCGTCGAAGGCGGGGTGCGCGTCCATCGCGCTGCCCGAGCCTTTCAGGATCACGCCCTGCATGACATGGGCGACGATGTCGCAATTGAAGCCGTTGTCGTGCGGTCCGCGTCCAAAGGTGACGTGCGCGGCGATCGCGCGCGCGAAATACTTATCGGCCATGCCGCCGAGCCTGTCGCTGACATGCTGCCGCAGCGCATCGCCGGTATCGACCTGATGACCCGAGACGCGAATATCCATTGAAAGGGCCTCCTGACGAGCGGGGGGTGGCCCTTACGGACCACCCGGTGGAGCGTCAACCGCAGGCGGCGAGTGCCGGCCAGAGCGGATCGACGAGCGTCGCTACGAACGCGGCGTGGCGTGCCAGTTCGTCGGCGCTGGCGCTATGAACGCGCGGCGGCCGGACCGGTCGCACCGGAGCCGAACTGATCGACATCGCCACGTTCGCGGCAACCGGTGCCGGTGCCGTGGGTGCGAGCGCGAGCCCGATCTGGCGACCGCCGCGCAACTCGATATAGACCTGCGCGAGCAGCTGCGCGTCAAGCAGGGCGCCGTGCTTGACGCGTTGGCTGCGATCGATGCCGTAGCGCGTGCAGAGCGCATCGAGGCTGTGCTTCGCGCCGGGATGGCGCGCGCGCGCGAGCGCCACGGTGTCAATCGCGCGGCTCGCCACGAGCGGCGCCAAACCACAATCGCCGAGATGCCAGTTCAGGAACGCCATGTCGAAGCCGGCATTGTGCGCGATCAAGGGCGCATCGCCCATGAAGGCGAGCAGCTCCTCGACCTTGTCGCCGAAGCGCGGCTTGTCCGCGAGGAAGACCGAGGAGAGCCCGTGCACCGCCTCCGCCTCGCTCGGCATCGAGCGACCAGGATTGAAATAGGCATGGAAGACGGCGCCGGTCTCGACCCGATTGATCAGCTCGACACATCCGATCTCGACCAGACGGTGCCCGTCGACAGGGCTCAGGCCCGTCGTCTCGGTATCGAAAACGATCTCGCGCATCGCCGTTTATATCGGCCGGGAGCGGCGCGGAGTAAAGCGACCAGCGCGTGCAATTGGGCGCGCGTTTCGGTGCGCGTGGCGCCGGTATCGATCACGAAATCGGCGTGGCGGCGCTTGGTGCGGTCGGGCGTCTGCAGCCGCAAGATGGCGGCGAAGCGCTGCGGCGTCATGCCCGGTCGTGCCAGCACGCGGCGGCGCTGCTGGCCGGCAGAAGCCGAGACGACGACGACGACATCCACACGCCGCCAACCGCGCTTCTCGAACAGCAACGGAATATCGAGGACGACGAGCTTGCGTGCGCGATGCCGCCGCAGGAAGCGCCGCTGCGCCGCCGCGACCGCCGGCAGCACCAGCCGCTCGAGCTGGGTGAGCTGCGCGCGATCGCCGAGCACGCGCTGGCCGAGCAGCTGGCGATCGACCCCGCGCGGGCCGGTGGTGCCCGGCCATATCGCCTCGATCGCCGCCACAAGCAGGCCGCCGGGCCCCTGCAGCTTGTGAACCTCGGCGTCGGCATCGAACACCGGCACCCCGGCTTCGCGGAACATCTTCGCAACCGTCGACTTGCCCATGCCGATCGAGCCGGTGAGACCGATGATGATCATCGCGCCCCAGCCGATATGATCCGTTCACACTGAGCGCAGTCGAAGTGCGTACCCCGAGCATCGGCGTTTGCGGCACGTCCTTCGACTGCGCTCAGGACAAACGGGTTTCGGGAGGTGATCATGCCGTCAGCAGCGCCCGCAACGCCGCGTCGCTCTCGGAATCGTCCGGCGCATCGGCACCGAAGAAGTGCCGGAACGCGATGCGCGCTTGACCGATCAGCATCGCCAGGCCGTCGATCGTTGGCAGCCCGGCCGCCTTCGCCTGCGAAAGCAGCGGTGTTTCGAGCGGGGCATAGACAATGTCGTAGACGATCGAGCCGGGCGGCGCGTGGCTGAGATCGCAAACCAGCGGCGGCTGCCCGGTCATGCCGAGCGTGGTGGCGTTGACGAACAGATCGAGCACGCCGGCGCGATCGTCGAACGCGAAGTCGGTAGGGCCGGCGAAATGATCGAGCGCGACGGCGTAACCTTTGGAGGCCGCCTCGTCGCGCAACGCTTCGGCCTTCGAAAGATCGCGGCCGGCGATCACGAGCGTGAAACCCTCTGCTGCCAGCGCGTGCGCGATCGCGCGCGCCGCCCCACCGGTACCGAGGATGCGCGCCATCCGGAACAGATGCCGACGCGCGAGCACCGGTCGCAGCGGTTCGAGGAAGCCCGGCGCATCGCTGTTGTAGCCGACCAGTGCGCCATGCTCGGGCACGACGGTGTTCACCGCGCCGATCTTCGCCGCGAGCGGATCGAGGCGATCGAGCAATGGGATCACCGCCTGCTTATGCGGGACGGTGACGTTGCACCCGCGCCAGTAGAGGCTTTCGCGACGCTCGGCGAAGAAGGCGGCAAGATCGCCGGCAACGACATGCGTCTTGTTGTAGGCTGCATCCAGGCCAAGCCGCGCCAGCCAGAAGCCATGGATCAACGGCGATTTGGAATGCGCGATCGGATCGCCGATCACCTCCGCAAAGGACAGGCTCATCGCGCGATCACGTCGCGTTCACGCAGCCAGGCCAGCAGCGGCAGCAGCGGCAGGCCCATCACCGTGAAATGGCTGCCCTCGATGCGCTCGAACAGCTGCGCGCCCATGCCCTCCAGCCGATAGCAGCCGACACAAGCGAGGATAGTCTCCCCCTCCGCATCAAGGTAGGATTCGAGAAAGGCGTCCGTAAAGGCGCGGACATGAAGCTTGGTGGCGTCGACATGCCGCCACACCGGCACGCCGTTCTGGCATGCCACCGCCGCGCTGATCAGCTTATGCGGCCTTCCCCACAGCTGCCGGAGCTGCATCGCGGCTTCGGTTCGATCCTCGGCTTTGTCCAGCATGGTGCCGTCTTCGAGTTCGAGCGTCGAATCGCAGCCGAGCACGAGCGCGCCTGGCAACCGCCGCGACAACGACAACGCCTTCAGCTCGGCGAGCGCGTCGGCGAGCTGCCGCGCGTCATGCCCTTCCGCGCGCAGCGAGGCTTTCGCGGCATCCTCGTCGACGCTCGGCCGCACCGCCTCGAATGGCACCGCGGCGGCGGTCAGCATCGCACGCCGGCTGGCGCTGCCGGATGCGAGCACCAGGCGCGTCACGCCGTTTCCGCCGCTTCGTCTTGCACGGGGCTGCGCCGCTCGTTGACGAGGTTGATGATCGCCGCCGCCGTTTCCTCGATCGAACGACGCGTGACGTCGATCACCGGCCAGCCATTGTCGGAGAACAACCGTCGCGCATAGGCGACCTCGCTCATCACCCGCTCCTGATCGACATAGGCGGTTTCCGGCACCTGGTTGAGCGAGAGCAGTCGGTTGCGGCGCACCTGGATCAGTCGATCGGGGCTTGTGGTGAGTCCGACGACGAGCGGATGCTGCAGCCGGAACAGCGACGGCGGCGGCGGCGCCTCCACCACCAGCGGGATGTTGGCGACCTTGTAGCCGCGGTTGGCGAGGTAGATCGATGTCGGCGTCTTGGACGAGCGCGAGACTCCGGCAAGCACGATATCCGCTTCCTCCCAGTCCTCGGCGCCGACGCCGTCGTCGTGCGCAATCGTGAACTGGATCGCCTCGACGCGGGCGAAATAGGCGGCATCGAGCGCATGCTGCCGCCCCGGGCGGGTATGCGCGGTGCGGCCGAGCATCCGCGACAGGGCTTCGATCACCGGATCCAGCGCCGACACCAAGGGAATACCGAGGGATTGGCAGCCGATCTCGAGCCGCTCGCGCAGCTTCGTCTCCGCGAGCGTGAAGATGACGATCCCTGGCCGCTGGCCGATCTCGACGAGCACGCGCTCGAGATGCCCCTCCGAGCGCACCATTGGCCAGAAATGCTTGATCGTCTCGACGCCTTCGAACCGCGCCAGCCCCGCCTTCACGACCATGTCGAGCGTCTCGCCCGTCGAATCCGACAGCAGATGGAGGTGGTGAACCGCCATGTCTCAGGCGTGGACGAGGCTGTGGATGATCATTGCCGAAACGCTAGCGGAACCTGCCGCTCGCCGAAAGGCACGCGATTCCGTGCCCACGATTGAGGGTAGCGTTCCCGCTCTATCCACATCGAACGGTCTATCCCCAGCGGATGTGGATAACGGGGAAGGCGCAGCCGACTCCGCGAGACTCCTGGATCGATGCGCGGTCAAGCTGTTGGCAAAAAAGGCCGGGCCGCCTAAACCCCGCTGCCAAGCGCCCTACTATCTTCCTCAAAACTTGAATCTATGAATCTAAGGTGATGACGAGCAGCCTGTCCGCGATGCCAGCGATCGAAACGCATCGTTCCTTGCTCGCGGTGCTGCGCGGCGAGCGGCGTGATCCTCCGCCGGTCTGGCTCATGCGCCAGGCCGGGCGTTATCTGCCGGAATATCGTGCGTTGCGAGCGACCAAGGGCGGATTTCTCGAGCTCTGCTACGATCCGCAAGCCGCTGCCGAGGTGACGCTCCAGCCGATCCGGCGGTTCGGCTTTGACGGTGCGATCCTGTTTTCGGACATCCTCGTGATTCCCCACGCGCTCGGGCAGGATCTCGCGTTCGAGGCCGGCGAAGGCCCACGTCTCTCCCCGCCTCTGCTCGATGGCCTGCTCGATGGTCTTGCCGCTGCGCCGGAACGCCTGTCGCCGGTATACGAGACGGTGCGCCGGGTTGCTGCGGCGCTACCGGCGGAGACGACCTTCCTCGGATTCGCGGGTTCGCCCTGGACGGTCGCCACCTACATGGTCGCGGGTCAGGGCTCCAAGGATCATGCCGCCGCCCGCCGCCTCGCGTACAAAGACCGCGATGCCTTCGCGGCGCTGATCGAGCGCATCGTCGCAGCGACGATCGACTATCTTCTTGGTCAGATCGATGCCGGCGTGCACGCCGTGCAGTTGTTCGACAGTTGGGCGGGAAGTCTCGCGCCGGCGGAGTTCGAGCGCTGGGTGATCGAGCCCAACGCCGCGATCACAGCGGCGATCCACGCCAGGCGGCCGGGAATACCGGTGATCGGCTTTCCGAAGGGCGCAGGCGCCAAGCTGCTCGATTATGCCCGCGGCACCGGTGTCGATGCGATCGGCCTCGACGAGACGATCGATCCGGTTTGGGCGGCCGAGTGGCTGCCGGGAGACATGCCGCTGCAAGGCAATCTCGATCCGCTCGCGCTCGTCGAGGGCGGCGAGCCGCTGCGCAACGCGATTGGGCGCATTCTCGCGGCGCTCGCCGGGCGGCCACACGTCATGAACCTCGGCCACGGCATCATCCCGGAAACGCCGGTTGCCCATGTCGAAGAGGCGCTCGACCTGATCCGCGGCGCTCGCTTCGCGCGGGATTGAGCGAGGGAGATCATATTCTGTTTGTCCTGAGCGAAGGCGAAGGACGTGCGGCGGCAGGCGCTGTTCTGTTTGGCACGTGCTTCGACTACGCTCGGCACGAACGGATCTGGTGGAGCGGACGGCGTGACAGGCTTTCTCGGCAGCGCCTATCTCTGGGTGAAGGCGGCACACCTCATCTTCGTGATCTTCTGGATCGCGGGGCTGCTGATGCTGCCGCGCTACTATGTCTATCACCGCGCGGTTGCGTCCGGCGCGCCTGAGGATGCGCTGTGGATCGAGCGCGAGCGGCGGCTGCGCAAGGTGATCATCACGCCCGCGATGATCATCGTCTGGGTGCTGGGGCTGCTGCTCGCCGCCAATATTGGCTTGTTCGATGGCCAGGCGGGTCTCGGCTGGCTGCACGCGAAGCTAGCCATCGTGATCTTGCTGTCGGGCTATCACGGCTGGATGATCGGCTATGGCAAGAAACTGGCGCGTGGCGAGCGGCCGAGCTCGGACCGGACGCTGCGGATCATGAACGAGGTGCCGACGCTGGCGACGGCGATCATCGTGATCCTCGTGATCGTGAGGCCGTTCTGATGCTGCTCGCCAGCTTGGTTCTCGCTACCGCTTTGCCCGCAGCGGCGGACGCGGATCTGCGCTGCTTCATCACCACCGCGGTGATCGCCGGCAATGCCGATGCCGGCTCGCAGCCGGTCGCGATGGAGTCGCTGCTCTACTGGCTCGGTCGCTTGGACGCGCAGATGGACGACGAAACGTTGAAGCGGCGCGTCGCCGCCGAAGTCGGCAAGATGACGCAGGCGGAATTTCAGGCCGACGCGCAGCGCTGCGGTACCGAGATCAAGACGCGCGGCGCCGCTGTGCAGGACCTCGGTCAGGCGATCCAGAACAGCGCCAAATCGCCGGTTGGAAAATAGCGGCCGGCTTGACTTGAGCGGGAGCGAATCCTAATTCGATCAAAGTGCGCCCGCTTCCCTGCGGACAGCGCCTCTTTTCACAGCACCGCTTGCGCCGTTCCGTCGCCCGCTGTCACACTCTCCCCGCCAGGAAGCTCACTTTATGCATCTGAAAGAGCTCAAGACGAAGTCACCCGCCGAACTGGTCGGGATGGCGGAGGAGCTCGGCGTCGAAAGCGCCTCCACCCTGCGCAAGCAGGACCTCATGTTCGCGATCCTCAAGGTCCAGGCCGAGAATGGCGAGCAGATCATGGGCGTCGGCACGATCGAGGTGCTGCCCGACGGTTTCGGTTTCCTGCGCTCGCCCGAAGCCAATTATCTCGCCGGCCCCGACGACATCTACGTTTCGCCCAATCAGGTCCGCAAATTCGGACTGCGCACCGGCGATACGGTCGAGGGCGAGGTCCGCGGCCCCAAGGATGGCGAGCGCTATTTCGCGCTGACCCGCCTCGTCTCGGTCAATTTCGACGATCCCGACGTCGTTCGCCATCGCGTCAACTTCGACAACCTCACGCCGCTCTACCCGGACGAGAAGCTGCGGCTCGACACGCTCGACCCCACCGTCAAGGACAAGTCGGCGCGGGTGATCGACATCGTCTCGCCGCAGGGCAAGGGCCAGCGCGCGCTGATCGTCGCGCCGCCGCGCGTCGGCAAGACCGTTCTGCTCCAGAACATCGCCAAGGCGATCACCGACAATCATCCCGAGGTGTTCCTGATCGTGCTGCTCATCGACGAGCGGCCCGAGGAAGTCACCGACATGGAGCGTTCGGTGAACGGCGAGGTGATCTCCTCGACCTTCGACGAGCCAGCCCAGCGCCACGTCCAGGTCGCCGAGATGGTGATCGAGAAGGCCAAGCGCCTCGTCGAACACAAGAAGGATGTCGTGATCCTGCTCGATTCGATCACCCGCCTCGGTCGCGCCTACAACACGGTGGTGCCGAGCTCGGGCAAGGTGCTCACTGGCGGCGTCGACGCCAACGCGCTGCAGCGGCCGAAGCGCTTCTTCGGCGCGGCGCGCAACATCGAGGAAGGCGGCTCGCTCTCGATCATCGCCACCGCGCTGATCGACACCGGCAGCCGCATGGACGAGGTCATCTTCGAGGAGTTCAAGGGCACCGGCAATTCCGAGATCATCCTCGACCGCAAGGTGGCCGACAAGCGCGTCTTCCCGGCGATGGACGTCGGCAAGTCAGGCACTCGCAAGGAGGAGCTGCTCGTCGAGAAGGCGAAGCTCACCAAGATGTGGGTGCTGCGCCGCATCCTCATGCAGATGGGCACCATCGATGCGATGGAGTTCCTGCTCGACAAGATGAAGGACTCGAAGACCAACGAGGACTTCTTCGATTCGATGAACCAGTAACGGGCGCCGATGATCGTCGAACATGCCATCTTGCGCGTGCGCGACGGACAGGGATCGGATTTCGAAGACGCGATGCGTCGCGCGGTTCCGCTGATCGCCGCGTCTCCCGGCTTTCAGGGTATCGAGGTTCGTCCCGCGGCTGAAATGGCGGGAAGCTACCTGCTGCTGGTCTGGTGGAACGATGTCGCCAGCCATCGCGATGGTTTCCGCAAGTCCGATCGCTATCAGCAGTGGCGTGCTTTGCTCCACGGCTTCTATGAACCGATGCCTGAGGTCGGCTATTACGGTCCCTCAGTGATCAACTACCTGCAAGAAAGCTAATTGCATGCCATGATCGCGATCTGGCAGCATATCGTCAGCGATTTCGCCAATATCGGCTCGTCCGAAGCGCTCGCGGCCTTCGGTCAGGTCCTGATGATCGACGTGATGCTCGCCGGCGATAATGCGATCGTCGTCGGGGCGCTCGCATCGGGGCTCTCTCCCGTCGCGCGGCGGCGCGTGATCCTGATCGGCATTCTCGCCGCGCTCGTCCTGCGGATCATCTTCGCGCTCGCCGTGAGCCAGTTGCTTCAGCTCGTCGGGCTCGTATTCGCCGGCGGGCTGCTGCTGCTGTGGGTGGCCTGGAAGATGTGGCGCGAGCTCCGCCAGCCGCACGCACAGGATGCCGCGCAGGTCAAACCGGCGAAAAGCTTCGCGGCGGCCGCCTGGTCGGTGGCGCTCGCCGATATCAGCATGAGCCTCGATAATGTGCTGGGCGTCGCCGGCGCGGCGCGCGAGCATCCCGGTATCCTGATCGTGGGCTTGCTGCTCTCGGTGGTGCTGATGGGCGTCGCCGCGAACCTGCTCGCGCGCGTGATCGGCCGTTATCGCTGGATCGCCTATTTCGGCCTGGCCGTGATCGTCTACGTCGCCGGCAAGATGATCTACGAGGGCCTCTATGCCCACGATACGGGACTGATCCCCTATCTGAGCTGATCGATCGCGAGAAGCCTCGCCGCGGTACCGAAATCCGGCGCGATCTCGGTCACACCGATGGCGCGCAGCGTATCGGCGTGTTCGGGTGCGCAATGATTGCCCGCCGTAAGCCCGATCACGCGCGCACCGGAGGCGAGCGCGCCTGTCGCGCCGACCGGTGAATCCTCAATGATCGCGCAGTCACCGATCGGGACGCCGAGCGCGTTCGCTGCAAACAGGTAGATGTCAGGCGCCGGCTTGCCGCGTGTGACATGTTCGCGGCCGCTGTATAGGTGATCGCCGAAGGCTAAGGCGAGGCCGATATGGTCGAGATGCGCGCGGATCCATTCCGTCGAACTCGACGAGCAGATCGCGCGCGGCAGCTCCGGCGGCAGCGACTGGACGAAGGCGATTGCACCGGCGACCGCCTCCACCCCTTCCTCCATCGTGCGGCGGTTTTCCGCGGTCCGCGCGGCCTGGAAATCTTCAGGCACGGCACGCCCGATCCAGCGCTCGACCGCGCCGATGAAGTCCGCGCCGGCCAGCCCCATGAAGTTCGCCATCGATTGCTCGGGCGTCGTCGGGTGGCCGATCGCGGTCAGATAGTCGGCGATCTGCTTGTTGCCGGCATATTCGCTCTCGATCAGCACGCCGTCAAAATCGAAGATGAGCGCCTGCGGCCTCATGCCCGTGCGCCGAACAGGGCGGTGCCGATGCGGACATGCGTCGCGCCGAGCATCACTGCCGTCTCGTAGTCGCCCGACATGCCCATGCTGCGCACCGGCAAGCCATTGCGATCTGCAAGTTCGCCGAGGAGCGCGAAATAGGGCGCGGGCTCCAGCGCCGTCGGCGGCACGCACATCAACCCCGATACGGTAAGCCCAGCCCCCCTCGCCTCTTCGATCAGCGTGGGCAGCGCGGCGATGGCGCAGCCGCCCTTTTGCGGCTCGGCGCCGATGTTCACCTGCGCGAACAGCAGCGGTTGCCGCCCTGCCCGCTCGCACGCCCGTGCCAGTGCCGCCGTCAGCGAGGGTCGATCGAGCGAATGGATCGCGTCGAACAGCGCCACCGCGTCGGCGGCCTTGTTGCTCTGAAGCTGGCCGACGAGGTGGAGCTCGATGTCGGCATGCCGTTCGCGCAGCGCGGGCCATTTGTCCTGCGCTTCCTGCACGCGATTCTCGCCGAAACGGCGCTGCCCAGCCGCGATCAGCGGCACGATCGCATCCGCCGCGCAGTTCTTGGAAACCGCGATCAGCGCGACGTCTTCCGGTCGGCGGCGTGCGAGCGCCGCGGCGTGCGCGATGCGGCTATGGATTTCCGCCAGACGCGTCGCCGGGTTGTGATCTTCGCTGTCTGCCATGGTCATCCTATAGGAAGCGCGATGCGCCGGCGCCACGCCCTCCCCTCGCTGATCCTGATGACTGATCAACGTCAGGGTGAGGCGCTGTGGGCGGCGCTGGCGGCGCTGCCGCGTGGTGCCGCCGTGATCGTGCGCGATTATGAGCGATCGCCGGCGGAGCGGCGCACCCGGTTCGAGCGGGTGCGCCGAATCGCGCGGCGGCGTGGCCTCGTGGTGCTGCTCGCGGGCACGCCGGCGGAAGCGGTGCGCGTTCGCGCCGATGGCTGCCACGGTCCGGCGGCGGGGCGGCGTCACCCGCGCCCGATGCTGCGGAGCATGGCGGCGCACGATCGCTGCGAGTTGATCGCCGCGCGGCGTGCCGGCGCCGATCTCGTCCTCGTCTCACCCGTTCATGCGACCCGATCGCATCCGGGCGCGCGGTATCTCGGCCGGGTACGGATCGGGCTGATGCTCGGTCGAGGATCGCGTGAACGTATCGTCGTGCTCGGCGGCATGACGGCCGGTCGCGCACGGGCACTGTCGAAGCTGGGGGTGAAGCGCTGGGCGGCGATCGACGGGCTCACGCCCGCCGGACAGCATCAGAAGCGGAAGGCCGTACCGATATAGACCGACTGGCTGTCGCGGCGATCATCGACGATATCGAGCTGGTCGCGCTGGATCTTGTAGCGCACGCCGCCGGTGACATCGAGGTTATGCGCCAGCGCATAGGAGCCGGCGAGATCGAGCGCGACGCTCTGTTCGCTCCCGATCATGCGGTTCGTATCGATCGTGCGCTCACCGGCCAGGGCGAGACGCGTGCTCCACGAGTGACCGCCATAGCTCAGCGCGACATCCGCCGAGTCGCGGCTGCCCGGCATCAGCCCGGCATCGAAATGATTCAGGTCGCCCGTGACGGCGAAGCGCTTCCAGCCGATCGCTGCGCCGAGGCTGTAAGCCGACGGCGCGACGCCGAGCGTGGGCGCGGCTGCGGCGATCGCCGGCATGCGCTCCGCATCGAACTTCGTCGTCGATCGCGCGCGAACCGCGACGGTCACGGCGCGGCGACTTCCCGGCGTCGCCGAAGGAGTGAAGCGGAAACCGTCGCTGGAGGCACCCAGCCGGCCGAAGCTGCCCGAAAGCTTGGGATCGCCCGCCGCCGGCGTAAACGAGCCGATCATGTCGTCGGCGAGCTCGGCGGCGCGCGGAGCCGGATGCTTCTTGTGGATTTGCGTCGCGGCGGTTGCGGGCGCAACGAGCACCACGGCAAGCGCCAGCGCGCCCCCCATGTGCCTCATCGACTCACGAAACTTCGCCATGACTCGCGCAATTCCCTCCCGTAAGGAACGGCCTACCAGCCGATAACGCTGCTGTCATCTCGGGGCTGCAACGGACCGCAGCAAATCGGTGCGCTGTTGCAACGCGGCCACGATTCGGCCGTATTCCTCCGATCGCTCCAGCCTCGCGCGACGCTTGCGGGCGGGTGGCGAGCCTCTATAGATGCGCTGCCGACCTGTTTCGAGGAAAGAGTGATGCTTCGCCTGCCCCGCACCGCGCCGCGCGCGGCTCTCGTGCTGATGCTCGCCGGCGCGCTCGGCGGCTGCGGCCACAAGGACAAGGATCGGCCGGCGAAGATGGCCGACATCGCCGCGTCCAAGGTCACCAATATCGGCGTAAACTCCTATCTGTGGCGCGCGGCGCTCGACACGCTGTCGTTCATGCCGCTCGCGCAGGTCGATTCGAACGGCGGCGTCATCGTCACCGACTGGTATACCAACCCGGCCGCGCCGAACGATCGCATGAAGCTCACCGTGACGATTCTGGATCAGGATTTGCGCGCCGATGCGCTCAACGTCGCCGCCGCGCGACAGGTGTCGCAGGGCGGGCAGTGGGTCGAGGCGCCGGTGCAGGCCGCGACGGTGCAGAAACTGGAGGAAATCATCCTCAACAAGGCTCGCGACCTGCGCCGCGCCGCCATCTCGGGCTGACGCCCGCCACACATGACGAGCCGGTTCGATCCCGCTGAGGCGGATGCGCGGTGGCAGCGAGCGTGGGAGCATGCGGAGAGCTTCCGCGCCGACGATCATAGCCCTAAGCCGAAGAGCTATGTCCTTGAGATGTTTCCCTATCCTTCGGGGCGCATCCACATGGGGCATGTTCGCAACTATACGATGGGAGACGTGCTCGCCCGCTATCGGCGGATGACGGGGCACGAGGTGCTCCACCCGATGGGGTGGGATGCGTTCGGCATGCCGGCCGAGAATGCCGCGATGGAGAAGGGCGTCCATCCCGGCGCTTGGACGCGCGACAACATCGCGGCGATGAAGGCGCAGCTGAAGCGGATCGGCTTCGCACTCGATTGGAGCCGCGAGCTCGCGACCTGCGAACCCGAATATTACGGCCACGAGCAGGCGCTGTTCCTGGATCTGCTCGCGGCGGGGCTGGTCTACCGCAAGGAAAGCTACGTCAACTGGGATCCGGTCGACATGACCGTTCTCGCCAACGAGCAGGTGATCGACGGGCGCGGCTGGCGATCGGGCGCGCTCGTCGAGCGGCGCAAGCTCAGCCAGTGGTTCCTCAAGATCACCGCCTTTGCGGAGGCGCTGCTGGACGGCCTGGAGGGGCTCGAGCACTGGCCCGACAAGGTCAAGCTGATGCAGGCCAACTGGATCGGCAAGAGCAAGGGGCTCGAGTTCAGCTTCGCGCTGGAGGGCAGGGGGGATCGCGTCGCCGTCTTCTCGACGCGTCCCGATACGATCTTCGGGGCAAGCTTCGTCGCCATCGCGGCCGATCATCCGTTGGCTCTCAGGCTTGCCGAGAGCGACCCGGCGCTCGCCGAGTTCGCGGAGAGCTGCCGCCACACCGGCACGGCGGCCGCCGAGCTCGAGACGGCCGAGAAGCGCGGCTACGATACCGGACTTTCGGCGATCCATCCCCTCGATCCGGAGCGTATGCTGCCGCTGTTCGTCGCCAATTTCGTGTTGATGGATTACGGCACCGGCGCGGTGATGGGCGTGCCGGCGCACGACCAGCGCGATCTCGATTTCGCACGCAAATATATGCTGCCGGCCGAGCGCGTCGTCGCCGCGTCGCCCGAGGAGGCGGCCGCGCCGATCCACGACGAGGCCTATACCGGCCCAGGCAGACTGGTGAACTCGCGCTTCCTCGACGGCATGAGCGTCGAGGAGGCGAAGGCTGCCGTGATCGCGCGCGCCGAGGCGGAAGGCTGGGGGCAGGGGACCACGGTCTGGAGGCTGCGCGACTGGGGCGTCTCACGCCAGCGCTACTGGGGCACGCCGATCCCGATCATCCACTGCAATGCCTGCGGCGCCGTGCCGGTGCCGAAGGACCAGCTGCCCGTCGTGCTGCCCGAGGACGTTGGTTTCGATGTTCCCGGCAACCCGCTCGATCGCCATCCGAGCTGGAAGCATGTCGCCTGCCCAAGCTGCGGCCATGCCGCGCAGCGCGAGACCGACACGCTCGACACGTTCGTCGACTCCTCCTGGTATTTCCTACGCTTCGCCAGCCAGCCGAGCGATCGGCCGTTCGATGCCAAGATGGCGGAGCAATGGCTTCCCGTCGGCCAGTATATCGGCGGGGTGGAGCACGCGATCCTGCATCTGCTCTATGCACGTTTCTGGACGCGCGCGTTGCAGCACATCGGCAAGATCGGCGTCGCCGAGCCGTTTGCCGGCCTGTTCACCCAAGGCATGGTGACGCACGAGACGTATCGCGACGTCGCCGGAAATTGGCTCGCACCGGACGAGGTGCGTGACGGCAAGAAGATCGCGACCGGCGAGGCGATCGAAGTCGGCCGCGTCGAGAAGATGTCGAAGTCCAAGAAGAACACCGTCGATCCGGGGCCGATCATCGATCGCTACGGCGCGGATGCGGTGCGCTGGTTCATGCTGTCCGACAGCCCTCCGGAGCGCGATCTCGAATGGAGCGATGCCGGCATCGAGGGTGCGTGGCGGTTCGTGCAGCGGCTGTGGCGGCTCGTCGAGGGCGGCATCGGCGGGGCAGGGGAGGGCGCCGACGCTGCGCTCGATCGCAAGCTTCACCGCACCATTGCCGGCGTCGCCGAGGATATCGAGGCGCTGTCGTTCAACAAGGCGGTGGCGAAGCTCTACGAGCTGGTTGCCGCCATCGAGAAGGCGCCGCCTTCTGCTTCGCGTGGCGCCGCCATCCGGACGATCGTGCTGCTCGCCGCGCCTATGGTGCCGCATCTCGCCGAGGAAGCCTGGTCGCGTCTCGGTCACGAAGGGCTGATCGCGGGCGCGGCGTGGCCGGCAGTCGATCCCGCATTGCTCGTCGACGACGAGGTGACCATCGCCATCCAGGTCAACGGGAAGCTGCGGGACACCGTTACGATGGCGAAAGGATCCGATCGGGAGACATTGGCGGCCGTTGCGGTTGCGAATACCAAGGTGCAGGCGATACTCGCCGGCAACGCGCCGAAGAAGGTGATCGTGGTGCCGGACCGGCTGGTAAACCTCGTCGCATGAAACGCATCGCCCTGCTTTGCGCAACGCTGGTCGCGCTCGCCGGCTGCGGGCTGCATCCGCTCTACGCGGGCGGAAGCAAGGGCGTCGTTGCGCAGGCGCTCGCGGGCATCGAGGTCGCGCCGATCGGTGGCAAGGCAGGCTGGCTGATGCACAACGCGCTCAGCGATCGCTTGAACGAAGGTGGGGCAGGGCAGACGCCGCGCTACCGCCTGGAGATCGAACTTGACGACAAGACCATCGGGCTTGGCATCCGCACCGATAATACGGAGACCCGCGAGCGGCGCACGTTGCGTGCGCGGTACAAGCTTGTCGACGCTGAGAGCGGTACGATCGTTCTCGATGCGACGGCGGGATCCGATGTCGGCCTTGATGTCGTGCCGTCGGACTATGCCAATGTCGCCGCGGAGCAGACGGCACTAGAAAATCTCGTCAGCGCGGTGAGCGACCAGATCATGGCGCGGCTGGGGCTGTTCATGTCGCGCAACGCGGCACGCTGAGATGAAGGCGACGCGCGCCCAGATCGAGCGCGCGCTGGATAAGCCCGATGCGGCGGTCCGTCTGTTTCTTCTCTATGGTCCCGACGAGTCGGGATCGCGTGCGCTCGCCGCGCGGATCGGGAAGGCCCTGGGCCCTGAGGCCGAGAGGACCGATATAGCGGCAGCGGCGCTACGCCAGGATCCGGCATTGCTTGCGTCCGAAGCGGCGGCAATCTCCATGTTCGGCAGCACGCGTTACGTGCGCGTGGAGGCGGTAGGCGAGGAGTCGCTGGCGGCGGTCGCGGCCTTGCTCGAGGCGCCGGCGGCGGGCAACCCCGTGGTGCTTATCGCGGGCGCGCTGCGAAAGGACTCCAAGCTTCTCACTTTGGCGCTTGGCGCGCCGGCGGCGCTCGTCTTCGCAAGCTATCCGCCTGAAGCGGCCGACGCCGATCGCCAGATCGTCGAGCTCGCGCGCGCGCACGGCCTGCAGATCTCGCGCGAAGCGGCGCGCGCGATCACCAGCGACAGTGGCGGCGACATCGCGGTTGCGACGCGCGAGATCGAGAAGCTGGCGCTTTACTGCGATGCTTCCGCCGACCACCCACGCGCCCTTGACGAGACGCAGGAATTGCTGGGTGCCGATGCCCGTGAAGGCAATCTCGATCGCATGGTCGATCTGGTGCTCGCCGGGCGTGCGGATATCGCCGCGGGCGAGCTTGCGCGTCTCGGCGGTGAGGGCAGGGAAGGCGTGCCGTTGCTCAACGCGGTGACGCGGCGGCTGCTTCAGCTCGCTACCGCGCGGGCAGCGGCGGATGGCGGCGAGAGCTCCGAAGCGGCGCTGCGCCGCGCGCGTATCTTCCCGAAGCGTGGCCAGGAAGCGCAGGCCGAACGTCAGCTCGCACAATGGCGCGGCGACCGCATCGAAGCAGCGATTGATCGTCTGGGAGCGGCTCAGCGCGCCCTGCGTGAGAGCGGCGGCCCCGGCGCGATCGCCGCGGAAGAGGCATTGCTTGCAATCGCGCGTGGCGTACGCCGGACGCGCTGAAGGACTTAAATCGCTTCGCCGCTTAAGCGCTGGCAGATCATATCAAGCTGATCGAGCGAGGCGTAGGCGAGGGTGACGCTACCGCCGACACCGTCATGCGCTATCGCGACCTTGAGCCCGAGCAGATCGCCAATCTGCCGCTCGAGCGCCAGAATATCGGGATCGGCGCTTTTATACTCGAGCTTGGGTTTGGGCTGGCTGCGTCCCGGTGCTCTGACGTTGCGCGCCAGCGCTTCCGTTTCTCGTACAGAAAGTCCGCGCGCGATCACCTGACGTGCCAGCGCTTCAGGGTCGGGTGCATTGGCGATAGCGCGGGCATGACCCATGGTCAGTTCGCCGCCGATCACCGACCTCCGAACCGCGTCTGGAAGATCCAGCAATCTCAAGAGGTTGGTAACGTGGCTCCGCGACTTGCCGACGAGTCTGCCGACCTCCTCCATGCTGTGGCCATATTCGCGCACGAGCCGCTGATAAGCTTCGGCCTCCTCGATCGCGTTGAGATCGGCGCGCTGGACATTCTCAACAATCGCAATCTCGAGCGTCTCTTCATCCCCCAGCGCGCGAATGATCACCGGCACTTCATGTAGCCGCGCCTGCTGGGCGGCACGCCACCGCCGCTCACCCGCGACAATCTGGTAGGCTTCGCCGACAGGCCGCACGAAGATAGGCTGGATCAGTCCTCGTGTCGCGATAGATGCCGCGAGTTCTTCCAACGCCTCCGGATCGAAGTGGCGTCGTGGCTGGTGTGGGTTCGGTGCAATCGACGCCACCGGCAGCATTTGCACGCCTTGCGAACGCGCCGTGGCGGCGGCGATCGGCTGCTCCTGCCCCATTTCGCCAAGGAGCGCCGAAAGGCCGCGGCCGAGCCCCGTGCGCCGCCGCAGCGGCCCGCTATCCTCGCTCATGCCGCCTCGCGGCGGAGTGCCGGCAGGCGGGCGATCAGTTCCCGAGCCAATGCCATATACGCTTCCGAACCGGCGCATCGATGATCGTAGATCAGCGCCGGCAAGCCGTGGCTTGGCGCTTCCGACAGGCGGACGTTGCGGGGCACGACGGTATTGAACACTACCGCACCAAGCACGGCGCGCACATCTTCCGCCACCTGCTCGGAAAGGCGGTTGCGGCGGTCATACATGGTCAGCGCTACTCCGAGGATCGACAATTCCGGGTTGAACTTGCCGCGTACGCGCTCGACCGTCTGCAATAGCTGACTCAGTCCTTCGAGCGCGAAGAACTCGCACTGCAGCGGCACGAGCAGCGATCGCGCCGCGCACAATGCGTTGATCGTCAGGAGCCCGAGCGATGGCGGGCAATCGATAAGGCAGATGTCCCAGCCGACGCTCACGGCATTGCAGGCCATGTCCAAGCGGTGTGTGCGTTGCGGCAGCTCCACCAATTCGATCTCAGCGCCGGAGAGATCCACTGTCGCAGCGAGTAGGTCGAGGCCCGGAACCCGAGTGGCGATCGCCGCCTCCTCCAGCGAACAGGTGCCGGTGAGAACGTCGTAGCTGGAATGTGCGCGCGCGCCACGTTCGATACCGAGCCCCGTCGAAGCGTTCCCTTGTGGATCGAGGTCGATGAGAAGCACCCGCGAACCCGCGGCGGCCAGCGCTGTCGCGAGATTGATCGCGCTCGTCGTCTTGCCGACGCCGCCCTTCTGATTTGCAACCGCGATGCGGATCATCGTTTCGCCTTGGGTCTTACCCTCCGGGCGATGATGATCACCGCGTCCGGATCCGTGATGCTCGGGATGGTCTCGAAGTCACCATGCCACGCCCTGCGCGCGTTTTCCAGTTCAGCCGGCCCACTGCGTCCCTTCGGAAGAACCCAACGCGTTCCGTGATGGGCCAGATGAGCAACCGACGCGAAGACGCGATCGAGGGGGGCGTATGCGCGCGCGACAATCGTATCGAAGGGACTGTCCGTCACGCGTTCAACGCGGATCGGCAAAACACGGGCCTCGAGGCCGAGCTGCTCCACCGTTCCCAGGAGGAAGTCAGCACGTCTTCGCCGCGGCTCGACCAGCGTGACGCAAAAACCGAGTATGGCAAGGGGAATCCCCGGCAGACCGGCTCCGGATCCGACATCTAGGACGTTGCCGCACGCGAGTGGTGCCAGCTGGCACGAGTCGGCGAAATGCCGCGACCAGATGATGCGCTCTGAAGCTGAGGCGATAAGGTTCTGCGCCTGATTTTCCGCGATCAAACGAGCGGCGTAACGGTCCAAACGATCCAGCGTTTCACGTGAAACACCCGGCAAGCTGGCGATCCATGCGCGGGCGGCGTCTTCATCCATCAACGGCTGCTGGCAACGAGCAGCGCCGAGATCGCCGCCGGTGTCATCCCGCGAATTCTTGCCGCATCCGCAAGCGTGGCTGGACGCGCGGCCTCGAGACGCTCGCGCATCTCATGAGAAAGGCCCGGGACGGAGCCGAAGTTGAATGCGGTGGGAAGCGGCTTCGTGCTCACGCGTTGCGCGGCAACTTCGGCCCGCTGCCGCTCCACATATGGCGCGTACCGCGCGTCCTCGACTAGCTCCTCGGCGATGTCAGCATCGATACCAGACGCGAACTCGAACGTCGTAGTGAACGGCATCTGCGCGGGTGAGGCTTCGGCAGCAGCGGCGCGAACAGCCATGCGCCGCAAGAGATGATCTTCGCGCGATCGGCTGAGGCAGCCTGCGTGCATTGCAGCCGCTGCCAGCCTTGCTTCTGCGTTGTCGGCCCGAAGGTAGAGCCGGTGCTCGGCGCGCGACGTGAGCATACGATAAGGTTCAGTTACGCCCTGCAGCGTAAGGTCATCGAGTAGAACACCGACATAGCTCATGCTGCGATCGAACGTCACGTCAGACAGATCTCGCGCCGACGCAGCAGCGTTGAGCCCGGCAACCAAACCTTGCGCCGCAGCCTCCTCGTACCCTGTCGTTCCATTGATTTGTCCCGCGAGAAAGAGGCCGGGGATTGCGCCAAGTTCAAGTCGACCGTCGAGGGCGCGGGGGTCAATGTAATCATATTCAACCGCATAGCCGGGCGTCACGATCGCGGCGCGTTCCAGTCCGACGATGGTGCGCACCAAGCTCTCTTGGATATGCGTAGGCAACGACGTCGAGATCCCGTTGGGGTAAACTAGCGCGGTATTCAGCCCCTCCGGCTCCAGGAATATCTGGTGGCCCTCGCGATCGCCGAAGCGACGAACCTTGTCCTCGATCGAAGGGCAATAACGGGGACCCTGGCCTTCGATCGCGCCGGTGTGCAGCGGCGATGACTCCGCGTTTGCGCGGATAAGGTCGTGAGTTTCGGTGTTGGTTCGCGTCACCGCACAGAAGAGCTGCGGCAGCGGGCGTGCGGAGACTATCGGAGACATCGTCCATCGGGCACGGTCCGAACGCTGCAATGACAGCCGCGACCAGTCGATCGACCGTCCATCCAAACGGGGAGGGGTTCCCGTTTTCAAGCGGCCCATGGGAAGCTGAAGGTCGCGAAGCTGGCGCGCCAGCGTCGATGAGGACAGCTCGCCGATGCGGCCCCCACTGAACACCTCCGTGCCTCTAAAGAGCTTGCCACCAAGGAAGGTGCCGGTGGCGAGGACGACAGCCGAGGCTGCAAGCGCGTCGTCAGTGGCCAATTTTATCCCCGCGACGCACCCGCCTGCCAGGACGAGCGATGCGGCCTCGCCCTCTAGAACGTCGAGGTTGGGAGTAGATCGAAGTATGTCTTGGACGGCCGCCCTGAATCTGTCGCGATCTGCCTGCACGCGAGGCCCCTGGACGGCCTTACCCTTGCTCGCATTGAGCATCCGGTAGTGAATGGCAGCGCGATCCGCCGCGACGCCGATCACACCATCGAAAACATCCACCTCGCGGACGAGGTGTCCCTTCCCGATGCCGCCGACCGCCGGGTTGCACGACATCGCGCCGATGAACCGGCCGTCTAAGGTGAGCAAGGCCGTGCGTGCGCCCCGGCGTGCCGCTGCGGCCGCCGCCTCGCAGCCTGCGTGCCCACCCCCTACGACGATAACATCATATTGCGGCATCGGCGGCATGTAGGAGGAGCTGCGACGTTCGAAAAGCCGTTTCACGTGAAACGCTACTTACCGAGGCAGAAGCTGCCAAAAAGCGCGTCGAGCATGTCCTCTGTCGAGCTTGCCCCGGATGCGCGATCGAGCGCCGCCAGCGCATGCTGAAGATGATCGGCAACGATCAACTCGTCGTCGGCAGCCCCCGCCTCGTGCAGGGCGCCGCTAACGATTGCCAGTTCACCACGCTGCCGCACATTGAGCGCGATCTCATCGGGTTTCGGTAACAGGGCTCCTGCCGCATGGAGCAACATATCGCGGAGAGCAGTCATACCGAACCCCGTAACCGCGGAGACGAGCATTTCGCCGTCCGAAGCCTGCCCGGTAAGATCCGCCTTTGGGCGAACAACCGAGGCGTTAGCGGGAGCGGAAGCACTCTCCCCAAGCCAAAGTACGATGTCGGCAGCCTCACAGCTTAGGCGGGCGCGTCTGATACCCTCCTGCTCGATCGGCTCGGCGGTGCCTCGGATCCCGGCGGTATCGCTCAAGAGAAATGGCATGCCGCCGATGATCACCGGAGCTTCAACCACGTCACGCGTAGTACCCGGTACCTCGGAAACGATCGCCACGTCTCGCTCCGCGAGCGCGTTCAGCAATGTCGACTTCCCGGCATTCGGCGGGCCGGCAATGACGACACGCACGCCATCGCGAAGGCGCTCGGCCGGCGGCGACCGCAGTGCTTCGTCGATCCCGGTTGCGAGCGCGGCGATTGCGGCACGCGGCAGCTCGACGTCCGCCAGCGCCAGCGCGTCCTCTTCGCCATATTCGATGCGCGCTTCCACCTGCGCCGCCAGAGCCAGCAACCGGTCCCGCCAACCCGCTACCATTCGTCCGAATGCGCCGCCGACATGCTGCAGCGCGTTGCGCCGCTGCGCCTCGGTCTCCGCGGTGAGCAGATCGGCCAGCCCTTCCGCTTCGTTGAGGTCGATTCGGCCGCTGGCGAATGCGCGGCGCGTGAACTCGCCCGGTTCGGCATGCCGTACCGCGGGTCGGCCTGCGAGCGTGGCGAGCACGGCGCTTACGACGGCGCGACCGCCGTGGAGGTGCAGCTCCGCAATATCCTCGCCGGTCGCGGTGTGAGGACCGGGCGTCCACAATACCAGCGCGCGGTCGAGCACATCCCCGCGGTCATCGCGGAGCGTGCGCATCGATGCGCGCCGCTCACTAGGCAATCCGCCCGAGAGTGCTTGGAGCGTAGGACCGGCGGCCGCGCCGCTCACCCGCACGATCGCGATAGCCGCGGGGGGCGCGCCGCTCGATAGCGCGAAGATCGTATCCTCGCGACGGCTCACGTCTTGCCGGCACCGCGCATTTGGTCGAACAGCTGCCGCCACATCGCCATGCCTGCCTCGCCCATCGGCGCCCAGCTCCGCATCATGCCATCGATCATGTCGGGGGTGACGCCGCTATCGATCGCCGTGCGAACCTTCTCAAGATAGCTGTCGTGGACGGCGGTGAGGTCCGGAAGCCCCATGAAACGGCGCGCCTCCTCAGGCGTGCAGTCGATGTTGATGGTGATGTTCATCCCAAGGCTCCATGTGAAGCATCAGCTTAGGTAATGCGCGCAGCGGCAGTCGTCCACGCAGCGTGGGCTTCAGGCGACAGTCAGCATGTCGCCTGGCGCTAGCAAGTCCAGCAATTCCAGCAACGCATCACGCGGCACCGCTAGACAGCCCTCGGTCGAACCAGACTCTGGCCGGACGTGAAGGAAAATGGCGCTGCCGCGACCGGCCAGCGGGGGCGTGTCATTCTGGCCCAGCACGATAATCACGTCGTATAGCGCATCGTCACGCCAAAGCCGTTCCGCGCTTCCCCTGTGAGGGTTAACGACCGGCCGGTTGTAGCTCGCGTCTCCCGGCTCATCGCACCAGCCGTCGGCAGGGCGCAGCCAACGCCAAGGCAGCGCGGTGCTCGGCGACGCGAAGCCCCGATCAGAGCGCAATAATGCACCACGGATCGGCCAAGAGCCGCAGGGCGTCGCGCCGTCACCCTCGCGCTTGACGTTGGCAGCGACGATGCCGTTGCGCCCGATCGCACACGGGATCGGGCCGAGCGGCGTGTCCATTAGTCCAGCCGCAGCGTCGACGCGCAGCAGGATCATAGCAGGTGCCCGGCCCGCACTCGCTTCGTGTCGAGATAGTCGCGATTGTGCGGATTGGCCGGAAGCGCGTGGGGAACGCGTTCGACCACCTCGATGCCGGCACGAACGAGGCCCGCGACCTTCTCGGGGTTATTGGTGAGCAGGCGCACGCGATCCTGGCCAAGCAGCGCCAGCATGCGTGCCGCTACGGCGAAGTCCCGCGCGTCGGTCGCGAAGCCGAGGCGCGTATTCGCATCGATCGTATCGAACCCCTGATCCTGCAATGCATAAGCGCGGAGCTTGTTGATGAGCCCGATGCCACGACCTTCCTGGCGCAGGTAGAGCAGGATGCCCCAGCTTGACGCAGCGAGCGCGGCCAATGCGGCATGAAGCTGCGGCCCACAGTCGCACTTGAGCGAGCCGAGCACGTCACCGGTGAGGCATTCGCTGTGCAGCCGCACGAGCGGCGGCGTGCCGTTCGGCGATCCGATCAGCAGCGCGACATGCTCCGCCGCTTCGTCGAGATTGCGGAAAGCGACGATCTCGGCATGCTCGGCAGCATCGACGGGCAAGCGCGCATGCGCGGCAATCCGTAGCCGGGCAGGCTCTTCGTAACCGTCGACTGCGGCTCGCGTAATCTCGACTTCCGCTGCCCCGTCATCGCGGATGAAGAATGCGGGTAGCAAACCGGCCAGCCGCGCCAGCGTAATCGCCGCCCTCTGCTCGTCGATCGCCCCGTCGACAATCGTGCGGTAAGGGCCCTTCAGTGGCGTGTCGAGATCATGCGCCGGATCGGCAAGCGCCGTTGCAGCGTCGAGATCGAGCCAGGGTACGCGCGCGATGCGGACCGGCGCATCCGCCGCCGCCGGTAGTTGATTGGCGAGATGCAGCGTCACAGCGCGCTGGTGCGAGATCAGAACGCCGGCGCTGCCGTCAGGATCGAAAGCGGCGAGACGATGCCGATCGGTGGTCTCGACCGCCAGTAACAAGCGTCGCGCTGCACCGCTCCCGATTGCGACGGGCCAGCCGCGTCGCAGCGCATCGATGGCGCGCGCGACCGCGCGGCTTTCATTCGCGGTCGTGTCGCTCACACCTCGAACTCAGTGATGAGCGGAACGTGATCGGAGGGGCGCAGCCAGCTTCGACACGATTCGAGAACACGGTGTGCAACAGCCTTTTCGGCGACGGCAGGGCTCGCCCACATGTGATCGAGCCGGCGGCCGCGATCGCTGGCGGCCCAATCCTTGGCGCGATAGCTCCACCAGGTATAATTCCGTTGCGGCGCCGGTACGAATCGCCGACCGAGATCTATCCAGTCGTGGCTGGTCTGCAGCTGTCCCAGCGTCTCCACCTCGATCGGCGTATGGCTGACGACGTCGAGCAGCTGCTTGTGGCTCCAGACGTCGCACTCGAGCGGCGCGATGTTGAAATCGCCGACCAGCAGCGTGGGCTCGCGGAGGCTCTCCGACCAGCGGGTCATGCGACCGAGGAAATCGAGCTTCTGGCCGAACTTGGCGTTCTGCGCGCGATCCGGAATGTCGCCGCCGGCGGGAACATAGACGTTCTCGAGCCGGATGCCGTTCGGCAGCCGCACGCCGATGTGGCGCGCTTCGCCATTGTCCTGCCAGTCGTGCCGCGCCGGCGTCTCCGCATCGAGCGGGATGCGGCTGAGGATGGCGACGCCATGATGCATCGGCTGGCCGTGTAGGATGCGTTGATCATAGCCATGGCGCGCGAACATCTCGTGCGGAAAGGTTTCGTCGACGACTTTCGTCTCCTGCAGGCAGAGGATTTCCGGCGTCTCCTCGATCAGCAAGCGCTCAACGATGTCGAGCCGCGCACGCACCGAATTGATGTTCCACGAAGCGATCTTGAGGTTGGCCATCGGCGCCATGTAGCGATGGACCAGTCAATTCACCAGATTAGCGACCCTATTCCCGGAAGCGAGTGTCGGCCAAAGGCGCGGAAGCGCAAACGCGCTCCGCACTTATGCGCGGAAAGCCAAGCCGCAGGATAGCGGCGCCGTGCGCTTGAGGACCCAACAAACGGAATGGCCCCCGCTCCGGGGGCGTGGAGCGAGGGCCGACCAGCGTCTGTCACGCGGGTGGGTCGCGCTTCATGATCCAGGCAACAGGGGGAATCCCGGATGCGGAGCGCGACCGCGAAAACCGGTATAGGCTTCGCAACCTGTCACGCGGATGAATGGCCGAGCTGTAATCCGCTCAGTGACGTGGTCCTTGCGGGCGTGGATCGCGCCAGGCGAACGCTTCGTCGGAAACGGGTACGTTGAAGCGCTGGTTCGAGAGCCGCACTGTCGAGCGATTGTTTTGAGCATCGACCACGGTCCAGCCGGCCATCGTCAGCCCACCCAGTGCCGCCGGGGAATGCGCGAACACGATTGAGATCGTCCCGAACTCCGGATGCCGCGAATCGCGACCTTCCACCGTGATCGTGCCCGGATCGTAGGACGGCACTACCTTGGCCACCCGCGACAGGTCGGCATTGGGATCGAGCAACACGCCGAGTGGGGAGTGGCCGATCGGCCAGCGAGAGACCTGCGAGACCTGGTAATCGATCATCGTCAGCGCCTTGCCGTCGCCCACGATCAGCAGCGGCACGCCGGCCTGATATTGGAAGCGCACCTTGCCGGGCCGCTTGAGCGTGAGCGTGCCGGTGAGCGTGCGGCCGTTGCGGTCGGTCTGTGCGAAATCGGCGATCATCGTCGTGACCGCACGGAGATGCGCCTGCACCTGCGCGAGCTCGGGGGATGCGGCCGGCGCCGCCAGCGCCGGCATCGCGAAGGCGGCAAGGGACGCGACGATCAGCGCACGCATCGTTATCTCCGTTCAGGAACGCGGTGTCCTTGCCGCGCGCGGGTTTAACGCGTTCTGAACCCGCGCGGAAATGCGGAGGATCAGATCGCGTGCCCCTCGCGGTCGATCAGCACTTCGCGACGGCCGACATGATCGGGGGAGCCGACGACGCCTTCCTTTTCCATCCGCTCGATAAGGCGCGCGGCCGAGTTGTAGCCGACGCGGAGCTGGCGCTGGACGTAGCTGGTCGAGGCCTTCTGGCTCTCCGCGACGATCTGCACTGCCTTGCGATAGAGCTGCTCCTCGGGGCTGTCGTCGGAAGGCGGCGCGCCGTCGAGCGCGAAACCGCCGTCCTCGGGCTCCTCGGTGACTGCGGTGACGTAATCGGGCACGCCTTGCGCGCGCCAATGGTCGGCTACGGCGCGAACCTCGTCGTCGCCGACGAAGGGGCCGTGGACGCGGGCGAGGCCGCGGCCGCCGGGCATGTAGAGCATGTCGCCCTTGCCGAGCAGCTGTTCGGCGCCCTGCTCGCCGAGAATGGTGCGCGAATCGATCTTCGACGTGACGTGGAAGCTGATCCGCGTCGGCAGGTTGGCCTTGATCACGCCAGTGATGACGTCGACCGACGGACGCTGCGTCGCCATGATCAGGTGGATGCCGGCCGCACGCGCCTTCTGGGCGAGGCGCTGGATCAGGAACTCGACCTCCTTGCCGGCGGTCATCATCAGGTCGGCGAGCTCGTCGACGACGATGACGATCTGCGGCAGAACGTCATATTCGAGCTGCTCTTCCTCGTAGATCGGCTGGCCGCTCTCGGCATCGTAGCCTGTCTGGACCTTGCGGCCGAGCGGCTGGCCCTTGGCCTTGGCCGCGCGGACCTTGTCGTTGAACGAGGAGAGGCCGCGCACGCCGACCGATGCCATCATGCGATAGCGCTCCTCCATCTGCTCGACCGCCCACTTGAGCGCACGCACCGCCTTCGAAGGCTCGGTGACGACCGGCGAGAGCAGGTGGGGGATGTCGTCGTAGATGCTGAGTTCGAGCATCTTCGGATCGATCATGATCATGCGGCACTGGAGCGGCGTCAGCCGGTAGAGCAGCGACAGGATCATGCAATTGAGGCCGACCGACTTGCCCGAGCCGGTGGTGCCGGCGACGAGCAGGTGCGGCATCGGCGCGAGATCGGCGACGACCGGATCGCCGGCGATGTTCTTGCCGAGGATGAGCGGCAGCTGTGCCGCCTTGTCCTCAAACGATTCGCTGCCGATCAGCTCCGACAGCACGACCGACTCGCGATCGCGGTTCGGCAGCTCGATGCCGATCACGCTGCGTCCGGGGATGGTCGCAACGCGCGCGGAAAGCGCCGACATGTTGCGCGCGATATCGTCGGCGAGCGCGATCACGCGGCTCGCCTTGATCCCGCTCGCCGGCTCGAGCTCGTACATCGTCACGACGGGGCCGGGGCGGACCTCGACGACCTGGCCTTTGACATGGAAATCCTCGAGGACGTGCTCGAGCAGCCGGGCATTGCGTTCGAGCGCGGCCTTGTCGAGCGCCTGACCGTTGCGCTTAGGGGGCTGCGACAGCAGATCGAGCGTCGGCAGGACGTAGGAGTCGCCGAGTTCGAACTGCCGCTGCCGCTCGCGCTCGGAACGCTTGCCGCCGAGATTGGGGCGCTGGCGCTCGGTGATGATCGGTGCCGGGCGGGCGCTCTCCGCGGTGACCTCATCCAGCTCGGGCTCGACAGCCGTGAGCGGACCGACCGCGCGAGCGGATCGATCGAGACCGGGTGCCTTCCTCGCACGGCTGATCCGCACGCTCGTGCCGCGTCGACGCCCCAGCCAGCCGCTCTCCGCGAAGTGCGGCCGCAGCCCGCCCACGGCAAACCAGAGCCCGCCCGCACCGAGCGCGAGCGTCAGCACGAGCCTCACCCAATGGAGAATCGATACGTTGGAGACGAAGCCGAGCCCGTAATCCGCGACCGCACCGCCGGCGAGGCCGAGCAGACCACCCCAGCCGGCGGGCATCTTCATGCTGGCGGCGTTGAAATGGACGGCGAGCGCGGTGCCACCGAGCAGGCAGGCGACAAGCAGCAGGAACGTTGCACGACCCCAGCGGCCGGCATCGGCACCACGCGTGCGGCGGACGCCCGCCAACAGGATCAGCGGCACGAACAATCCCGCAAGCGGCCCGAACAGGCTCAGCAGCAGATCCGCGATCCAGGCGCCCGGCATCCCCGCGATATTGCGCGGCGGCCCGGCGGCGGCGGTGTTCAGCGCCGGATCGCTGACATGATAGCTGATCAGCGCGGTGGCAAGGAACAATGCGAGGACGATGAGCCCGACACCGGTGAGCGCGTCGCGCCCGCGCAACGCGCCTCGTCGCACGCCGTCCCGCCACGCGGGCACCCGCGCCATCACATTCGTCGCCATAGAAGCCCGCCCCGAAGCCAAACAACGCGTACAAACCGGTCCGCATCGACCATGAATCCCGGCGAGTCGCCGGTCAAGCGCCGGGCCGAAAGCGGATGCGCCCGCTGCGCCGAAGCGCTAGGAACGCGCGCCAAAGGAGTGATTCATGGCCGAAACCCAGCGATCGGACGTGATCGTGCTCGGCGCGGGCCTCGTCGGGATGACGCTCGCGCTCGCGTTGGAGGCGGGCGGGCTGTCGGTGGCGATGATCGATCCCGCCGATCCGGCGGCACAGCTCGCGGCGGGGTTCGATGGGCGGGCCTCGGCGGTATCGTCGAGTTCCTGGCGGATGCTGGAGGCGCTGGGGTTGGGTTCGTCGCTCGGATGGCAGGGCGACCCGATCGAGCGCATCCGTGTCGCGGAAGGAACGAGCGGCGGCGCGCTCAGCTTCGTGCCCGATCTCGAAGGCGACGGGCCGCTCGGCCTGATGTTCGAGAACCGCCTGTTGCGCACCGTGCTGCGCGAAGCGTGCGAGGCACGAAGCGGAATCCGTCTGCTGATGCCGGCGCGTGCCGCCGATGTGGCACGCGACGCTGCCGGCGTGCATGTCACCCTGGCGGACGGCCGCAGCCTGACGGCGCCGCTGCTCGTCGCGGCCGAGGGGCGCAACTCGCCGATGCGGGAGGCAGCCGGAATCAAGGTGGCACGCTGGCGCTACGATCATTCGGCGATCGTGACGATGCTCGATCATGACAAACCGCACGGCAACGTCGCCCATGAGATCTTCTATCCGGCCGGTCCGTTCGCGCTGCTGCCGCTGAAGGGCGGCCACCGTTCGGCGCTGGTCTGGAGCATGAAAGCCGAGGACGCGCCGGCGATGGTCACGCTCAACGCCCGCGCCTTTGCCGCGGAAGCGGAGAAGCGGTCCGGCGGGATCGTCGGCACGCTGACGCTCACCGCGCCACGCTCCACCTATCCGCTCGGCTTCCACCATGCCGCGCAGATCATCGCGGAACGGCTCGCGCTGATCGGCGACGCCGCGCACGGCATTCACCCGATTGCGGGGCAGGGGCTCAATCTCGGCTTTCGCGATGCCGCCGCGCTCGCCGAGGTGCTGATCGAAGGTGCGCGGAGCGGGCTCGATCTCGGCGATCCACAACTGCTCGCCCGCTACCAGCGCTGGCGGTCGCTCGACACGCTGATGGTTGCCGGTGCGACCGACGGGCTGACGCGGCTGTTCGGCGTCTCCGGGCGCGCGGCGACGGCGGTGCGGCGCTTCGGGTTAGGTGTCGTCGAGCGCGTCAGCCCGCTCAAGGCGTTCTTCATGGCGGAGGCGCGCGGTGAAAGCGGTGCGCTGCCGCGTCTGCTCAAGGGGCTGCCGGTCTAACTTAGAGCACGCGTTAACCCTTCATCACTTGATCCCCATGCATGAACCCTGCCAAATGGCCAGCGACGCGCATTGCGCTGCCGAACAGGTGTGGATGAAATGAATGACGCCGCCGCGATCGATCTGCGCGAGCCGCAGCCCGAGGCCGGGCTGGCGCAGCGCGGCCTGTCGATCGTCTCGATCGCGAAGGCCTATGATCGCCGCGCGGTGCTGCAGGATGTCAGCCTCGATGTCGCGCGCGGCGAGGTCGTCGGGCTGCTGGGTCCCAACGGTGCCGGCAAGACGACCTGCTTCTACTCGGTAATGGGGCTGGTGAAGCCGGATGCCGGCCGCATCCTTCTCGACGGCGAAGACATCACTGGGCTGCCGATGTATCGGCGCGCCATTCTCGGACTCGGGTATCTGCCGCAGGAGACCTCGATCTTCCGCGGCCTCACCGTCGAGCAGAACGTGATGGCGGTGCTCGAGATGGTCGAACCCGATCCTGCCGAGCGCGAGCGGCGCCTGGAAACGCTGCTCGGCGAGTTCCACATCAATCATCTGCGCACATCCGCGGCGACTGCGCTCTCGGGCGGCGAACGGCGCCGCGCCGAGATCGCGCGCGCGCTTGCCGCCGAACCGTCGATCATGCTGCTCGACGAGCCGTTCGCGGGCATCGATCCGATTTCCATCGCGGACATTCGCGATCTCGTCTGCGATCTCAAGAATCGCGGCATCGGCGTGCTGATCACCGATCATAATGTCCGCGAGACGCTCGACATCGTCGACCGCGCCTGCATCATCTACGATGGCCGCGTGCTCTTCCAGGGCAGCCCCGAAGCGCTGGTCGCCGATCCGAACGTCCGGCGCCTTTACCTGGGCGAAGGCTTCGCGTTGTGATTCGCCACGGGCGGTCCGTTCGTCCTGAGCGTAGTCGAAGGACGTGCGGCGAGCGCGGTCCTTCCGACACGTGCTTCGACTGCGCTCAGCACGAACGGATTTCTGTCTGGTAGGCTGAGATGAGCCTCGCCCCCCGCCTCGATCTGCGCCAGTCGCAGTCGCTGGTGATGACGCCGCAGCTCCAGCAGGCGATCAAACTGCTGGCGCTCTCCAATCTCGAGATCGAAACCTTCATCGCCGAGGAGCTCGACAAGAACCCTCTGCTCGAGACGGCGGCCGACGATTTCGGCGGCGACGATCCCGCGCCGGCGGAAACGACGCCCGCCGCTGCGATCGAGACTGCGGGCGCCGACCAGTTGATCGGCAGCGGCGACGGGATCGCGGACGCACCGCTCGACGTCGACTATGCGGCGGAGACCTTTCACCACGACAGTGCCGCCGACGGCATCGCGGAGCCGAGCGGGCAAGGAATGGACGGGGCGCTCGGGCTCGGCGCGATCACCGGCAGCGGCGGCGAGGCGCCCGACCTCGATGCCTTCGCCGCCGAGGAGACGAGCCTACAGGATCATCTGCTCGGCCAGGCAGGCACGACGCTTTCCGGCGGCGATCTCGTCATCGCCCACCACCTGATCGACCTGATCGACGAAGCCGGTTATCTGCGCGCGCATTTGCTCGACATCGCCAATCGCCTGGGCGTCCCGCTCGTGCGCGTCGAGCAGGTGCTCGGCATGGTGCAGGGTTTCGATCCCACCGGCGTGGGCGCACGCGATCTCGCCGAATGCCTCGCGCTGCAGGCGAAGGAGGCGGATCGCTACGATCCCTGCATGGCGCGGCTGATCGACAATCTCGAGCTGCTCGGAAAGGGCAACCTGCCTGCGCTTCGTCGCCTCTGCCAGGTCGATGACGAGGATCTCGCTGACATGATCCGCGAGCTCAGAGCCTATGATCCCAAGCCGGGGCTGCGCTTCGGCGGGGAGCGCGCCGCGCCGGTGGTGCCTGACATTCTCGTCGCCCGCACGCGCGGCGGCTGGGCGATTGAGCTCAACACCGCGACGCTGCCGCGCCTGCTCGTCAACCGCGCCTATTATGTCGAGCTCGGGCAAGGCGCTCAGGACAAGGCGAGCAAGGCGTGGCTCAACGAATGCCTCGCCAGCGCCAATTGGCTGGTCAAGGCGCTCGATCAACGCGCACGTACGATCGTCAAGGTGGCGACCGAGCTGGTCAAGCAGCAGGAGGCCTTCTTCCTTCACGGCGTCGAGCAGCTCCGGCCACTGACGCTGCGCGCCGTTGCCGACGCGATCGGCATGCACGAGTCGACGGTCAGTCGAGTCACCTCGAACAAGTATCTCGCCTGCGATCGCGGCCTGTTTGAGCTCAAATATTTCTTCACGAGTGCGATCCAGGCTGCGGATGGCGGCGACGCGGTGTCGGCCGAGGCGGTGAAGAGTCACATCGCCCGGCTGATCGGCGAAGAGGAGCCGGACGCGATCCTCTCCGACGATAAGCTCGTCGAGCTGCTCAATGCGCGCGGGTTCGATATCGCGCGACGCACCGTCGCCAAATATCGCGAGGCGCTGGGGCTGGGTTCGTCGGTCCAGCGCCGACGGCAAAAGGCGATAGCGGGCGCGAGGGCGGCGTAGCCCATGCTGCGATGCGGCATTCAGAGCCGCGCTTTTGGGCGCGTTCGCGGTTGCGAAAGGTCTGCGTCGGCAATCGTATCGGCTCACTGCTATCCGCAGGGGGAGCTCAATCACCTAAACAGATAAAAAACGGGCCGATCCCGAAGGACCGGCCCGAAAGTTTAGGAGAGGATGCCTGAAAGGCACAAGCTTTATGCTGCTCCGCGATTATTTGTGCAAGTGCGAAAGTCAGGTATAGGATTGCGGAAAGTGCAACCGCATAAACCAGCTTTGGACAGTCTGCGTACGCAACCGATCGGCGCGGCAGGCGTGGCGTGTCGGCGTCGCTTCAAATGAGAGCGAGCGCCGCGAGCTCCTTCGCGAGGCTTGGCGGCAAGGCTGCCAGTTCGTCGGCCTCCGCGCCGCCGAGATCCGTCGGAACATGGGCGCTCTCCAGATATCGCCAGCCCTGATGCGCGCGGCGTGGGATCGAGCGAACCAGGATCAGCCGATCCGCAAGCCGGATGCCGGTGCGGCCGCTTTCCACATCCTCGAAGCCGAGGATCGGCGAACGCGCCACCAGATGGTGCTTGATGATCCAGTAGAGCGAGCCGCCCGTGATCTCGTCGGCGCGCTTGGGGCGGTAGCGCGTCGTGATCGTCGCCACCCCATCCGTTCCGCGTTGGGCAAGCCGCTCGGCGAGCGCGTCGACGCTGGGGCAGGCGAATGCGACCTTGGTGATGTTGAGGGGCATGGCGAGGATGTGGAGAGCACCTCTTCCCAGTCAAGCCGCTATCCGTGCTCCCGCGAAGGCCCGAACGTTGCCGGCCAGCGTCGTCCTCGAGCCTCCAGCGCTCCGGCCTTCGCCGCAGCACGGCGCTCTGCCGTTAGAGCGTGCGCTCAATGGACGCCGAACACCGTCGCCAACCCCAGCAGCGCGAAGAAGCCCATGCAGTCGGTCATCGTCGTCACGAAGATCGTCGACGTGATGGCGGGGTCGATGCCGACGCGATCCAGCCCCAACGGGATCAGCACGCCGGAGAGACCGGCATTCAGGCTGTTGATGATCATGGCCGCGAAGAGGATCGCCGACAAACCGGCATCGTGATAATAAAGCTGGCAGCCGATCGCCATCAGCACCCCGAGCCCGATTCCGTTTGCCAGCGCGATCCACCATTCGCGCAGGATCATCCGCCAGCTGTTCGACGAGGTCAGCTGGTTCGTCGCGAGCGCGCGCACCGTCACCGCCATCGTCTGCGTTGCGGCGTTGCCGCCCATGCCCGAGACGATCGTCATCAGCGCGGAGAGCGCGACCAGCTTCTCGATCGTGTCCGAGAAGGCGCCGATCACGCTCGCGGCGAGGATCGCGGTGCCGAGGTTGATGAGCAGCCACCACATGCGCGTGCGGATGGTGCTCGGCAGCGGCTCGTTGATGTCGCCGTCGCCCGCCAGGCTGAGGCGCAGCGCGTCCTCGCCGGCCTCTTCCTGGATGATGTGGACGACGTCGTCGACGGTGATCATGCCGACCAGCCGTCCCGCGGCGTCGACCACCGCGGCCGAGATCAGCGCATATTTCTGGAAGCGGAGCGCGACCTCCTCCTGATCCATGTCGACCGGGATCAGCGTCTGCTCGCGCTGCATCACGTCGGCGATCGCGACGCCGCGCGGCGTCCGCATCACCCAGCTCAGCTTGCACGTGCCGACGGGATGATGCCGCTCGTCGACGACGAAGATCTCCCAAAAATCGGTGGTGAGGTCCTCGTTCGAGCGCAGGTAATCGAGCACGTCGCCGACGGTCCAATGCTCCGGCACCGCGATCAGGTCGCGCTGCATCAGGCGGCCGGCGGATTCTTCCGGATAGGAGAGCGCTTCCTCGATCGCGGCGCGATCTTCCGGCTCCATCGCGCGGAGCACCTCGCGCCGATCGTCGGCGTCCAGTTCCTCGATGATCGCGACGGCGTCGTCCGTATCGAGTTCGCCGGCGAGGCTCGCAACCTCGTGCGGCTCGAGCTCGTCAATGACCTCGTCGCGCACCCAGTCGTTCATCTCGGCGAGGACATCGCCGTCGAGCAGGCCTGAGAGCGCGTGGGCGAGCGGTCCGCGCCTTTCGCCGGGCACGATCTCGAACAGATCGGCGATGTCGGCAGGGTGAAGCGGCGCGACCATCTCGCGCACGCGCTCCGCGTTGCCGGCATCGAGGCAATCGAGGATCGAATCGACGAAGCCAGAGGCGAGCCGATTGTCTTCGTCGTGCGACGGCTCGTAACTTTCGAGGGCGTCCTCGGCTTCGGCGAGCGCGGCGCCGCCGGCGCCCTCTTCCTCGGCTTCGCTCATAACGCCCTCACGACCGGCTGATGTGTTTCAGCGCCTTAGACGAGAGGCGCCGCAGGGCAACCCATCAAAGCCGTCATGTCTCCGCAAGAAGCGGTGCTATCGGCAGGACGGGAAGCAGACGGAGCATCCATCCGACATCCGTTCGGCCTGAGCGAAGTCGAAGGCTAAGCGCGTGTGCCGACCGCACTTCGACTTCGCTCAGTGCGAACGGAGCAGGTTGAAGGAAATCCTGAGGTCACGCCGTGCCGCCCACCGTTAGCCCATCGATCAGCAGCGTCGGCTGGCCGACGCCGGCGGGAACCGACTGGCCGCCCTTGCCGCAGATGCCGACACCCTCGTCGAGCGCCATGTCGTTGCCGATCGCGCGGACGCGGGTGAGCACGGTCGGGCCGTCACCGATCAGCGTCGCGCCCTTGATCGGCGCGCCCAGCTTGCCGTTCTCGATCTTGTACGCCTCCGTGCAGGAGAAAACGAACTTGCCGCTGGTGATGTCGACCTGGCCGCCGCCGAAGCTGCGCGCATAGATGCCGTTCTTCGCGCGGCCGATGATCTCGTCCGGATCGTCGTTGCCGCCAAGCATGAAAGTGTTGGTCATGCGCGGCATCGGCGCGTGCGCGAAGCTCTCCCGCCTGCCGTTGCCGGTGGGGGCGACGCCCATCAGCCGGGCGTTGAGGCGATCCTGAATATAGCCCTTGAGGATGCCGTCCTCGATCAGGATGTTCTCCTGTGTCGGCGTGCCTTCGTCATCGATCGAGAGCGAGCCGCGGCGCTCGCCGATCGAACCGTCGTCGATCACCGTCACGCCCGGAGCCGCGACGCGCTCGCCGAGGCGGCCGGAAAAGGCGCTCGTGCCCTTGCGGTTGAAATCGCCCTCGAGCCCATGGCCGACCGCTTCGTGGAGCAGTACGCCGGGCCAGCCCGGGCCGCACACGACCGTCATCTCGCCCGCCGGCGCGGCTACGGATTCGAGATTGACGAGGCCCTGACGGATCGCCTCGTTCACCGCCCGTTGCCAAGTCTCGTCGGCGAACAGCTTATCGTAGAGATAGCGGCCGCCGAGCCCGAAATAGCCGCTCTCGCGCCGCCCGTTCTGCTCGACGACGATCTGGACGTTGAGGCGGACGAGCGGGCGCACGTCGGTGGCGACGAAACCGTCGGGCCGCACGATCTCGACGACGCTCCACGATCCGACCAGCGCGCACGTCACCTGCGCGACGCGCGGATCGCGGCCGCGCGCGAAGGCGTCGATCTTCTGGCAGAGTGCGACCTTCTCGGCGAACGGGATCAGGGTCAGCGGATCGGCGTCGGTGTAGAGCCGCGCGTTCGTTCGGCGCGGCGGCGGTGCGATTCCGGCAGCGGCCGGATCGAGCAGCGTCAGCGTCTGCGCGGCGCGGCGGATCGCCGCTTCGGAAAGCTCGTTGGCATGCGCGAACGCGGTCGTCTCGCCCGAGAGCCCGCGCAGGCCGAAGCCCGCCTGCGTGTTGAAGTCGGCGTTCTTCAATCGGCCGTCGTCGAAGGTGAAGCTCTCGCTCGCCATGTACTGGAGGTAAAGTTCGCCGTCGTCGCAGCGCTGCAGGGCCTCGCGCGTCAAACGGAGCGCGGCATCGGGGTCGAGCCCCTCGCGATAGAGGAAGGCACGCGGATCGGGGCTGCTTGTCATTACTCCGATATAGAGGTTGAGAGGCGCGAGGGAAGGTCGCGAGGAGGAATGCGGTGGTGAAGAGGCTGGTCGCGATCCTGCTGCTGCTCGTCGCGGCGCCGCTGGCGGCCCAGTCCGTCCCGCCGATGCGCGGGATGGTCTCGTGCGCCGATCCCCGTGCTGCCGAAGCGGGCCGCGAGATTCTGCGCGCGGGCGGCAGCGCTGCCGACGCGGCGATCGCGACGATGCTGGCACTCACCGTCGTCGAGCCGCAATCCTCCGGGATCGGCGGCGGCGGCTACTTCCTCCATGAGGACGGCAAGAGCCGCACCCTGGACGCCTATGATGGTCGCGAGACCGCGCCCGCCGCCGCGACGCCGGGCTGGTTCTACGCGCCGGACGGCACGCCGCTCAGCCATGCCGACGCGGTACCCGGCGGGCGCAGCGTCGGCGTGCCCGGCAACCTGCGGATGTGGGCGATGGTCCATGCCGGCCATGGCCGGCTGCCGTGGGCGAAGCTGTTCGCGCCGGCGATCCGGCTGGCGCGCGACGGCTTCGCGATCACGCCGCGGCTGGAGACCTCGCTTACGACCTCGGCCGCCCATGTCACCGGCAGCTGGGCGCGCGCGCACTTCTGGCAGGCGGACGGCACGCCGAAGCCAGTCGGCACGGTGCTGCGCGATCCGGAGCTCGCTGCCCTGTTGACCAAGATCGCCGCGCATGGGCCCAATTATTTTTATGTCGGACCGCCCGCGCGCGCGCTCGTCGCAACCGCGAACGGCGCCACGCGCAACCCCTCCAAGCTGACGCTCGGCGATCTCGCCGCCTACGAGCCGAAGCGCCACCCGGCGCTGTGCGGCAGCTATCGCGGCTATCGCGTCTGCGGCGTCGGCCCCTCCACCTCGGGCGGTATCGCGGTGTTCGCGATCCTCAAGCAGCTCGAACGCTTCGATCTCGCGAGCATGAGCCCGAACGATCCCCGCACCTGGCATCTGATCGCCGAATCGATGCGCCTCGCTTATGCCGACCGCGACCTCTACGTCGGCGATCCTGACTTTGTGTACGTGCCGACCGCCGGCATGACCGATCCCGCTTATCTCGCCCAACGCGCAATGCTGATCGCGCCCGACCATGTCATACCGCACGTCGTCGCGGGCACGCCGCCCGGAGCGCCGCCGCGCAAGCCGGTGCCGGCGAGCGAGGTGCCGGGAACGACGCACATCGTCGCGATCGACGGTGCAGGCGATGTCGCCAGCGTCACCTCAACGGTCGAGGGGCCGTTCGGATCGGGGCTGACCGCACAGGGCTATTTTCTCAACAACGAGCTTACCGACTTCGATATCGTGCCCGACAAGGACGGCTTCCTTGCCGCCAACCGCGTCGAGCCGGGCAAGCGTCCGCGCAGCGCGATGGCGCCGACGCTGGTTTTCGCGCCCGACGGTTCGCTGCGGCTCGCTGTCGGCGCGGCGGGCGGGGCGACGATCATCGCGCAAGTCGCCAAGGCGATCATCGGGGTGATCGACTGGCATCTCCCGGCGCGCGACGCGATCGCGTTGCCGCTCGTGATCGGGATGGGCGATCGCGTGCTGATCGAGAAGGGCAGCGCCGCCGAGGCGATCGCGCCCGCATTGACCGCGATGGGGCACGACGTCGCAATCGTGCCGATGGCGCTCAAGGCCAACGCGATCGAGCGCGTCGGCGGCAAGCTGGTCGGCGCCGCCGATCCCCGCAGCGAGGGGGTCGCGCTGGCGGAGTGAGGCGATCACTAAAGGCGTGAGGCTCCGTCGTTCCGAGCTGATTGCCAGCGCATCTCGAATTCGCTCGACACGATCGCAGCCTTGAGCGCGAGGTCTTCCCACCATCGGCACCATTCCGATTCGGTGCTTACCAGGCTTCGCGAGCCCGGGCTGAGCCTGCGTCGCGGGCAGCGAGGAACGGTGCTCGGCAGGCGCGGCACGAGGGGTTGGAGTCAGCGTTCCTCGATCTCGCAGCCGTCCGGCTTGCCCGCAGACGCTTCGCGGTTGCTTGTCACGCCTTCGCGCGCCTGCGCCTTGCGGCGGCGGAGATTGTCGCGCAGCGCCTGCGCGAGGCGGCGCGCGCGCGCCTCCTTGCCGCCGTCACGCGGCTCAGCCATGGTCGCGCGCCTTGACGGGAGAGCGCCCGATCTCCATAGGCCGCCCGCGCTGGCGATGCTGCCGTAGCTCAGTGGTAGAGCGCATCCTTGGTAAGGCTGAGGTCAAGGGTTCGATCCCCTTCGGCAGCACCATCCGCCCCGGCTGAAATCTGCGAAAAAATGCCCCTTCGGGGGTGTCCCGAGCTGGATACGAAAGCTCATGCAGGTTCTCTCGTCTCCAATTCGTATCCACCCGGGAGTGCGCGCGCGGATAGTTTCGTCTGTGTTCGGCAACAAAAGCCCGATTTTCGTCCCGTGCAATAGGATCCGCGGCTAGGCGGGACCCATCAGATCGGACGCTCCGTCCCTCAATAATTCGCTGACAGCGAATTTTATTCGTTGACAGGCGAAGCTCGATAAGGCACGTAGTTCTCGTTCAGTTTGAAAGGGGATGTGTCGCCATTAATCGAGGGGGAAACCCCTCCTGGAGAAGGAACCTTCTCTGCTTTGTGGCTCCGTGCGTGCGAGCGAGCGGCGCCGCGGGCGGCCACCGGACGGCCCGGTGTCCGCCTTGGTGTTCAGGGTTAACGTGCTTCTACCCCACCCTCCGAAGCCTCGGCGGCGCTCCTGCATGGTGCAGGAGTTGGCAGAGGAGGACGCCATGCGAAAGCTTGGTCTGAACGAGAAGCGTGCGCGAACGAAGACGGTGCGATGGCAGCACTGGGCACACCGCCTGGTCCGTCCGTCCACTTTGAAGACGATGGTGGCTCTGGGGCGACTGGTGGCGCAGGTGCTCCACCTCGTCCTCTCCATCATCAAGGTTTTCCGCCAGTAATTCGCACCCTGAATAGCCTCCTGAAAGGAGATGGAATGTTGGGTGAAGCTCTTCGCCTGATCCGAGTATACCACGACCTTAAGCAGAAGCAGGCGGCGGAGCGATTGGAAGTTTCGACTTCCTATCTGTCGGAAATCGAGCGCGGCGTGAAAACGCCGACGCTGGACATCATCCAGCGTTATGCGACGGTCTTCGATATGCCAGTGTCTTCGATCATGTTCTTTTCGGAGAACCTCGATCAAAAAAGCACGCTTGACCATGCGCGGACTTTTGTGGCCGGCAAGGTGGTGAGCCTACTGCAATTCCTCGAGGCGCGGTCCGGTCGGGCACATGCCGAATAAGACGGTCATCCCGCTCCACCAGTCGCAGCTCTATAAGCTTACCAGCCCGCGCCGTTTGGCCAATGTGCTCGGACTCGGTGAAGCCGAGCTACGCGCGATGGCGATCGGGCCAGACCGATATCGGCAATTCGAGATTGAGAAAAAGGGCGGCGGCAAGCGCCCGGTTGAAGATCCGGTCGCGCCCTTGAAGCGCGTGCAGGGTCGGATCGCACAGATGCTGGCGCGGATCGAGCCGCCGCCTTTCCTATTCTGCCCAGTCAAGGGACGGTGCTACGTCAGCAATGCAGCCCGCCATCGTGGAAACCGCGTCGTTCACTGTCTCGACATCAAGAAGTTCTTCCCGAGCACGCCGCGGGTCCGCGTGATCGCGTTCTTCCAGTTCGTCTTGCAATGCCGCGGCGATGTCGCGGGCTTGCTCGGCGATCTATGCACGTTTGAGGGTCACTTGCCGACCGGCAGCCCCCTTAGCCCGATCCTAGCCTATTACAGCTACCATGACATGTGGGCCGAGATCGCGGCTTTCTGCGCGTCGAAGGGCCACACCCTCACGGTCTATGTCGACGACGTGACCATCTCCGGCGCGAAGGTGCCGCTCGCCGACGTGTGGCAGGTGCGGCGCATGATTCATCGAACGGGCCTGCGTTATCACAAGTTGAAGCACTATGTAGACAGGCCGGCGGAGATTACTGGCGTCATTGTGCGGGGCGGCCGCGTCGTCGCCCCCAATCGCCAGCGGCTTAAACACCGCAAGCTTCTGCTTGCCCTCCAGCAACCCGGAAATTTCGATCAGCGCCTACAGGGCCGCCTTGCTGGTCTCGCAGGACAGATGCGCCAAATCGATGGCCAGAATGAGTCGCTAAGGTAGAGGACCTCAGCTGGCGATCTCCATAGGTGGCTGATATAGCGTCCGTAATCGGCCGGATCAGGATCGCCGCTGAATCTGTTGTAACCACCGGATAATCACCGTTGCGAAGGCGTTGAAGTAACTGCGGACGACAATGAGCGAACCGACGTTAGTGACTCCTTAGCGCGACCGTATCGATCCCGGAAGGGAACGGGAATCCGCGTTCGGCGCCACCGACCATTCAGCTCCGTCATCCACGAGGCCGGGGGCAAGGCGCGAGCTTAAAACCAGCCGCCGAATTTCACGGTGCGAAGCTCGAACTCCAGCCGCTGGCGGGACCACCCAAATAACTGACACCGTCGACCTTGAGGCCTTGCGCCTCGAGAAGCGAGAGGATGCCGCCGGCGTCTTCGATGAGGCCGGGGGGCAGGTCGGCCGCGAGTGGCTCCCCCGGCGCGATCGTCTCGTCGGGAAGGTCGAACACACCGGTCGGGCTGGTGATCGACCAATTCTTCACGTCTAGGGGTTGGTTCGACATGTTCGTGATGACGAGCCTTCCGAGTCCGTCGGGCAGCCGGTTGAGCGAGGTCAGTTCGGCGACCGGATTGGACGCCGGGATCTGATTGCCGAGGCCGCCGCCAGCGAAATCATAGCGGGGGGCCTCGTAGCCCGTCGTGCCCTCACGCGCCTGACCATTGTCGTCGGTCTGCCAGGCCTGCGTCTGAAAAGCGAGGAAGATCGCGGTCACACGGTCGCTGTTCGTGCTGAGCAGGAAGATCGCGCCATCGTGCCAGACACCATTCTCATGGAGATGGGCGTCGATCGCGGGCGGGTCGCCTTGCGCCATGTGGGTGTTGTCGATGCCGAGCTTGGGCGTTTCGCCGAACACCGCCTGGGTCTGATTGCGCGAGGTCTGGAACTGGCTTCCCACGATCACGATGTCGTCATTCTGGTCGTGCGCCGTGTTAAATAGCCCATCAAGGCGATGGACGAGGTCGTCGCCGCCCGCATCCTGGCTCGGAAGCACCCGCATCTTGCGTGGGTCGAAGAGGTTTCCCTTGACGAAATCGAGCGCTCCGGCCGCGTATGTCCGCTGCTGCTCCGCCATGCCTGGTTCGATGGCGCGCAGATGGGTGACGATCGGATGCTTGAAATCATCGTCGACGAAGAAGTTGAGGTAGCTTTCGGCCTCCGGTGCTCCCGGCAATCCTTTCGACGACTGGACGTTGATTGTCGCGAAAAAGCTATCCGTATCGGTGTCGACCAACATCCAAAGATGGGGATTCTCCGACGGTGCCGGCTTGAAGCGGTCAATCTTTCCCTTGAGGCAGCTGTAATTGATCGTCGCCACGTCCTGGCCCTCCATTCTCTCGTTAATCGCTTGCGCGCCCGCTCTTGCTAGAAGGGCTCGGTAATCTCGTCGGTGTGAAATTCGCCATCGGCGGAGATCCGCAATCGGACAATCAGATTGAAGACCTCCGGGTCCCAGGGGTCCGGAAAATTGCCGTCCGGCGCTCCGAGCGCCTGGAGCAATCCGGGGATTTCTCCGTGATGCCAACAGATCAGGCTGAGCTTGCCGCCGTAGCGCGGGTCGGTCCGCAACAGATGCGCCTGCGCCGCAAAGTCCGCGTCAGCATAGGGGGTTTCAAGGACACGCGCACAGGCGTCGGCGAGTGGCTGCATGGTCTCGCGCGGACGGTCGCTGTGCCGCGACTCGGCGGAGGCGAAAATGAAGTCCGGCGTGCCGAACTCGGCGGGAAGCCACGTCGCGAGCCGTTGGGCTCGGACGGTGCCGGCTGGCGCCAGATGCACGTCATCCGCATCGTCCGGTTTCTCGGCGTGTCGCATCACCAGGATCAGAGTGTCTGCCACGATCAAGCCCTCCCCAACGGTTCCAGCGTTTCTGGACGAAGCCTCAGGCCGAGAAGATCTGGCGGTCGCGGATCTTGTACTCGACCGTGTAATCCGGATCGAACCAAGGCTTGGCGTCACCGGACGGTGGCTTTGCCAGCACCAGCGGCGCGTTGGCGTTGGCCTGACCCGCGACGATCCGGAAATGATAATGGTCGAACATGCTCAACGCCTCGACCATGAAGGCCGTGGTCGCGAGCCGATCGCGAATGACCAGTAGATTCTCGCCGTTCGATGTGTCGGCGACGCTTGAGAAATTGTAGGAGCCGACATAGACGCGCGCTGTCGGCTTGTCGAAATCGATGACGACGAACTTGTGATGCATCCGAATCCCGGGACCGCCAGTCGGCTCATCCTTGAACGGCGAGGGCACGTTCTTGCTGAGTGCCGAGGGATAGACCGGCAATGTGTTCCCGTCGGGCGTCGTGACATCGAGTCCGCCCTTCGTGATCGCCCGGTCCGAGATGCCATAAACGAACCGATCCTTCGCCTTGGTCACGCCAGCTATCGCGTCGAGGATCGGTCCCGGCGTCTGGTAAAGAAACGCGAGCGAGTAGAGCAGGCTAGAGGACGTCTTCGTGATGTCCTCGGCGATTTCCTGCAAGCGCGCGGTGTCGGGAGCATGGGGCGAGAAGCATAATTGCGCGTCCAGTCCCTCCACCCCCAGAGGGAGTTCCGACCAGGCCCCGAGACCCTCCTGCTCGAACTTTGCTGGGCTGTCGACCGCCTCCCAATAGGCATTGAACGCGTCCAGGAACGGCTTGATCGCCGTGGCACCCCGGATCGTGACCGCATTGTTGTTCTGGACGTAGAAGCCGCGCCAGCTGAAGTTGGTCGAGCCACAGACCGCGCGGTTCACGGCGCCCGTCGCCACGATGAACTTGTTATGCTGGAGTCCCCCGCAATGCTCGCGCAGCACGTTCCCGGAACCCAGCGCGGTGTCGAGGAGGGTCTCGGCGGTGTTCTCGGCCGAGCCTGCTTTCTTGTGGCTGCCCGAATTGTCGATGATGACCTGGATCCGGCCCTTGAGCTTGAGGACGCGCTCGTAGACATCGGCGAGATCGAAATCATAGGCGATCAGGCGCACCTGGGCCGTCGAGTCCGCAATCGCCGCATCGAGCAGATCCAGGATCGCTTCGCGCGCCTCAAATCCCATCCACGCATAGGCCTCGCCAGCCTTGGGGTCGGTCGACGTGAAGGTGAGGCCGGTGTCGCCGCTCGTCGCGCCGGGCGGGATCAGTGCGTTGACGGACCCCGATCCGTCCGCGAAATTATCGACGAATGCCTGAGAGGACACGAAGCCACGCGTGAAGCCGATATCGAGGGCGTCGGGGTAGGTCTCACGCTTCAGGGCGACGTCGGCGGTCTGTGCGGTCCCGTAGCTCAGCTCGTCGCTCGCGCTCATGAAGACCGGCGTCACCCGGTAGGAATACAGCCCGGCAAGACCAGCGGCATAGGGGAAGTGGATCCAGCGGAATTTCTGGATCGGTGATAGCCGCGTCGAAAGCTGGCTCTTGTCGGTAATCTTGCTTGCGTCGGTAAAAGACAGCCGGTTGTTGAGGGTCCACCATTTTGCCGGGCTTGTGTCACCGGCCGCCTGGGGCTCGCGGAACTCAATCATGAAGCCGACAAAGTCATCGGGCGGCGGCTGGTCGTCGCGCCAGTTCATGGCGAGGAGGCACATTCCCTCGCCGCGGTGGAGGGTCAACGTGAACGGTGCGTCTGCGACCTGTCCGCTGATCTTGAAGTCGTCCATGCTCCGCGCCCCCATTTTGTCTCGAACACATAGCATGACACCATCTGTTTTCATCTCAGCGACAGCATCGCGAAGTTGATTACCGGCCTCAGAGGGAGAGAAAGGTCGAAGTTTCGTGACGGGTAAGGGCTGAGAGAGAGGCTCTCGCCACCTGTCGCGGAGAATTCCCATGGCGACGATCCTCACGCAATCCGACACGCCCCGGCCGGTCTCGGCGGGCTACAAGGTCGACATATCCCGCGGTCAACGCATCGGCCGCGTCTCTTCGGAATGGTTCTCGCGCCCAGACGACGAGCGCTTCCTGTCCCTGTCCTCGCTCTATGCGGCGGTAAAATCCCGCGCCGATCGCGCCACCGCGCGGACCGTGGAGACCCGCGACGTCCGGGTCGAGGCGAGTCGTGACGATGCCGAACGCCTGACCTTGCTTGTGCCCGGCCGCGACGAGCCGGTCGTGCCCACCCATTGGTCGTTTGGCCAGCTCTCCAGGCTCGTCGGCGCCCCAGCGGGCTATCTCCGCCAACTCCCGGCGCCGCTCGCCGCCATCAACATGCAGCATGGACTGCTCTCGCATCGTGCCGAGCTGATGAAGACGCTGGAAACCGACGACGGCCGAATCGAGCTGCGTGCCGTCACCGGGCCGGACTACGGTCGCATCTGGGATCATGAACTGGTCGCGGCGGTCATGAAGATCGCGGGCGACGGCACCGGCGACACGCGCTGGAAGGTGCCGGGTCTGCTCGACTGGTCGACCATGACCCACAACCCGTTCGTCGAGGTGACAAAGGACACGACCACGCTCTACGCAAGCGACCGCGACGTCTTCCTGTTCCTGGTCGACGACGCCCATCCGATCGAGGCAGGTCGCCTGCCCAACGGCGATCCCGACCTGTTCTTCCGGGGCTTCTACGCGTGGAACAGCGAGGTGGGCTCGAAAACGCTGGGCATCGCCTCCTTCTTTCTCCGCGCGGTTTGCATGAACCGCAATATCTGGGGCGCGGAGGGCTTCGAGGAAATCAGCATCCGGCACAGTAAGTTCGCCGCGAACCGCTTCGCGCATGAGGCAGCCCCGGCGCTGGAGAATTTCGCGACTTCTTCGCCGGCGCCCTTCATGGCCGGCATCAAAGCGGCGCGAGAACGGCTCGTCGCCCGCACCGATGAAGACCGGCAGTCCTTCCTGCGCAAGCGCGGCTTCTCGAAGGCGGACACCGACCGGGTGATCGCGACCGTGCTTGACGAGGAAGGGCATCCGCCGTCCTCGATCTTCGACTTCGTCCAGGGGATCACCGCGCTCGCGCGCGACACGCCCCATCAGGACACGCGTCTCGAGCTTGAGGGCAAGGCCGCCAAGCTGCTCGCCGCCGCCTGACAGGCCGCTCACCCTCTGTCATCGAAAGGAGCGGTCTTATGATCGTTCTGCCGCCGCTCTCCCGCTTCGCATTGCGGGCAAACCACATCAACCGCCGGGCCGCCGCTGAGCGGGAACAAGACGAGCCGGACCCGGCCCCTGTGCTCAAATTCTTCAATCCGCTTGGAGGCCAGACCTGGCTGGCCACCGAGCTTGCCGAGAATGGCGACGTGCTCTGGGGGCTCGCCGACCTCGGCTTCGGCTGCCCCGAAATCGGTCCCTGGTCGCTCGTCGAACTGTCCGCGATCCGGCTGCCATTCGGCATAAGGATCGAGATCGACACCGCGTTCACGTCCGACGTGCCGCTGTCGGTTTGGGCAACATGGTCTCGCCGGACCGGTTCAATCCTGTGGGCCGAGACTCTGTTCCGGCGATCCCCGCCCGGAGCACCACCGTCTGACCCGTGACTCACCTTCCGGCCGTCGGCGCGGCTCTCATCCTTTAGAGGAAGAGGGCTGCGCCGGCTCCATGACGGGTTGAGGGTCGAGAGAGAGTCTTCCGGCCGCCCGTCATGGAGAAGACCCATGACCAAGCATGTGAAAATCGTCCTCAGCGGTTCGCGGGACATCCCGTTCAACCAGCTGGTGCTGAGCCAGGCTAATGTGCGGCGCGTGAAGGCCGGCGTCTCGATCGACGCACTCGCCGCCGACATCGCCCGCCGCGGCCTCTTGCAGAGCCTCACCGTGCGCGCCCAACGCGACGCCGAGGGCAATGCGACCGACCACTTCGAGGTGCCGGCCGGCGGCCGCCGCTTCCGTGCGCTCGAAAAGCTGGTGAAGCAGCGCCGGATGGCGAAGACCGAGCCGGTGCCCTGCATCGTCCGCGACGATGATCAGATCTCGGCCGAGGAAGACTCGCTCGCCGAAAACGTCCATCGCGAGGCGCTGCATCCGCTCGACCAGTTCCGCGCGATGCAGCAGCTCGTGACCCAGGGCACCGACATCGAGACCGTCGCCGCCACGTTCATGACGACGCCGGCTGTCGTGAAGCAGCGGCTGCGGCTCGCTTCCGTCTCGCCAAAGCTGCACGATGTCTATGCCGAAGACGGCATGACCCTCGAGCAGCTGATGGCGTTCTCGGTCTCTAATGATCATGAGCGACATGAGCAGGTCTGGGACTTGCTGCAGTCGAGCTACAACAAGCAGCCCTATATGATCCGCTCGAAGCTCACCGAGGATGCGGTGCGCGCGACCGACAAGCGCGTCCGCTTCGTCGGCCTCGACGCTTACGAGGCGGCCGGCGGGTACGTTCTGCGCGACCTGTTCGAGGACGATCAGGGCGGGTGGCTGCAGGATATTACCCTGCTCGATCGCATGGTCGACGAGAAGCTGAAGGCCAAAGGCGCGCGCATCGGCGAGGAAGGCTGGAAGTGGGTCGCGGTCGCGGTCGACTTTCCCTACGACTATGACGACGGCATGCGCGCGATCGACGGCGACCAGCCCGAGATGACCGAGGAGGATGAGGTCCGGCTCGCCGCCCTTCGCGAGGAAGCCGAGGCACTCGAAGCGGAATGGTCGGGCGCCGGCGACGTGCCGGACGAGGTCGATGCCCGCGTCACCGCCATCGACGAGGAGATCAGCGCGATCGTCTCGCGACCGCTCGTCTACCAGCCGACCGAGATGGCCCGTGCCGGCGTCTTCGTCAGCATCGACATCGACGGCTCGCTCTACATCGAGCGCGGCTACATCCGCCCGGAGGATGAGCCGGCCGAGGAAACCGTTGAACGCGACGAGCAGGCCGCCGCGGGGATAGACGACTCTGATGATCGGACGGAAGACGACGCTTACGGTCCCGCCATCGTATCCGTCGGCGGCGCCACCGGTGCCGAGGACGGTGGCGATGAGGACGAGCATGACGACCTGCTGCGGCCGCTGCCCGACCGGCTGGTCACCGAGCTGACCACCCACCGCACGCTCGCGCTGCGCAATGCGGTGGCGTCGCATCCGCAGGTCGCGTTCGCGGCCGTTCTCCACGCGCTCGCGCTCGACACGTTCTATCATTACTCGTCGGGCACGAGCTGCGTGGAAATCTCGGTTCGCGGCGGCAGCCTCGGCACGCATGCGCCGGGGCTCAACGACAGTCCGTCGGCGCGTGCGATCGACGAACGGCACGAGAGCTGGGCGGCACGGTTGCCCGACCAGCCGCAAGACCTGTGGGAGGTGCTGACCGCGCTCAGCGCCGACGACCAGGCGGCGCTCTTCGCGCACTGCGCGTCGTTCGGGGTCAATGCCGTGTGGGAACCGGCCAACCGCTTCAACGAGGGCCGCGTCTCCGCGCGGGCCGTCGCGGGGCGGATCGACCACAGTCACGTCCTCGGCCGCGCTGCGGACCTCGACATGGTCGCTGCCGGTTGGACCGCGACCGTCGACAACTACCTTGGTCGCGTAACGAAGGTTCGCATCCTCAGCGCCGTCGGCGAAGCGAAAGGTGCGGACGTTTCGGCCCGCATCGCCGGACTGAAGAAGCCCGACATGGCCAAAGAAGCCGAACGCCTGCTTGCCGACAGCGGCTGGCTTGCCGAGCCTTTGCGCACGCCGTCTGCCGACCCCTTCGAAGAACCGGCGGCAATCGACGGTGAACCAGCCGTGGCGTCCGGAGCGGAGCCGGAGCACGATGGTGAGGGGGTCGAGGAGCCCTTTGCCATCGCGGCTGAATAACGGCCTTGTGACCTTGGGGCCTGTCGGATCGGCAGGCCCCATTATCTTTGGAGACGTATATGGCCTCCATCGCTTCGAACCTTTCCCAGCGGCTCGCCGACAATGCCGAGGCCGTCTGCCGGCGCTATCTGTCCAAGGGTCGCAAGGAAGGCCGCTATTGGCTTGTTGGCGACGTGCACAACACGCCCGGACGCAGTCTCTATGTCCGCCTGTCCGCGTCTACCGACGGGCGCGGCGCCGCCGGCAAGTGGACTGATGCGCAGAGCGGCGATCATGGCGATCTGCTCGACATCATCGCCGCCGCTGGCGATTGCCGCACGATGCGCGAGACGCTGGACGAAGCTCGCCGCTTCCTCAGCATGCCGTTGCCACCACCGGTCGAGGAGAAGCCGGAGCGTCGAAGCAAGGTGCCGACCGGCACGCCCGAAGCATCCCGTCGCCTGCGCGCTGCGTCGAAGCCGATCGCCCGCAGCCTTGTCGCGACCTATCTCGCAACTCGGAGCATCACCGACCTCACCGGCTGCGATGCGCTCGGCTATCATCCGCATTGCTGGTATCGCGCATCTGAAGACGACGATCCCGACGTTCGGCCGGCATGGCCCGCAATGATCGCGGCCGTCACCGATCTCGACGGCACCGTCACCGGCGTCCATCGCACCTGGCTGACGCTCGACGGGTCCGACAAGGCGCCGGTCGCCTATCCGCGGCGTGCGATGGGCCATCTTCTCGGCCACGGCGTTCGCTTCGGGCGAAGCGGACGGGTCATGCTCGCGGGCGAGGGCATCGAAACCATGCTGTCGCTCCGTCAGGTCATGCCCACCACCGGGACGATCGCGGGCCTGTCCGCCGCCCATCTCGCCGCGATCCTGTTCCCGGCCAATCTGAAACGCCTTTATGTCGCCCGCGATGATGATCCCGCTGGCACGGGCGCATTGGCGACGCTGACCGACCGTGCAGGCGAAACCCGAATCGAGATTGTGCCGCTCGAACCGCGGCTTGACGACTTCAACAGCGACTTGCGTGCTTTTGGCCGGGAACGGTTGGCGGCGAGCGTGCGCGCCCAGCTTCGCGCCGAAGATGTCGAGCATCTCCTGAAGATAAGATGAGCCAGAGACGGCGTTCGCCTCGTGGACGGCACCATCGCCAGACCACCACCGTGAGGGCCTGCCGCGCCCGGCCTTCCTTCAGAGGGCGACTGCGGCAACCGGCTCGGGCCGGCAATGGCTCCGCCGCGGCTATTTTCCGCCGGGGCTGCGCCCCTTTGCAGCGCGAAGCAAAATAGCCGCGCTCCGCCATCCTCCGCTGCGCTTCGGCCGCGCCGCGAGCGCGCGGTGCAAGCCCGAACCGCCCGCCGCCGGGCGTCGCCAGGAAGGCCGCGAGAGGCGCGGCTCCATCGACGGAGGCTCGCATGACGATCGAAACCCATGATGACGCGGACGAACCGCAGCCAGGTTCCACCGCCTATCTCCTGCAGGAAATGCAGCTCTACGGACATCGCCCCTTCGAGGACGAACCCGATCACCGCCCGTTGCCCGACGCCCGCACAACGGCCGGCGCGATCTCAGATATCTTCGACGCTCTGGTCTCCTCACTGATCGACACGCGCATCGAACCCGATCTCGAGGATCTTGCCTGGGGCATCGTCAATGTCTTCCACCGTGCCGGCGAGCGGGTCGAGCGCGAACTTGACGACAATGAGCGAGCGCAGCAGCGCCTGCAGCGCGAGCAGGACGGCAGCGAAGTCAAATCGGTCGAGCTGGAACGTCGCATCGCCGAGGGCATCACGATGATCGAACGCCGCGACACCATGGAATTCCTGCGCGACGCGGCCGCCGACCAGTTTCGCACCCACATTCGCAAGGCGTGGCTCCCGCGCTCTGGCGCGATGGTCAATCGCAACATGCTGACGTCAGCCGTCCTCGATAGCCGCAAGCAGATCGACAAGCGTGCTTACCAGGATGCTCGTGTCCTCAATCCGGATGGCGTGCGGATCGCTTTCACGGGCGGAGCCGACTTCAACGACCATCAGCTGATCTACGCTACGCTTGACAGGGTGCACGCGCAGCTTCCGGACATGATCCTGCTGCATGGCGCGACACCGACGGGCGCCGAACGGATTGCCGCCTGCTGGGCACGCGACCGCAACGTGCCGCAGAAGCCTTACAAGCCCGACTGGGAGCGCCATAAGAAAGCTGCGCCATTCAAACGTAACGACGCGATGCTTGAAGCTGTGCCGAAGGGCGTCATCGTCTTCCCCGGTACCGGCATCCAGAACAATCTCGCCGACAAGGCGCGCAAGATGGGCATCCGGCTGTGGGATTTTCGCAAACGGTCGGGTTGATACCTATCAGTTGCGGCCGTTCGCACGGTTTTCGTTGTTCGAAGCTGCAGCCGGATATCGGACTTGACTTGTAAGACGGGCTCGCTTCCTCCTCGCGGAGTGATGCCGACCGTGTTCAGCACCCGGCGAGCATCTGCGCAATTCAGCTCGCTAGTAGATCATCGCCTGGGCGTTGGTGATACGCGTCTTGGCCCCAAGGGCCAGATTCAGGTTGGGACCACGCGACGCTTATGCTGGCGATCGCTAGCCGGCATGATTGGCCATCGCTATATTGAACCGGGCCGGCGTGGGCACCGGAGGTGGCTTGTCCGAGCCGGAGCGGAACCGCCCAACAACCGTTCTTCTCGAACGAAGCTCGTCAAGAGCGAGAGCTGTCTTCCGGGGATCTACCGTTTGCATGCACGAAACTGACGGAGCTAAGCCAGACGCGCACCTTGGGTTTCTGTCCGGCGGTTACGAGATGAGCCGCTTGATAGCTTCGCACGATTGGACGCCGACCCAGTTGGGATCGATCGAGGATTGGCCACAATCGCTACGGTCGACGCTCTCGGCCTGCCTCGCCTCGCCGCTCGTCACGGCAGTGCTCTGGGGTCCTGAATACCGCCTCCTCTATAATGATGGCTACGCGGCCACCCTCGCCGATCGCCATCCCTGGGCCCTGGGCCGCTCGATCGTTGAGGTCTGGTCGGAGATCAGCGACCTACTAGGTGGGCAGCTCGCCGAGGTCGCTCGGACCGGCCGTGGCTTCGTAACGGAAAGCCAGCGCCTCGTCTTGAACCGCGCCGGGCAAGAAGTGGAGACCCATTGGCTCTACACCTTTGCACCGGTTCGCGGCGAGGACGGTTCGGTCGTCGGCATCCTGAACACTGCGGTCGAGACCACCGCGCAGGTTCTGGCTGAGCGCGCCCGGGTGGAGGCTGAGAGCCGGCTCGGTGCGGCAATGGAGGCGGCGGGGCTTTCGTCCGACTTCCGTGCCCTGTTCGAGGCGGCCCCGACCCCTTTCGTCGTCGTGGCGCCGCCCGAATGGACTATCGTTGCGGCAAACGATGCCCGCCTTCGGATCACCGGCTCGACGCGTGCCCAGGAGATCGGACGGAAGCTGTTCGATCTCTACCCCGACGATCCCGACGACCCCGAAGCGGACGGTGTCCGCAACCTCACCAAGTCGCTAGAGCGCGTCGTGGCAACCGGCGCGACCGACATCATGCCGGTCCAGCGCTACCCGGTCCGCGACGCGTCCGGGCGCTTTGTTGAGCGATGGTGGACGCCGATAAACTCGCCGGTCGTCGGCAGTGACGGCAAGGTCGCGCTCGTCATCCATAGGGTGGAGGAGGTCACCGAACTCGTCCGACTCCGCGGCGAAGCGGAGGCCAGTGACCACCTCGCCCGCGAACAGCAAGCGATTATCGCGCGGCTGCGGGAGTCGGACGCCGCGCTACGCAGCAGCGAGGAACGTAATCGTCGGATCGTCGAGGGCATCAAGGACTATGCGGTGTTCACCATCTCCCCGGATCGAGCGGTGATCGACTGGACACCGGGTGCCGAGGCGGTCTTCGGCTGGACTGCGGACGAGATCGTCGGCCAGCCCGCCGATCTCGTTTTCACGCCTGAGGACCGAGCCGCAGGTGTCCCAGAGCAGGAGCTCGCGACCGCCCGCGAGAAAGGCTGCGCCAACGACGAGCGCTGGCACCTGCGACGCGACGGGTCGCGCTTCTTCGTCGATGGCTCCGTTCGGCCGCTCCACGACGCGACGGGCACGATCACCGCGTTCATCAAGATCGCGCGGGACGAGACCGAACGCCGCGCTGTCGAGGCCAAGCTTCGCGCCAGCGAAGAGTTTAACCGGCAGATCCTCGCGAGTTCGGCGGACTGCATCAAGGTGCTCGACCTGGAGGGCCGCCTCGAATTCATGAGCGAGGGCGGCATGTGCATCATGGAGGTCGAGGATTTCGGCGACGTCGAAGGTGCGTGCTGGCCCGACTTCTGGAGCGGCGAGGAGCACGCCCAGGCTCTCCAAGCGATCAACGAGGCCAGGCAGGGCGGCACCGGCCGCTTCCAAGGGTTCGCCAAAACCTTCAACGGAACGCCACGATGGTGGGACGTCATCGTTACCGCAATGGGCCGCCAGGATGGTGAACCGCAGAAACTTCTTTCGATCTCGCGCGACATCACAGCAAGCAAACAGGCCGAAGTCCAGCTGCGCGAGCTCAACGAAACACTCGAGGCGCGCGTGGCGGAGCGCACCGCCGAGCGCGACCGCATGTGGGACACGTCGCCCGATCTCATGGTGGTGGTCGACTTCGACGGCGTGTTCCGGCGCGTAAACCCCGCTTGGACTGCCGTGCTAGGCTATACAGCTGGCGAACTGGTCGGCCATCATGTCAACCAGTTCGTGGTGGACGAAGACCATCACGAGACGACGGGCGCCTATGAGTTCGCGGCCGAGGGTGGTTCACTGCGGATCGAGAACCGCTATCGCCACAAGGACGGTTCGATCCGTCGCATCTCTTGGGCCGCGGCTCCTGCCGGAGACGTGATCTATGCGACGGGTCGAGACGTGACCGCCGAGCGCCAGGCCGCCGAGGACCTCGCCAGGGCCGAAGATGCGCTGCGCCAGGCGCACAAGATGGAGGCGGTCGGCCAGCTTACGGGTGGCCTTGCCCATGATTTCAACAATCTCCTGACCGGCATGATGGGCAATCTCGAGCTGTTGCAGCTTCGGGTCGCCCGCGGCCGGTTCGAGGACGTCGATCGCCATGTCAGCGCGGCGCAGGGCGCAGGCCGGCGGGCGGCATCGCTCACTCAGCGCCTGCTCGCCTTCTCGCGCCGGCAGACGCTCGATCCCAAGCCCACCAACGTCAACCGCTTGATCGCCGGCATGGAGGAACTGCTTCGCCGGACGGTCGGCGCGACCGTCGACATCGAAGTGGTCGGCGCCGGCGGGTTGTGGACCACGCTGATCGATGCGGGTCAGCTGGAGAACGCGCTGCTCAACCTGTGCATCAACGCGCGCGATGCGATGCCGCACGGGGGCAAGATCACGGTCGAGACCGCCAACAAATGGCTCGACGAGCGGGCAGCCGCAGCGCGTGACCTGGTTCCCGGCCAGTACCTTTCGGTATGCGTGACCGACACCGGCACCGGGATGACGCCCGAGGTGATCGAGCGGGCGTTCGAGCCATTCTACACCACCAAGCCTTTGGGCGAGGGCACCGGCCTCGGCCTATCTATGATCTACGGCTTCGCTCGCCAGTCCGGTGGGCAGGTGCGGATCTACTCGGAGCTGGGTCAGGGCACGACCATGTGCATCTACCTACCCCGCTACATCGGCGATGCCGAGGGCGACGAGGCGGTGGCGCTGACCAGCACGGACGGCGGCGGCAGCGGCGAGACGGTTCTGGTCGTTGATGACGAGGCTACCATCCGGCACCTCATCGACGAGGTGCTCGACGAAATGGGCTACACGGTGATCGGCGGCGCGGACGGCGCCGCCGGGCTGAAGGTGCTGCAGTCGGGCTCGCGTATAGACCTGCTCATCACCGATGTCGGCCTGCCGAACGGCATGAACGGTCGGCAGCTCGCCGATGCGGCGCGCGTGATCCGGCCTGATCTGAAGATCCTCTTCATCACTGGCTACGCAGAGAACGCTGCCGTTGGTAACGGGCTGCTTGAGCCGGGGATGTCCCTGCTCACCAAGCCGTTCACGCTTGACGACCTCAAGCGCAAGGTAAGCGAAATGCTCAGCGCTGCCTGACACGGCAGCCCATTTCAGGCCCAGATGGCAGAAGCGAGGTGGCGGCGCATGTAGCGCGCGCCGGCGCCGTAGCTGGCGAGCTTCGCGCTGTGACCCGCAGATGGCGCTTCCTCGCGAAAGCCCTGACGCTGCCAGAAGGGCGTCGTTTGGTTCACCGCGATAAGAGCGATATCCGTAAAGCGGGCTTCGACGGCCTTCCCGGCAAGTTCGTCGATGACCTTTGCGCCCTGTCCTGAACCTGCGGCATCTGGATGGATTGCGAGATCGTGCAGAAAGAGCGCGTCGCCCTGCTCCGGCAACGAGCCCAAAAGCGTGTTGAGGGGTGGTATCGATCCGAGCGGCCACGGGTAGGCGATCAGGTAACCTTTGAGCGTAAATGCCTCATCCTCCAGGCCGAAGCACCACGCTGGGCTGAGCGCAAGCCGCTCGACGAAGCAGGCCGGATCCTCTGGGTGCTGCGGGAAGGTAAGGGCGGCGATCGCCGCCACCGCGTCAAGATCGGCTTCTCTGAGCGGCCGCCATCTATAATCCGTCACCTCGACCTCCGACGAGCGGGACAACCGACCATTCGCTGCATCGCTCCGGTTCGCTCGGCGTTTGAATGCTCATCCCTCACGGCAATCAGCGAGAAC
>JAFAZF010000054.1 GCA_019239915.1 Sphingomonadaceae bacterium
ACGATCGACGACGAGTCCCGCCTTGCTGGTGATGACGAGCGCGGTGGTCGGCTTGTCGACGACGATGCGCTCGACCTTGCCGGGGAAACCCGAGACCTTGCTGCCGCGCATCATGCTCTCGTGCGGATCGACCGTGATCGCGAAGTCGCGCAGCGTCTGGCCGGCCCAGTCGAACGGCTTCAGCCGCAGGTTGCAGCGCGCGTAGCGCATCGGCGCGGCGTAGCTGAAGGTGGTGATGTGGGTGATCGTGTAGCGCATCACGCTCTTTCCCAACCCTGGGCATACCGTTCGTCCTGAGCGAAGTCGAAGGGCGTGCCGCAAGAGATGGCCTGCTTGGCATGCACTTCGACTACGCTCAGTTCGAACGGGCTCCCGCTTCGGCAACTGGGCGCCATCACGCCAGCCGCATCGTGTTGGTGCCGCGCAGCGCCTGCGCGCCCTGCAGGAAGTAGCGCGTGCCGATCGCGTCGGCGAGCGCGTAGAACTGGTTCTCGAAGCGCGTCGCGGCGTCGGCGCCGAAGCTTTCGGCGTGGCTGGTGGCGATCGCCGCCATCAGCCAGGTGGCGAGCTCGGCGGGCTCTTCCGGCATGCCGTCGTCACGCAGGCTCGGCAGCGCCTTCAGATGCCAGTCGATCCGATCGACCTGATAGGCGAGGCTGCGCGGGTTCCACGGATCGAGCAGCAGGAGATCGCGCGCGGCGATGAGCGAAACGCCCTCCGGATAGCGCGCGCGATAGCTGATCTGGCTGTCGAGCAGATCGAGCAGGATGGTGAGGTCGTCGGTTCCGGCATCGTCCGGCGCGAAGGCGCGGACGAGCCGCGCGACGGTCGCGCCGCGCTCGATGCGGCGGCCGAGATCGTGGAAGCGCCACGCCGACGTCCGCGTCATGTTCTCCGCGGCGAGACCGACGAACGCGGCGAAGCGCTCGCCCAGCATCGCCGCCTGCGCGAGCAGCGCAGCGGGGTCGGAGCTCGACGGCGGCGGCAGCGGTGCGTCGAGCAGCCGCCAGACGTCCGCCGACAGCCGCTCGCGCACGCCCTCGCCGATCGAGCGCGCGGCGCCGAGAAGGCCGCGCACGCTTGCCGGCTCCTGCGCATCGTCGAGCGCGGCGCGGGCGAGCGCGGCGAGGTCCTTGCCGACGCTCTTGGCGCGCCGCGCTGCGGCGCCCGAAGAGACGAGCTGTTCGGCGAGGCGGCCGGCGGTGGCGTCGTCGCCGGCGCCGCTTGCGTTGCCGAGCGCGGCGCGCACCAGCCTGAGCGTCGTCTCGCCGCGCTCGAGATAGCGGCCGAGCCAGAAGAGATTGTCGGCGGCGCGACTCTGCAGGATGCCGGGATTGCGGCGGATGCGGACGTCGCTCCTGAGTTCGGTGATGCGGATATCCACCGGCTTCTCGGCGACGACGCAGACATCGGCGGAGAAGGTGCCTTCGCCCATCGTCGCCGCGCGCACGTCCTCATCGTCGCCGATGCGCGCGAAGCCGCCGGGCATCGTCACCCAGCGGCCGTCGGCATCGCGCGCCGCGAACACGCGCAGCACGAACGGGCGCGGCACGATCTCGCCGTCGCGGATCACCGGCATCGTCGAGAGCCGTACGACCTCCTGGCCGACATAATCCTGCGGCCGGCGGCGGAGTTCGTCGAGCAGCCGCTGCCGCGCGGGGCCGGCGAGCCCGGCGCCGAGCACCGGACCGGCAGGCAGCGCCTGCGCATCGCCGAACGCCGGCGCGACGATCAGCCGATCGAGCATATCCTCGACCTCGGCGCACTCGGTGGGCTGGCCGCACCACCAGGTCGCGATGTTGGGCAGCAGCAGGCCGGTGTGGACCAGCCGCCGCGCCAGCGCCGGCATGAACGCGGCGAGCGCGCGCGATTCGACGACGCCGACGCCGGGATGATTGGCGACAACGCAGTCGCCCGCCGCCATCGCGTCCATCATCCCGGGCACGCCGATGCCGCTCGACGAATCGAAGGCGAGCGGATCGAGCCAGCGCGTATCGAGCCGCCGCCACAGCGCATCGACGCGCTTCAGCCCCTCGATCGTGCGGACGAACAGCTTGTCCTCGACGACCGCGAGGTCCTCACCCTCGACGAGCAGCATGCCCATCGTCCGCGCGAGATGCGCCTGCTCGGCATAGCTCTGGTTGTAGCGGCCGGGGGTAAGCAGGCCGATGCGCGGATCGCTGCGTCGGCAGACCGCGGCGATGCCGTCGCGGAAGGCGGAGAAGAAGGGGGAGAGCCGCTGGACGTTGAGACGGTTGAGGAGATCGCCCATCACGCGGCTCTGCGCCTGGCGGTTCTCGAGCGCATAGCCGGCGCCCGTTGGCATGCGGACATGATCGCCGAGCACGCGCCATTCGCCGTCCGGCCCGCGGCCGATATCGGCGGCATAAATGTGGAGATAGCGGCCGCCCGGTGGCGGCACGTTGGTCATGCCGCGCCAGAAATTGGGGCTGCCGGCGAACACCGCGGCGGGCAGCATCCCTTCCTCGAGCAGCGCGTGCGGGCCGTAGATGTCGGCGAGCAGCCGCTCGTGGAGCTCGGCGCGCTGCGCGATGCCGGCCTCGATCTGCCGCCATTCGCGCTCGGCGATCAGCAGCGGCAGCGCCGAGAGCGGCCAGTCGCGCTCGGTGGTCTCGCCGGCGAGGCGGAAGGCGGTGCCGATCTCGTGCGCCTGCGTCGCGACGCGCGCTTGCAGCCCGGCGAGACTGCCGCCGCCGAGCGAGATGCCGCCCGCGAGCAGGCTGCGCCACAGCGCCTCGGCCGGCGTGCCGATCGTATCGCGCAGCATGTCGCCGCGATCGCCCGCGCCCGAGGCATCGACATAGCGCGCCATCAGCCGCTCGGCGGCTTCGCGAGGGGAGGGCGGGCGCGGGGAAGCGGGCTTGCGGCTGGCGGTGGCCATGAGGTGACGCGCTCCCCTGAACCGGCGCCCCGTGCCGGCGGGGTGTTGTGCGCCGGATCGGGGGGAGATGCGAGTCTTCAGCGCACACATCGTTGACTTGTAGGAACATGTTCCCGATATGTTCGGAAGGCGATTGCGACTGCTGAAGGCGACTGCTTTTACTGTGACTTGGTGAAGCTAGTCACAGGAGACGGCCGCCAATTTCCGAGAATGCGCGGCGCGGATACGCTGCGAATGTGGAACCAGATTAACCTGTCGCTAATTGACGCAGGGCTATCACCTATCATATTGATAGGCTCATGGAACGTCATAAGAGGGCGGCCAAGGTACGAATCATCGCGCCTTGCCCGGACGAGATGCTGGGGAGAATCCAGCTGCTCGCGAAGCAGTCGAAGGATGTTGCCATCTCCGACCATGCGGAAGAGCGCATGGATGAGAGAGGCATCACGGATTTGGACGTTTTAAGGGTTTTGAGGACCGGCGAGATATCAGGGCGGATTGAGCCGGGCAAATACGAGGGAGAATGGAAATGCAAAATCGTGGCACCCGTAAAAGGGCGGCGAGAGGTAGGGGTAGTTACCCTACTAATCCGTAACAGGAGGCTAAGGATCAAGACTGTAGAATGGGAAGATGTGAGATGAATAACGGCGACTATTTCCGGCATTCAGGAGATGCCGACTGCCAAGACGCGCCGTTTCAATATAAGCGGTGCGGACTAGACAATATCTATCTTCTAAATGGCTTTGAAGCCGAATGCGAAGATGGCGAGCGGTACGTTACCGTCTTGGACGTTGATGGCCTGCATAAGGCGATTGGCGTTCATCTTGTTACCAACCGTAAGACGCTTGCGCCTAAAGAGATAAAATTTCTCCGTAGAACACTTAACTTCACGCAAGCAGAAATGGGGCGTTTAATTGGGCAGAGCGATCAGCAAATTGCGCGTTGGGAGAAGGGTGAAAATAATATAAGCGGACCTGCTGACCGGCTATTGCGTCTTATGTTTGTCTATACTCTGCTTAAGGATGATGACTCTATCCCACTGCCGATGGAGTTTCTCCAAAGGTTAGATGATTTAGATGCATATGAAGAGCGCAAAGTTGAGTTCCGAAATGATGGCGCAGACTGGCATGAAAGTGTTCTAGCTATGGCAGAGTAGCGTGATCTGGGGCGCTGCCGGTCTCCGAGGCAGCGTCCACTCGCAGCGCAATTCAGCGCTGATCTATTGGAGAACTTTACGTGCCAAAGGATAAAGGGCCGGCGGACTACCGCAGTTCCAAGACCGGGCGTTTTGTAACGGAAGAATACGGCAAGAGCCATCCCGCAACTACTGAGAAGGAGCATAATCGCCCTCCTTCCAAGAGCAAGTGATATACAGGCGCGGCCAAGTGCGATGGCCGCGCTATCATATTAGCGTACCCCCACCCTCCTTAAATCCAGCGTCATCGGGAATTCGCCTGCCGCTTCCTCCGGCGGCATCGCCACGCTCCCCGGCGTATGCCCGTGATCCTGGAAGCGCGCCTTCCGCCGCGCCTCCGCCTCATAGTCGTTGACCGGCACGTCGTCATAGTTGCGGCCGCCGGGGTGGGCGACGTGGTAGACGCAGCCGCCCAAAGAGCGGCCGTTCCAGGCGTCGAGCAGGTCGAAGGTCAAGGGCGCGTTGACGGGCAGGCGGGGGTGGAGGCAGTTGCTCGGCGCCCAGGCCTTGTAGCGGACGCCGCCGACCGCCTCGCCGGGCGTGCCGGTCGGTGTCATCGGCACGCGGCGGCCGTTGCAGGCGACGATGTGGCGGCCGGCGATCAGCCCGCTCGCCTTCACCTGCAGTCGCTCGGTCGATGAATCGACATAGCGGACGGTGCCGCCGATCGCGCCCGTCTCGCCGAGCACATGCCAGGGTTCGAGCGCGTGCGCGATCTCGAGGCCGACGCCGCCGGCAACGACGGCGCCATGCACCGGGAAGCGGAACTGGCGCTGCGCCTCGAACCAGTGCGGATCGAAGTCGTAGCCCGCGGCGCGCAGATCGCCGAGCACCTCGAGGAAATCTTCCCAGACGAAATGCGGCAGCATGAAACGATCGTGCAGGCGCGTGCCCCAGCGGACGAGGCTGCCGTCCTGCGGCTCCTTCCAGAACCAGGCGGCAAGCGCGCGGATGAGGAGCTGCTGCGCGAGGCTCATGCGCGGCTCGGGCGGCATCTCGAAGCCACGGAACTCGACGAGACCGAGACGGCCGGTCGGGCCGTCGGGCGAGAACAGCTTGTCGATGCAAATCTCGGTGCGGTGGGTGTTGCCGGTAACGTCGACGAGCAGGTTGCGGAACAGGCGGTCGACCACCCAGGGCGCGGGCTGCTCGGCGCCCGGTCCCGGCACTTGCGCCAGCGCGATCTCGAGCTCGTAGAGGCCATCGTGGCGCGCCTCGTCGATGCGCGGCGCCTGGCTGGTCGGGCCGATGAACAGGCCCGAGAACAGATAGCTAAGCGACGGGTGGCGCTGCCAATAGAGCACGAAACTCTTGAGCATGTCGGGCCGGCGGATGAACGGCGAATCGTTCACGCTCGGGCCGCCGAGCACGACATGGTTGCCGCCGCCGGTGCCGACCGCGCGGCCGTCGACCATGAACTTGTCGGCGGTGAGGCCGCATGCGCGGGCATGGGCGTAGAGCGCCTCGGTGATCGCCTTGGTCTCGGCCCAGCTTTTCGCGGGCTGGACGTTGACCTCGATCACGCCGGGATCCGGCGTCACCTTGAGCACTGATAGGCGCGGATCGGGCGGCGGCGCATAGCCCTCGATGCGCACCGGCAGCTTCAGCCGCTCAGCGGTCGCCTCCACTTCCGCCACTAGCTCGAGATAGTCCTCGAGCCGCTCGGTCGGTGGCAGGAAGACGGCGAGGTGATCGCCATGCGCCTCGACCGTCATTGCGGTGCGCACCGCGCCGGCGATCGCATGCTGCTCGACGATCTCCTGGGGCGCGTGGCCGCCTTCCGCCGCGCCGACCGGCAGCGCGGTCTGATCGCGCGTCGCACTCTCGCGATAGTCCGGCAGCGGCCCGCGCGGCTCGGTCGGGTCCTGCGGGTGGAGGTAGGGATAGTCGGAGGGCGGCACGAAGGGTAGCGAACCCAGCGGCAGGCGATAGCCGAGCGCGGCATCACCCGGCACCGCGAACAGACGCCCGCGGCGGACGTTCCAGCGCTCGGTCTTCCAGCTGCCGCGTGATCGCTGTGGCTCTCGCGCCGGCGTCACGTTCGCCTGCCATTGCTGGACGCGCTGGATCGGGAGGACATAACCGACCGGTGTCGACAGCCCGCGCTCGAATGCGCGGACCATACGCTCGCGCTGCTCGGGATCGTCGATCTTCGGGTCACTCGGATCGACGTTGGTGGGAAGCTCCGCCTCCTTCACCGACCAACCGATCGCGTCCTCATAGGCTGGCTGGACATGATCGCCGCCGACCCCGAGGCGCTCCGCGATCTCGGTAAGGAAGCGCTCGGCGCTGTGTGCCGTCAGGGCCTCCTTCGCGCTATCGCCACCGGCGATCAGGCTCGCGCCGCGCCAGATCGGCACGCCGTCGTCGCGCCAGTAGATGGAGTAGGCCCAGCGCGGCAGGCTTTCGCCGGGATACCATTTGCCTTGACCGTGATGGAGCAGCGCGCCCGGCGCGAAACTGATGCGGAGCTTGCGGATCAGCTTGTCGGCGTAGGCGGCCTTGGTCGGTCCGACGGCATCGCCGTTCCATTCCGGCGCTTGCGGATCGTCGGTGGCGACGAATGTCGGCTCGCCGCCGGTGGTGAGGCGGACGTCGCCGGCGATCAGCTCGGCGTCGATCGCTTCGCCCAGCGCATCGAGCGCCGCCCAACGTTCTTCGGTGAACGGCTTGGTGATGCGCACCGCCTCGGCGATGCGGCTGACCGCCATCTCGAAGCCGAAATCGACATGCGCGGGCTCGAGCAGCGCACCCTGGATCGGCGTCGCCGAGCGATAATGCGGCGTCGCGCAGAGCGGGATATGCCCCTCGCCGGCGAGCAGGCCCGAGGTGGGGTCCATGCCGATCCAGCCGGCGCCGGGGATATAGGCCTCGGCCCAGGCATGGAGATCGGCGACATCTTCGGCGACGCCCTGCGGCCCGTCGATCGCGACGATGTCGGGCTTGAGCTGGATCGAGTAGCCTGAGACGAAGCGCGCCGCGAAGCCGAGCCGGCGCAGCAGCTGGACGAGCAGCCACGAACTGTCCCGGCAGGATCCGGTGCCGACGGCAAGCGTCTCCTCGGGCGTCTGCGTGCCCGCCTCCATGCGGATGACGTAGCCGACGGCGGCGTTGACCGCCTGGTTGAGCATCACGAGGAAGTCGATCGAGCGGCCCTGATGGCCGGCGAAGCGCGCAACCAGCGCCTCGAAGCTCTCGCCTTGCGGCTCGGTCTCGAAATAGGCGGCGAGATCGGCGCCGAGCACGTCGTCATAGGCGAACGGATAATGCTCGGCATAATCCTCGACGAAGAAGTCGAACGGGTTGATCACGGTGAGGTCGGCGATCAGGTCGACGGTGACGCGGAACTGCTCCGCCTTTTCCGGAAAGACGATGCGCGCGAGCCAGTTGCCGTGCGGATCCTGCTGCCAATTGATGAAGTGGTGCTCGGGTTCGACGCGCAGCGAGTAGTTGGGCACGGCGGTGCGGCTGTGCGGTGCCGGGCGCAGCCGGATCACCTGCGGCCCAAGCTGAACGGGGTGATCGTAACGATAGGCGGTGACGTGGTGGAGTGCGGCCTGAATCATGCCGGCATAACGCCATAGCCGATGCTGCGGTGCAACCTTGGCGAACGCATCTGAAATCAACCCCGTTGAGCCTGAGCGCAGTCAACGCACGCCGAACGGTGGCCGCACTTCCACAGCGTTCGGCGCGAACGGATGGTGTGGTCGCGGCGTTCGCGCGTTACATGCGCCATATGGCCACGGATCCCTTCGCGCTGTTCGAAAGCTGGTTCGCCGAGGCGCGCGCGTCCGAGCCGAACGATCCCAACGCGATGGCAGTCGCGACGGCGGGCGGGGACGGGCGGCCCTCGGTGCGGATGGTGCTGCTCAAGGAGCATGGGCCAGACGGCTTCGTCTTCTATACCAATCTCGATAGCCGCAAGGCGGGCGAGCTCGCCGCGAACCCGCATGCAGCGCTGCTCTTCCATTGGAAATCCTTGCGCCGGCAGGTCCGCGTCGAAGGACCGATCGGAGCGGTGAGCGCAGCGCAGGCGGACGCCTATTTCGCCAGCCGCGCGCGCGATTCGCAGCTCGGAGCGTGGGCGTCCGACCAGTCACGTCCGCTTGCCGAGCGGGCGATCTTCGAACGCCGTTTCGAAGAGATGCAGGCGCGTTTCGAGGGGCGGGAGGTGCCGCGTCCGCCGCGCTGGGGCGGTTACCGCGTCCTGCCCGAACGCATCGAATTCTGGTCCGATCGCGCCCATCGCCTGCACGAGCGTCGCCTGTTCTCGCGTGATGCTGCCGCCGGCTGGCGCGAGAGTCTGCTGTACCCGTGAGTGCGCCGACACCCTCCTTCGCCGAAAAGGCAGCGCGCGCAAGCCTCGCCACGGCAAGCTTCCTGATGGTTCTCAAGGGCTGGGCGGCATGGGCGACCGGCTCGGTGGCGATGCTCGGCAGCCTCGCCGATACGCTGCTCGATCTCATCGCGAGCCTGGTCACGCTCCTCAGCGTGCGTATCGCCGCCGAGCCACCGGATCGCGAGCACCGCTTCGGCCACGGCAAGGCGGAGGCGCTCGCGGCGCTCTTCCAGGTTGCGCTGATCGCCGTCTCGGCGACCGGCATCGCCTGGCGCGCGGTCGAGACGCTGGTCGGCGGTGCGCATGTCGGCGACGAAGGCGCGGGCATCCTCGTGTCCGTCGTGGCCAGCCTGGTGACGATCGCGCTCGTCGCCTATCAGCGGCGCGCGATCGCCGCTTCCGGCAGCCTCGCGATCCGCGCCGACAACATCCACTATGAGAGCGATCTCGCGCTCAACGTCGCAGTAATCGTCGCGCTCCTGCTGGCGCGCTATGCCGGCTGGCGCGAGGCGGATCCGATCTTCGGCATCGGGATCGCGCTCTGGCTGGGCGTCAACGCCTGGCGCGCGAGCGTCGCCGCGATCAACCAGCTGATGGACCGCGAATGGCCGGAAGAGCGCCGCCGCCGCTTCGTCGAGGTGGCGAGCCGCCATCCCGAGCTGCGCGGCATCCACGATCTGCGCACGCGCACCGCCGGCGATCGCGACTTCGTGCAGTTCCACGTCTGGGTCGATCCCGAGATGACGGTCGTCGACGCGCACCGCGTGATGGACGAGATCGAGGCGCGGTTGGCACGCGAATTCCCCGGCGTCGAGATCCTCATCCATCCCGATCCCGAAGGCTATGTCGGTCCGGAGGATGTGCTTGCCGTGCCACCTGACGAGGCGCTTGCCGCCGCGCAACGCGGCTGAGAGGCGGCGAAACGGCGCGCGGGTGCGGCGGCCGCGGCTTCCCTCGCGGAGCCGGATCGGACATGAGGGCGGCGATGCGTATCCGTGCCCTCTCCGCCGCTGCCGGCGCACTGCTGCTCGCCAGCTGCGTCACGCCGACCCCCAAGCCTGCGCCGCCGCTCCCGCCGCCGCCGTCCGCCCCGGTCGAGACGCCGCCGCCCGCCGACTGGCGCGACCTGCCTCTCGCTGCGGGCGATTGGCGCTGGTCGCCCGGCCGCGCCGAGTTCGGCGTCGTCGGCGGTGCGCCGCTGCTGGCGCTTCGCTGCCAGGCAGGAACGGTCACGATCGCCGCGCGCGGCAGCCTCGCGCCGGGCGCCCAGGCGCGGCTTGCCTTTACCGCCAGCGATGGCGCGTTCGGCTATCCGGCGGGACCGGGCGAGGGCGGCATGATCGTCGCGCAAACCAGCAGCGGCGATCCGGGGCTCGATAAGCTTGCCTTCAGCCGCGGGCGCTTCGCCGTCGCGGCGCCGGAGGCGGGGCTGCAGCGCACGCTGCTGCCAGTCCGCCCGGAGATCGGGCGATTGATCGAGGATTGCCGGCGCGGCGGCTAGGCCGCGGGCTTCACGGCGAGATTGCAGGTCGTGTAGGGCGAAGATTGCGCGCTGAGACCGAGCTCGAACGTCGTCGGGCTGGTGAGATGGCCGACCTGATTGGCGAGCGAGCCGCCCGAGAAGTGGATCACGCCGGCATCCGCCTTGTAGCGGCCGGGCGCGGCGGCGGCGTGGTAGCGCATGTTCGGCAGGATCGAGAGCGGGAACATGCCGGCGCCGTTCGCCTGGCAGACATAGTCGCCGGTGCGCAGCGGCGCTGCGGGATGCACGGCATGATGTCGCGCCTTCGCAAGCGCAGGAGCGGCGGCCAATCCGGCCATGGCGGCGGCAAGCAGGAGACGGCGCGGCAGGGTGGCGGCGGACATCGCTCGATCCTCAAAGGTCGTTGCCCTTCCGAAACGCCGCTCATCGGAAAGGGCTCCCGATGCCTCGAAATGCTGTGCTCCGGCGAAAGCCGGAGCCTGGATAGCGAGTGCCGCGCCAGCCGCGCGTGGCTCCCGACTTCACCGAGCACCGAGGAGCTTGCCGCCCGACCGGTTTCTTAAGCGGCCGCCTTCGCTTCGCTCGCGCCTTGCATCGCCGCGATCTCGTCCTGCATCTCGATGACGCGCAGATAGTTGGCGAGCCGGTTGGTCTCTAGTGCGGCGATCAGGGCGTTTTGGTGATAGGGCAGCATGAGCTGACCGAGCGGCTCGCTCCACGGCGCATCCGCGTCGAACAGGATGCCGAGGCCGAACACCGCTGGGATTTCGGCGAAGGCGAGCGCGCGCGTGCTGCCGGCGATGAAGTCCTCGATCGCGGTGAGCACGCCGTTGCGCGGGCCGCCCTCATGCCGCGCCCAGGCAAAATGGCCCATGCCGCGGAAGCCCCGCCCCGGCACCGGCGCGTCGATGCCCGGTAGCACGCCGCCCTCATAGTCATAGGGCTGGCGATCGGGCGCGGGGATCTGCGCGGGCGCGTAATATTGATCGCGCCGTCCCGCCGGCCAGCCGATATCGTGGAGGAAGACGAGCAGCGGCCGCGCATCGCGGCGGCATGCTTCCTCGATCGCCTTCAGCTCGTGGAAGACCGTGAACCATTATGGTCGCCGTCGACCATCCAGGCGTCGACCTGCCTCAGATCCCCGATTGCCGCGAGGCTGGGCGCGCCGATGTGGCGGACATGGTCGCGCTCGGCCACCGAGGCGAGGAACTCGGGCTGCGGCGCCGGATCGATGCTGGTGAGCGCGCCGCCGACATCCTCCGCGCGCGCCGCCAGCCGCTGCGTCATCCCGCCATATTCGGCGCCGATCTCGACGATGTGCCGCGCACCCGCGATATCGAGCGCGCCAAGGATGAGCTCGGCGAACTCGGACATGGAATGGATGAGCAGGTCCGGCATGGGCGAGGCGCTCCCGAAGATCGCCGCGGGTGTCGCGCGGATATGGTTACGAATGCGTTAGCGATCGGCGCGGCGCCCATCGCCCGTTTGCGGACGTTCCCGTTTCCGTTCGGCCCGAGCTTGTCGAAGGCCTGCTCTTCTCTTTGGATGAGGCGAGGCGGCTGATCGTTGGCCAATCGCCTCGGATCAGGGCAAGTTTCTTTGCGCGGCTCCAGCCCTTGAGCCGCCGTTCCATGGCGAGCGCGTCTGCGCGCGTCGGGAAGGTCTCCGACCAGACGAGCGTTACCGGCAGGTGATCGTGTGCGAAGCCTGGCACCACGCCGAACCGATGCTCCGCCAGCCGGCGTTCGAGATCGTCGCTATGGCCGACATAGAAGATGCCGCCGCGGCAATGGAGCAGGTAGGTCCAGAACATCGCGGTCGATCAAGACTGAAGAACAGGCCTTCGACAAGCTCAGGCCGAACGGAATCGCGTGTCCGAACGGTTGCTTTCCACCACATGTCGTCATTGCGAGCGAGGCGAAGCAACCCAACGCTAACGGCGTAGCTGGATCGCACGGTGCGTGCGGCGCCTCGCGATGACAACTTCCTCAGTTACCGCCGCGCACCAACAGCGGGCATGTTTCGCGTCTGCCTCGATGCCAATGCGAGGAAGCTTGGTTCCGCGACGGGCTACCCGCGCATCACGCGCCTTGCGGTGCGGGGTCGCCGAAGCCGCCAGGGCGCTTGGTCTTGGGGATCGACGAGCCGCCGGTGTTGAGCGCGACCGGGCGGCGGGCATTGCCCTCGTCGCGGCCGATCTGCTCGCCAGCGATCGCCTTCTGCGCCTCGTCGCCGGTAAGCGTCTCGAACTCGAGCAGCGCGCCGGCGAGGCGGTGAAGCTCGTCGAGATTGTCGGTGAGCACGGTGCGCGCGGCGCCCTCGGCCTCCTCGATCAGGCGGCGCACCTCGGCGTCGATCAGCCGCGCGGTCTCCTCCGAGACGGTCTGCGAGCGCGCGACCGAATGCCCGAGGAACACCTCGTCCTGGTTGTCGCGATAGCGCAGCCAGCCCAGCTTTTCGGACATGCCATATTCCATCACCATCGAGCGGGCCATGTCGGTAGCCTGCTGGATGTCGTTGGAAGCGCCGGTGTTGAGCTCGTCGGCGCCGTAGATGAGCTGCTCGGCGATGCGGCCGCCAAAGCAGAGCGCAAGCCGCGCCTTCATCTGCTTCATGCTCATCGAATAGCGATCACGCTCGGGCAGGTTCCAGGTCACGCCCAGCGCGCGGCCGCGCGGGATGATCGTCACCTTGTGGAGCGGATCGCAGCCCGGCACGTGCAGCGAGACGAGCGCATGGCCGGCCTCGTGATAGGCGGTGGAGCGCTTCTCCTCCTCGGTCATGACCATGGACTTGCGCTCGGCGCCCATCATGACCTTGTCCTTGGCTTCCTCGAACTCGCGCATGGCGACGAGGCGCTTGGACTTGCGGGCGGCGAGCAGCGCCGCCTCGTTGACGAGATTGGCGAGGTCGGCGCCCGAGAAGCCGGGCGTGCCGCGCGCGATCGTCCGCGCATCGACGTCGGGCGCGAGCGGCACCTTCTTCATGTGCACTTCGAGGATCTTGACCCGCCCGTTGATGTCGGGACGCGGCACGACGACCTGGCGATCGAAGCGGCCGGGACGGAGCAATGCGGGATCGAGCACGTCGGGCCGGTTGGTCGCCGCGATGATGATGATGCCTTCGTTGGCCTCGAAGCCGTCCATCTCGACGAGGAGCTGGTTCAGCGTCTGCTCGCGCTCGTCATTGCCGTTGCCGAGCCCGGCGCCACGGTGGCGACCCACCGCGTCGATCTCGTCGATGAAGACGATGCAGGGCGCGTTCTTCTTGGCCTGCTCGAACATGTCGCGGACGCGGCTCGCACCCACGCCGACGAACATCTCGACGAAGTCGGAGCCCGAGATGGTGAAGAACGGCACGTTCGCCTCGCCGGCGATCGCGCGGGCGAGCAGCGTCTTGCCGGTGCCGGGCGAGCCGACGAGCAGCGCGCCCTTCGGGATCTTGCCGCCCAGGCGGGCGAAGCGCGACGGATCCTTGAGGAAATCGACGATCTCCTGCAGCTCCTCGCGCGCCTCGTCGATGCCGGCGACGTCGTCGAAGGTGACGCGGCCCTGCTTCTCGGTAAGCATGCGCGCGCGTGACTTGCCGAAGCCCATCGCGCCCGAGCCGGCGTTCTTCTGCATCTGGCGCATCACGAAGAAGGCGATGCCGAGGATCAGCAGGAAGGGCAGCGACTGGTAGACGAGGATCATCCAGAAGCTGGTCTGTTCCTCGGGCCGCGCCTGAAAGCGCACGCCCTTCTCGGCGAGCCGCTGCACGAGCTGCGGATCGTTGGGCGAATAGGTGTGGAAGGTCGCATCGTTGGTGAACTTGCCGGAAACCGCCTCGCCGGCAATCTCGACGTCCTTCACCGAGCCTTCGTCGAGCCGCTGGAGGAAATCGGAATAGGCGATGCTGTCACCGCCGCCCATCGTGCGCGCGCTCGAATCGAACAGCGACACGAACAGGACGAGCCCGAGAAGAATGCCTACCCAGATGAGCAGGCTCTTCATCCACGGATTGTTCTGCGGTTCCTTGTCCTCGCTCATGCCCGCTCCGGAGTCTTGCACCGCACAAGATAGGCGTTCGCAGGTTAATGACAATCCACAGCCCTAGTCGCCCGTCCGATTTTGGCGGCGGGGCGGCGCGGGCGTGAAGCGCCAGGGCGGGCCGGGCGTCGCCTTGATCCCGGCGAGCGTCGCGGCGTGCCCGTCTTCGAGCAGGTCGAGCAGCGTCTCGATCTTGTCGAGCGGTGGGCGTGCGCCGAGGCGGCGGAGCGCGCGCTCGATGAAGCGGCGGCGGGTCTCGTGCGGCAGACCCTCGGCGTCGATCGTGAGCGAAGCCAGATGCGTTTGCTCCTCGACGCGTGCCGCCCACTCGCGATCGGCGAGCCAGGCGAGCGCGATATCGGCATCGGCGAGGTTATCGGCGGCCCGCGCCAGTCGTTCCGCCGAGAGCCACGGCGTGCGTGCCAGCAGCCGGCGGGCGTGGGCGCGATCGAAGCGCGGGTCGCGGTTGGAGGGATCGTCGATCGGCTGGACGCCGGCGGCGACGCAGATCGCGAGCAGTTCGGCCCGCGACCAACCGAGCAGCGGCCGCACCAGCGCCGGCCGGTCCGGCCCCATATCCCACAGGTCGTGCATGCGGGCGAGCCCGCCGACGCCGGAGCCGCGCGACAGCCGCATCAGCAGGCTTTCGGCGACGTCGTCGCGCTGGTGCCCGACGAGCAGCCAGGGCGCCGGGCACCAGCGGGCGAGCGCATCGTAGCGGGCGGCGCGCGCGGACGCCTGCAGGCCGCCGCGGACGCGCGCCACGTCCACCGTTAGGATCGTGTGCGGGGCGCCGAGACGGGCGCACAACGCGGCGACCGACTGCGCCTCCGCGGCCGCCTCGGCGCGCAGGCCGTGATCGACCGTCGCCGCGCTGACCCGACCCGGGCGCGCCGCGATCGCGAGCAGGAGCAAGGCGACACTGTCGCCGCCGCCCGAAACGGCGACGGCCAGCGCGTCGTCATGATGGCAGCCGAGCTCGGCGAGCCGCGCCGCGAAGCGGGCTACGTCGGCCGGATCGATCCCGGTAACGGCGTCAGCCGCCGCACTTGGCATCCGTCTTCGCCTGCGCGACCCTGCTCTTCAGCGGCTCGGTGAGCTTGGCGCCGTAGACGTCGCCGAGCTCGCCATAGACCTTGCACGCATCCGCGGGCTTCTTGAGCTGCATCAGCGACTGGCCGAGATAATAGAGGCTGTCCGGCGCGCGCTCGCCACGCGGCATCTTCTTGTAGTTGCTGTAGAAGGCATCGGCGGCGAGGCCGGGCTTACCCTCGTCGAGATAGGACCGGCCGAGCAGGTTCTGCGCGTAGCTGGCGCGCTTGCTGTCGGGATACTTGGCGACGACCGCCTTCAGCGCGGCCTCGGCCTCGGGATATTTTTTCTGCGTCCACAGCTTGTATCCCGCCATATATGCATCCTCGGCGGGGTCGCCGGTGGCGGCGGCCGGGGCAGCGTTGTCGGCGCCGGTGTCCGCGGGCGGCGGCGGCGCGCCGCGCTTCGAGGGCGGTGGCGGCGGCAGGTTGCCGTCGGGATTGGCGCCGGATCCGCCCGCGCTCCCCTTTTCGAGCGCGCTCAGGCGATAGTCGTAGTCCGACTTGAGCTTCGCCATCTGGTCCTGGACCTGGCGGACCGTGTAGCCGTCCTGCTCGACCTGGCCGGTGAGCTGCGCGAGCTGGCGCTCCAGCGAGTCCACGCGCGCGGTGAGATCGGCGACGGGCGAGGTCGCGGGGATGCCGCCCGGTCCCGCGTTCGGCGGCGGCGCCTGCACTTCGGGCGTGAGCTCCGCGCCCGCGCCGCCGGGGAACACCTTGCGCTGGACGGCGTGCATCTCCTTTTCGAGGACGGTCACGCGGCTCTCGACGCTCGCGCCCGACTGGGCGGTCGCGTCCGCGCTCATCGCCGCACCGACACCGGCAAGCAGAACCAGGCTCCACGCACGCTTCATGGCAGTCCCCTGCAACACATGATCTTCGTCATGCCATGCAAGACCGAGGCTGTCGCGGGGATTAAGCGATTATTGACTTGTCGCCGCGGCGGGCGCTGCCATGGTCTCGTCCTTCTCGGGCACGACATCCGGCGGCGCGAGCGGCTCGCGATGGCGGTGATGCCAGTGGCGGTCGCGGCCGTAGCGCCGGCCGGCGTCAGCGTCAGCGTCGACGGAGGGGGCGGAGCGGATTGCGCGCAACGCCGCCGGCGCGAGGCTGATGCCGTCGATGCGGCGGGTCGCGCCGAGCGGCGCCACCGGCGCGCCGCCGACGCGGATCGCGAGCGCGCCCGGCCAGCCGGTGCTCAGCCGCGGATCGCGCGCCGTGGCGGGCACGCGGATGGTCTTGCCGGGTTCGAGCAACCCGTCGAACAGTGTCTTGCCATGCTCCTCGTAGACGCGGAGCCAGACGCGCGCACGCGCAGTGAGCACCACGCTGTCGTCGCGTGCGGGCGGCAAGGCGATGCGCTGACCCGGCATGCTGGGTGCGAGATCGGGCAGCACGACATGCGTCACGCGTGGCGGCGCCGGCCGCCAGGCGATCACGGCAATCAACGTGGCGAGCAGCAGCACGGCAAGGCCGATCGCGATCGGAACGATCGGCAGCGGGCGCGCCGCATCTTCTTCTTGCCGCGTGGGATACTCGGGCGTCGACGGCGCCGCCATCGCGGGCGGCAATGCGGGTTTGGCCGGCGGCGGCAGCTCCGCCTCGCCGCGATAGGCGCGCACGAACTCGCCGGCATCGAGACTCAGGATGCGCGCATAGGCGCGCACGAAACCGGCGGCATAGGCATCGCCGGGCAGCGCGCCGGCATCGCCTCGCTCGATCGCGGCGAGATGGCGCTCGGGAATGCGCGTCGCCGCCGCGATGTCGGCGATGCCGAGCCCCTGCCGTTCGCGTACGTCGCGCAGCCGCGCGCCGACTTCGGCGCGGCGCAGCGAGGCATGGTCATGCGCGCCCATCGCCTTGCCGCTCAGGCGATCGCGACGTCACGGTTGCCCGCCCAGCGGGCGAGCACGTCGCGCATGTTGCGGGGTGCCTCGGCAAGCCATTGTGGCATCGCGGCGCGCAGTGCGGCGGCGTCGAGTGAGCGGATCATCGCCTTGACCGGGCCGACCGCCGCCGGGGTGATCGAGAGTCGGTTCACGCCGACGCCGATCAGCGCCATCGCCTCCAGCGCACGTCCGCCCATCTCGCCGCAGATGCCGAGCTTCACGCCGGCCGCGTCACTCTGTTCGACGACGCGGCGGATGAAGCGCAGGATCGCGGGGCTCAGCCAATCGTAGCGCTCCGCGAGCTTCGGGTGCGCGCGATCCGCCGCGAACAGGAACTGGGTGAGATCGTTGGTGCCGATCGAGAGAAAGTCGATCTTAGGCAGCAGCAGGTCGAGCTGCTCGGCGAGCGCCGGCACCTCGAGCATCGTGCCGTAGCGGATCGCGTGCGGCAGCTCCCGGCCGCGCTCCGCGACCCATTTGCGCTGGCCCTCGAACAGGGCGCGCGCCTCGTCGAACTCCCAGGGTTCGGAGACCATCGGGAACATCACGTTGAGCTCGCGGCCCGCCGCCGCCTCGACCAGCGCGCGCGCCTGGGCCTTCATCAGCGCGTCCCGCTCGAGGCTGAGGCGCAGCGCGCGCCAGCCCATCGCGGGATTCTCCTCGTCATGCCCGTCGTCGTTCATGTAGGGCAGCGCCTTGTCGCCGCCGATGTCCACCGTGCGGAAGATCACCGGCCGCGCGCCCGCCGCATCGAGCACGTCCTTGTAAAGCCGCTGCTGGCGCTCGCGCTGCGGCAGCGTCGCCGAGACGAGGAATTGGAACTCGGTGCGGAACAGCCCGATGCCGTCGGCGCCGGTGACGTCGAGCGCGGCGATGTCGTCGCGCAGACCCGCGTTGACCATCAGCTCGATGCGCAGCCCGTCCTGGGTGAGCGGCGGCAGGTCGCGCATCGCGGCGAACTCGGCGCGGCGGCGCTGGGTCGCGGCGAGCTTGGAGTCGAACGCCTCCTCCATCGGCGAGCTGGGCCGCACGAAGGCGGCGCTCTGGCTGGTATCGAGCAGCACCATGTCGCCCTCGGCGATCTGGCGGCGGACGTTGGCGACGCGGCCGAGCACCGGCACCCCCATCGCCCGCGCAACGATCGTGACATGTGCGGTGAGCGAGCCTTCCTCGAGGATCACGCCCTTTAGCCGCCGCCTGTCATATTCGAGCAGCTCGGCCGGGCCGAGATTGCGCGCGATCAGGATCGTGTCCTCGCGCAGGCCGAGTTGCGCGGCGGTGCCGAGCTGGCCCGATACGATCCGCAGCAGCCGGTTCGAGAGATCCTCGAGATCGTGCATGCGATCCTGGAGCAGCGGGTCCGAGATCTCGCGCATCCGCATGCGGGTGCGCTGCTGGACGCGCTCGATCGCCGCCTCGGCGGTGAGGCCAGAGTCGATCGCCTCGTTGATGCGGCGGCTCCAGCCTTCATCATAGGCGAACATCTTATAGGTCGCGAGCACGTCCTGATGTTCGCCGGCGACGCCGAACTCCGCCTGGCTGGTCATCCGCTCGATCTGCTCGCGCATCCGCGCGAACGCCGAATAGACGCGGTGGCGCTCGACTTCGATATCTTCGGCAACGGTATGCTCGACGACCACGCGCGGCTGGTGGTACACCGCGAGCCCACGCCCCATGCCCTCCACGAGCTTGAGCCCCGTCAGCCGCACCGCGCCGGAATCCCTCGCGTCCTTGCCGCTGGTGCGCCCATCGACGAGCCCTGCCGCGGCGATCAACTCGGCGAGCACCATGGCGACGGTTTGCAACGCTTCGATTTCAACGTCGTCATAGCGGCGCGGATCGACATGCTGGACGGCGAGCACGCCGACTGCGCGCTCGCGCCGCACGATCGGCACCCCGGCGAAGCTGTGGAACAGCTCCTCGCCCGTCTCCGGCTTGTAGGCGAAGTCGGGGTGGCTCGTCGCCTCGGCGAGATTGAGCATCTGCACCTTCTCGGCAATCGTGCCGACAAGACCTTCGCCGAGCGCGAGCTTGGTCACATGCACCGCGTTCTGCTCGAGACCGCGCGTGGCGTATAGCTCGAGCACGCCGTCGCGCAGCAGATAGATCGAGCAGACCTCGCTATCGAGCGCTTCGCCGATGATCTGGACGACGCTGTTGAGCTTGGTCTGCGCGTTGGTGCGCGCCGCCATCACGTCGTGGAGGCGACGCAATATCTCGCGGGCGGCCGAAGCCGCGGTGGCAGGGGCGAGCGTGGGCACGGCAAACGGCTATCAGGCGCGTGGCGCCAAGGGAAGCGAGAGCCCTGTTCTCGGCGAAAACGGATTTAGTTGGGAAGCTGGTACGAAAGCGCGGGCAATGCCGGCGCGGGTGCGGCGGTGGTCGCGCTCTCCGCGGCAGTCCGCACGGGCACGGGCATTGTCCGATCCTGCATCGCCGCGAGCAGCAGGCGGGTGTAGGCGGCCGGGGAGAGGCCGGACCGAGGCGGCGTGGACGGGGCGGGCGCCGGAACCAGCGGCGGCGACGCGGCATCTAGCGCATAGTCGAGGGACGGCGCTGCGCGGAGCGGCGCCGCGGCCGTCGCGCCGCCGGTGTAGCGGCTCCGATAGTCGGCGAGCGCGCGCTGATAGGACAAGTAGCGCGCGTAGAAGGCAGTGAACGGCGCCTCGAGCCGCGGCAGCGCATCGGCCGCGAACCGACCGGCGGTGGCCGGCGTGACGCGCGCGGTCTCGGCGGCGACCGGCGCGGCGACGGCGCAAAAGGCGGTCTTGGCAAAGGGCTGCGAGAAGAAATTGTAGAGCGCGGTCATGTCGGCATCATATTGTGCCGTCCAGCCGGCGCCGTAGCGCGCCTGCAGCCGCACGCCGATCGCTTTGTTCGCGGCGGCGAGCGGCACGCGTTGCGCGGTGATGAAGCGGTTATAGGCGGCGATGAGCGCGGCGCGCGGCGCGCCTTCGCAGCCGAGCGCGGCAACGTTGAGTGCGGCGCGGACGTGCCACAGCGCCTCGGACGCATCGATGCCATAGTTGATCGTGCGGAAGGCGCCGCTCTCGTCCTGCGCGGGAATGGCCGGTAGGTTGCTCGCATCCGCCGCCATCATTCGCGGCTGCTGCGCGCTGGCCGAGCCCGCCATCGCGAGCGCGATGGCGGCCACCAGGTCGCGTATTCTGCGTTGTCGACGCGGCACGGCAAGCGCTCCGTTAACCGAGTCGCGAGGCTAGGCGCATTTCGCACCTGCAGCAAGGACAGTGCCGCCAAAAGCCGACGCTGTCTCAATGCGATACGGGTCAGGCGCGTGTGGTCAGCGGGCTGCCTTCGCTGCATCCATGTCGAGCTGGTCGAACAGGAACATCATCATGTCGGTCGATTCGACGATGCGATCGTCGATCGAGGTGCCGCGGCCATGGCCCGAGTTCTTAGAGGTGCGCAGCAGGATCGGCCGGTCGGCACCCTGCGCCGCCTGCAGCGCGGCGGCGAACTTGCGACTGTGCAGCGGGTTGACGCGGCCGTCGTTCGCGCCGGTCATGAACAAGGTCGCCGGATAGGCGGTGCCCTTCACGACATGATGATAGGGCGAATAGGCGTAGAGCGCCCGGAACTGCGCCGGATCCTTCACCGTGCCGAACTCCGTGACGTTGAACGCGCCGTTGGGATCGAGCTCGACGCGCAGCATGTCGTAGAGGCCGACCTGGCTGACCACCGCACGGGCGAGCTCGGGATGCTCGGTGATCGTCGCGCCCATCAGCAGACCGCCGTTCGAAGCGCCGTTGAGCGCCAGCCTGGCGTGCGTCGTATAATGCTGGGAGATCAGCATCTCGCCGGCGGCGTCGAAGTCGTCGAACACGTTCTGCTTGTGGGTGAGATTGCCCTCGGTGTGCCAGCGGTCGCCATATTCGCCGCCGCCGCGGATGTTCGCATAGGCCCAGACGCCGCCGGCATCGAGCCACAGCCGCACGCGCGATCCCGCGAAGCTCGGCGTCAGGTTCACGCCGTAGCCGCCATAGCCGTAGAGCAGGGTGGGGTTGGTGCCGTCGAGCTTCACGCCTTTCTTCGCGATGATCGTGACCGGCACCTTGGTGCCGTCCTTCGAGGTCGCGAAGGCGCGCGTCACCGTCGCGTCTCCGAAGGAAATCGGCGACTGCATCGCGAGCGCGGTGCGGGTGACGGTGCCCGCCTTCCAGCGCGAGAAATAGGGTGGCTCGAGATAGGTGTTGATCTCGAACAGCGCCTCGCCGGAAGGCAGCGCGTCGATCTCGCCGGTGGCGGAGACCGGCGGCAGCGCAAGCGTCGTGCCGTGGCCGCCGGTGAGATCGTAGATACCGACTTCGTTGGGGCCGCCAGCGATCCGTTCGACGAACAGCTTGTCGCCGACGATCGTGAGCGGGCTGCCGAACTCGCCGCCATCGACAACCGCGGCATCCTGCTTCTCCGGAACGATCACCGGCGCAGCTGCGAAGCCGCCGGTGTAGGGCGGGGCGAGCTTCACGACCTTGCCCATCGGCGCATCCTTGCGCGAGAGGCCGAACACCGTGCCGTCCTTGGCGATCGCGCCGGCGATGACGCGATCCTCGTAACGCGCGATCTGCTGCGCGCTGCCGTCGGGCTTCGCGATCCACATCTGCCACTGGCCGCCGTCGCCGAGCTGGACGGACACGAGCGCGTTGCTGCCGCCGGTGCGGTTGTCGACGAAGATCTCGCCGGTGCGCGGCACGCCGTCCTTCGCGGAGAGCACGAGCGTGTCGGCCGCGATCGGAGTGCCGAGCTTGTGCAGATAGAGCGACATGTTGAAGTGGCGCTCGTTCTCGGGTGCTTCGGCGCCGGGATAGCGCGTGTACCAGAAGCTGCGGCCGTCACCGCTCCAGGCGATGCCGCCGCCGCCGGTGGGATATTGCACGCGGTCGATCGGCGGCTCGATCTCCTTCATCGTCGCGACGTCATAGACGTGGAGCGTGCCGTCCTCGCTGCCATTGCGGGAGAGCGATACGCCGATCTTCGTGCCGTCCGGCGAGGCGACGTACCAGTCGATCGCAGTATGCCCGGCTGGATCGAGCATATTGGGATCGAGCAGCGGCTTGGCCGATCTGGGGTCGGCGCCAGCGTCCATCACCACCAGCGAGGGCTGCTGCTTGGCGGGATCGCTGTAGATCGCGAAGACGTGCGGACCGCGTGCCTGGAGCGAACCGTAGAAAGGCGAGCTGCCCTTGATCAGCCGGCCGATCTTGGCGGCGACGGCGGCGCGGCCGGGCAGCGCATCGAGATAGGCGCGGGTGCGCGCGTTCTGGGCGTCGCTCCACGCCTGCACCTTGGGGTCGTTCGGATCCTCTAGCGCGCGATAGGGATCGGCGACCTTGACGCCTTGGATCGTATCGACGGTGTTGCCGGCCGGCCACACGGGCGGGGGCGTCAGCCTGGAACTGGGCGTGGCGGCGAACGCCGCGCTCGAAACAAAGGCCAGACCAAGCAGCGCGCGACGCATCCCCGACTCCGATTGTTGCAATGTTGCTACTGGCCTCTAGGCCGTTTCTTTCGCGAGCGGAATATCTCCCCTCCCTGGAAGGGAGGGGTTGGGGTGGGTTGCTATCGGCGATGCGGTTCGCTCCAACTCCACCCCCCTATCCCGCATCAGGTCGGCCAGCCCCAGCCATGGCCTGGACAGCCCGGGGCGCTGTTCACCTGATGCGCTTCCAGGGAGGGGACCGGTTGCGCTACCCCGCGCGCTTTCCCAGCGCGGCCGCGGCTTCGTCGAGCAGCTTCGCGATGATCTCGGCGATCGGCTCTTCCTTGCTGACCATGCCCACCGACTGGCCGGCCATCAGCGAGCCATGCTCGACGTCGCCGTCGATCACCGCGCGGCGCAGCGCGCCCGCCCAATAATGCTCGATCTCGAGCTGCGCCTCGGCCATCGCCACCTTCGCTTCGTCGAGCGACTGCGCGACCTCCCGCTGCTTGGCGGTGAACAGCTCGGTACCGGCGTTCTTGAGCGCGCGGACGGGGATCACCGGCAGCCTGGGATCGACCTGCACGCTGGCGACCGCGTCCCGCGCGGAAGCGCGGATGAATGCCTTCTTGAAATTGGGGTGCGCGATGCTTTCGTTCGCGCAAACGAACCGCGTGCCGAGCTGCACGCCGGCCGCGCCCATCTCCAGATAGCCCGCGATCGCTTGTCCCCGCCCGATGCCGCCGGCGACGAACACCGGCAACTGGTCGGCGATCTCCGGCAGCATTTCCTGCGCGAGCACCGAGGTGCTGACCGGGCCGATATGGCCGCCCGCCTCCATGCCCTCGATCACGAGCGCGTCGACGCCCGAGCGGATCAGCTTCTTCGCGAGCGCGAGCGCCGGGGCGAAGCACATCAGCTTCGCGCCCGATCCCTTGATCCGCTCGAGCGAGCCCGCCGGCGGCAGCCCGCCTGCGAGCACGACATGGCCGACGCCGTGGCCGGTGCAGACGTCGATCAGCTCGGAAAGCTGCGGGTGCATGGTGATGAGGTTGACGCCGAACGGCTTTTCCGTGAGCGCCTTGGTGCCCGCGATCTCCGCATCGAGCAGCGCCGGCGTCATCGCGCCGCACGCGATCACGCCGAATCCGCCGGCGTTCGACATCGCGGCGACGAGGTTGCGCTCGGACACCCACGACATCGCGCCCGCCATGATCGCGACGCGCGCGCCGAGAAAATCGGCGCCGCGCCTCATCAGCCGTTCGAGGCGGTTCTTGCCATCGGCGGTGGAAGCGGCGGGAGCGGGAGGGGCGGTGACGGTGGCCATGGCGCACCGATAAAAGAAACCGCGCCCGTTCCCAAGCGCGCATGCGCGGTCAAGGAACGCCCGCCATCCACGTAGGTTAACGCAGCTCCCCGCGCAGGAGCTCTTCCATGGCCATGATCGAAAGCCGCGACGGCACGCCTATCCACGTCAAGGAGATGGGCTCCGGACGACCGGTCATCCTGATCCACGGCTGGCCGCTGTCCGGCGACATGTGGGAATATCAGACCGTCGCGCTGGTCGAGGCCGGCTTCCACGTCATCACCTATGATCGCCGCGGCTTCGGCCACTCCGCGCATCCGGCGCGGGGCTATCATTACGATCTCTTCGCCGACGACCTCGCGGCGGTGATCGATCAGTGCACGCCGGACGGCGCGGCGCTGGTCGGCTTCTCGATGGGCGGCGGCGAGATCGCGCGCTATCTCGGAAAGTATGGCCCCGCCAAGGTCGCCAAGGCGGCGCTGATCAGCTCCGTCGTGCCTTATCTGCTAAAGACCGACGACAATCCGAATGGCGTTCCGCGCGAGCAGTTCGAGGAGTTCAAGGCGCAGATCCGCAAGGATCGCTTCGATTTCCTGCGGAATGTCGGCAAGCAGCTCTATGGCGTGGGGCTGGTATCGAGCCCCGTCAGCCAAGGTCTGCTCGACTGGACGTTCGCGCTGGCGATCATGGCGAGCCCGCTCGCCACGATGGCCTGTGTCGATGCGTTCGGCACCACGGATTTCCGCCCCGATCTTCCGGCATTCGCGGGCGTGCCGACGCTGATCGTCCACGGCAGCGGCGAC
>JAFAZF010000062.1 GCA_019239915.1 Sphingomonadaceae bacterium
TCCGCCAGTGACACTTCCATTCCGTATTCCAGCGCTTCGGGCGCTCTTGTCAGCGTGCGCGCCGCCTCGGCGCTGTAGCGGCCGATGGTCAAGACCTCCTGGCGCCCATTCACCCGGTACTGATACCGGAACGAGATGACCCCGGTCGGCGTGACAGCGGCGTGCATTCCGTCGCGGTCTGTGACCTTGTAGAGCTTGGCCCTCGGCTTGAGGCTTTTCAGTTCTTTATCAGTGAGATCGCCCATAAATCTGCATCCGGTCGGGGGCGAACGGATACCAACAAAGGGTGTGTTGGTAGCGAAAGCCCGTTTCTCGACCATCCTGCGCCATACCAACATCGCTACCAACAAAGTGGCCGGGCTGGGGTGACATGCAGCGATACGGGGTGGGAAAAATAATCCTTGCCAGTCAAAGAGATCGTGCAATTTTTGGCACGGAGCGAGATGGTCTGAAACGACCTTAGATCACTCCCACTCGATCGTGCCCGGCGGCTTCGACGTGTAGTCGTAGACGACGCGGTTGATGCCCTTGACCTCGTTGACGATGCGCGTCGCCACGCGGCTGAGGAAGGCGGGATCGAACGGATAGACGTCTGCGGTCATGCCGTCGGTCGAGGTGACGGCGCGCAGGCCGCAGACGCTGTCGTAGGTGCGGCCGTCGCCCATCACGCCGACGGTGCGCACCGGTAGCAGCACCGCGAACGCCTGCCAGATCGCATCGTAGAGGCCGGCGTTGCGGATCTCCTCGAGATAGATGGCATCGGCCTTGCGCAGAATGTCGCAGCGCTCCTTGGTCACTTCGCCTGGGATGCGGATGGCGAGACCCGGCCCCGGAAAGGGATGCCGGCCGACGAACGCCGGCGGCAGGCCGAGTTCCTGGCCGAGCAGCCGCACCTCGTCCTTGAACAGCTCGCGCAGCGGTTCGACGAGCTTCATGTTCATGCGCTCGGGCAGGCCGCCGACATTGTGATGGCTCTTGATCGTCACCGACGGACCACCGGTGAAGCTGACGCTCTCGATCACGTCCGGATAGAGCGTGCCCTGGCCGAGGAAGTCGGCGCCGCCGACCTTGCGCGCCTCGTCCTCGAACACGTCGATGAAGGTCTTGCCGATGAATTTGCGTTTGGCCTCCGGATCGGTGACGCCCCGCAGACCATTGAGGAAGAGCGTCTCCGCCTTAACGTGCACGAGCGGGATGCCGTAGCTTTCGCGGAACAGCCCGACGACCTGGTCGGCCTCACCCATCCGCATCAGCCCGTGATCGACGAAAACGCAGGTGAGCTGATCCCCGATCGCCTCGTGGATCAGCACCGCGGCGACGGCGCTGTCGACGCCGCCCGAAAGGCCGCAGATCACCTTGCCCCCGTCATGACCCACGCCGACCTGCGCGCGGATCTCCGCCACCTTCGCTTCGCGGAACTCGGCCATCGTCCAGTCGCCGGCCAACCCGCAGACATGGCGCGCGAAGTTGGCGATCAGCTTGCCGCCGTCGGGCGTGTGCACGACCTCGGGATGGAACTGGACGCCATAGAAGCGGCGCGCCTCGTCGGCGGTAACGGCGTAGGGTGCACCCTCCGAATGCGCCACCGGCGCGAAACCGGCTGGGAGAGCATCGACCTTGTCGCCATGGCTCATCCAGACCTGGTGGCGTTCGCCCTCCTTCCACAAACCATCGAAGAGGCGCGAACGGCCGCTGACCTCGAGGAAAGCGCGGCCGAACTCCCCTTCCCCTCGCCCGCCGACGACGCTGCCGCCGAGTTGCGCGCACATCGTCTGCTGGCCGTAGCAGATGCCGAGGACGGGGATGCCCGCCTCAAAGAAGCGCTGCGGCGCGCGCGGACTGTTCGCCTCGGTCACCGAGGCCGGGCCGCCGGAGAGGATGATGCCTTTCGGCTGCAGCCGATCGAACGCGGCCTCGGCGGCGTTGAACGGCGCAATCTCGCTGTAGACGCCGGCCTCGCGCACGCGCCGGGCGATGAGCTGCGTCACCTGGCTGCCGAAATCGACGATCAGGATGGAGGCGGGCTGGACCGAAGCCGGCGCGGCCGATTCGTGGAAGGCTGTCATGGCACCCGTTAGGAGCGCGGCCATGCTCCTGTCCACCCGTGACGCGAGGATGCGGCTCGGCTAACGGGCGCGGCATGGACCGCCCGCATATCCTCGTCACCGGCACCAGCCGCGGCATCGGCGCCGCCATCGTCGACGCGCTCCAGCTCCAGGCCGAGACCATCGGTCACGCGACGACCGAGGCGCCGGACCGCATCGCCGCCGATCTTGCCGACCCCGCCGCGCCGCGCCGGCTATGGGACGAAGCGGTCGACCGGCTCGGCGGCCGTGTCGACGTGCTCGTCAACAATGCGGGCATCTTCGATCCCGCGCCGATCGGCATCGACGAGGAGAGCTGGCATGCCGCCTGGATGCGCGCGCTCGAGATCAACCTGGTCGCCGCCGCCGCGCTCTCGCGGCTCGCGGTGCTGCACTGGCAGGATCACGGCCGGCCCGGCCGCGTCGTCAACGTCGCGAGCCGCGCCGCCTATCGCGGCGACAGCCCGGCCTATTGGCATTATGCCGCCTCCAAGGCCGGAATGGTGGCGATGACCAAGTCGATCGCGCGCGGCTATGCGCATCAGGGCATCCTCGCCTTCGCGATCTGCCCGGGCTTCACGATGACTGGGATGGCCGAGGATTATCTGGCGAGCCGCGGCGGCGAAGGCCTGCTCGCCGACATCCCGCTCGGCCGCGTGGCAACCCCGGAGGAGGTTGCCGAGACCGTGCGCTGGCTCGCGCTCGAAGCACCCGCCTCGATGACCGGCGCGATCCTCGACATCAACGGAGCGAGCTATGTCCGCTGAGGAAGCGCCGACGGTGCAGGCGCCCGGCGGAGAGGCGATCGCCGCGGCGACCGCGAGTTGGAAGATCACGCTGCCCTGCACGCGCGCCGAAGCCGAGGCGTTGGCGCTCGACGATCCCTTCGCCGAGCTGGACGAGCCGCCGGTGCTCAACCCGCGCGAACCCGATCCGGCGCGGCCGGACGAATGGCTGCTCGAGGTGTATGTCGAAGGCGAGCCGGATGCGGCGACGCTCGGCCGCGTCCGCGCCCTGATACCGTCCGCACGCGACGCCACACCACGGGTCGAGCGGCTGCCAGACCAGGATTGGGTGACGCTGAGCCAATCCGGTCTCACCCCGATCCGTGCCGGCCGCTTCTTCGTGTACACCGCCGCGCACGCCGATGCGGTGCCTGCCGACGCTATCGCGTTCCGCATCGAGGCCGGGCGCGCCTTCGGCACCGGCCAGCACGCGACCACCGCCGGCTGCCTCGCCATGCTCGACCGGACGCGGCGGCAGGGTGTGCGTCCGGACGCGATCCTCGATGTCGGGACCGGCACCGGTATCCTCGCCTTCGCGGCGCTCAAATTGTGGCGGCGCGCGCGCGTGCTGGCGTCCGACATCGATCCGGTCTCGATCGAGGTCGCGACGGAGAATGCGGCCGTCAACGGTATCGCGCTGGGGCGGCGGCACGGCGCGCTCGCGCTTGCGGTTGCGGATGGGCTCGACGATCCGCTGATCGCGGCGCGCGGCCCCTATGCGCTCGTCATCGCCAACATCCTCGCCGCGCCGCTGATCGCGCTCGCGCCGGCGATCGCGGCGGCCACGTCCGCCGGCGGCGACGTCATCCTTGCAGGGCTGCTGGCGAACCAGGCGGACGCCGTGATGGCAGCGTATCGCCGGAGCGGCTTCCGCCTCGCCGACCGCATCGACACCGGCAACTGGCCGACGCTCCGGATGCGGCGGCGGGGGCGGTGACCCATCCCCTTGGTCACAAACCCCGTTCAGCCTGAGCGCAGTCGAAGGCCACGCGCTAACAGTGGCTGCACTTCGACTGCGCTCAGCGCGAACGGGAGCCGAGCTTAGTCAATTAAGACCTTCCCTCGCGCATATTCCTGCGTGCCGTGGGTGATGATCGCATCATCCGGCAACAGCGCATCCGGCGCGAGATCGGGCAGCGCCTCCAGCCGCGCATAGAGCGGCGCGAAATCGGTCTCGACGGTCTGCCGGAGCAGATCCTCGAAGCTGTCGAGCACGAAATAGACCTGCTGGTAATCGTCGATCCGATAGCGCGTGCGCATCACCCGGACGAGATCGAACCGGATCCGGTTGGGGCTTGGATCGTCGAGTGCGAAGCGACTTTCGCCATGACTCGAAACGATGCCCGATCCGAACAGCCGCAGCCCGCCTTGCTCGCGGACCAAGCCGAACTCGACGGTGTACCAGTAGAGCCGCGCCAGCTTGTCCAGCGCGCCGAAGCCGAGACTGCGCAGGCCCCCCTCGCCATAGGCCTGCATATAGTCGGCGAACACCGGGTCGGCGAGCATGGGCACGTGTCCGAACACGTCATGGAAGACGTCGGGCTCCTGGAGATAGTCGAGCTGATCGGCGCTGCGGATGAAGTTGCCGGCCGGAAAGCGGCGGTTGGCGAGATGCTCGAAGAACACCGCGTCCGGCACCAGCCCCGGCACCGCGACGACCTGCCATCCGGTGAGCGCGCCGAGCCGATCAGAGAGCTCGCGAAACTCGGGCACGCCCGGTTTCGAGAGGTGCAGCACGTCGAGTCCGCGCAGGAATGCCTTCGCCGCGCGTCCCTCGAGCTGCGCCGACTGCCGCGCGAACAGTAGGTCCCAGATCGCATGCTCGTGCGCGGTGTAGCGCGCCCAGTCCTGCGGGACTGTCCAGTCGGGCGCGGCTTCGGGAGGAGGCGATACGATATCAGCCATGCAGGCGAAACGATCTAGGCGTCGCTTCGGGCTCAGTCACGCGCTCGCTGCACGAGCACGTCATCCCCGCGAAGGCGGGGATCCATAATCTCGACGATTGCGATCTGGCCGCAGCGATAGACATAAGGATTCCCGCCTTCGCGGGAATGCGGAATATTGTTCGAAGCCTGGCGCCTAACCCCGGTTCGCGCCGCCGCCGTCGATCACGTCGCGCACCTTGCGGGCGAGCTGCTCGATCGTGAACGGCTTCTGGAGCAGCGCGACGCCCGCATCGAGCATGCCGTTGTGAACGACGGCGTTGCGCGTGTAGCCGGTCGTGTAGAGCACTGGCAGGTTCGGTCGCTGCGCGCGCGCGGCGTCGGCGAGCTTGCGGCCGTTCATCTCGGGCATGACGACATCGGTGAAGAGCAGCGCGATCGACGGCTGTTCGGCAAGCATCGCCAGCGCCTCGACCCCGCCGTGCGCGGAGAGCACGGTGTAGCCGAGGTCGCGAAGCGCATCGACCGAGAAGTGGCGCACGCGCTGCTCGTCCTCGACGACGAGGATGATCTCCTCGGCGCGGCCGAGCGGCAGCGCCTCGCTCGGCGCGGCAACACCGGGCTGCTGCACGGCACCGAAATGGCGCGGCAGATAGAGCTTCACGGTCGTACCCTGGCCGAGCTCGGAATAGATCGCGACATGGCCGCCCGACTGCTTGGCGAAGCCGAACACCTGGCTGAGGCCGAGCCCGGTGCCCTTGCCGACCTGTTTGGTGGTGAAGAAGGGCTCGAACGCCTTCTCGATCACGTCCGCCGGCATGCCGCTGCCGGTGTCGGTGACGCACAGCATGACATATTGGCCCGGAGCCACCTCGTGGCGCGCCGCGGCATAGGCGTCGTCGAAGTGCACATTGGCGGTCTCGATCGTGAGCTTGCCGCCCTCGGCCATCGCATCGCGGGCATTGACGGCGAGGTTGAGCAGCGCGTTCTCGAGCTGGTGCGGATCGGCGAAGCTCGGCCACAAGCCTGCGGCGAGTACGGTCTCGATCTGGATCGTCTCGCCGAGCGTGCGGTGGAGCAGCTCGGACATGCCGGCGACCAGGCGGTTGGCATCGAGTGCGACCGGCGCGAGCGGCGACTGGCGCGAGAAGGCGAGCAGCCGCCCGGTCAGCGCCGCGGCACGCTCGGCGCCCTCGCGGGCGTTGGCGATCGCGCGCGCAACCCGCACGGGGTCGCCCGAACGGCGCGCCGCCATGTCGAGGCTGCCGATGACGATCGCAAGCATGTTGTTGAAGTCATGGGCGATGCCGCCGGTGAGCTGCCCGATCGATTCCATCTTCTGGATCTGGCGGAGCGCCGCCTCGGCGGCCTCGCGCCCCTCGATTTCGGCGCGGACCTGCGCCTCGGCCCCGCGTGCCTCGTCGCGCGCCTCCTGCATCGCCTGAAAGCGGCGCCGCGCATCGCCGACGGTGAGGAAGGCGGCGACGAGCACCAACACCAGCGCCGCCGCCTGCCCCGCCCCCAGAAGGTCGATCATCAGCTGGGCATGATCGACGCGCTTGACGGAGAGCTTTTCCTCTTCCGCGCGCATGCGATCGACGATTACCTCGATCTGCGCCATGATCTCACGGCCTTCGCTCTTCGGCAGCGCCGCGACCGGAATTCCGTTCGCGGTTCGCGCGTAACGATCGATCGACTTGGCGGTGATCTCGAGCTTGCGCGCCAACAAGGGCGCGAGCTGATCGAGCGCCCGTTGCTCGACAGGATTGTCGGCGGTGAGCGTGCGCAGATCGGCGAACCCGGCGCGGGCGCGACGGCTCGCCGCCTCCACCCGGTCCTGCAAAGTCGGGTCACCGCTCAGCAGATAGCCGCGGTGCGCGGATTCGGCGTCCAGCACGTCGCCGCGCAGCCGCGCGATCGCGACCTCGACGTCGAGCGTGTGCGCGACCCAACGGTTCGAATCCGACTGGCTCCAGTTGAGGTAGAGCGCGCCGAGCACCGCGAACACGACCAGCACCAGCCCGGCGACCGGCAGCAGCGGCACGCGTCGGAAGGTGACGTCGCTCGGCATCGCGGCGGCTATTGCCCCGGGGAGGATTGCGCGCAAGCGATTACGCGACCGTTCTCTTGATTTGGATCAGGACAAAAGCCGCTATCCCGCCGCCGCGACGATCGCCGCCCAGCCGGCTTCATCGGTGACCTCGATGCCCAATTCGCTCGCCTTCTTGAGCTTGGATCCGGCATCGGTGCCAGCGATGACGAGATCGGTCGCCTTCGAGACGGAGCCCGCCACTTTCGCCCCGAGCGCCTCCGCCTGCGCCTTGGCCTCGTCTCGCGACATCGTCTCGAGCTTGCCGGTGAACACCACGGTCTTGCCCGATACCGGCGAGGCGCGTGTCTCGACGACAAACGGCGGCGGCACCACCTGCGCAAGCAGATCGTCCCACGCCGCCACGTTATGCGGCTCGTGGAAGAAATCGGCGAGCGCGTGGCCGACGGCGGCACCGACCTGTTCGACACCGATGTGCTCGGCGATCGCCTTGTCGAGGCGGTTGCGGAAGCGGGTCTCGGTCTCGCCGATCGCGGCCTCGCTTGCCTTTCGGAGTGCGATGATCTCCTCGGCCAGCGCGCGGATCGCAGGCAAGGTCGCATAGCGCCTGAGCAGATCGCGCGCGGTGACGATGCCGACGTGGCGGATGCCGAGCCCGAACAGCAGCCGCGCAGCATCGGGCGCGCGCTTAGTCTCGATCGCGGCGAGCAGCTTGTCGACCGAGACCTCCTTCCAGCCCTCGCGCGTCAGCAGTTCGTCGCGATGCTGCGCGAGGCGGAAGATATCGGCCGGCTCCTTGATCCAGCCGAGCGCGAGGAATTCGTCGATCGTCTTCTCGCCGAGCCCCTCGATGTCGAGCGCGCCGCGGCTGACGAAATGCCGCAGCCGCTCGAACCGCTGGACCGCGCAGATCAGCCCACCGGTGCAGCGGATGTCGACCTCGCCTTCCTCGCGCACCGCCTCCGATCCGCAGACCGGGCAGTGCGTCGGATAGACGAAGGCGGGGCGCTCCTCGTCGCGGGTCAGGTTTTCGACGATCTGTGGAATGACGTCGCCGGCGCGCTGGACGACGACACGGTCGCCGGGTCGCACGCCGAGCCGCGCGATCTCGTCGGCATTGTGCAGCGTCGCGTTCGAGACGACGACGCCGCCGACCGTCACCGGCTCGAGCCGCGCAACCGGCGTGAGCTTGCCGGTGCGGCCGACCTGGATGTCGATCGCCTGCAGCGTCGTCTGCGCGCGCTCGGCCGGAAACTTGTGTGCGATCGCCCAGCGCGGCGACCGAGAAACCTGCCCCAGCCGCTTCTGCCAATCGAGCCGATCGACCTTGTAGACGACGCCGTCGATGTCGAACGGCAGATCAGCGCGCACCGCCTCGATCGAGCTATAATGCGCGAGTGCGGCCTCGGCGGTCTCGCAGCGCACCAGCCGATCGGAGACCGGCAATCCCCACGCCTCGATCGCCTTCATCACGTCGTACTGCGTACCGCCGGGCTCCTCACTGACCTCGCCCCAGCCATGCGCGAGGAAGCGCAACGGCCGCGTGCGCGTGATCTCGGCATCCTTCTGGCGAAGCGATCCGGCGGCGGCGTTACGCGGATTGGCGAAGACCCGCTCGCCCGCCAGCGCCTCATTGAGCGCGGCGAAATCCGCCTTTGCCATATAGACTTCGCCGCGGACCTCGAACACCGCGGGTGCCTTGCCGTTCAACGTGTCCGGCACGTCACCGATCGTGCGGACGTTCGCGGTGACGTCCTCGCCGACCGCGCCGTCGCCACGTGTCAGCGCGCGCACCAGCCGGCCCTCCTCGTAGCGGAGCGAGCAGGAAAGCCCGTCGATCTTGGGCTCCGCGGTGAGCACCACCGGCTCCTCCGCAGCGAGGTTCAGGAAGCGCCGCACGCGCGTGACGAACTCGGCGACCTCCTCGTCCGAGAAGGCATTGTCGAGGCTGAGCATCGCTCTCGCATGCGCGACCTTGGCGAGGTGGCTGGCGGTCGCCGGGGCGCCGACCAGCTTCGCGGGCGAATCGGTGCGCACCAATGCCGGCCACGCCGCCTCGAGCGCATTGTTCTCGCGGACGAGCGCGTCATAGTCGGCGTCGCTGATCTCGGGCGCGTCCTGATCATGATAGAGCCGGTTGTGGCGCGCGATCTCGCCCGCCAGCCATGCCAGCCGCGCCTCTGCCTGCTCTTCGGTCAACGCCTTCGCCATGCCGCCTCCCATCCGCAACGCCTCTTACCCGATCCGTTCGTCTTGAGGAGGGTCTGAGCGCAGTCGAAGACCCGTCTCGAAGGACGGCCCGGAGAGCGCCCTTCGTGACGCCATTTCGACAAGCTCAATGGCTCCTCAGGGCGAACGGCAACACGCATACGGAACCTCCCCGCGCGTCGATCGGTTGCCCCACCCGATGCAGACCGCCGCCGCCCCTGCAGCCGCCGCCGCGCACGTCGCGACGCACCCCGTCGTGCAGGCCGCGACCGACAGCGCCGCCGCCGGCGTGCACACGCCGCCGATCGTCAATCCGCTGACGCTGATCACCGCGAAGGTTCACGCCGCCGTCAACGGCTTCTCGCTGATGGTGCCGAACCTGATCGCTGCGATCGTCTTCCTGGCCTTCTTCTGGGTGGTCGGACGCTACGCCGCCAGGCTCACCCGCGCCGCCTTCCATCATCGCCGGCGCGAGGACCTCGCCGAGGTGCTCGGCTCGCTCGTCAAGGGCGTGATCTACGTCGTCGCGGCGATGTTCTCGGCGGCGATCGTGTTCCCGTCGGTGACGCCCTCGGGCGTGCTCGGCACGCTCGGCATCGGCTCGGTCGCGGTCGGCTTCGCGTTCAAGGACATTTTGCAGAACCTGCTCGCCGGGCTGCTGCTGCTGATCCAGCGCCCCTATCGCCGCGGCGACCAGATCAAGGTCAAGGACTATGAAGGCACGATCGAACACATCGCCAGCCGCGCCACCGCGATCAAGACCTACGACGGCCGCCGCGTGCTGATCCCCAACTCGGACCTCTATACCGCGCCCGTCATCGTCAACACCGCCTTCCCGACGCGACGCGACCATTACGACATCGGCATCGGCTATGGCGACGATCCGGCGCACGCCAGCGCGCTCTTCGCCGAGGTGATCAAGAAGGTCGCGGGCGTGCAGGCCGATCCGCCACCGAGCGTGATCCCGTGGGGACTCGATTCCAGCACGGTGACGCTGCGCGCGCGCTGGTGGACCGAATCGCTGCGCGCCAAGCAGATCGCGGTGCGCAACAAGGTCATCCTCGCGATCTGGAAGGCCGCGAAGGACGAAGGCATCGACCTGCCGTATCCGACCAGCGTCGTCCTCTTCCACGATCAGACCGAGGAGACCGACGGTGATCGCGCCCGCCAACGCGAAGGCTGGCCGAGCCGCGAGGGACAGGATCCCCGCCCCCGCGCCGACGCGCAGGCCGCGCTAGGAGAGAGCGGAGAAGAGTGAGCCGCGTGCAGCCGGCAAATCAAAGGAGACCATGATGAGCATAGAGAAACCGAACCCGGAAGAGCTGGCGACGCTGGCGAAGAAGGAGGAGCAGGCGGGCGTCGTCGACCAGCAGACCGCCGCCAGCGCGACCGGAGCCGGCGATCAGGCGAGCACCGATCGGCAAGCCCACGGCGACGCGGACGCCGACGAGGCGCTTCCCCTGCCGCTCGAGGAAGGCGACTTCAACAGCCAGCCAGGCGCCTGACGCAGAAATTCTCGGCGGACCAGCCCGCGCCGACCTGACAGCGCCTGGGCGCGGTCATGCCGCCAGCAGCCGCCGCGCCTGCGCGCGTGCCTCGTTCGTCACCTGCGCGCCGGACAGCATGCGCGCGATCTCCTCGCGCCGTTTGACCTCGCTCAATGCCTGGACGCTGGTGCGAGTGACGCGGCCGTCATGCGCCTTGGCGATCAGCCAGTGCCGCGCCGCGCGCGACGCGACCTGCGGCGAATGGGTGACGACGAGCAGCTGCGTGCGCGCCGCCAGCCGCGCCAGCCGCTCGCCGATCGCGTTCGCCACCGCGCCGCCGACGCCGCGATCGATCTCGTCGAAGATCATCGTCGCCGCCGCGCCGGCTTCGGCGAGTGCGACCTTGAGCGCGAGGATGAAGCGCGAGAGCTCGCCGCCGCTCGCGATTCGGGTCAGCGCCCCGAACGGCGCACCGGGGTTGGTCGCGATCAGGAACTCGACGCGATCGGCGCCGAGCGCGCTCCACTGGACTTCGGGCAAGGGCGCGACGAGCGTGCGGAAGCGCGCGGTATCGAGTTTGAGCGGCGGCAGCTCGGCCGCCACGGCCTCGTCGAGCCGCGCCGCCGCCGCGCCACGCGCCGCGGTCAACGCCTCGGCCGCCGCGACATAGGTCTCCCGCGCCGCCGCCGCCTCGCCCTCCAGCCGAGCGAGCCCGGTCCCGCCGCCGTCGATCGCCGCGAGCCGCCCGCCCAACTCCGCCGCCAGCGTGGCGAGGTCATCGGGTGCCACGCGATGCTTGCGGGCGAGGCCGCGCAGCGCGAACAGCCGCGTCTCGATCGTCTCGAGCCGCGCCGGATCGCAGCGCATCGTCTCGGCCGCGTCCGCCAGCGCCGCTTCCGCCTCCGCCGCCTCGATCACGGCGCGGTCGATCGCGGCGAGCGCGCTCGCGAGCAGCGCATGCTCGGGCGCGATCCGGTCGAGGCGCCGCGCCGCCTGGCGCAGCGCCGCGAGCGCACCGTCTGCGCCACCGAGATGATCCACCACGTGCGCAAGATCGCCGGTCAGGCGCGCGCCCTTCTGCATCGCGGCGCGTTCCTCGGCGAGCGTCACCTCTTCGCCCGGCTGGGGCCCAAGCGCATCGAGTTCGGCGACGGCGTGCGCCAGCCATTCGCGATCCCGGGCGGCGGTGTCGATCGCCTCGCGGGCACCTGCGAGCCGCGTCTCTGCCGCACGCCAGGTGCGATGCGCACGCGCCACGCCGCCCCGGTCGATCCCTCCGAAAGCATCGAGCAAGTCACGATGCCCCCCGGCGGCGAGCAGCCCGCGATCGTCATGCTGGCCGTGGATCTCGACAAGGTGCGCGCCGATCTCCCGCAGCAGCCCGGCGCTCGCCGGCTGATCGTTGATCGTCGCGCGGCTGCCGCCATCGACCTTGACGATGCGCCTCAAAGTGAGCGGCTCGCCCGGTTCGCCGGCAAGGCCATTCTCCTCGAGCAGCGTCGCGACGGCATGGTCGCCCGGCAGCTCGAAGCTCGCGGTAACCACCGCCTGGCGCGCGCCGACGCGCACCAGGCCGCTGTCGGCGCGCCGCCCGAGCACCAGACCGAGCGCATCGAGCAGGATCGACTTGCCCGCTCCGGTCTCGCCGGTGAGCACACCGAGGCCATTACGGAAATCGAGGTCGAGCGCCTCGATCAGCACGACATCGCGAATAGCGAGACGGGTCAGCATGGGTCCGCTTCATAGCGGATCATAAGGGGAACGAAAAGAGACTATTGGTCGTGCTGATGCGGTCGATCCGCACGGCGCTCAACGCGGGTGAGCTCTTGCGATTATCGTCCCTGCTGCAAACGATGGCGAGCGAGGGACGCCTCAGGCCTTCGCCTTCGTCCCCATCAGCTTGTAGGCGCGCTCATACCATTTCGAGCCGGGGTAGTTGGCGCCGAGCACGGCAGCGGCCTTCTTGGCCTCCTCCGGCACGCCGAGCGCGAGATAGCATTCGACCAGCCGCTCCAGCGCTTCGGGCACGTGCGTGGTCGTCTGATATTTTTCGATGACGGTGCGGAAGCGCAGCGTCGCCGAAAGCCACGCGCCGCGGCGCTGGTAGAAGCGGCCGATCTCCATCTCCTTGCCGGCGAGATGGTCGTTGACGAGATCAACCTTGAGCCGCGCATCTTCGGCATATTTGCTGTCGGGATAGCGACGGATCACCTCGCCGAGCGCGTCCAGCGACTGCTGGCTGATCTTCTGGTCGCGGGTGACGTCCTGGATCTGCTCATAATAGTCGATCGCGACGAGGTAGAGCGCGTAGGGCGCGTCCTTGTTGCCGGGGTGGATCGAGAGGAAGCGCTGGGCGCTGTCGATCGACTTCTGATAGCTGCGTGCCAGATACCAGCTGTAGGCGCTCATCAGCTCGGCACGGCGCGCCCACACCGAATAAGGATGCTGACGCTCGACCTCGTCGAACAGCGACGCCGCGGTGCTGTACTCGTGGCGGTCGAGCCGGTCGCGGGCGAGATTGTAGAGCGTGTCGACATCGCGCGCGATGTAGCTCGTGTCGCGCTTGTTGTTCTTGTTGCGCGCGCATGCGGTCAGCGGCAGCGCGACGACGAGCGCGGCGAGAATGGCGGCGCGGAGCGAGGAACGCATCATAGGCGGCGATGCTTAGCCGAGCGAGTCGGCCGGGGGAAGCGGTAAGCGCAGGCGGAACGAAGGCCGGCCCCCTGTTCCCCGGCGCAGGCCGGGGCCCAGGGACTCGCAACCGGCGCACTTCGGGAGGAAATGATCGAGATACTCGCCTCCGCACTCCCGGAATGCGCCTTCAATCGGATCCATGAACCCCGGCTTTCGCCGGGGAACGACTTCACTTCCCCTCCCCTTTAAGGGTGGAATCGAGGGTCGGGACCGAGGCCGGGTGGGCGCCCGTCTCCGCCACGCCACCCCAACCCCTCCCCTGAAGGGGAGGGGCTTTTAAGGCTTTCATGCCACAAGCGCTCTCCGATGCTTCGCGTGCTTACCCTTGCCTCGCTGTTTCCGGATGCGGCGCGGCCGACCTTCGGTGGCTTCGTCGCGCGGCAGACGCTGGGGCTGGCGGCACGGCCGGGCGTCGAGGTCCGGGTGGTTGCGCCGATCGGCATCCCACCCGGGCTGGCGCGCCACCGCCACTATCGCGCACTCCGCGGCCTGCCGACGCGAGAGGTCTGGCAGGGGCTCGACGTCTACCGTCCGCGCTTTCCGATCGTGCCGCTGGTCGGCGGCGCGCTCGCGCCGCGCCTGATGGCGCGGGCGCTGCTGCCGCTGCTCCGCGACATCCGACGCGATTTCCCGTTCGACGTGATCGACGCAGAATTCTTCTATCCCGACGGCTCCGCCGCGCACCGGCTCGCCCGCGCGCTCGGCGTCCCCTTCTCGATCAAGGCGCGCGGCAGCGACATCCATCTCTGGTCGGACTATCCCGGCTGCCGCGGCCGGATCGTGCGGGCAGGGCAAGCCGCCGGCGGGCTGCTTGCGGTCTCGTCGGCGCTCAAGGCCGATATGGTGGCGCTCGGGCTGCCCGAGGAGCGCATCCGCGTCCACTACACCGGCGTCGACCTCGATCGCTTCGCGCCGGCCGAAGATCGTGCGGTCGCCAAGGCCCGGCTCGGCGTGCCCGGTCCGCTGATCGTCTCGGTCGGCGCGCTGGTGCCGCGCAAAGGCCACCAGATCGCGATCGCGGCGATGGAGAAGCTGCCCGAGGCGACTTTTCTCATCGCCGGGCACGGGCCGCATCGGGCGGCGCTCGAAGCACAGATAGCGGCCGCCGGGCTGGCGGACCGCGTCCGCCTGCTGGGATCGCAGCCGCACGACGCGCTGCCGGCATTGTTCGCGGCGGCGGACGCGAGCCTGCTCGTCTCCGAATCCGAGGGCCTCGCCAATGCCTGGGTCGAATCGCTTGCCTGCGGCACGCCGGTGGTGACGGCGGACGTCGGCGGCGCGCGCGAGGCGATCGATCGCCCCGCCGCCGGTCGCCTGGTGGAGCGCAAGCCGGGCGCCGTCGCCGCGGCGCTCGCCGAACTCATCGCGCAGCCGCCCGATCCGGCCGAGACCCGCAAGGCGGCGGAGCGCTTCACGTGGGACGCCAACGCGACGACGCTGGAAGCGCATCTGCGCGCGATCGTTTCTTCTCACCCAGGCCGTTCGTGCTGAGCGGAGGCTGAGCGCAGTCGAAGCCGCAGTCGAAATACGGCCCCAAGCGCTTGCCCATCGACGGCCGCCGCTTCGACTGCGCTCAGCGGCTGCTCAGGGCGAACGGAAGTGGGAATAAGGACTCATCGCATCCTTCTCGCCGCACGCGGCGTTGAGGCTCGATACGTCCAAGGAAACCGCCGCTCCCATGCGCACCACCTTGCTCGCCACCCTGCTGCTCGGCGCCGCGCCCGCGGTCGCCGCGCCGAAATCGCCGCCGCTCCCGCCCAAGCCGATCGTCGTGACCGTCAACATGTTCGATCGCGGCTTCCACCCGGACATCATCCGCCTACGCTCCGGCGTCACCTATCGGCTGGTCTTCATCAACCGCGACGGCACCACGCACGACTTCTTCGCGCCGCGCCTACTCGAAGACTCACAAATCAGCCGCGAAGAGGGCGACAAGTTGCAGGACGGCCGTCTCGACGTGCCGGCCCATGGCGAAGCCTCGCTGGTGCTGATGCCGATGCGGGCCGAACCCTATGACGCAAAATCGACCAAGGCGCTGGACGTCGTCTCGAACATGAGGGCGCAGGTGCTGGTGTATTAAGCGAGAACCCTTTCTCGCTTTGGCGGGAGAAGGCTCTTTATCTCACAACGGCAGCAGCGCCGCGACGATCCATCGCCCCTCGGCGCGGAGCACGCCCCAGGTGCGCGCGGCGGCGCGGCTGTCCATAGCCTCGAGGCCGATGCCGCGCGCCGTGAGCGCTGTCGTGAACGCCGGTGAAGGACGGCGCGTCGCGGCGCCGGTGCCGAGCAGCAGGAATTCGGGCTTCGGCGCCAGCGCGAGCAGGTCGTCCAGCGCATCCACCGTCAGCGCCTCCAGCCTGGGTGCGGCCCAGGCGCTCGCCCGTTCCGGCGCCAGCCACAGCCCGTCATTGTGGACGACACCGTCGACGCGAAACCCGCGCCCCGCAAAGCCCTGCACCAGCGGCCCGGCCGCCGGCGTCTCGGAGGCGAACCTAGGCACGCGCCCGGATCGTCACGGCACGATCTTGGGATCGCGCCGCGTCACGCGCTCGGCGTCGCCCATCGGCGCGGCCCCACGCTTCGGCGCCTCGGGTGGCTGCGGCCGCATGCCCAGCGTGATGAGCAGCGAGGACGAGACGTAGATTGACGAATAGGTGCCGACGATCACGCCGAGCATCATCGCCGCGGTGAAGCCGCGCAGCACCTCGCCGCCGAAGATCAGCAGCGCGGCGAGCGCGAGCAGGATGGTCAGCGAGGTCATCACGGTGCGCGGCAGCGTCTCGTTCACCGACAGATCGACGATCTCCGGCATCTCCATCCTGCGATATTTGCGCATGTTCTCGCGGATGCGGTCGTCGATCACGATCTTGTCGTTGATCGAATAGCCGATGATCGTGAGCACCGCTGCGACGATGTTGAGATCGAACTCGAGCCGGGTGAGCGCGAAGAAGCCGAGCGTCATCAGCACGTCGTGGATGATCGCGACCGCGGTCGAGGCACCGAACTGCCATTCGAAGCGGAACCAGGCGAACACCGCGATGCCGAACACCGCAAGCAGCACCGCGATGATGCCGCGCTGGACAAGCTCGCCCGAGACCTTTCCCGAGACGGTGTCGTAGCGGGTGAACGCGATCGTCGGGTAATCCTTCGCGAGCGCGGTCTTGACGGTCTGCACGACGCGGTTGGTCGCGCCCTCGTCCGCCGAGGCGGGCAGCGGCAGTCGGATCGAGACCGTGTTGGGATCGCCGAAGGTCTGCAGCTGCACCTCGCCGACGCCGAGCCGGTCGACATCGCCGCGCACCTTATCGAGCGACGGCGGCTGCTGGAACTTGGCCTCGATCATCAGGCCGCCGACGAAATCGACGCCGAGGTTGAGGCCACGCGCGAACACCAGCGCGACCGCGCCGATGGTAAGCGCGATCGTGAGGCCGAACGCCCAGTAGCGCAGCCGGACGAAGCCGATGTTGGTGTTGTCGGGGACGAGCTTCAGCAGGCGCATGGAGTACCTCGTGTTCCTGCGAAAGCAGGAACGCTGTGCCGCGAGCGCGGCGCCTGTAACTCTGGGCTCCTGCTTTCGCAGGAGCACGGACCAGCCCAAATCATATCACCAGCTCCACCGGCCGGCGGCGGCGCAGGTACATCACCACCATCATCCGCGTGAAGGTGACGGCGGTGAACACGCTCGTCGCGATTCCGATCAGCAGCACCACCGCGAAGCCCTTCACCGGCCCGGAGCCGAGCAGGAGCATGATGAAGGCGGCGATCGCATGGGTGACGTTGGCCTCGTAGATGGTGCGGCTCGCTTCCTTGTAGCCGAGCTCGACCGACTGGATCACGCCCCTGCCCCGCCGCCGCTCCTCGCGAATGCGCTCGTTGATGAGCACGTTGGCGTCGACCGCGGTGCCGATCGTCAGCACGAAACCGGCGATGCCGGGCAGCGTCAGCGTCGCGTTCAGCAGCGCCATCACCGCGAGGATGACGAACACGTTGATGATCACCGCGAGGTTCGCATAGACGCCGAACCGCCCGTAGGTGGCGAGCATGAAGATCACCACGGCGGCGACCGCGACCGCCGAGGCGATCACGCCGGCGTGGATCGAGTCCGCGCCGAGCTGCGGCCCGACGGTGCGCTCCTCGACGACCTTCAGCGCCACCGGCAGCGCGCCCGAGCGCAGCGCGATCGCGAGCTGGTTGGCGCTCTGAACGGTAAACCCGCCCGAGATCTGCGCCGAGCCGCCGAGGATCGGCTCGTTGATGTTCGGCGCCGAGATCACCTGGTTGTCGAGGATGATCGCGAAGGGTTTGCCGACATTTTCCTTCGTCACCTCCGCGAACGCCTTGCCGCCTTCGCTGTCGAACTTGATCGCGACGACCGGCGAGTTGTTCTGGTCGTAGCTCAGCTCGGCATCGGTGAGTTGCTCGCCGGTGATGATCGCCTGGCGCTTGACGGCGAGCGGCGCGCCGCCGGTGGCGAAGTGCAGCACCTGGCTGCCGATCGCGGCATGGCCCTGCGCGGTCGCCTGCGGATCGGCGGTCTGGTCGACGAGCTTGAACTCGAGCTTGGCGGTCTTGCCGAGCAGCTGCTTCAGCGCCTCGGGATCCTGCAGGCCGGGGACCTGGACGACGATGCGGTCGTCACCCTCCCGGATGATCGTCGGCTCCTTCGTCCCGAGCGCGTCGATGCGGCGGCGAACGACCTCGGTCGCCTGCTCCATCGCCTTGGAAATCGCGTCGGCAATGCCAGACTTGGTCGGCGTCATCGTGATGCGCGTGCTGTCGACGACCTTCACGTCCCAGTCGCGCTGGCCGGTGACGCCGACGCCCTGCGTCAGCCCGCGCAGCTTCTCGACGACGGCGTCGACCTTCGACACGTCGCGAACGAGGAAGGAGAGCTGGCCGTTGTCGGTCGAGATGTCGCCGACGTCGATCGGCGGCGTCGCGCGCCGCATCTCGGCGCGAACATTGTCCGCCATCTTGGCGACGCGCTGCTTGACGAGATCGTCGGTGTCCGCCTCGAGCAGCAGATAAGAGCCGCCGGAAAGATCGAGGCCGAGGTTGATCCGCGGCGCGCCGCCGAAGCCGAGCTGGTCGGCATAGCGCTCGGGCGTCAGGCTCGGCACCGCGAGCAGGATACCGGCGAGCAGCAGGAGGAGGATCGAGACGATCTTCCAGCGCGGGAAATCGAGCATCAGGTCGGGCTCAATCGTTCGCGGGCTTGGCGCCCGGCCCTCGCACCTCGGCGAGCGTGCTCTTCACGATGCGGACGCGGACGTTGGGCGCGATCTCGACCTCGACCTCCGCGGCATCGACCTTGGTGACCTTGCCGATCTTGCCCCCCGCCGTGACGACGGTGTCGCCCTTCTTCACCGCGGCGATTACCGCCTGATGCTGCTTCTGGCGCTGCTGCTGCGGACGGATCAGCAGCACGTAGAAGATCACGAACAACAGCGCGAGCGGCACCAGGTTGACAAGGAAGGCGGCGCCGCCTCCGGTCGCCGCACCGGCGGCCTGGGCATAGGCGGGAGACGAGAACATGGGGCTGGGCGCGCCTGATTGTGCCGGGCCGACCACCGGCCCCTCCGAAGCGCGCGCGCCTATCACGCGGGAGGCGCGGCGCGCAATGGCGGGCGGTCTCCGTTGCGACCGACCTGTCGCTATCATGCAAGCCGCGCGATTTCGGATTCGGCGCTGATCGTCGGCGTAAGCGGTTGTGCAAGCGCGAGAATCTTCCGCAATGCAACACAAATTAGTTTCGCAAATCAGATATTTCGGATCGCGAATGCTTACTGCCCTCTGGAAAGCGGCATATCTGCGCCCGAACGGCCGATAGCATTACGTAAATTGCGGAGCGGACGTTACAATTTGGAAAGCCGGTATTTAATCGCGACCCGCCAAATTGCTCGCATGTTCGGCAGGTGGGCGATCGGGCATGTTCGTGAAAATGACAAATGGAGCCATCGAGCTCTATGACGAGAATGGCGAGGTCCTGAGCAAGGAAGCGATCGAGCGCTACTGCGCTTCGTTTCGCAAGCGACGGGCGGTGATCGAGCAATGGCTCGTCTGCCTCCTCGCGCTTCAGAATAGGCAGCGCGTGGCTCATCCGCACCACGCCTGACCAAGGCCGGCGGCGCGCCCTCCCCCGCGCGCGCCGCCGGCCCCTCCGGGACATGGCCTGTCGCGCAGACCCCGTGGCGAGCCGCCGGCTCCAAACGATGGACCGGCTCGCAGCTAGTCCGCAGGCCGCTTGCCAACGCGCGCGGCCCCGCCTAAAGCGCGCGGCCTTGGTCGGGGCGTAGCGCAGCCTGGTAGCGCATCAGACTGGGGGTCTGGGGGTCGCAGGTTCGAATCCTGTCGCCCCGACCATTAAAACTCCAATTTTTCATACGGTTGGCCGCAGGATCGTTTCGGGTACGTCGAACTGGGAGGTTCGGGGCGCCACCGGGGCGCCACCGAAGTATGGGTCTATCGCGGGGCCGTGATCGAGCTATTGAATTGGCTTCCGAGTGATTGTGCGGTTGTGCCTGTCCAGCGAGCGTGTTCTCAGCGACGCTCGCTTGTGCTTCTACGAGGAGCGGAGAGCTGGGCTGTCGCCCATTCATCAAGATCGGCGACGCGATAAAGAGGAAACCTGCCAAAGAGCTGATAGATTGGCCCGCTTCCCTCGACTGCCTTCCGCGCCAATGTCTGCGTGCTCGCCCGGACGCCGAATCTCTCCAGGAGGTATGCGGCAGCTTCGGATCGCCGGAGCCTGCGTTCAGGTTCAAACAGGATCATCCTGACATAGTCCTTTATCGCTCTGATTGGCGCGCGCGTTCGGCAAGCACCGCTCGAGCTTTTGCGAAGGCGTGGTCGGAGGCTAAGAAGGTAGCCAGCATCGCTGGAATGAGTTCGCCGATCGGCTCCGCTGATCCGTGAACCTGCTCATAGACGCGAGCGTAATCGTCGAGCGCTCGTTTTAAGTCCGGTGCGACGCGGATCGTCAGCTTGACCGGCAAACGATCAGCCAACTTCCCGAGCTTAATGCCCGCCATCTCAGCGGCCCTTCACGGGCGCGAGGACTAAATCTTTATGCACGACCAGCCGCACCGGCGCTCCCGGTCGGATCGTGATCGTCGGCTGAACGCCGAGATTGCGCTGGGTGATCTGATCGCCGGCGCGCGACACGCTATCCTGCGTCGACATGCGGAGCGCCTGGACGAGGTCGCTCTGGCCAGAGAGCGCGAGCTGGGTGCTGACGCCGAGCAGCGTCGAGAGTGCCACAGCCTTGAGCAGCTGCCAGGTGTGGGGGTCGACCTTGTCCTGGAGACCTGCATAGCCTGACGGGTCGGTCGCGGGCACATTGTCGATGCGCAAGCTGCTGCCGTCGGGCATGATGATGCGCTGCCAGACGATCAGCGCGCGCCTTTGGCCGAACGCCACCACGCTGTCGTAGCTGCCGATCAGCCGCGCCCCTTGTGGAATGAGCAGGATCTGCCCGGTCGCGCTGTCATAAGTATTCTCGGTGACCTGTGCGGTCACCAGCCCCGGGACGTCCGACCGCAAGCCGGTAATCAGGCTCGCTGAGATCACACTGCCGGCCGACAGAGTATAGGGTGAGGGCAAGGGCGTGACGGCATGCGGATTGACGTCGCCGCGCGGATCGAGCGCACCGACGAACGCCTCTTTCCGCCCCTGCGCATTCGGATCATTGGCGGGATCGAGCGCTAGCTTAGGCGCGGCAGCCTCACCGTTGCTGGGAGCCGTCGCATTGACGAGCGTGGTATCCAAGCCCGTGTCCCGCTGCCGTCCTTCCACCAGCACGCCCGATTCGCGAGCGGCCTTCAGCTCGGCGAGCTGACGCTCCCTCTCTGCGGCCTCTGCTTGCTGAAGCTGCTGCGCGTTGGTGTTGATCGGCATTGTCGTCGATTGCTGATGCTCGAGGATCGGCTTGCCGAGATCGCCTGGCAGCGGGGTGCCGAGCCGGGGCACGTCGCCATAGGTCGATGGCGCGGCCGCGAGCGCATCACCAGAGGATCGTTGGTTCGGCTGCGACAGCTCCTCCTGCGCCTCGACGCGATGGAACAGGCGCGGCTTCAGCGCCGTCCAGGTCACCGCGATCAGGCTCACCGAGCCGATCGCCGCGATCGCGATGATGACGCCGCGTTTGAACCGGATCGCGCGGGGCGGCCGCGTGCGGATCGCAAGCGTCTCGGGATCGAGCTTCGGCGACGCTGCGGCGGAGATGGCCTCGCTCATGACTGCCTCCGATGCTGCCCCGGCTCGCCGGCGCGGCTGATGCGGACAATGTCCTGATGCTTGAACCCGAGCCGCAGCTCGGCGACGTCGAACAGCCGATCGACGACATAATAGCGCCCCTGCACGCGATAGTTGACGAGACTCGCAGTCCGCTTGCCATCGACGAGGAACAGCGGGGGCGCCTCGCCGACGCTCAAGCTTGCCGGAAACTCGATGAACGTCTGCCGGCCATCGTCGAACGCGCGGAGCGGCCGCCAGGCTGGCTGATCGCCTGAGATCGTATAATCGAAATGGAGCTGATCGACCTGCAGGCCCGCCGCTACCGGCGCCGCGGCGGCGACGGCGTCAGCGGCTTTCTTGAGGGCGATCAGCTGATCTTGCGGATAGGTCCAGGAGACCGCCGCCATTGCGGTGCGCACCGTGCTCGTCAGCGACACATGGTAGACGTGACGGTCGGTCGTGATGACGAGATTCGTGGCCAACCCGGGGGTGAAGGGCTTCACCAGGATGTGCGCGCGCTTGGTGTCGCCGGCACCGCTGGTGGTGTCGCCGACGACCCAACGGACCGTGTCGCCGGAGGCGACGGCACCCAGCTGCTCGCCGGGCTGAAGCGCGATGTCGGTGACTTGGCCGGGCGCGGTGTAGAGATGATAGAGCGCGCCGTCGCTGTAGGCGTACACCTGCACCGCGTTTACGAACGCGCCGCCGTTCGGCTCCTGCGTCGCGGCGCGGTTCGCGGTGACGACCTGCCGTGCCGCGGGGGACAGCGGTTTCCACTGGTGACGCTCGGGCAAACCTGACCCAACCGAGAGAGCGGACGCGCCTTCCAGCGGCGTTGCGACTGATGGCACGGACGGCTCGGCGATTGGAGACGCGGCTGTACCGCTGCTTGCAATTTGCGCGGCGACCGGCCCGGCGCACAGTAGCAATGCTGCGCAGCATGAGGCGGTCAAAAGCGGCTTGTGCGTCATGGCTGGATCTCCGAACTGGGATTGGAAGCAAGCGCGGAATCCATCGGCGACCCCGCCGGGGCCGATGGTGGGGTTTGGGGCGGCGGTGCGGCCGGAGCTGCGGACGGCTCCAGCTCGCGGCTCCAGTCGATCGCGTCGACGTAGAGACCGAGCGGGTTCTTCCTGAGCGTGTCAGCGCTCGATGGCGCCTTGAGCACGACGGTAAGGATCGCGGTCCAATGCGATGTCCCCGCCGGGCTGCCGCGCTTGTAAGCGGTCTCGATCCACTTCAGCTGGAACGAGCGATCGGACGCGCGCACGATCGACGTGACCTGCACCGTCACCGTCCGCTCGCCGGCATGACCGAACGGATCGACGGCGCGCTCATAGTCGCTGAGGAAGGTGGCACCGCGCCTGGTGGTGAAGTCATAGGCCGCGAGCCAGTCCTGCTTCATCAGCACCGGATCGAGGGAGACCGAGCGCACGTCGCTGATGAACCGGCTCAGGAACCAGGCGATCTGCGGATCGGTCGGCTGATAGGAGGCGTCGGCCGGCGTGACCGCCCTCGCCTCACCGAGCCGGTCGACCTCGACGACATAGGGCACGACCCGGCTGTGCAGAGACTGCCAAAGCAACCCGCCGGACGTGGCGGCGGTAAGCCCGAGGCAGCCGAACGCCATCAGCCGCCAATTGCGCGCCTGCACACGCGCCGAGCCGATGCGCTCGTCCCAGAGCTGGCCGGCGCGCTGATATGGGGTTTCGGGCGCGGGCGTTCGCCCATAGCGTTGCACGGCTCGCTTGAAGAGCATCAGTCGGTCCTTTCATCGAGATCGGGAGTGGCGCTGGCGCCGCCACGGTCGCCCTGCTGGACGGCGTGCAACGCGGCTTGGCCGTGGTGGCGGGTAGACGCCTGCGCCTTCATGGCCCGCGCCCAGCCCGGTATTCTCGATGTGCCGGCTGCCGCATGGTCCGCCGTGGGGGCGGTTGGGCCGGTCATTGCTGCGAAGGCGGCCTGTCGGCCCGAGGCGACAGCTTCATTGAAGCCGATTGCAGAAGACAGGCCCGATCGAGCAGCGCCTCCGGCAGCACGCACCATGCCGCCAATCCCGGCGCCGACGGAAGCGGCGCCTGAAGTCTCTTGCCCAAGCGTGTAGGCGGTCGAGGCAGCCGATCCCATTGCGGCACCGGCGCGGATCGCGCCCAATCCGCCCGCCGCCACGCCTCTCGCCGCACCTACAGCCCCAGCGCCACCGAGATACATGATGCCGCCGGCGCCGAGCGCGGTGCCGAGTGCGGCACCGGCGCCGAGCTGCGGCGCGCCAGCGACCAGGCCCGAAGCGATGCTCGGGCCGAAGATGCCGAGACCGAACAGCGCAAGGCTGGCAAGCACGAGGCTCATTGCCTGGCCGATATCGGGCTGCTGGCCCTGCAACGCCGTCGTCAACTGGGTGAAATAGTTGGAGCCGATGCCGACGATGACGGCGAGTACCATCACCTTGATGCCGGAGCTGACGACGTTGCCGAGCACGCGTTCGGCGAGGAAGCTCGTGCGGTTCCACAGTGCGAACGGCACGAGGATGAACCCGGCCAGGCTGGTCAGCTTGAACTCGAGGATCGTCACAAACATCTGCACGGCGAGGATGAAGAAGGCGAGGATGACGATGATCCACGCCACCAGCAGCACCGCGATCGTCATGAAGTTCTGGAAGAAGGTCGTGAAGCCGAGATACTGATTGACCTGCTGCAAGAGCGGCCATGCGGCGGAGAAGCCGGTGCCGGCCAGCCGACCGGGCTTGAGCAGATCGCTCGCCGAGATCGTGCCGCCGCCTGCGGTGATGCCGGCCTGCGCGAACGAGTTGAAGATGATCGTCGCAAGCGTCGAGAAGCTGTTCAGGATGAACGCGAACGCGCCGATGTAGAGGATCTTGCGTATGAGCCGGCCGAGGACGTTGTCCTCGCCACCCAGCGCCCAGAACAGGCCGGCCAACGTGATGTCGAGCGCGATCAGCGTGCGGCTGAGGAAGCTGACATCGCCGCCCAGCAGCCCGAATCCACTATCGATATAGCGGATGAAGGCGGCCATGAACTGATCGATGATCGACAGGTCCGTCACGTGCGTCGCTTTCCGATCTCAAACATGATGCCGCGGGGCCCGCCGGGGGAGCGGGAGCGGACGAGCCCCGCGGCGACGGCGGCGGTGGGCGAACCGCCGCCGTCCGATCCGGCATCCGCCTATTGGGGGTGGTAGGCGTTGCCGGAGCCGAGGAACTTGGCGGCGGCGCTTTGCGCGTCGCTCTGCTGCTGGTTGCCATTGGCGCGTTCGATCGCGTCCGCGCGATATTGCGCCGCCATCATATGCTCGATCTGGAACTGCTGCTTGGCGACCATCGCGAGCAACTGATTGGTGGCTTGGCTGACCTGAAGCGCGCCTTGCGCGCCCTGACTGCGCGATATGATGCCGTTGAGCGCCGTCTCATCGGCGGCGATATTCTCGACCACCTGCGCCTGCACGGCCATCGTCTGCTTGTAGGCCGCCATTGAGGTATCGAGCCGGGACCGGGCGTCGGCGACATGGCCGTCGTTGGTCAGCGCCTGGTTGAAGCTGGTCGGGAACAGCGAGCGGAACTGCTGATCGAGATTGGCGACGCGGAACTGGATGCCCTGCGCCTGGCCCATCAGCTGGTCGATTTGCTGAATTGTTTGCTGGAGCGCGGTGAGTTCGGGAAAGCTGATCGTCGTGAGGTTCTTCGCCTGATTGATCAGGCTGGTCGCCTGGTTTTGCAGCATGCGGATCTGGTTGTTGATCTGTTGCAGCGTGCGCGCCGCCGTCAGGATGTTCTGGCTATAGTTCGAAGGATCGAACACGATGATGGCCTGGGCCGGTCGAATGGGCACGATCGCGCTCGTGATCAGCACACCGCCGGCGGCGAGACCGAATGCAGACGTGACGAGGGACTTGCGCCAGAGGATGCGCATCACATGTCTCCTTGGTTCGAGCTTTGTGAGAAGGCGGCGAGCAGATCGGCTGCCCATTCGAGATCGAGGGATTCGAGAAAGCGCGCAGCGAACTCGTGGGCGCCATGCTCGGCTAGGACGCCATCGATCCGCTTCTGGCTCGCTGGATCGGAGGCGCCGCAGAGTGCCAACTCGACCGGACCAAGCCCAAGCTCGAACAGTCGGTTGCCGCGCGCGGATTGCAGATAATAATGCCGCTTTGGTGTCGCGCGGCTGATCAGCTCGATTTGGGCGTAGTTGAGGCCAAACCGCTCATAGGCGGCGCGGGACTGCGGCTCGATCGCCCGGTCGTTAGGCAGCAAGATGCGCTGCGGGCAGCTCTCGATGATGGCGGGCGCGATTGTGCTGCCGGCAATGTCGGCTAGGCTCTGCGTCGCAAACAACACCGCGACGTTCTTCTTGCGCAACGTTTTCAGCCACTCGCGAATGCGCGCCGCGAACAGCGGATGGTCGAGGAAGATCCAGGCCTCGTCGAGGATCAGCAGCGTCGGCCGCCCGTCGAACCGTTCCTCGAGCAGATGGAACAGGTAGGTCAGCACGGGGGCAACCACGTTTGCCTGCCCCAGCAGCGCCTCGGTCTCGAAGCATTGCACGTCGGCGAACTGAAGCTCGCTCTCCGCGGCGTCGAGCAGCCGGCCGTGCGGTCCATCGAGCGTGTAGGGCAAGATGGCGGTGCGGAGCGCGTTGGACTGGAGCAGCAGCGCCAAGCCCGTCATCGTGCGCTCCGGTGGGGGCGCCGAGGCCAGGCTGTTGAGCGCTGACCAGACGGCGTCTTTCACCTCCGGGGTGACGGCAACGCGCTCAGCGTCGAGAAGCGCGGCGATCCATTCCGCCGCCCATGCTCGCTCGGCCTGATCATCGATCCGCAGTAGCGGCTGAAACGATAGTGCCTCGCCAACATCCGAGCCGAGCCCGAGCGCATGATGCGACCCACGCATCGCCAGCACGGCCGCACGGGCCGAGAAGCCCTTGTCGAAGATGAAGAGCTGGCTGCCGACATAGCGGCGGAATTGGAGCGCGATGAGCGCCAGCAGCACCGACTTGCCCGCGCCGGTCGGGCCGACCACCATCATATGGCCAACGTCGCCCACGTGCGTGGAGAGCCGGAACGGTGTCGAGCCGGCGGTGCGTGCCGTCAGCAGCGCTGGCCCGTCGAAATGTGCATTGCGCGTCGGCCCTGCCCAGACCGACGAGAGCGGCATAAGGTGGGCGAGGTTCAGCGTGTGGACGATCGGCTGGCGGACGTTGGCGTAGGCGTGGCCCGGTAGCGACGAGAGAAAAGCCTCGACCGCGTTCACGCCCTCGCGGATCGTCGTGAACCCGAGCCCGCCGGTGATCCGCTCGAGCTGCCGGATCTTGTCCTCGACGCGGGTGCGATCCTCGTCGGCCACCGTGATTGTGGTGGTGAGGTAGCCGAATGCGACATGATCGCCTCCGAGCCCCTGCAGCGCGAGATCGGCGTCCGCCACCTTGTTATCGGCATCGCTGTCGAGGAGCTGGACGGGCTGATTATAGAGCACCTCGCGCAACAACGCGGTTATCGACTTGCGCTTGTTGAACCACTGCCGACGGATCTTGGTCAGCAGCTTGGTCGCGTCAGTTTTGTCGAGCGCGATGAAGCGGGTGACCCAGCGGTACGCGAAATCCGCCTCGTTCAGCGCATCGAGGATGCCGGGCCGGCTCATGTTCGGAAAGCCGGTGACGCTGAGCGTGCGCAGATGCCGTTCGCCCAACATCGGTTCCAGCCCGCCGGTGAGCGGCGTGTCGACGAGCAGCGCGTCGAGATACATCGGCGTCTCGGGCACCGCGACCGGGTGGCGCCGCGTCGAGATCGTGCCGTGCAGGAAGGTGAGCGTCTCGGCGGACGAGAGCGCCCGCACCTCGGGCATGAAGGCGCCGAACAGGTCGAGCGCGCGGTCCGTCTCGGCGATGAAGCTCGCCAGCGCGCCGCGCCAGTCGCGACCACGCTCTGCGTCTGGCCGGTCCACCAGCGAGCGGCCCGCCGCATCCGCGCCGTCGGCCGAGGGCAGCCAGGTGAGCGTCAGATGATAGCGGGATTCATAATGCGCGCCGTCCGCTTCGAAGCGCGCGCGGCGCTCCTGATCGACCAGCCAGGATGCCGGATCGGGAAAGCGGCTGTCGGGATAGCCGAGCGCTTCGCGGCGCTCGGCCTCGAAAAACAAGGCCCAGCCGGTGCCAAACCGCTTCAGCGCATTGTTCGCACGTGCGCAGGCGGAGACGAGCTCGCCTTCGGTGGCGGATTCCAGGTCCGGGCCGCGAAACGCGAACGTCCGCTGAAAGCTGCCATCCTTGTTGAGCACCACGCCGTCGGCGACCAGCGCCGCCCAGGGCAGATGATCGGCAAGCCGATCAGCGGAATGGCGATATTCACGCAAAGCTAGCATGCGAGATAGCTCCGCTGGCGGAGATGGCGGACGAGCACGGCCGCGAACGCGGGATCGCGCCGGGCCGCGAACACGGCGACGCTGTGGCCGACCGCCCAGACGATGATGCCGGCGATCCATTGCTGCAGACCCAGCCCGATCGCTGCGGCCAGCGTGCCGTTGAGGATGGCGAGCCCGCGCGGCGCGCCGCCGAGCAGGATCGGCGCTCCGAGGCTCCCGTGGATGGGAACCTCGAAGCCCTCGATGTGAGCACCCGTGCTGGTGGCGCCGGCGCTCACGCGATCAGCGCTCCGCCACCGAACGAGAAGAAGGAGAGGAAGAAGCTCGACGCCGCGAACGCGATCGACAGCCCGAAGATGATCTGGATGAGCCGTCGGAAACCTCCGGCCGTCTCGCCGAACGCGAGCGTGAGGCCGGTCAGAACGATGACCGCCACCGCCATGATCTTGGCGACGGGCCCCTGCACCGAGTCGAGCACCTGCTGGAGCGGCTGCTCCCATGGCATGCCGGTGCCGGCCGCCTGCGCGGCGCTGGCGATGGTGATGCCGAGAAGTGCCCCCGCAAGCAGGATGGAACGGCAAACCGGAACTCTAGTGACACGCGCGTGCATAGGTCATTCTCCTTCGGCTTGAGCTTGAGGGGTGATGTCGATGAGGGCGTAGCCGCCGTCCGGATCGAGCCCGGCGACGCGCGCGATCGTTTCGATGCGACGGGCGACGCCCCGGCCGGCGATGAAGACGATGAGGTCGACGGCGTCTGCGATCAGTCGGCGCGGCACGCTGATCACCGCTTCCTGAACGAGCTGCTCGAGACGGTAGAGCGCGGAGAGCGCGCTGTTGGCGTGGACCGTTGCGATGCCGCCGGGGTGGCCGGTGTTCCAGGCCTTGAGCATGTCGAGCGCTTCGGGGCCGCGTACTTCGCCGACGATGATGCGATCGGGCCGCAGCCGCAGCGTCGAGCGGACGAGATCCGCCATGGTGACCGACCCGGCTCGCGTGCGCAGTGCCACCGTATCAGGCGCGGCGCATTGCAGCTCGCGCGTGTCCTCGATCAGGATCACGCGCTCGTCGAGATGCGCCATCTCGGCGAGCAGCGCGTTAGCGAGCGTTGTCTTGCCCGAAGACGTGCCGCCGACAACGAGAATGTTGCGGTGATCGACGACCGCAAGGCTGAGCATACGCGCGGCGTCTGCCGACATGATGCCGTCGCTCACATAGTCGAGCAGAGTGTAAATCCTGGCCGCGGGCTTACGGATCGAGAAGCAGGGCGCGAGACTCACCGGCGGCAGAACGCCTTCAAACCGCTCCCCTACCCCTTCCCCGTGCGGTGGCAGCTCTGCAGAGACGATGGGTCGATCAGCATGAACCTCGCTGCGCGCTTGGCTCGCGACGAGGCGGATGATGCGCTCGACCTGCGCGGCATCGAGGATCGTGCCGCTATCGCTCCGCCCCTCCCCCATCCGATCGAGCCACAGCCGGCCGTCCGGGTTGACCATCACTTCAATGACCAAGCCATCCGCGAGCGCAGCGGCGATCGTTTGCCCCATTGCGGTGCGCAACATGGCGCGGCGGCGCTCGGCGGAGAGCGTTCCGCTCATGACGCGCGCTCCGCAGGTTTGGACGCGCCCAGCGTGCGATGGCCGCTCGCCAGCGCTTCACCGACACGTGCGACGAAGGCATTGAACCGGTCGCGGCCGACGGCACGCATGACATCGTCATTGTCGGCGAGCGGCGCCTGCACCATCAGCTCGTAGCGGATGAACAGCGCCAGGCTTTCGAGCAGAATATGCCCGTCACGCTCGACCCGGCCCAGCGCCAGCGACATGCGGTCGAGGCGCTGCGCAAAGCGGTTCTCGAGATCGCTTGCCGCTTGCCGGTTGAGCCAAGCGGCAAGTGCGTCAGTGAGGATGCCCGACTTCGATGCGCCGGGCTTAGCCGCCAGCGTCTCGAGCCGCTGGCTCAGCTCCTGCGTCAGGAAGAGCTGGTAGCGCACGCGCGGAGGCTTCTTGGCAGCCATGATCAGAAGCTCGGCAGCGCGTCATGGCCGCGACTGTCGCCCTCGTTGATAGCGTGCGCGCGTACGATCGTGCCGTTGGACCGCGCCTGATCAATGGCCCGCTTGTCGGTTGCGGGATCGGCATCGTCGCGCTCGAGGCCGAGCAGATCAAGCTGCCGCGGCGGCTCGAGTTTCTTTGGCGCCTCCGCGCTGATGCCGGGATGGCGCTGCTGTTGAAGGCCGCCATCCTGTCCATCGCTGGCCTGATCCTCGGCCCGCGTAAGGCGCGGGTCAGGCAGCCTCGCAAAGGCGCCCCAGTCGTTCGACCGTGCCGGCGGCGCGTCGGCATAGTGGCCGGCCTCCAGCGCCGGCGGCGGCAGCACGCGCGACGCGAAGATGCGATCATCATAATAGCGCAGCTTCTTCGCGCGGATGGGTGCCAGACCCGCCACCATCACCAATTCGTCGGCGGGCGGGAGTTGCATCACCTCGCCCTGGGTCAGCAGCGGACGTGCGGTCTCCTGGCGGCTGACCATGACATGGGCGAGCCACGGCGCGAGCCGGTGGCCGGCATAGTTGCGCATCGCGCGCTGCTCGGTCGCCTGCCCCAGCGCGTCCGAGATGCGGCGCGCGGTGCGTTCGTCATTCGTCGCGAAAGCAACGCGGACATGGCAATTATCGAGGATGGCGTTGTGCTCGCCATAGGCCTTCTCGATCTGGTTGAGGCTTTGGGCGATCAGGAAGGCGCGCACCCCATAGCCGGCCATGAAGGCGAGGCTCGTCTCAAAGAAGTCGAGCCGGCCGAGCGCCGGAAACTCGTCGAGCATCATCAGCAGCTGATGCTTGCGCGGGGCACCGGCATCCGTTCCGAGCTTTTCGGTTAGGCGACGGCCGATCTGATTGAGGATCAGCCGGATCAGCGGCTTGGTGCGGCTGATGTCGGACGGCGGCACGACGAGATAGAGCGAGACCGGCTGCTTGCTCTCGACCAGGTCGGCGATGCGCCAGTCGCAGCGCGAGGTGACCGTCGCCACGGTCGGATCGCGGTAGAGGCCGAGGAACGACATGGCCGTCGACAGCACGCCCGAACGCTCATTGTCGGACTTGTTAAGCAATTCGCGGGCGGCGCTCGCCACGACAGGGTGGACCAGCGGCTTGTCGGGCGCGCCGAGATGATTGGTGGTCATCATCCGCTTGAGCGTGTCGGTGAACGGCCGCTGCGGATCGGAGAGGAAGGTGGCGACGCGAGCCAGCGTCTTTTCTTCCTCGGCATACAGAATGTGGAGGATTGCGCCGACCAGCAGCGAGTGGCTGGTCTTTTCCCAGTGATTTCGGCGCTCCAGCGCGCCTTCCGGGTCGACCAATATATCGGCGATGTTCTGCGTGTCGCGGACTTCGTACTCGCCGCGACGTACCTCAAGCAGCGGGTTATATTTGGCGGATGCCGCATCGGTCGGGTTGAACAGGAGGCAGTGCGAGAACCGGGACCGAAAGCCGGCGGTCAGCTGCCAATTCTCACCCTTGATATCGTGAATGACGGCCGAGCCGGTCCAGCCGAGCAAGGTCGGAATGACAAGACCGACGCCCTTGCCCGAGCGTGTTGGCGCGAACGCCATGACATGCTCCGGCCCGTCGTGCCGAAGATAGTGATGGCCTAGACGTCCGAGAAAGACGCCGGCGTCGCGGTGGAGTCCAGCACGCTCAATCTCACGTGTCGTAGCCCAGCGGGCCGAGCCGTAGGTGGTGACGTTATGCGCTTGGCGCGCTCGCCACAGCGAACCCGCGATAGCGGCAGCGCAGCCAGCCAAGCCGCTGGCGGCGGCAATCTCGCCCGCCCGCGCGAATATGTGCGGTGCATAGGCGTCAAAGTGAAACCACCACGGGAACAGCGACCAGGGACGATAGATCGGCCAATGGGCGATAACGAACCAGGGTAGACCCAGCTCCGGCTGCCAAGCCAGTCTCCACGCTGTCCATTCAGTCGCAAACCAGATGCCGCCACTGACGATGGCGAAGACAACAACGATCTGGCCAATCAATAGCCTGGTGGGTGTCACGATTTTCGCTCCGGATAGGACGACGCGTCCTGACCCGGTGAAGATCACATCGTTCAGCGCAGAATGTTAGCGCTTCGCTGCCGACGCTGACTCCCTGTTCGCCGACATTTTATAGGTGAGAGTCAAAAAAGAGGCCCGGCTCAACAGCGGCCGGGCCTCAGCGCCCAGCACGCCGAAACGTGCAGGGACGCGATGTTGTGAATCCGGTGTTCAGTGAGTGAGCAAACATCGAAAACATTGCTCTTCGCTACCAGTTCGGATCGCGCAAGAAAGCACTGGCACCCTTGGGTCGCTGACGCTCGCATTAGAGCAGGTGCGATCTGAGCGAGCGCCGCTATCTTTACCTGCAATTGGTGCCAATTTGGACGCTATTGCGCTGGCATACCTCGTTATTTTGCTCATCATTCAGATAGCCTCGCAGATTGGAGCAGCTGCGATTGGTTAGGGTGAAGCCCGTCGATTGAGACGGCGGCGGCGCCCGCCACAATCTGGGTTCGATGAGTCGGTCGAAAGGTGGCAAGTGCCAAGTTTACATCGAAATCCTGTCCACCTCATGACAAAGACTTAGCGGCGGCGGCGCTCTCGACTTCGGCTAAAGCCGGATTGATCACTCGGCAAGAGCGGGTAGTGCGACGAAGAGCATCAAATTCCCGTTCGACGATGCTTTTCCGCGCCAAAGCGAGCGCGCGAGGTAGCGGCGCGATCGTCAACGTTATTGCATCGTTAGCTTCTAAGCCTATAGCGCGAGCACTCACCAGCAGGAGTGCCTCATGGCGGACGCCGACAACACCGACAAATCTGATCTCATCGCGCTGACCATCGACGTTGTGTCGAGCTACGTCGGCCAGAACAATATCCGTCCCGATGACATCCCCGCGTTCATCGCCTCGACCCATGCCGCGATCCGCGATCTCGCCGGCACCAGCGGCGACGCGACTGAAGCCGCCTCGCCGGCGGAAGAGCATGTGCCGGCCGTGTCGGTGCGCAAGTCGCTCGGCAGCCGTGATCACATCATCAGCATGATCGACGGCAAGCCTTATAAGACGCTACGCCGTCACCTCGCGACCCATGGGCTTACCCCTGACGAGTATCGCTCGCGCTACGGCCTCAAGAACGACTATCCCATGGTCGCACCGAGCTACAGCGAGACGCGCAAGGCGCTCGCGCAGAAGATCGGGTTGGGCCGCAAGCCGCGCGAAGAAGCTCCGGCTCCTCAGAAGGCGCCTGCTAAAGCTAAGGGTGGCACGAAGGCTGGCCTCGCCGCGATCCGCAGTTCGCGTCAGCGCAACGCCGCTCCTGCTCCGGAAGCCGATGAGAATAGCGAAGGCTGATCTCAGTGGCAGCAGCCTTCGGGCTGCTGCCACCCAAGTCTTCGCCGCCATCCGATGGCGAGTTCTGGCCGATAGCAGTCAGGGTGCTTTTAGGCGCGATCCAGGAAAAGCCGACAGTCCCCTCCGGCTTTAATCTGCGGCTCTAGCCCAAGCGGAACCGCCCCCTCCGCCGAGTTGAGATAAAAGCGTTCCGGTACGGCTGGCGTCGGGCGACGGCGTCCTCGCCGCGCTAGAATGTGGACAGGAGCATGCCGTCTGCCATCCTGCACTCATGTCCTATTTCGATCCCACGACGTGGCGCCCGTGCACAAGGACAGAGATCAAGAGATTCTTTGATAGGAAGCGCGGCGCCTCCAGAGCGAAGCCGGAGGAGAGCGACACAGACGAGGTGATCCAGCCGTCCCGGAATGGCCTAATCATTCAAGAGACGATCTCTCCCTTCGACATGTACACCTATCTGCATGCAAGGTTCGGCGAGCCGAACGGCCTGCAGACGCTTCTTGCGCGCGACGACTCCGACAACCTGTTCCACTGGGATTACATGCTCATGGCTGGGGATCGCGAGCTGATGATCACCGGCGCGACCCAAGAGGTTCACGTCTGGGTGCAGGAAGAGCTAACGGACGAAGGATGGTGGACCTTGATTGGCAACCTGCGCAGCGACTTCGGCCGCGTCGGCCGCGATAAGGGCCGCTTCGCGGACCGGCTGGAAAAGTGGCATATCTTTCCCAACCGCTACCGCGCCGTCGCGGATCGGTGCGGTAGCCTTTACCACCAGCTGACGACGTCGTTGCCAAAGCTGGAGCAGGCAGTGGGGCAGAAGATCCTCCCGCAGGGCCAGGACGGCGCGAAGCAAGCGAGCCGCGCTGGCAAGCTGATCGACCGGGTGGTGGGCGCCGCAACCGAGCTTCCGATCCTCACGCCCGTCATGTTCGAGAGCTTCATCGGGATGATCGTCGCCATCCACGTCAAGGACGAAGTCCGCAGAAACAAGCGCGTATTCGAGAGCTTTCAGCGATCGAACCTTGACGTAAAGCTGTTCGACCTGTCGGTGCGATGCGATGGATTCGCGCGCCCGATCGAGGAGCAAAATCCGGCGCTGCAGCGGTTTTGGAGAGTTGTGTCCCGCCGAAACGATCTCATCCATGGCAACATCGATCCGGTGAGGGACGCGCTCGAGGTCGTGCACTTCGATGGGAAGCGGCCGCTATACAGCACGGGCGGCGACCGGATCGCGGCCTTCTGGCGCGGAGTTATCGACCAGTATCGGCCACAAGACGTTATGGACGACTATATCGCCACCCACGAGTTCATCATCGAGGTCTTGGACCACATGAAGCCCGCCAATCGCAAAGGTATGATCATGATCATGGCGGACACGCAGCCAGGCTGGGATGCCCGACGGGGAATTGCAGGCAAGCTGTTCCCCGACCACGTCGTGAGCACCTACTATCCCGGCCTAAGGTGCGACAACGATTTGGAGCCGAGGCCGAAACTCGACGCTCACATTTCCGCGCCGGCGTAGCCCTTTTAGGCGCTTACATTTGTTCCCATTGTGTTCTATGAGCCGGGCGAGAGGTACGACTGAGGATCGCATAAACGTGGCGCATTTCGACCTCAGTCTCTGCGGACTTGGATGGCGCCCTGTTGCTCGCCACGCTGGCCAAATGGGCTCGCGAGCTGATTCAGCTCCACTCCTGGGCCGAGATCATGGCGAGCCGCATCGTCTTCAAGCAGGGCGTGCGAGCGCTGGCGGAGCGGCGCCTCGCCGGTATCGCCCGGCTGGAGACGGGGCTGCTGTAGTTCGCGAAGTGCTCGAGAATGGACGTGAAGTGAGTTGTTCGAGACCGCCGTTCCTGTGAACGGTGGCGGTTTGCGAAGAACAGGGGTGATCGTGGCTAACACTATAAGGCGCGTAGGTGTTCATGACATTCGGCGGGGCGCAAATGGGCTTGAGATCGTTCTGGGCCCCGATCGCCTGCCGGTGAATGCGACGACGCGGCGCGTCGTGGATGGGCTCGACGATATGTATACCAAGCGCTCATCTAAGGCGCATGGCCGCTTCTCGGACGATGCTGACAACTATCCGACCGCAGGATATTTCGACACGTACTTTCAAGCCGGCGGCTTCGGTGACTTCGACGAGTTCACCGGGCACATGATGAACACGTTGCTCGCGAAGGCGCGCAGCGTGCCCAACGCGGGTGCGGGTCATGTCTTCTTCGCCCACTTCGAGCGCGACGGTCGGGAGTTCATGCTGATCGCGATCGTCAATGAAAAGCTGGGCGCGGCACTAACCAACGCGTTCGAGGTCGAAGACGTGCGCCATCTCGACCTCGAGGGGTTCCGGTTCGCCGGCCGTGTCGACATGACGTCGTGGCGCGCAGGCGAGGATCGCTATATCGGTTTTTTGCGCGGACGCGGGGACGTCGCAGAGTACTTCAAAGAGTTCCTTGCCTGCATCTCCTCGATGACAGAGAAGCGCAGCACGGAGGAACTCGTCATCGCGCTGAGGTCCTATGCTGACGACCAGGAGATGGAGGCCGCCGAGCGCGACCGGTTTCTCGCTCGGGCAAAGGCGACGCTCGACGAGACCGGGCGAACCGGCGAGCAGGTCGACTTTCAGTCACTCGCGAACGCGATCGTTCCCGCCGAACCCGAGCGGCTGGCTGAGTTCCTCGGCGATCCCGACCGTGGCCTTGGCGACGGCTTCACGCCGAACCGGCGGGTCCTCGGCACGCTCGTGAAGTTCCGCGCCCGGACCCACCTCTGGTCGATCGAGATCGATCGGGCCGCCATCGCGGAGGGCGCGGTCGTTTTCGATCCTGAGACCAGGAGCCTGACGATCACGCAGGTGCCCGACGCCTTCGCCGAACAGCTGCTCGGGGAATACGAAGTCCGTGCCGAGGGTTAGGTTCGACGAGCTCCTCGCCGTTTATCGCAACACTGAGTTCGGAGCCGACGACGAGCCATCCAGGCTGACGGTCGCCACCGCGGATCTTGCGGCGCTGCTCACGCGCCTCGAGGCCGACGAGGCAGCCGCCGAAGACACCGACGTGGCGCTTCTCGACGAGATCGGAGACGTCGCCGTCGGTTCGGTCGTTCGCGTTCGCATCGGTTCACCGCGCGTGGGGCTCGGCGTTCTAGCCCGTGACGTCGATATGCTCCTCGCACCGCCGGCCGCGAAGATGAGGGAGCCGGCGAGCTATTACCTGGTTGATCCGCCCTACGCCTCCGCCGATCCCTCCGCGCCGGAGGTCATAGGCCGCTACCGCAAGGTGCTCGAGCTGGTCGCGCTTCTCTCCGAGGTCGCGACCTTCCAGGACGCGACCAGGGCGGAGCTCGTGCTCGTGAAGGATGAGAAGATCGTTATGCCTGTCCGCTACGGAGCTGACGATCTCGCGAGGCTCGACGTCGCGGCCGCGGACCGCCTTCTGACCCAAATGGCCGACGAGCTCCACCGCGACCAGAAGCTAGAGATCCTTTTCGAAGCGCTCGTTGACCTCTGCGCCGGGCAGCAGGCAGCGGGACGGTTCCAGTTCATCCTGCGAAATCTCGGCGAACTCGGCGACGCGGTGAGGAAGGGATATCGGCTCTTCGCATCGAACTTCTCTTACTCGAAGATCCGCAGCGAGATCGAGGACGCCCGGATCGAGTTCGCCCAGAAGATCCACAAGACGATCGTGGACGTTCAGGGCCAGCTGCTCGGCATCCCGGTCGCGACGGTGGTCGTCGCATCGGAGATGAAGGCGCCGACAGCCTGCGGCGCGGAACCGTGGGTAAACCGCGCGGTGCTGATCGGCGCCTGGATCTTCGTCATCCTGCTGACGGTAGCGATCATAAACCAGCTGCTCACGCTCAACGTCATCAAGAGCGAGGTCGATCGTCAGAAGGAGAAGCTCAGGAGCGACTTCCCAGCCGTCAGCGATGACTTCGTGAAAACGTTTGATTCGCTCGGCTGCCGCATCTGGTGGCATCGAGTCGGGCTGTGCGTCGTGATTCTTATCGGCATCGGCGCGCTGTTGCTTGCGAATCGCACCTACGAACACATCGCGGCGATCCCTCAGCCGGCCTGCGAGGTGGCCCCGAGCTTGTCAGACCAGTAACGCCCATTACTCCGCACATCATAGCGGCGGCAAAGTCGGTTCAGACGACTCCGCCCGCTCATCAAGGTTTTCCGAACCGGCCCGCGACACGAATCCGTCACTGAGGGACCGAGGGACCGAGGGACTCAGGATAACGTTAGACTGGATCGTTGGTCCGCGGGTCCGAACAGTTTTCACATGTACGCACATCGACGTTCATGTATCCATCCGGCGTGACTTTCATTTACCCACAAATCGTCGCTGGCCTGATTCCAGCCATCGCAGGGCTGTTGGCGGCGAGGAATCGCCTGTGATTCATGCGGGCACACCAAATCGCGATTGCGAGGTGCGTCATGTTGGACGAGGGAAGCTGGATCGACGAGGAGCTGGCTGGATCGCGGTTTTGCGATGCGCGACCGGGTCAGCGCTTTCACGCGTTGATGAAGCAGCTGGGGAGCGCGGCGGGCGCGACGATCCCTCTGGCGTGCCAGGATGAGCGAACACGAAGGCGGCCTATCGCTTTCTTTCCAATGCTTCGGTGACGGAAGAGCCGATCCTGGCCGGCCATTTCCAATCCACCGCCCAGCGCGCCGCCGCCGCGGAAGGGTTACTGCTGGTGCTGCAGGATACGACCGAGTTTGTGTTTCAGCGGTCGGCTCCAGAGAGCATCGGCTACACCAAGAACGTCAACAGCGGGCGCGACAAGGAGGGGCGCTGGCGCCAGCATAAGCTGTGCGGGGCGCTGATGCATGCCAGCCTTGCGATCACGCTGGACGGTTTGCCTTTAGGCCTTACAGCCGTTCGGTTTGGGACACGCGCTCGGTTCAAGGGGCTGCTGGCGCTCAAGCGCCAAGTGAATCAAACGCGCGTGCCGATCGAAACCAAGGAAAACATGCGGTGGCTCGAAAGTATGCGCGCCTCTACCGCCGTGCTTGGCGATGCTAGAGCGGTTTCTCACCCCGCTGAATCGCGAGGGATTCCCGGCGCCCGATTTTTCTTCAGAATCCATGCTGGTGCTGGAGGCCAGCATGGATGGCTCGAGCATTATCGGTGGATCTTCGGGAACGGGTGGTGGCGGCGGTCACGGGTGGTCTGTCGAGGAGGCAGGCGGCGGTGCGGTTCGGGGTGAGCGCGGCGAGCGCGATCCGCTGGCAGCAACTCGCCGCGCAGCAAGGGACGCCAGAGCCACAGCGGCAGGGCGGTGACCGACGGTCCGCGAGGATCGAAGCCCATGCGGATCTGATCCTCGGTGCTTATGAGGCGACCCCCGACATTACGCTGGCCGAGCTGCAGGCGCTGCTGGCCGAGCACGATGTGGAAGTCGCGATCGGCACGATCTGGCGGTTCTTCAAGCGCCGCGGGATCACGCGGAAAAAAAGACCGCGCACGCGACCGAGCAGGACCGGCCCGAC
>JAFAZF010000038.1 GCA_019239915.1 Sphingomonadaceae bacterium
AGAAGGCGAAGGCGAGCAGCATCAGCGCCATCGCCAGCGCGAAGTTGATGAAGCCGAACTGGAACGGATAGCTATAGGCCAGCGGCAGCGCGAACAGCGTCGTCGCCGGCACGCGGCCATAGGCTTCGCGCGCCACCAGCAACAAACCCGCCACCGTCAACGGCGGAATGGCGAGCGCGATCAGCTTGACCGAGAATTCCAGGCCGAACAGTTTGGAGAGCGGCACAACGAGCAGATCGACACCGAGATTGCCCAATATGCCCCATCGGAATGCGTAATAATGGAGCAGCGGCGATTGCGTGCCGACGTCGAGCTCGACGCGGTAGCGGCCCATATGGCCGAGCAGATCGGTAAGCGGCGGGATCGGCCACCAAATGAGCGGCAGCGCCGCCAGCGCCATCATGGCGTAGGCGAAGTGGCGCGTCTCCCACCAACCGAGCGGGCGCGGCGAGGAGGCGTCCACCTCGATCATCGCCCGCATATCCCCGACCCCGAATCGCCGCGCAAGCGGAAGCGCGGTCATCGTCCGTCCATGAAACTTTGTTCAGGTTACGCCTAATCGGCGATCCGCCAGACCGCGATGCCGTCATTGCCCGGAACGCTGACCGGCGTAAGCCATGCCGGCGCGCGATGATTGCGAAGCCGAGCCGCGAGCCCCTGTGGGCTGTAATGCGCGTAGATGCCGAATTCGGCCCCGCTCCCACAGATCGCGAGATAGCGAATGGCGTGTGCCCGGATCAGACGCAGCGCTTCGTCATCCGCGCTCATGAAGATCCGAGCCTCATCGACCATGCCGACGCGATTACGGTGGTGGTTGGTGGCGAGCACGCTGTGATGCGTCTCGAGCAGGATCGCCGGGCCGATGCCAAGCGGCGCGAGCAAGTTCGAGGGGGGCAGCAGATTCAGTGCGCGCAAGTTGCCGACCGTCGCGCATGGGCGATCCGCCGTGGCGTTATCTCTCGCTGCGGTATTGAGTCCGTCGACCATCACCGCCGCGAGCGCCGGTGTCACCGGCGCGAACAGCAGCACGGCGCCGGCGGTGCCGAAGACACGCTTGAGCATGTTCGTCTGGCCACGCGCGCGCTTGAGCCAGCGCAGCAGCAAATAGAGCCCGCCCGGCAGTGCGAGCGCGTTGGCGGCGCCGCTGATGCGTTGCACGAGCACCGTGCCGGCCGTCGCCGCGAGCAGCAGCGCGAGGTAACAGGCCCAGCGCATGCGCGCCTCGCTCCTCGACGCGCGCCAGGCGAAGGTGGCGCCGATCAGCCCGACCAGCGGATAACCCACCGCCAAGGTGCCGCTGACGAGGCTCTGCTTCCAGATCGGCAGCCCCTCAGGGACGCTGTCGAACCAGATCTTGCGGACCAGCGGATCGAGATCGGCGAACGGATCGACGCCGCAGCGCGGCGCCATATGGTGATAGACGGCGAGGCAGACGAGCGCGAGGGCTCCCCCGCCGACCAGTCGCGGCAACGCCCTTGCTGGCAGGCGGTAGAGCAGCAGGCTGCCGAGCCCGGCCGTCGCCAGCATCGCGACGTGGGGCAGGGATATGATGTCGCACCAGGGAAGCGGCCATTGCGATCTGGGAATGGTGGCGACGAAGAGGATCGCCGACAGCATGCCGAGCGAAGCGAAGAAGCCTGCGAAGCGCGCGCGCTCGGCTTGGCCGCGATCAAACGCCCAGCGCAGACCGACGATGATCGCGAGCGACGCGGCGAGCGGCAGCCCCTCGAGCGAAATCCGCAGCCACAGCGCGGTTATCGCGCCGGTCGTCAGGCCCGCGCGCAGCGGCCTGTCGCCGATTAGCGCGAACAGTGCCGCCAGTGCTAGGCCGATCTGCCAACCGTGGTGGTCGACCCGGAGCGGCCGCATTTGGACGAGCACGTTCGGCGTCGCACAGACGAACAGCGCTGCCATGATCGCGGTCTCGCGATCGAGCAGTCGCCGGGTCAGCAACGCGATCATCGCCATCGTGAAGCCCAGCGTCGCCAGCGGCACGACCACTGATGCGACCGTCTGCGCCCCGTCGTAGCCGAGCAACGGCCGCAGGAGCAGGATCACCGCGGCGAGCGGCAGATCGATGAGACGGGACCAGTGCATCAGCGTGCCGGCCGGTGGGTTGATGCGGCGCTGCGAAACGTCCCACCAGCTCTGGCCCATCAACCAGTCGCGCACCTCGACCAGGCGCAGCTGATCGTCCGAATCCCAGTAGCGCAGCCGCTGAATGTCCCCCCAGTGGATGACGGTGAGGATCAGGCAGGCGCACAGCCAGCAGCCGATCAGCAGCAGCGCGATCCGGCGCCGCGAGCCGCTCCGCGCAGGTGCGTCGCCGACGACGGGAGGCGCGATGATCTCGGCGTGGATCATGTGCGCGCGCTCAGCTCACGACCTTCCAGAGCCGGAGTACACTCGGCCGGCCGAGCGGCACCGGCTGCAGCCACGTGGGTGCGCGCCCGTCGGCGAGTCGGGCGGCGAGGCCGTTCGGCGCCAGATCGCGATCGACGCCGACCGGCGCGGTATCGTCGCAGAAGGCGACATAGGCGACATGGCGGCGCGCGATGATGGCGTGCGCGGTCTCCAGTGAACCCATGGAGGCACGGATCACGGTGCCGATCGCGGCGTCGTTGCGGTGGTAGCTGCCGGAGATGACATCGTGGTGGCTGTCGAGCATGATGCCCGGGCCGAGATCGAGCGGCGCCAGCACGAGACCCGTCGGGGCGACGTTCAACGCGCGCAGGTTCGCGGTGGAGGCGCACGTTCGATAATTGCCGATCCAGCTGTGCTTGGTCGAATGGTTCGGCAGCAGCAGCACGCCGGCCAATGTCGGCGTCAGTGGCATGAAGAGGATGACGGCGGCGACGGAGCCGAGCACGCGCCGCACCGGCGCTTGCGCTGTCTGCGCACGGCGCATCCCGGCGATCATCAGCCACAGGCCGCCCGGCACCGCCACGACCGTCGCGGTGCCGCCGACGCGCTGCACGAAGACCGCGGCGATGAACGTCGCGCTGCACATGAACAGGTAGACGCCCCAAGCGGCGCGTTCCCGGCCCTGGGATGCGCGGAGCGCGAGCGTACCGCCCAACAGCGCCAGCGCCGGGTAGCCGAGCATCAGCACGCCGACATCCGCCGAGGTCCGCCAGATCGGCATGCCCTCGAGGATGTTGTCATACCAGATCTTGCGGACGAGCGGATCGAGATTGCCGAACGGATCGAGTCCGCAGCGCGGCGCGGCGCTGTGATAGACGCCGAGGCAAGCGAGCGCGACCACGCCGCCGGCGGCGAGCCGCAACAGCGGCCGCGGGGGCACCAGCCGCAGCGCGAGGCCGCCCACGAATGCGGTGGCGAACATCTCGATGTGCTGGATCGAGATCGCGTCGCACCAGGTGACCGGCCATTGATGGATCGGGATCAGCCCGGCGAAGAGCAGTGCCGAACAGGCCGCGAGCGCGCCGAAGAAGGCGACTAGGCGATCGTTCTCGTCAGGGCTGCAGGACAGCGCCCAGCGCAGCCCGACCAGCGCGCCCGCGGCGGCGGCGAGCGGTACGCCCTCGAGCGAGATGCGCAGCCACAGCGCGAGGAGTGCACCGGCGAAGAGTCCGGAGCGCGTCGGCCGCCGGTCGATGAGCGCGATCAACACCGCCGCGGCAATCCCAATCTGCCAGCCATGATGATCGACGCGCATCGGCCGCATCTGGGTGATCGCTCCCGGGCTGATCGCCGCGAACAACGCCGCCGGCAGCGTCGCCGCGGGCCCGACGAGCCGCCGCGCCAGCCACGCCGTCATGGCCATGCAGAAGCCAAGCGTGAGCATCGGCACGACGACCGCGGCGACGGTCTCGGCCTGAGCGGCGCCGACCAAGGGTCGCGCGAGCAGAATCGCAAGGCCGATCGGGATGTCGATGAGGCGCGACCAGTGCATCAAGCCGCCGCCGGGCGGGTTCATGCGGTGCTGCGTCACGTCCCACCAGCTCTGCCCGGCGAGCCAGTCGCGGACCTCGAGCAGACGAAGCTGGTCGTCGGGATCGCCGAAGGTGAAGGTGGCGATGTCTTGGCGGTACATCGCGATCATCGCGGCGCAGGCGAGCAGCCATATCAGCAGAAGCGCCATGACGAGCAGATGCCGGCGTCGCGCCGGCGCGGGGTCGGCGATGGGCGTTTCCGCCGCGACGATTTCGGCGTGGATCACGCGAACACGATCTTGCGGCGCATCAGCCAGCCCGACTGGAAGCTGACGAGGATCGCGACGAGCTTCGCGAGGCGCGGGTCGAGATCAACGATCTGTCCCATCGCGACCACGGCGACCGTCAACACCAGGCCGACGAACGCGGTCAGCACGAACATCACCTTCTGGACGTGGCGCGCGCCGCCGGTGACGGGCGTGCCGTCAGCGAAGACGAAGCGGCTCGAGACGAGCCAGTGCGCGAGGATCCCGATAGCGTAGCCGGAGGCGGACGCAAGCGTCGGCGCGACGTGCGCCTGGAGTGCGGCGAGGAACACGACGAGGTCGACGCCAAGCGCGACGGCGCTGGCGATCCCGTAGCGGAGATAGGCCGGGACGGGTGCGAGCGCGCGCGCCAGGCTGTCGGCGACCATGGATCAGGCGGCCTTGCGGCGCTGCGGCACCAGCCGTTCGGAAGCGAGCGCTGCGCCACGCTCCGCTGCGTCAGCGGCAATCGTGTCGACCGCGCCTTCGTCGCCGGCCTCGTGATATTCGGCGTCCTCGTTGACCGCCCAGATGTCGTACTTGCGATGACCTGCCTCAATGTTCTTGGCGGTGAGCATCGCGGTCATCATCGCATGATCCTGGTTGTTGTAGCGATGCATGCCGTTGCGGCCGACCATGTGCAGCGTCGGGTAGGAGGCCTCGAGTTCGGAGCGCATCGCCTCGACGTTCGCCTTGTAGGCGTCGTCGTAGACTGGATAGGCCTTCTCCTGGCGCACCACGACGCCGCCTTCGACGTCCTTGGGGTCGCACAGGCCGAGCACGCCCATTTCCTTGGTCGCGAGCTTGACGAGCTCGGCGTCGTCCATCGCCCAGAGACCGTCACCCTCGAAGCAGAAATATTCGAGGCCGACGCAGGCGACGTTGGGATCGGGCACCATCTCGGGCGACCAAGACCGGAAATTCTGGATGCGCCCGACGGTCACCTTGGGATCGTGGATGTAGATCCAGTTGTCCGGGAACAGCTCGGGCGAACGGATCATCAGCGCGACGGTCAGGAAGTCGCGATATTTGAGGTCCATCGCCTCCGGCAGCGAGGCCGGCGTCGGCGTGATGCGCGCGGAAAGCTCGCGCATCGGCGCGGACGAGATGACGTGGCGCGCATCGATCGCGACGCGGCCGCCGTCCAGCGTGTTGGCGAGCACGCGCCAAGTCTCGGCGCCTTCGTCCCACCGCAGCTGGTGGAGCGCGTGGCCCATCAGCACCTGGTTGCCGCCCGCGACGACATGGTCGCGCGCGCGCTCCCACATCATGCCGGGACCCTTCCGCGGATAGCGGAAGGTCTCGAGCAGCGTCTTGGTCTCCATGCCGTCGTTCGGCTTCTTGTTCAGCCCGAGCGAGCGCTTCAGCCCGTCCAGCACTGCGCCGCCGAGGCTCAGCCCCTTGATGCGCTGCGCCGCCCAGTCGGCCGAGATCTCGTCGCAGGCCATGCCCCACACCTTCTCGGTGTAGGTCTTGAAGAAGATCGAGAAGAGCTTGGCGCCGAACTGGTTGATCGTCCAATCCTGGAAGCTCTCGGGATTGGCGGTGGGGAATGCCTTGGCTTTGGCGTAGCTCGCCATGCACAAGGTCGAGCGGAGGATGCCGAGGTTCCACAGCGCCTCGAACGCGCGCAGCGGATAGCTGTAGAACTTGCCCTCATAATAGATGCGGCTCATCCGCGGCCGCTGGATGAAGTCGTCCGGCAGGATCTCGTTCCAGAGGTCGACGACCTCCTTGGACTTGGAGAAGAAGCGGTGGCCGCCGATGTCGAAGCGGTAGCCGCCATGTTCGACGGTGCGGCTGATGCCGCCGACATAGACGGGATCCTTTTCGATCACCGTCACGCTCTTGCCCATCCTGGTGAGCAGATAGGCGGCGGTCAGCCCCGCCGGCCCCGCGCCGATGATCGCAACGTCGACCGTCCCGCCCGTGCTCATGTCCGCCGCACCCATGTCCGCAACCTTCCCCCGATGGTCCGGTCCCGGATTGGGGCAAAAGCTCTAAGGCTTGGTTAACGGGAGGTAAGCGGCGGCGGACGCGGTGTTCGTACCGTTCTCGAGCAGCCGGCCGGAAGGTGACTAAGGTAGCGCGACGTGGGGGTCATAATGCGACGAACGCGGTGCGATCCGGCGATGTCAAAAAGCGAAGCGGATCGCTGTCATGCCAATTCCTACAATGCACGCGAAAACTGCGGGCTTCGCTTGATTGCCGCGTCGTCCCGGCGGCGGCCCGGGCCCGCTCGCGACCCTGCTTCGTGCTCGTCTCGAGAAGGATCGGGATCCCGGATCATGTCCGGGATAAAAGTGCAGATTATCAGCTGACGCCCATTCTCCGACGTCACCCCGGCCTCGAGCCGGGGTCCCGCTTCGTCACCTCCGCTCACTCGATCACTCGAGCGAAATCAGCGGGACCCGGTCAAGTTCGGGGGGACGAAGTCGGTAGGGCAGCTTTTGCCCAGTGGCGGACGTTGCGGCGACTAGCCACGTCATCCCATAAGCAACCATGGCCTTCTCTGACGAACGTGGCACCAACTGGGGCTGCATCACTGCCTTCGCAGTGCTGCTGTTCATCGGCCCCCCGTCGTTCTCGTCGTGCTGATGAGTGGGGGCGGATGCGAAGGCGTTCCTTCACCTTGCAGATCAAGCTCGGCATCGCTCTGGATCACCATCGCCGTGCTGATCCTCACTTGCAGCGCTATCACGTGGGCGGTGAACAAGGCTGCTGCGGCATGGCGCAACCGAACGCGCCGATAAGCTGCCCGCCAGCAGTCGCCCGGTTGCAGACATTCGCAGACTACGCCAATCTCGACTGATGGTGCTTTTTCCGGCCTTACTGCTCGCTTCCTCGTCTCCCACCGCCGCCGATGTCACCGGCATGAAACCTCAGCTTGAGGTTATTCGAAGAGACGCAGCAGAGCGGCGCTGGCAGATCACATGTGAAGGGCGCGCGGGTGAGGAGACAGTATTACGCCTCAATTTTCCAAAGCGCATTTCCGGTGAAACAGTTCGAGCCTACTTTGAAAATAAGCGCTACGTCGGATCGTCCACTCATTATTTTTACAGAGAAACGCTGTCGCCGAATAGTTGCAATGGCGAACCGATCACCACAGCGGGATCAGGCTTCGTCCGCGTGCTAAGTGTTGGCCCACGCGCAACGCTGGTGGGCTTGGCAGAGTTAGCAAAGGCGTGTTTCACTAATGCCGTGATACGGGAGCGCAAACGTGATGATCTTCCGGAAGCAGCCGCTCAAGCGAAGAGTGATTGGATGACGTTGGATGCGGGGGAGGACGTCACTTCACGTTACGGTCCAACGGTTTGCTTTATCAAAATGCGCGCCAACCAGCCGGCCTCGCCAATTCATGATCCAACCCGCAACGGCAGCTAACCACCAATAGCGCCCGCGAGCCCCGGCTTACCCGCGCGCGGCTCTTGCGCGATCCCATCATACCGGCGAAGGCCGGTATCCAATCGACAGCCCGGGCCTGGACCCCGGCCTGCGCCGGGGTGACGGACGAAGGCTGCGTGACGCGTACCAATAGACTGCCGCGCATCGCCGGCGCGCTGCTGCTCGCGATCGCCTTCGCCGCCGGCATCTGGTTCAGGTTCGCCGGGCTGGCGCGGCTGCCCTTCTGGCTGGACGAAGCCTATAGCGCCTACGCCGCCGATCACGGCTGGTATTTCCTCTGGCACGTCGTCCCGACCTACGAGACGCATCCGCCTTTCTATTACTCGCTGCTCCATTTCTGGCGCGGCCTGTTCGGCGACGGCACGCTTGCGTTGCGTATTCCCGGCGCGCTGTGCGGCGTCGCGACGATCGGAGCAGCGGCGTTCGCCGGCCGGGCGCTCGCGGCAGCGCTGGCGCTGAGGCCGCATCAGCGGCACTGGCTCGTCTGCGCGATGGCCGGGCTCGTGGCGCTGCACCCCGATCTCATCGCGATGAGCCGCGACGTGCGGCCCTATCCGGTGATGGCGCTCGTCTACGGTGCCGCGCTGATCCCGCTGATGCGGATCGCCGGCGCGCGGCCCGCGCTGCCGCATCGTCCGCTCGCCGCCTATGCGCTCTGCGAGGCGCTGATGCTGTGGCTGCACAGCCTCGGGCCGCTGTTCGCGGGGGCGATGGGGATGGCGCTGCTCGCGGTGATCGAGATGCGCAGGCTCGATCGGCGCGATTGGGCGTGGCTGGCGGGATCGCAGGTCGCCGCGATCCTCGTCTGGCTGCCGGCCGCGCTGATCCTGCGCGATCAGGCGCCGACCTGGATCGCCTCGACCTGGCTGGTCTTCCGGCCCGCGACCTTGTGGCAGAGCCTCGGCCTGCTCTACGCGGCGCCGCCGCTTCGGGCGCGATGGCTCGGGCTGTTGCTCGCGCTGTTCGGGCTGGCGCTGCTGGTCTGCGATCGGCGCGGCCGGCGGATCGGGTTTGCGCTCGGCCTGCTCGCGATCGTGCCGACGGCGGCGAGCCTCGCGATCACGCTCGCCGTCTCGCCGGTGTTCCTCACCCGCACGCTTTCGGCGGTGGCGCTGCCGGCGCTGCTCGTGATGACGCGCGGGCTGGCGCTGCCCGGCAGGATGCGGTTCGCGATGCTGCTGCCGCTGGCGGCGCTGCTCTGGCCGATGGCGACGGTCGATCGCGCTATCCTCCATGCGCCACCGAACGAGGACTGGTACGGCACGATTCGCTGGCTCGCGGCGCGGGCCCGCCCCGGGGACGAGCTTTGGGCCTATCCGAACGAGAGCGCCCTGCCGTTCGTCTATGCCGCGCGCGACCTCGGCTTTGGGATTTCGATCCGCGCGATCCCGACGATCGTGCCCTCGATCGGGGCAAGGGGCATGCTGCCGACCGGCAGCCGCGGCGTCGTCTCGCTCTATCCCGACGATATCGCGCGGCTTGCCGCCAGCCCGCAGGCGCAGGCACCCTGCACGATCTGGCTGCTGCGCACCGGCCCGTGGACCTACGACAAGGGGGACGCGATGCTGAACGCGCTTTCGCGCCGGCGCGAGGACGTCGGCGATTGGGAAGCCGAGCCGATCGAGATCGCCGGGCTCAGGCGGGCGGGTGGTTGCCCGCCATCGGTGCCGGGACGGTTGGCGGCCGCGCCCGCGACGCGTTAAGCTGCCCGGGATGACGCGCTTCACCGTCAACGGCCAAGCCGTCCACTACAAGCTCGACCCGGCGACACCGCTGCTTTGGGCGCTGCGCGACGCCTCGAATCTCACCGGCACCAAATATGGCTGCGGCGAAGGCGTGTGCGGCGCCTGCACCGTCCATATCGACGGCAATGCGGTGAGGAGCTGCCAGGTGCCGATCGGCGGGATCGAGGGCAGCTATGTCGTCACCATCGAGGCGCTCTCGCGCGATCGCAGCCACCCCGTGCAGCAGGCCTGGGCGGCGGCGGGCGTGACGCAGTGCGGCTATTGCCAGTCCGGCATGATCATGGCCGCCGCCGCGCTGCTCGCGCACAATGCCGATCCGACTGATGCCGACATCGATCTCGCGATCACCAACCTGTGCCGCTGCGGCGTCTATCCGCGCGTGCGCCGCGCGATCAAGCTCGCGGCGCAGGTGCTGCGCGGTGAGCCGCTCGCCGCCGCGCCGCCCCCCGGCATCGATCCCGCCGATGCCGCGCGCGCCGTTCCCGCGCTGACGCCGCCGAAGCAGGGCGCGCGGTGAGGCCGGCCGTCCCTCAACGGAACATGAAGCTTTCATTACGCTGAAGAACAGGTTCAGTATCGTGTCAGCGGGCGGCATCTAGACCGTCGGACAACGGGCGATGCCCGCCCGTCGGAAGGATGCCGTATCCATGATGCGCAAGACTATGACCGCGATGCTGCTCGCCGCGACGATAGCGACGCCGCTTCTCGCCCAAGACCGCAGCGACTGGCGCGACGGCGGCCGTCCCCAGGGGCAGCCGCAGGGCCGTCCCCAGGGCCAGGCCCAACCGCAGGCGCAGCCGCAGCCGCAGCGCGGCCCCGCGCCAGAGGCGCGGCCGCAGCAGGGGCAGTGGGGCCAATCGCGCGGCGGCGGCATGGCCGGCGGCCAGTTCCGTCCCCAGCAGCAGCCGCAGCAGGGGCCGGGCCAAGCGCCCCAGGGGCCGGGATCACGCGGCGCTGGCGGCTGGCAGGGCGATCGCCACGACGCGAGCCGCCCCGCGCCGTTCGACAATCGCAGCCCCTATGCACAGCACGGTGCGTTCGATCGCGACCAGGGCCAGCGTCATGATGATCGGCCCGGCGGGCCGGGTTGGGACGATCGGCGCGGTGCCGGCGACTGGACCGGCCGTTCGGGCGATCCGGGCCGGCGTGACAACCCCGGCTGGAATCGCGGCCAGCATTGGAACCGGGGCGCGGGCCGCAGCGGCTGGGATGCCGGCTGGCGCAACGATCGCCGCTATGATTGGCGCGGCTGGCGCGCCGAGAATCCCGGCATCTTCCGCGGGCCGCGCTATTATGCGCCGCGCGGCTGGACGTACCGCCGCTTCTCGCCCGGCTATCGGCTCGAGCCTTTCCTGTTCGACGAGCAATATTGGCTCGACGATCCGTGGGATTATCGCCTGCCGCCGGCGGACGGCCCTTATCGCTGGGTTCGTTATTATGACGACGTGCTGCTCGTCGACATCCGCAACGGCCTCGTCGTCGACGTGATCCCCGGCTTCTTCGATTGAACACTGAACATCCTCCCCCTGCAATTGCAGGGGAGGGGGACCGGAGAAGCCAGTGGAGGGGCTTATTGGGAGCGGCGAGCGATTCCCCTCCACCGCTCTTCGAGCGGTCCCCCTTCCCAAGCAGGCTTGGGGACGATTTAAGCTTAGCCCTTCACCAGCACCGGCTGGGCGCGCCAATTTTCGGGAAACATTCGCTTCAGCGCTTCGACCTTGGGGATGTCGTTGATGGCGATGTACGGATAGGTCGGATTCAGCGCGAGGAAGTCCTGGTGGTGCGACTCGGCGGGATAGAAGGCGCGCGCCGGCTCGATCCGGGTCACGATCGGGCGCCGCCAGAGATGCACCTTGCCGAGCTGGGCGATATATTCGGCGGCAACGCGCCGCTGCGCGTCCGAGGTCGGGAACAGCGCCGAACGATATTGGGTGCCTTCGTCAGGACCCTGGCGGTTGAGCTCCGTAGGATCGGCGACCACCGAGAAATAGATCTGCAGCAGCCGTCCGTAGCTCATTTGGCGCGGATCGAAGGTGACGCGGACCGATTCGGCATGGCCGGTGCTACCGGTCGAGACGTCCTCGTAGCCGGGATTGGCGAGCGTGCCGCCGGTGTACCCGGAAACGGCGGACTGCACCCCCTTCACATGGCTGAAGACGCCTTGCACGCCCCAGAAGCATCCGCCGGCAAAGACGGCGGTTTCGCTCGTCGCGTTGGGATGCTCGTCGAGCCCGGGCGCGGGCGCGTGGACGGCGGGCGTTTCGGCGAAGGAAGGCGCCTGGCTGATCGCGACGGCGGCGAAGCCGATCGCGGCGGCGCCGAGGAAGGTGAGGGTGCGGCGGTACATCATGGCGCCAAGCTTAACGCATCGCGGCTGTCGCGGTTGTGAACGCGATCACAACGCATCGAGGCTCCCCTCCCTGGAAGGAAGGGAGGGATGGTGGGTAGATTGGAGGCTCAACGTTACGCCTCGAAGCGACCCACCCCAAACCTCTCCCTTACGGGGTGGGGCTTTACCTAGCGCAGCGCCGAGCAGGCGGTCTGGATGCGCTCGCAGGCTTCGGTAAGCGCGGCTTCGCTGGTCGCGTAGCTCACCCGGAACGCCGGCTCGACGCCGAACGCGCCGCCGTGCACCGCCGCCACCCGCGCGCTGTCGAGCATGTAGGTGACGAGCTGCTCGTCGTTTTCGATCTTGTGGCCCGACGGCGTCGCCTTGCCGATCAGACCCGAGACGTCCGGATAGACGTAGAAGGCGCCTTCGGGGCGCGGGCACGAAATGCCATTGACCTGATTGAGCATCGACACGACCAGATCGCGGCGCTTCTGGAAGGCTTCGGCGCGACCTTTGAGGAACGACTGGTCGCCGTTCAGCGCCGCCGTCGCCGCCGCCTGAGCGATCGAGCAGGGGTTGGAAGTCGATTGGCTCTGCAGCTTGGCCATCGCCTTGATCAGCCAGGCAGGCCCGCCCGCGAAGCCGATCCGCCAGCCGGTCATCGAATAGGCCTTGGAGCAGCCGTTGACCGTCAGCGTGCGCTCGTAAAGCGAGGGGCCGACTTCGGCGATCGTCGCGAACTGGAAGCCGTCATAGGTGATGTGCTCATACATATCGTCGGCCATCACGAAGACGTGCGGGTGGCGCTCGATCACCTCGCCCAGCGCCTTGAGCTCGGCCGCCGAATAGGCGGCGCCGGTCGGGTTGGAAGGCGAGTTGAGGATCACCCACTTCGTCTTCGACGTGATCACCGCGTCGAGCTGTGCCGCGGTGATCTTGTAGTTCTGCTCGGCGCCGGCCTTGACGAACACCGGCGTACCGCCCGCGAACTGGACGATGTCCGGATAGCTCACCCAATAGGGCGCGGGGATCACCACCTCGTCGCCGGGATCGACGGTCGCGACCAGCGCGTTGAACAGCGTGTGCTTGCCGCCGACGTTGACGCTGATCTGCGACGGCTCGTAGACGAGGCTGTTGTCGCGCTTGAACTTGGCGGCGATCGCTTCCTTCAGCTCGGCGGTGCCGTCGACATTGGTGTACTTCGTCTTGCCGGCGTTGATCGCTTCGATCGCGGCCTGCTTGACGAAATCGGGGGTGTCGAAATCGGGCTCCCCGGCGGCGAGGCCGATCACCTGGATACCCTGGCGCTGCAGCTCGAGCACGCGGGTGGTCATCGCGAGCGTCGCCGAGGGCTGGATGCGGCCGAGCGCGGCCGAAGTCTGCGCCATGGAAAATCGTCCTGTGATGCGGAGAAGCGAGGCGCCTATAGGCGCGGCCGCGCGGCTATTTCAACCGCGCGCGGATCAGCCCGCGCAGCGCGTTGCCGATCAGGAAGCCGCCGGCGAGATCCTCGGCGCGAAGATCGCCTTCGTGCGCGCGTCCCTCGTCAATCAGCTTCGCGCGCAGGATGCCCGGCAACAGCCCACGCGACAGCGGCGGCGTGACGAACGTGCCGTCGCGCTCGACGAAGAGACTGGTGAAGCTGCCTTCGGTCAGGAAGCCATCATGATCGGCGAAGATCGTCTCGAACGCGCCCGCGCCGACACGTGCCGCGTCGTAGAAGCCGCGATCGGTGGTCTTGTGCGCGAGCCGCCAGTCGGCGGACGTCACCGGCAGCGGCGCCAGCGCGACCTCGACCGGCTCGGGCGGGTGCGCCGGCAGCGGCCGCGACTCGATCGCGATCCGGCCGGACCGCGCGAGCAGCAGCCGCACGCGGGCATGTTTGCGCAGCCGGAAGGTCGCGGCCTGGAGTTCGTTGCGCGCGTCGTGGCGATCGAAGGCGAAGCCGAGCGCCTGCGCCGACGCCTTCAAGCGCGCGAGGTGGCGTTCGACTTCGGCGAGCCCTTCTTCGGCATCGAAGCGCATCGTCTCGATCAGATCGAACTCGGGACTGGCGCGATCCACGAACGCTCCCTTGACCAGGCACTCGCGCCACTCCGCCGCGGCATCCGAATCGGCGACGATCGCCGATCCCAGCCCCAACGTGCCCATCGGCTCGCCGTCGCGCAGCACGAGCGTGCGGATCGCGACGTTGAAGCTCGCCTCGCCGCACCCCGAACCGTTGGGCGGATCGAGCCAGCCGATCGACCCCGTATAGGGTCCGCGCGGGCAAGGCTCCAGCGCGTCGATCACCTCCATCGCTCGGATCTTGGGCGCGCCGGTCACCGATCCGCAGGGGAACAGCGCCTCTATGATCGCGACGGCATCGCGACCCGGGGCGAGCGTCGCGGTCACGGTCGAAGTCATGTGATGAATGGTGCGATAGCTCTCGACCTCGAACAGCTTCGGCACCGCGACGCTGCCCGCTTCCGCGACCCGCGCGAGATCGTTGCGGATGAGATCGACGATCATGAGATTCTCGGCGCGGTTCTTGGCGTCGGTGGCAAGCGTGGCGGGATCGCTGTGGTGCGTGCGCGCCAGCGTGCCCTTCATCGGCCGAGCGACGATTGCGCGACCTTCCAGCGTGAAGAATAGCTCGGGGGAGGCCGAGAGCAGCCAGTGGCTGCCCGTGAAGACGAGACCGCCGCAGCGGACCTCCTGCGCCGCGCGCAGCCGCGCATAGGCGGCGCGGGGATCGCCGAGCACCATCACGTGCGCGGGGAAGGTGAGATTGACCTGATAGATGTCGCCGGCCACGATCAGGCGCAGCGCTTCGGCCACCGCCGCGTCATAGTCGGCACGGTCGACGCGAGGCTGCGGCCGGCCGACGAACGCACCGGCGGGATCGGGTAGCACTGTTGCGGGATCGACATGCTCGACCGTCTCGAACACGCCGAACCAGAGCAGCGGCGGCGGTGCGTCGGTCGCGGCGCGGCCCAGCGGCGCAAGCCGCGCCTCGAGCGCCAGTCCCGCCTCGTAGGAGAGGAAGCCGGCGGCATGCCTGCCCGCCGCGAGCGCCGCACGTAACCGGTCGAGCGCGGGCGCGACCTCATCGCGCGCATGCGCGACAATCGTCTCGACGGGATCGCGGTAGAGCCGCGCCTGGCCGGCACCGGTCGCGCGGGCGTCGTCGAGCAACACGAAAGAAGGCATCGCCGCCCCTCTCGCGCCGGCGCCCGGCAATTGCAACGCCGCCGCTCCTACGCCATCTGCACGTACATGACCCAGCCCACCTCCGCCGCCGAGCCGCCGCTGCGCGCCGCGATCATCCCGGTGACGCCGTTCCAGCAGAATTGCTCGCTGATCTGGTGCACGAAGACGATGCGCGGCGCCTTCGTCGATGCCGGCGGCGATCTCGACAAGCTGCGCGCCGCCGTCGCGAAGACGGGCGTCACGATCGAGAAGTTGCTCGTCACCCACGGCCATCTCGATCATTGCGGCGCGACCGGCATCTTCGCGGCGGAGCTTGAGGTGCCGATCGAGGGGCCGCACGAGGAAGATCGCTTCTGGATCGAGAAGCTCGGCGAGGATGGCGGCCGCTTCGGGTTCGAGGGCAAGCCGTTCGAGCCCGACCGCTGGCTGGGAGACGGCGACCAGGTGACGCTCGGCGATCTGGTGCTCGACGTCTATCACTGCCCCGGTCACACGCCGGGGCACGTCGTGTTCCACCACGCGCCGTCACGGTTCGCGATCGTCGGCGACGTGCTCTTTCAGGGCTCGATCGGGCGCACCGACTTCCCGCGCGGCAACCATTCCGACCTGATCGCGGCGATCACCGGCAAGCTCTGGCGGCTCGGCGGCGACACCGCGTTCGTGCCCGGCCACGGTCCGATGTCCACATTCGCACACGAACGCGCGTCGAATCCGTTCGTTGGCGACGCAGTGGTGGGGAGCGTCTGAGCCGGCTCTATCCTTCGCAGGAAAGAGCATTTTGGGTTCAGCTGTGCGCGCCGGCGTAGACGATCGTGAGGCCATAGCCCGCCAGCCCCAGCAGCAGGACGAACGTCACCAGGATGGCGCCGCTGCGCAGTGCGTTGGGTGAGGGCCGATCCATTCCGATCGGATGCGCCAGCCGCGCGAGCACATAGAGGATCGCGACACCCCACAGCCAAGCCTGCGGCCCACGGGCTAGCTCGATCAGACCCACCAGCACGAGCACGAACGGGGTATATTCGACGAAGTTCGCTTGTGCTCGCATCCGCGCCACCAGCGTCGGATCGCCGCCATCGCCGATGGAGACCTTTGCGGCATGGCGTGCCTGGCCGACGCGCACCGCGAGCCAGAGCGCAATGAGCGCCGATGCGGCGGCGAGCGTGAGCGTGATCGGCAACAGCATGTAATCCTCCCAAGTTGCCGCCAGACTCGCACGCGGCCGCAGAGCTTGCAACGAGCGGCCAAATCGCTATACGACGCCCGCTCGCGCCGAGCCCGGCCGCGCCTTTGCCGGAGCTTCCGGCGGCGCACTTCGCGGCTTCGGCGCATATCTTTTTGGAACGATTGGAACAGGTGCCGAGATGGCCGTCCCTAAGAGAAAGACCTCGCCTTCGCGCAGGAACATGCGCCGCAGCCATCACGCGCTGACCGTCGCTGCCTTCCAGGAATGCCCGAATTGCGGCGAGCTCAAGCGCCCGCACAATCTCTGCACCGCCTGCGGGCACTATAACGGGCGCGAGATCGTGCCGGTCGAGGCCTAAGAAGGCCGACATCCTGGGGGAGAGCCGGTGAGCGCAGGCCCGCGGATCGCCATCGACGCGATGGGCGGCGACGGCGGGCCGGCGGTCGCGCTCGGCGGTGCCGCGCGCGCGCTCGAGGCGCGACCCGAGCTGCGCTTCCGCCTGCATGGTGCCGAATCGGTGCTCGCCGCCGAGCTTACGCGTCTTCGCGCGCTCAAGGATGCGAGCGAGATCGTTCCCGCACCCGAGACGATCTCGGGCGACGAGAAGCCGAGCCAGGCGATCCGCCGCGCCAAGACGAGTTCGATGGGACGCGCCATCGCCGACGTGAAGGCGGGCGATGCCGATGCCGCGCTCTCCGCCGGAAACACCGGCGCGCTGATGGCGATGGCCAAGCTCGCGCTGCGCACCATGCCGGGCATTCATCGCCCCGCGCTCGCCGCGCTGCTGCCGAGCCTCGGCGCGAGCGACGTGGTGATGCTCGATCTCGGCGCCAATACCGAGTGCGACACCGAGAATCTCGTGCAGTTCGCGCTGATGGGCGCGGCCTATGCACGCACCGCGCTCGACATCGAGCAGCCGCGCGTCGCGCTGCTCAACATCGGCAGCGAGGAGCTGAAGGGCACGGAAGAGCTGCGCGACGCCGCGACGCGGCTGCGCGCGGCGGTGGATCTGCCGCTCAGCTTCACCGGTTTCATTGAGGGCGATCGCATCTCGCGCGGCGATGCCGACGTGATCGTCTCGGACGGCTTTTCCGGCAACATCGCGCTCAAGACGGCCGAGGGCACAGCGCGCTTCGTCACCGATCTGCTGCGGCGCTCGTTCAAATCGTCGCTGCGCTCAAAGGCCGGCTTCTTCCTTTCGCGGCCCGCGCTGCACATGCTGCGCGTCCACCTCGATCCCAATAATCACAATGGCGCGATCTTTCTCGGCCTCAACGGCATCGTCGTGAAGAGCCACGGCGGCGCCGACGAGAAGGGCATCGCCAACGCGATCGGCGTTGCCGCCAAGCTGGTGACGCAGGACCTCAACCGCCGTATCGCCGCCGATCTCGCGCGCGTCGGCGACGGCGCGCCGCGCATGGAGGCGGTTGCGAAGTGACGAGCGTGCGGCGTGCAGTGATCGCGGGAACGGGCTCAGCGCTGCCGCGGCGGCGGGTAAGCAATGACGAGCTCGCTAAGACGGTCGACACCAGCGACGAGTGGATCATCGAGCGCACCGGCATCCGCGCGCGCTACATCGCCGCCGCCGACGAGACCACCGCGACGCTCGGTGCGGCCGCCGCCCGCGCGGCGCTCGCCGCCGCCGGTGCCGACGCGCAGGAAGTCGGCCTCATCGTGCTCGCGACCGCAACCCCTGACCAGACCTTCCCGTCCTCAGCCACCAAGGTGCAGGCGATGCTTGGCATCGCCGATTGCGTCGCCTTCGACGTGGCGGCAGTCTGCTCGGGCTTCCTCTACGCGGTCTCGGTCGCCGAGAGCATGCTGCGCGCCGGCACCGCCGATAGCGCGCTCGTGATCGGGTCCGAGACGTTCAGCCGCATCCTCGATTGGGAGGATCGCGGCACCTGCGTGCTGTTCGGTGACGGCGCCGGCGCGGTGCTGTTGCGCGCGGAGCACACCGCTGCGACCGACGGCCGCGGCGTGCTCGCGACCAAGCTCCATGCCGACGGCCGCCACAACGAGCTGCTCTATGTCGACGGCGGACCGTCGACGACCGGCACCGTCGGCAAGCTGCGGATGAAGGGCAAGGAGGTGTTCCGCCACGCCGTCCTCAATCTGGCGGAGGTGCTCGGCGAGGCGCTTTCGGCCGCCGGCCTTTCGGTGGCGGATGTCGACTGGGTGGTGCCGCATCAGGCCAATCGCCGCATCCTCGATGCGACCGCCAAGAAGCTCGGCTTGGCCGAGGAGCAGGTGATCATCACCGTCGACGAGCATGCCAACACGTCGGCCGCCTCGGTGCCGCTCGCGCTCGACCAAGCGGTGCGCGACGGGCGCGTAAAACGGGGCGACCTGCTCGTGCTCGAGGCGATGGGCGGCGGCTTCACCTGGGGCGCGGCGGTGGTGCGCTTCTAGCTCTTCCCCTCCCTGGAGGGGAGGGGGTTAGGGGGTGGGTAGGTTGGCGTGGTGCGCTTGCGATAGCGACCCACCCTTACAGGGGAGAAACCATGCTCTACCTGACGATCAAGGCGCTCATCTCCGGCATCATCGTCGCCGCGGTGTCCGAGATCGCCAAGCGCTATCCCGGCATCGGCGCGCTGATCGCGTCGCTGCCGCTGGTCTCGGTGCTGGGCATGATCTGGCTGTGGCATGACAAGCCCGATCCCGCGAACATGGCCGCGCACGCGCAGGCGACCTTCTGGTTCGTGCTGCCGTCGCTGCCGATGTTCCTGCTGATGCCGGCGCTGCTGCGCGGCGGCGCATCCTTCTGGCTCGCGCTGCTCGCTGGCTGCGTGCTGACGATCGCGCTTTACGCCGCGACGGTCTGGATCGGACCGCGATTCGGCCTGCGGCTCTGAACAAGTTTCAAGTGTGACACACAAGCGGGGTTGGCATGGCCTGCCAAGTCGCGTTATCGTCGCCCGCCAAGCCGTTGCCATAGGGGGCTAATCGATGGCCGAAACCGGCACCTTGACCAGGGCGGACCTGGCCGATGCCGTCAACCGAGAGATCGGGTTGTCGCGCGCCGAATCGGCGGACATGGTCGAGAAGATCCTCGGCCACATGTGCGAAGCGCTTTCGAAGGGCGAGAACGTCAAGATCTCGGGCTTCGGCAGCTTCGTGCTGCGCGACAAGGGCGAGCGTGTCGGGCGCAATCCCAAGACCGGCGTCGAAGTTCCGATCGCGCCCCGGCGCGTGCTGACCTTCCGCGCCAGCAACATGCTGCGTGATCGCATCGTCTGCGCGGGCTGACGGATCGGTCGCGCATGGACAAGGCCGACAGCGCCTTTCGCACTATCGGCGAGGTGTCCGAAGAGCTCGGCGTTCCCCAGCATATCCTGCGCTATTGGGAGACGCGCTTCCCGCAACTGCGTCCGCTCCAGCGCGCCGGCAATCGCCGCTATTATCGCGCCGCGGACGTCGAGCTCGTGCGCAAGATCGCGCGGCTGCTCGGCCAGGAAGGCTATACGATTCGCGGCGTGCAGAAGGTGCTTGCCGGTGGCGAGGACAAGCCGGTGAAGAAGCTCAGTGCGGTGCCGCTGCCGGCCGAGACGCGCGCGCAGCTGGTGCGCATCCGCGAGCAACTCGCCCGCGCGCTGCAGGGCTGATACGCCGGGCCGGCGCGACGGCCCATTCGTTCCAGACGCCGATTCACCGTCTCGGAGCATCCGTTCGCGTCGGGCGTCGAAGCCGTCGCGAAGCGCTGCAATAGACCGGCTCTCGACGGGCGCTTCTCGCGAGCTCGAAGCTGCTCGGACTGAACGGATCGGATCTCGCGATGCGGCGCCAAGAACCGGCTTTTATTGCCCGCCGGGCATGGGCGTCGGTTGCGCCGGACCGGGAATGTCGGGAGCGATCGGCTGCTGCGGCGCTGCCGTCGGCGGCGCTGCGGCGGCCGCTGCCGCCTTCGCCGCGGCCTTGGCAGCTTTCGCGGCGGCAAGCTCGTCGGGCTCGAGCACGCCGTCATGATTGGTGTCGACGCGGTCAAACTTGGCGAGCGCGTCCGCCTCGACCTCGTCTTTCGTCAGCACACCGTCATGATTGGCGTCAAGCTGATCGAACACCACCGCTTTGGTGGGATCGCTGTTCGTTTCCTTGAGATAGGCGTCGAACTCGGCGCGCGTGATCCTGCCGTCGCGGTTCGAATCCGCCAGGTTGAAGAGGAAGTCGGCGTTGTTCTTGGCGGCATCGCGCGTCAGCGGCGGCTTCGCGAAGGCAGGCGCGGCCCAAAACGTCAACGGGCCGAGCGCGGCGGCGCCGGCCAGGAGGAAAGCGGTCTTCATCTCAGGCTCGGCTCCCGAACGCGTACCCCGGCGCTCCTCTGATCTCCTTCGCCTGTATGCGGCTTGAACGCCAGCCCCCCGGGTGGCAGAGCGCGCGCGCCTTTCCCTCCCCACAGGATTCGTGACCGATGAGCGACGTGAAGCGGGTGGTGCTTGCCTATTCGGGCGGCCTCGACACCAGCGTGATCCTGAAGTGGCTGCGCGAGACCTACAATTGCGAGGTCGTCACCTTCACCGCCGATCTCGGCCAGGGCGAGGAGCTCGAGCCGGCGCGCGCCAAGGCCGAACTGATGGGCGTGCAGCCCGAACACATCTTCATCGACGATCTCCGCGAGGAGTTCGTGGCGGATTATGTCTTCCCGATGATGCGGGCGAACGCACTCTACGAAGGGCTCTATCTGCTCGGCACCTCGATCGCGCGCCCGCTGATCGCCAAGCGCCAGATCGAGATAGCGAGGGCGGTTGGCGCCGACGCGGTCAGCCACGGCGCTACCGGCAAGGGCAACGACCAGGTGCGGTTCGAGCTCGGCTATTATGCGCTCGCGCCCGACATCAAGGTGATTGCCCCCTGGCGCGAGTGGGACCTGACCAGCCGTACGCGCCTCATCGAATATGCCGAGGCGCACCAGATCCCGGTGCCCAAGGACAAGCGCGGCGAGAGCCCGTTCTCGACCGACGCGAACCTCCTCCACACCTCGTCCGAGGGCAAGGTGCTCGAGGATCCGTGGGAGGAGGTGCCCGACTATGTCTATTCGCGCACCGACGATCCGGAGAAGGCGCCCGACGCGCCCGAGTACATCACCATCGACTTCGAGAGGGGCGACGGCGTCGCGCTGAACGGCGAGGGCGTCTCGCCGGCGACGCTGCTGACGAGGCTCAACGAGCTCGGCAAGCGTCACGGCATCGGCCGGCTGGATCTCGTCGAGAACCGGTTCGTCGGCATGAAATCGCGCGGCATGTACGAAACGCCGGGCGGCACGATCTATCACGCCGGCCATCGCGGCATCGAGCAGTTGACGCTCGATCGCGGCGCCGCGCATCTCAAGGACGAGCTCGCGGTCCGCTATGCCGAGCTGATCTACAACGGCTTCTGGTTCTCGCCCGAGCGCGAGATGCTGCAGGCGGCGATCGACCACAGCCAGGAGAAGGTCGCCGGCACGGTGCGGCTCAAGCTCTACAAGGGCAGCGCGTCGGTGGTCGGCCGCAAGTCGCCTAACAGCCTCTATTCGGAGAAGGTCGTGACCTTCGAGGACGATCAGGGCGCCTACGATCAGCGCGACGCCGCCGGCTTCATCAAACTCAACGCGCTCCGGCTGCGGCTGCTGGGGCGGCGGGACCAGTAACTCCCTCTCCCGAGATGGAGAGGGGCAAAGGCCTCACCCCGGCACCGCGCCGCGCGCGAGATAATCGATGTGGATGCGCACCCAGGTGCCGAGCAGTTCCTTGCTGCCGATGCGTGGCGGCATCACCCGGAACTGCCACGAGGCGTTGAGCACGGCGCGGCCCCAGCCCGATCCCGGCGGCGACTCCCCGAGGATATGGCAGTCCTCGACATGGTGGTCGGCGATCACCTTGCAGGCGACCTCACCCCAGCCCTCGGGCGGGTTGTTCTTGGGCTTGTAGAAGGAAAGCTCGGCGTCGGTCGGGCGGCGATACCAGTCGACATCGTAGAGGCGGTCGCCGCCGGGCCCGCCGCCGCCCGCGCTGCCGCCGCCGGCTCCCGCGTCCGCGCTGGCCTCGCCGGCCGCCTGTTCCGCCTTGTGCGACGGCAGCTTGGCGATGTCGGTCGCAGCGAAATCCTCGCGGCTCATCACGATCATGCCCGATGTCCAGTCACCCTTGGTGACGTCGACTTGGGGGCGCGCCTTCGGACTGACAGTCGCCTTGGCATGGGTGGCGGCGTGGACCTGCTTGGGCTTGCTCGCGCTCTTCGTGGCGGTCGGCGTGGCCGCGCGCTCCGGCAGCAACCCGAACGAGACGAAGCCGCGCCGCGCCGTTGACAGGTCGAACGGCGGCGCGAGCTTGAGCAGCATCAGCACGAGCAGCGCCGTGATCGCGAGCGCGACACCGAGCCCACCCAGGCGCCGTCCGAGCGGCGGCTGGTCGAGATAGGAGCCTTGGGGGAGAGATGCGTCGCGCATCGGCGGTTCGCCTACAGGCGCGGCGCCGGGGCGGCAATCATGTGACCAAAGTTTAAGCCATGACGAGGAGGCTTGGCGCGACGGGCTCCCCTCCTTTCAGGGGAGGGGTTGGGGGTGGGGTAGAGGCATGCGGAGCGCTCTCTAGCCGCCACCCCACCCCAACCCCTCCCCTGAAGGGGAGGGGCTTTTGGCCCTCAAAACTCGACCTCGAGCTCCTCCATCTCCTCGGGCTCGGCCTTGGCGGCCTCGATCCATTCGCGCACCGGTGCCCAGGCCATGATCGCATCACGATAGCCGGCGGAGGCCGCGCGGAGCGGCACGTTGTAGGTCACGAAGCGCGTCGCGACGGGCGCGTACATCGCATCCGCCACGGTCGGCTTCACGCCGAACAGGAAGGGTCCGCCGTAGCGGCCAAGACATTCCTCCCAGATCTCCTGGATGCGTTCGATATCGGGACGCGCGCCCGAGAAGATCTTGAAGCTTTCGTGGCGGGTATGGAGGTTCATCGGCAGCGCGGAGCGCAGATTGTGGAAGCCCGAGTGGATTTCGCCCGAGACCGAGCGGCAATGCGCGCGCACGATTCGGTCTTCCGGATAGAGTCCCGCTTCGGGAAAGCATTCGTTGAGGTAACCCGCGATCGCCAGCGTATCCCATACGCTCGCGCCCTCGTGGGTGAGCCGCGGCACGCGCACCGAGGGCGAGAGCAGGAGCAGTTCGGCGCGCGTATCCGCATCTACCGGAACGATTTCTTCGCGCACATCGAGCCCCGCCAGCCGGCACAGCAGCCAGCCGCGCAGCGACCAGGATGAATAATTCTTGCTGGAGATCGTCAGCACCGCCTGCGTCATCGCGCCATCACTCCCTTTCGCTGCACCGCACGCCGCCATTTGCGCGGCGCAACATAACGTGCATTAATGCGAATGCGACAGGGCGGGAGCGACGATGCTGTATCAGGCCTTTCAGCTTTGGTCTGATCTGATGATGCCGGCACGGACGGCGGCGCGCGCGGCGGTAGCGACGAAGGGGGCGTTCGGCGCGCTGAGCGAATGGGACGGGCCGCGCCGCTTCTTCGCGCTCGCCGAGCTGCTCGCCGACATCAAGCTGACGAGCCAGCGCCCGCCGTTCGGGATCGATGAGGTGCTCTCCGGCAATGCGCTCCTCGGCGTGCGCGAGGAGGTGGCGCTGCGGCTGCCGTTCGCCAATCTGCTCCACTTCGCCAAGGACACGCCCACGCCGAAGCCCAAGGTGCTCGTCGTGGCACCGCTTTCGGGCCATTTCGCCACCTTGTTGCGTAACACTGTCGCGACGCTGCTGCGCGATCACGACGTCTACATCACCGACTGGGTGAACGCGCGCGACGTGCCGCTGAGCGCGGGGACGTTCGCGTTCGACGACTATGTCGACTATGTCATTCGCTTCGTCGACGAGCTGGGGCCGGGCGCGAACATCGTCTCGGTCTGTCAGCCGTGCGTGCAGACGTTGGCTGCGGTTGCGATCATGGCCGAGGACAAGCATCCGCTGCAGCCGCGCACGATGACGCTGATGGGCGGCCCCATCGACACCCGCGCCGCGCCGACCGTGGTCAACGAGCTCGCGACCTCCAAGCCGCTCGACTGGTTCGAGGAGAACCTCATCCAGACCGTGCCGCTGCGCTATGCCGGGCGCGGCCGCGCGGTCTATCCCGGCTTTCTCCAGCTGACCGCGTTCATGTCGATGAACCTCGGCCGGCACATGGGCCAGTATCGCGCCTTCTACCAATCCCGCGCCGACGGCGAGGACGAGGCGGCGGATCGCATCATCGAATTCTACGAGGAATATCTCGCCGTGCTCGACATGACCGCCGAATTCTACATCGAGACGGTCGACCGCGTCTTCCAGCGCGCGCTGCTGGCGAAGGGCGAGCTCCACTATCGCGGCCGCAAGGTGCGGCCCGAGCGCATCCACAAGACCGCGCTGCTCACCATCGAGGGCGAGCGCGACGACATCTGCGCGGTCGGCCAGACGTCGGCCGCGCACGACCTCTGCTCGGGGCTGCGGCCGCACCTCAAGCGCCATTATCTCCAGCCCGGCGTCGGCCATTACGGCGTGTTCAGCGGCAGCCGCTGGGAGCGCCAGATCTACCCGCAGGTGCGCAACCACATCCTCGCGATGGGCTGACATCCTCCCCTGCAAGGGGAGGGGGACCAGCCGCAGGCTGGTGGAGGGGGAGTGAGGCCGGGCTCAGCGCCGATGGAGAGCCCCCTCCACCGCTCTGCGAGCGGTCCCCCTCCCCGTGCCGGGGAGGATCACCCCCAGATGCCGTCGATCACGCCGGCGTCGGAATAGGCGACGAGCAGGTCGGCGCCGTCGTCGAGCGTGAGCGCGGTCGGTGCGGTCGCGACCCAGACGCCGCCGGGTTCGAGCCGGCCGCCGTCGAGCGTGCCGCCGCCCTTCACCGGCACCAGCCACACCGAACCGCGCCCCTTGCTGTCGAGCGTGCCGCTGCCGCTCCGCCGCCAGCGCTCGAGCACGAAGGCCGGGCCGTCGCCGAGCACGGTGCGTCCCGGCTCGACATCGTGCGCGATATAGGGCGCGACATAGGGCACCGGATCGGCGACCGCGACGGCATCGTCGACATGGAGCTCGCGCGCGCTGCCGTAATCGTAGAGCCGGTAGGTGAGGTCGACATTCTGCTGGACCTCGATCACCACCAGCCCCGGCCCGATCGCGTGCACCGTGCCGGCGGGCGAATAATAGCTATCGTCGGCCTTCACCGCCTTCCAGTCGAGCTTCTTCTCGATCGAGCCGTCAAGCGCAGACCGGCGCAGCTCGTCCTTGTCCATCGGATAGAGCGTGCCGAGCGCGATCGTGGCGTGCGGCTCGGCGGAGAGGATCAGCCAGGCCTCGTCCTTGCCGCGGTGATAGCCGTGGGCGCGGGCATATTGGTCGTCCGGGTGGACCTGGACCGAGAGCTTCTCGCTGGTGAACAGATATTTGACGAGCAGCGGCGGCTGCGAGCCGTCCGGCTCCTCAAACCACACCTCGCCGACCGGATCCTTGTCCTTCGGCTGATCGGGGAAGCCGGGCCATAGATCGTGGCGGCCCCACGGCTTCTCGACGCGCTTGGTCGTGAGGCGGACGGCGGACATGGGCGAATCTCCACGATGGTGCGGCGCACTATGGCGGGGAACGTCGCCGCGCGCGATGCCGTTCCCACGGCGCGCGCGATGTAACGCCGGCGCAACGCGGGCGGGCGGTCCATCGGACCTGCGCCGGAAGGTCACATCGGAAGGTCACGGGCGCCGGCGCGAAAGGTCACGGGGTTTCGTGATCTTCCGCGCCCGGACACACAGCCGCGCTCGCAGCCGCGCCCGGGCCCGCGCCCGCGTCCCCGGCGGAGCGTGGCCGGAGCAGGCGCGCGAGCAGCTTCGGCAGCCGGCGCAGCGCCGCCGGCACCGGGTTGAGCTGCCACAGGTCCATGCGCTCGCGCTCCTTGCGCGAGGGCAGCCAGAGGCCGCCGTGGAACCAGGGATCGCGCGTCTTGAGGAGGAAGATCGCGAGCGCGTCCGAATGGCGGGTGCGGTGGCCGATGATCTCGCCCTTATGGACGATCGGCACCTGCTCGCCGTGGATCGCGCGCTCGAGGCAGGCATCGGCGAGCCGCTCGGTGGCGAGATCCTGCGCCGCGTTCCATGCCTCGCGAAAGCCCTTGGCGTCCGGCCGGCGGCGCAGCCGGTAGGCGCTCTCGCGCGTCATCCCGACGACGAACGCGGCGCGCGTGACCGAGCCGGTATCGGCGAGCGTCTCGATGAACTCATGCTGCCGCGCCGGCGTCCACCCATCGGCGCGGCTGCGCAGCGGCGTCGGCGCGAACGGCACGCGTGGCTCGCGGGCGGGCGAAGCGGCCGGCGGCGGAAAGGCGAACGGATCGGCGAGATCGGCGTCGCGCCGGGGAAGCGCGGCGGCGGCGGCCGGCGGCGCGGGCGCATCGAGCGAGCTCATGTCCGGCTCCGGCCAAGGAGCAGGCGTTCGGCCGCGCGCACCGCCTCCTCGCAGGCGGCGCGGGCGGCGCGTTGCTCCGTGCTCAGCGGCCGGCCGATCAGCCCACGCTCGAGCAGCGTGCGCCAATGGGTGAAATGCTCGTCCGGGCGATCGTCGGATTCGGGGCAGACGGCAATCGCCGCCGCGGCGGCGTGCGCGTGAGCGTCGGCGAGATCGAGCGGGGGCATGTCCGGCTCCTCAGGACGGAGGTGGACAGACCATGTATCGCGGATCGGGGGCTGTAGGACAGCGGTTTTGTGGAGCGAGCGATGTCTGATAGGGTGGCGCCATGAAGGCCGAGAAGACGATCTTCGATCCCGCTGCCGAGGCAGAAGCGGACGCGCGCGCCGACGCGGATGTCGCCGCCGGCCGCATCATCAGCCATGCGGCGGTGAAGCGCTGGCTCAGGTCCTGGGGACGCGAGAAGGTGCTGCCGCGGCCGCTCGTCGGCGACTGATTTGCTGCGGATCGACTGGACCGACGAGGCGGTCGGCAACCTCGAAGCGATCGTCACCTATATCTCGGCATTCAATCCTGCAGCGGCGGAGACGCTCGCCGGACGGCTGATCGAATTGGCGGACAGCTTGGCGGCGTTCCCGAACCGGGGGCGCGATGCCGGTGATGGTCGACGTGAGATGACGGTCGTTTGGCCCTATGTGATGCGCTACCGGGTGGACCGTGAGACCGTGCTCATCCTGCGCATCCGACATGGCGCGCGGGAACCAGACGAGAAGGAAGGATAAGCGATGGCGCGGAGCCGCAGGCACACACCCGTGATCGGGATCACCTCGGCACCGAGCGACAAACCGTTCAAGCGGATCGAGCACGGCCGCGAGCGCGCGGCGGTGCGCGACGCACTGACGCGCGAACTGGACCCGCCGTCGCCACGCGCCTTTGGCGATCCGTGGGACAGCGAAAAGGACGGAAAGCTCTGGCTGAACCGCGCGGACGAGGCGCTGCTGCGGAAGTGAGTTCAGGCGGGCTGATGGATCATCAACCGCCCCTCAGAACCCGACCACCTTGTTCCAATCGCTAACATACATGTAGAGCCTCGCGAACTCGCCAGGCTGAAGAAGACGGTTGTGAGCCAAGAAGCTTCTGGCCTTTTCGATTTCATCGAATCGCTGGGACAGCCAGTGCTGCGTTGGTATAACGTCCTTGAAGCAATCCCACTTGGTAATGATGATTTGTGCTAAATGGCCAAAGTCTGCAAATCCAAGGAGGTCAGTTTTTGATCCTTCAAGCCAAGAGTCTTTCAAAGCTGCAACTTTCCTACTTTCAGCTGCGCTGACAATTTTTGCAGGCAACTTAGAAAACCAATCAGCTCCTTCGTTCTCTAAAAGCCTCTCTCGGATAAAGTCTCTTACCTCATTCTCGAAACAGTAGAGGCAACGAGTAGATGCGAAACATCTCAATAGCCGAGTTACGTCTTTGAACACTAAAGGGCGCAAGCTGCTCAGTCAGAAGCGCTTCTTGTTCTGCAGCACTCTGGGCACCAATTTGGATTCCTGCCGATTGGAAGCGTTCCGCCTCCGACTCAAATATAAGACCCCTAAATAGGAACAGCCGCAGCGGATCAGCGGTCAACAAAGTGCTCCCTTAGCGATCTAAAGATGGCGTTGTAAACCTCAAGATCTTTCGCCGCAGGTAAATTGACCTGTATATTATAGTGCAATTCAGGAGAGATGCTGCCTTTAGAAAGTGGGTTACTAATCTTATCTATTTCATCTTTCTTGATTTCGGGAGGCGTTAACTTACCCTTTTGCCCTAACATCAGCTAGCTTCAACAGAGCATAGAACGTAGCTGCCATGCTCTTTGCTGAATTGTCACTAGCATTATGGTAACTCTTGAATTTTCCCTCTATTGCCTCTCTATCTGAGTCCTTTGGGTTGTTCGTTATAAGGAAAAGATCGCCATACGCCTCACGCAAAGCCTCACCAAGAACCTTCTTGGATTGCGAGTGATCCCTGTACCGGTGGTAGCGCTCTGTTGGCTGACCGGTAGGAGTCAAGAAGCCCAGCGCTTTGAGGAGCGGAATGAAGGCGCGATCGTTTGAGGAAGAGAACCCCCAATCCTTCAGCAGTTGGTGTGTCACCTGCTCAGGCGCCTGGCCGTCTCTTAATCTAGCAAAGAGATCAGGGAACGACTAAGAGCTAGCACATAAGAGTTGGTAAGCGCCATCGGTAAAGCCCCCTAAGTCGACTATACAGAGTGGCGTGAGCAGTCTGTCAATAGTGCGCTGAACGCTCGCACGCCGTAGTAGCCGGGCATTTCCTACTCCGCCGCCACCCGCTCCGCCTTCACCGCTAGCAACGGCTTCAGATACCGCCCCGTATAGCTCCGCTTCTCCTTCGCCACCGTCTCCGGCACACCCACCGCGACGATCTCGCCGCCGCCGGTGCCGCCTTCCGGGCCGAGGTCGATCAGCCAGTCGGCGGTTTTGATGACCTCGAGATTGTGTTCGATCACGACGACGGTGTTGCCCTGGTCGACGAGGGCGTGGAGGACTTCGAGGAGCTTGCGGACGTCCTCGAAGTGGAGGCCGGTGGTGGGCTCGTCGAGGATGTAGAGCGTGTTGCCGGTGGCGCGGCGCGACAGCTCCTTGGCGAGTTTTACGCGCTGCGCTTCGCCACCGGACAGGGTGGTGGCCTGCTGGCCGACCTTGACGTAGCCGAGCCCGACCTCGACCAGCATCAGCATCTTGTCGCGAATGCCGGGCACCGCCTTGAAGAACTCGGCGGCGTCCTCGCAGGTCATGTCGAGCACGTCGGCGATCGACTTGCCCTTGAACGTCACCTCCAGCGTCTCGCGGTTGTAGCGCTTGCCGTGGCAGACGTCGCAGGTGACGTAGACGTCGGGCAGGAAGTGCATCTCGATCTTGAGCACGCCGTCGCCCTGGCAGGCCTCGCAGCGGCCGCCCTTGACGTTGAACGAGAAGCGGCCGGGCTTGTAGCCGCGCGCCTGCGCCTCCGGCAGGCCGGCGAACCAGTCGCGGATCTGGGTGAAGGCACCGGTGTAGGTGGCGGGGTTGGAGCGCGGCGTGCGGCCGATCGGCGACTGATCGATGTCGATCACCTTGTCGAGATGCTGGAGGCCCTCGATCTCCTCGTGGCGGCCGGCCTGGATGCGCGCGCCGTTGAGCGCGCGCGCGGAGGCGGCGTAGAGCGTGTCGATCGTGAAGCTGGACTTTCCCGATCCCGAGACGCCGGTGATGCAGGTGAAGGTTCCGAGCGGGATCGAGGCGGTGACGTCCTTGAGGTTGTTGGCGGTGGCGCCCTTGACGGTGAGCTTGCGGCCCGAGCCCTTCCTCCTGTTTGTCGGGACGGCGACTGCGCGCCGCCCCGCCAGATAATCGGCGGTGACGCTTGCCGGGCTGGCGAGCACTTCATCGAAGGTGCCCGCTGCAACCACCTCGCCGCCGTGCACACCCGCCCCGGGGCCCATGTCGATGAGGTAATCCGCCGAGCGGATCGCGTCTTCGTCATGCTCGACGACGATGACGGTGTTGCCGAGATCGCGCAGGCGGCGCAGCGTGACGAGCAGCCGGTCGTTGTCGCGCTGGTGAAGGCCGATCGAGGGTTCGTCGAGCACGTAGAGCACGCCGGAGAGGCCGGAGCCGATCTGCGATGCGAGGCGGATGCGCTGGCTCTCGCCGCCCGAGAGCGTGCCCGAGGTGCGATCGAGGTTGAGATAGTCGAGCCCGACATTGTCGAGGAAGCCCAGCCGCTCGACGATCTCCTTGAGGATGCTCGTCGCGATCTGGCGCTGCTGGTCGTTGAGCCGCTCGGGCATGGCGCGGAAGAAGGCGAGCGCCTCGCCGACCGGGCGGCGGGTGGACATCGAGATGTCCTCGCCGGCGATCTTCACCGCCAGCGCCTCGGGCTTGAGCCGCGCGCCGTCGCACACCTCGCAGGGCCGCGCGGACTGGTATTTCGCCAGCTCCTCGCGCATCCACGCGCTCTCGGTCGCCAACATGCGGCGCTCGAGATTGCCGATCACGCCCTCGAACGGCTTGTTGACCGAATAGCTCTTGCGCCCGTCGACGAAGGTCAGCGTGATCGGTTTGCCCTTGGTGCCCTCGAGCACGGCGGCGCGCTGGCCCTCCTCGAGCCTGTTCCACGGCGTCTCGAGGCTGAAGCCAAGCGCCTTGGCGACGCTCGCCAGCACCTGCATGTAATAGGGCGAGGGCGGGTTGGACTTGGCCCAGGGCACGACCGCGCCATGCTTGATCGAGAGGTTCTCGTTGGGGACGACGAGCTCGGGCGCGAAATAGAGCTTCTCGCCGAGGCCGTCGCAGGCCGGGCAGGCGCCCTGCGGCGCGTTGAACGAGAACAGCCGCGGCTCGATCTCCGCGATCGTGAAGCCCGAGACCGGGCAGGCGAACTTTTCGGAGAAGGTGATCCGCTCGGCGACGCCTTCGGGGAGGGCGAGCGCTTTCATACCTCCCTCCCGCTTGCGGGAGGGGCTGGGGGTGGGCTGGCCCTCTCCTTCGACCGCATCGCCTGCTTCGGCCGGGCGCCCACCCCCGACCCCTCCCGCAGGCGGGAGGGGAGAAGCCTCGCCGAGGATGTCGACATAGGCCAGCCCCTCCGCCAGCTTCAGCGCGGTCTCGAAGCTCTGGGCGAGGCGCGTCTCGATGTCGTCGCGGCGGACGAGGCGATCGACCACCACCTCGATGTCGTGCTTGTATTTCTTGTCGAGCGCGGGGGCTTCCTCGATCTCGTAGACCGCGCCGTCGATGCGGACGCGCTGGAAGCCCTCCTTCTGCCATTCGGCGAGCTCCTTGCGATACTCGCCCTTGCGGCCGCGCACGACCGGCGCGAGCAGCAGGAAGCGCGTGCCCTCGGGCAGCGCCATCACGCGATCGACCATCTGGCTGACCGTCTGCGCGCTGATCGGCTCGCCGGTGACGGGCGAATAGGGGATGCCGACGCGCGCCCACAGCAGCCGCATATAATCGTAGATCTCGGTGACGGTAGCGACGGTCGAGCGCGGGTTGCGCGAGGTCGTCTTCTGCTCGATCGAGATCGCCGGCGACAGCCCCTCGATATGATCGACGTCGGGCTTCTGCATCAGCTCGAGAAACTGCCGCGCATAGGCCGACAGGCTCTCGACATAGCGCCGCTGCCCCTCGGCATAGATGGTATCGAAGGCGAGGCTCGACTTGCCCGAGCCCGACAGGCCGGTGATCACGGTGAGCGTATCGCGCGGGATATCGAGGCTGATATCCTTGAGATTATGCTCGCGCGCGCCGCGGACGGAGATGTGGGTCAGCATGGGTAGGGTTCTACTTCCGTTCCGCTGGGATCGCCAGGGAAAGGAGATGGGCGGCGGGGGGCGCTAACTCAAGTGAGCGGCGGAGATTGCCGCTCGCTTGCGGCCCGTAAGGAATATCCTTACACCTGATTTCATGATCCTCTCCCGCATCACGAGCAAGGCGCAGACGACGATCCCCAAGGCTGTGCGTGCGGCCTTGGGACTAAAGGAAGGCGACGAACTCGCCTATGAAATCGACGGCGATCGCGTGATCGTCACCCGCGCGGATGCGCGCGACCCGTTCGTGAACAATTTTTCGACGTTCACCGAATGGGCGGAGGAAGCCGATTGCCGCGCCTATGACGGATTTTAGCCCGGGCGCGATCGTCCGGGTGCCCTTTCCCTACACCGATCGTACGGTGCGACAGCATCGCCCCGCCATGGTCGTTTCGCAGGGCGGCCTGGGCGACGGCGGCGCGCTGCTTTGGGTCCTGATGGTGACCAGCGCGGAGAACCGACGCTGGCCGGGCGACGTCTCGCTCGAGGATGGCTACGCGGCGATGGGCCTCCCCGCCCCCTCACTGGTGCGAACCGCGAAAATCATGTCGATAGAGGTGCGGGACGCCGAGTTGAAAGGGGCCGTTCCACCGAACAAGCTAATCGAGGTCCGCGCGATGATGGGGAACCATCTGGGATGGTCGCGAGCATGATCAACCGTCTCTACTATGGCGACAATCTCGAGGTGCTGCGCAACGAGATCGGCGATGCGAGCGTCGATCTCGTCTATCTCGATCCGCCGTTCAACTCGAACGCAGGCTACAACGTGCTGTTCAAATTGGCGAGCGGCGCGGGCGCGGACGCCAGCATCGAGGCTTTCGACGACACCTGGACGTGCGGCGAGGCCTCCAAGAACCGCGCTGCTCGATATCGACAGCGGCACCAACCGCTCGCTGCAGGTGATGATGCGCGCGGTGCACGACGTGCTCGGCGACAGTCCGCTGATGGCCTATCTGGCGATGATGGCGGTGCGGTTGGTGGAGCTCCACCGCGTGTTCAAGGACACCGGCTCGCTCTACCGTCACTGCGATCCGACGGCGAGCCACTATCTCAAGCTGGTGCTGGATGCGGTGTTTGGCGGAGAGCGTTTCATCAACGAAAGTTACTTGGAAGCGATCACACGCTCATAGTGATGCCAGGCAAGGTGCAAAGCATTTTGGCGGACAGACAGAAATTATCTTTTTCTACTCCAGAACGCCTGAGAGGGCGTGGAATCCTCTCTACATCGCCTATGATCAAAGCTATTTAGATCGCGACTATCGCCGGGTAGACGAGGACGGGAGCCGGTACAGGATTGATAATATTCAGGGTCCCGGCGGTGACGAGAAAGGCAATCCCGAGTATGAAGTTATGGCGTTACCCGACACTGGCGCTATTCGAAGCAGCGCATGCAGGAACTGATCGATGCCCGTATAGTGCAAATCAGTCCAGGAGCCGTTCCGCAGTATAAGCGATATCTGGATGAAATGCCGGGGGTTCCCGTTCAAAATCTGTGGGATGACATTCCGATCATGAATGACCGATCAAAGGAGACCCTCGGCTACCCCGCGCAAAAGCCCCGCGCCCTCCCCGGGCGCATCATCGCCGCTTCGTCATACCCCGTCGACGTGGTGCTCGATCCGTTCTGCGGCTGCGGCACCGCCGTCGATGCCGCACAGAAGCTCGGGGCGACAGTGGATCGGGATCGACATCACGCACATTGCGATCGGCATGATCGAGAACCGGATGCGCGAGGGCTATCCGAAGATTCATTTCGAGACGATCGGCGTGCCCCGCGACCTCGCCTCGGCCGAGCGGCTCGCGGCCGACGATCCGCACCAGTTCCAGCAGTGGGTGAGTTGGCAGATTGGCGGCTATCCCCGCGACAAGAAGGGCGGTGACAAGGGCATCGACGGCTGGTTCAACTATCTCGCCGAGGGCGGCAGGATCGAAATCGGCGTGATCTCGGTGAAGGCCGGCGACATCGTCAATCCCAACATGGTGCGCGATCTCGGCGGCGTGATGGAACGCGATAAACATCGGTTCGGGCTGTTCATCATGAAGTCGCTGCCGACCAAGGGGATGTGCGAGGAGGCCGCCAGTCACCCCACGATCGAAACCGAGTTCGGCCGCTTTCCCGCGCTGCAGATCGTCACGCTCGCCGAGCTGATGCACGACCATTGCCCGAAGCTGCCGCCGCTGATCAGCCCGGTGAAGAAGGCGGCGCGGGTCGAGACGCGAAAATCGCACCAGCCCGGCGCGCAGGGTAGCCTGCTCTAGGCTTGCCGTCTCCCCGCCGCGCCGCCACTAGGTGGGCGCCGACCGGACCGGCAACAGAAACGAGCGGAGAGGATAATGGCCGATCTTTACGACATCAGCGTGCCCGTGTTCCTGCGTGGCCTGCGCAATCTCGATCACGTCCTCGCCAAGGCGGTCGAGAGCGGCATCGCGGAGGCGACGCTGATCGAGGCGCGGCTGATCGCGGACATGTTCCCCTTCCCCCGCCAGGTGCAGATCGCGTGCGACATCGCCAAGCTCGCGGTGATGCGCCTCGCGCAGACCGAGGCGGCGCCGATGGCGGACGAGGAGACGACGTTCGCGCAACTGCGCGAGCGGATCGCCAAGACGATCACCTATATCGAGGCGGCCGACCGCGCCGCCTTCGCCGGCCGCGAGACGGCGACGATCACGATGGAGCTGCCGAACGTGAAGCTGGACTTCACGGGGCTCTCCTTCCTCACCGATTTCGCGTTTCCGAACTTCTACTTTCATCTGAGCACCGCCTATGGGCTGCTGCGCATGAAGGGCGTCTCGATCGGCAAGCTCGACTTCCTCGCCGGCGGCGTGATGCCGGGCTGAGCGCGGCAGAGTTCGAAGGCGGGGACCGTATGGGGCGGCCGCCTTTCGGCATATATCTGTTCCCCGGTGCAAGCCGGGGCCCAGTTGCGCGCGGTCCGCCATTGGGCCCCGGCTTTCGCCGGGGAACGAGCGAGGTGCCGGTCGGGGTTTGGTCCTTCAGCCGAAGCCCGGCGGCGCGCCGACCTCGTCGGCGAGCGTCGCGGCGAGGTGGAGCGCGGTCGCCTCGTCCCAGGCGAGCGCCTGCACCGAGGCGGGCAGGCCGTCGCGATCGAGCCCGGCAGGGAAGGCCATCGCCGGGAGGCCGCTGAGATTGCCGAGCGTCGTGAACATCGCGACGCGCATGTCCGGCTTTGCCTCGAAGCTGTGCGGGCGGAGGCCCGCAGTCGGCATCAGCATCGCATCATAGCCGGCGAGGGCGTCGCGGATCGCGTCGGCGGCGGCGATCCGCGCGATATGGGCGTGGGCCAGCGCGGGCGCGGAGACGGCGCCGCCTTCCGCCATCATCCGCTGCAGGAAGGGCGAGAAGCGCTCCGGCGCCTCGCCGCGGCGCTCCGCATGCACCGCGAACAGCTCGGCATTGATCAGCTCGGAGAGCTGCCCGAGCACCTCGATGCCGAGCAGCGGCACCGTCTCGATCGCATGGCCGCGGGCGCGTGCGCGATCGGCGGTGCGCGCGAGCGCGGCGACGATGTCGTCGTCGAGCGGGCCGTAGCTTGCGAGATCGAGCTGGGCGAGGCGCAGCGGCCGGTCGGCGGCGTGCGCGGTCGCGGCGGGACTTGCGCCGTGCCGCGCCGCCGCCGCGAACAGCAGCGCGCAATCCCCGGCCGAGCGGGCGTGCACGCCGACATGATCGAGCACGGTGGTGAGCGGCACGACGCCCTGGATCGAGATAGCGCCGTAGCCGGGCTTGAGGCCGTAGCTGCCGGTGAAGGCGGCGGGCAGCCGCACCGAGCCGGCGGTGTCGGTGCCGAGCGCGCCGGCGGCGAGCCCGGCGGCGACGACCGCGCCCGATCCGCCCGACGAGCCGGCCGGCGAATAGCCGTGGCGCCAAGGATTGTGGGTGCGGCCGAAGCTGCGGTTGTCGGTGGTCGCGCCCGCGGCGGCCTCGTGCATGTTGGCAAGCCCGAGGATCACCGCGCCCGCCGCGCGCAGCCGCGCGATGCACGGCGCGTCCTGCGTCGCGATCCGGTCGCGATAGGCGTCGATGCCGGCGTGCCACGGCAGCCCGGCGACGGCGATGTTGGCCTTGACCGCGATCGGCACGCCGTCGATCGGCGAGCGCGGGTTGCCCGCCGCCCAGCGCGCGCGGCTCTCCTCGGCAGCGCCGCGGGCGTCGTCCGCATCGCGCGCGACATAGCCGTTGAGCGCGCCGTCGTAGCGATCGATGCGCGCGTGGTAGCGATCGAGGACGGCGATCGGATCGAGCGCGCGTGCGCGATAGCCGGCGGCGAGGCCGGCGATCCCGGCCGCCACGATCTCGTCCTCGAACGCCTGCGCCATCCCGTCTTCTCCCCCGCCTTGCCGAACGGCGCTGGCGCGGATCGGCCGACGGTGTCAATCGTCACGGGCGAACGGCGGAGGCTCGGGGGCGGAGAATGGCGGAGTTCGACGGGGGCTGCGCCTGCGGCAAGGTCCGCTATCGCCTCATCTCGGCACCGATGATCGTGCATTGCTGCCACTGCACGAGTTGCCGGACCGAGACCGGCAGTGCGTTCGCGATCAACGCGATGATCGAGACCGATCGCGTGACGCTCACCGCCGGCGTTCCGGAGGCCGTGCTCACTCCGTCCGAAAGCGGCAAGGGTCAGACCATCCTGCGCTGCCAGGTCTGCCGCGTCGCGCTGTGGAGCCATTATGCCGGCAGCGGCCGGGCGATCGCCTTCGTGCGGGTCGGCACGCTCGACGATGCCGCCGCCTGGCCGCCGGACGTGCACATCTTCGCGTGCTCGAAGCTGCCCTGGGTGGCGCTTCCGGAGGGCGCGAAGGCGTTCGACGTCTATTACGATCGCCGAAATCTGGCCGGCGAACGCGATCGCGCGGCGCGACGCGGCAAAGGCGGCGGCAGCGGCTCGGAGCTAGCGCCGAAGTCCGCGAGCATGGTTCGGGCGGAGTTCGGTCGGAGCGTCCTCGATTTTATTCGAGGCGAGGGGATAAACGAGTCGCGAAAAGCGGCGCGCGCCGGAACCTGGCTCCGGGTGCTTTGTTACGGCGGCGTCTCCAGCAACGGAACCGCCATGCGCCTCAGGATCGACGCGACGCTCGACTATGGCTTCGCCGCCCCCGCCGACGTGCTGCTCGCCATCGAGGCGATCGACGGCATGGCCGATCAGCGCATCGTTGAGGATCTGCTGACGGTTTCGGGCGTCGGGCCGATGATGCCGATTCCGGGCGAGGAGAGCCTCGGGCGGCGCACCTGGATGCAGGCGAACGGCGCCTTCCTCGCCACCTACAGCGCGACGGTGGAGGTGAACCGCGGGCCGGCGCAGCTTGCCGGGCTCTCGGCCGCGCCGCGCGCCGCGTTGCCGGGGCTGGTCGTGCCCTATCTCTGGCCGAGCCGCTATTGCGAGGCCGACCGCTTCGAGGCGTTCGTCCGCCGCGAATTCGGTCACCGCCAGGGCGGCGACAAGGTGATCGCGATGGCCGAGTGGATCGGCGCCCATGTCGATTATATCGCCGGCACCAGCGACGCGACGACCACCGCTGCCGATACCTTCGTCCAGCGACAGGGCGTGTGCCGCGATTTCGCGCATCTGCTCACCGCCTTCGCGCGCGCCGCCGGCATCCCGGCGCGCGCGGTGAGCGCCTATGCGCTCGATCTCGATCCGCCCGACTTTCACGCGGTCGTCGAGGTGTGGCTCGACGGCGGCTGGCATCTCGTCGACGCGACCGGGCTGGCACCGACCGAGGGGCTGGTGCGCATCCAGGTCGGCCGCGACGCCACAGACATCAGTTTCATGACGATCTTCGGCGCGGCGCAGCTCAACCGGCAGATGGTCGCGGTCAGCCGGATCGACTGATTCCCTAGCGACCTGGTGGGAATCTGCGCCGAGGCGCGGAACGCAGCGGCATTTCCGCTCGTTTCAGCCGGACCTAGAGGAGGTCCGTTATGGACGTACAGGGTTTCAACGACAGCGGTGAGCATCCGATGACGCATGTTCGCCCCGCGCTCGATGCTGAAGACGTGAAAACGCTGAAGCGCGATCCGTCATCCGAAGACGCCAAGCTCGACGTGGCGCTCGACGAGAGTTTCCCGACCTCGGACGCGCCATCGAACACGCAGCCCGGCAAGGGCAAGGATCCGGCGCCGTCGTCCGGCTATGACGAGGCGGCCGAAAAGGAACGGATGGAAGCGAAGGAATAGGTTTCGGGTCGCAGCGGAACCAGGGCTTCGGGAGCGATCCCGGAGCCCTTTTCGTGTCTGGAGAACATTTCGATCAGTCTGGCTCACTCCGGCCGTTCGCCCTGAGCCATTCGACTTGCCTGCAGGGCAGGCGCCCAGGACAGGCTGGCCCTTTGGACCAGTCGAAGGGCGCACGCTGCGGCCGGGCTTCGACTTCGATCCGCAGGATCGAAGTTCATCCTGAGCGCCTGCCTTGGCAGGCCGTCCAAGGGCTCAGCCCGAACGGATGCTGCGGTTTCGGGCCGATAAGAGAATGCTCTAGCTGCTCCGGTCTCATCGTAGAACGCGAGCGCAGCGTGGCGATCGCGCCATTGTTGACCTGGATAGCTTCGCTTTGCTCGCAATGACGGCGGCGAAGGCGCTCAGGCCGCGAAGCTGCGGTGCTCCTCGATCGGCGTATCGATGAAGGCGTGAAGATCGCCGAGGATCACCTCGGGCCGGCGCAGGCGCGCATCCTGCATCGCCGTCAGGAAGTCGCCATGCTCGACGTGGCCCGGCAGGAACACCGCCTTGCGCGCATAGCCGGCATCGTCGAACGTGCCCCAGTTGGTGATCCGCGCGAAGTAGATGCCGCTGGCGCCGACCTGATCCATCAGCGTGACGGCATCGCCCATTTCGCGATAATTCTCGGACTGGACGGTGAAGACGAGCTCGACATGCTCGATCAGCCCGGCCGCGCGCAGCTTGCCGGCATAGGCCATGTTCTCAAGCATCACCGGCCAGCGCGCGCCGCGGCGGAGCAGCTCGTGCGTCGGCCCGGTGGCGGCGTCGATGCTGATCTTCATCGTCTTGACGCGGCCGTGCAGTGTCGGGAAGGCCTCCCACTGCTTCGGCGTGAACAGCATCGCGTTGGTCATGATCTGGAAGCGCAGATCGGGATAGTTCTCGGCATCGAGCTGCGTCATCAGCCGACGGAAATTCTTGCTCGCGAACGGGTCGCCGGAGCCGGTGACGAAGACGGTCCGGGCGTTCTTGAGCAGCGGCAGGATCGCGCGCTGCTGCATCTCGTCGAAGCGCACGCGCGTCTCCTCGTCGGCGGCCCATTTCTCGGTGCGGCAGCTCGGGCAGGAGAGATTGCAGGTGCGGTCATAGGCAAGGTTGACCGTTTCCGGCCCCGTCGGCAGCGCGGTCAGCGCCCCCTCGACGATCGCGCGCCACGCGTCCGACCAGCGCGCCGCCTCGAAAGCGGGGGCGAGATCGTCCGCCTGAATCTTGGGGCAGGCCATCTTGTTGCAATGGCGGTAGCTGCCGTCGTGGACACTCGCGCGCACCGCCTGCGCATTCTCCGAGTTCCACACCGCGTCGGCATCGCTCACGGACAGATCGCCGGCGGACGTCTGCAGCCAACTGGCGCAGCACTGGTGCGTCGAGCGCTCGAGCACGTCGAGCTGGACGAAGGGCGCGGGGCAGATCTTGCCCTCCAGTCGGTATTTAGGATTGTCCGGATCGGCGAGGCCGTGGATGTGGAAGAGCGCACCCTGGACAAGCGGCGACTGGCTGTGGCCGACGGCGAGGGGCTGCAGATGCGCGACCATCTCGTGCGGCATGCCCGCGGCGGCCTGCGTCACCGCGAGGATCAGGCAGAGGCTCAGCCGCTCGCGCTCGCCGCGCTCATGATCGAGCCGGGTGGCGAGGCGCTGCGGAAAGTCCGGCACGAGCAGCGCGAAGGCGGGGATCTGCGTCCAAAGCTCCGGATGATCGAGCCCGTCGGACAGCACGGAGAGCATCAGATCAATGATTTCGGTGCCGGTCAACGCGCCTTCGGCGCCTTCCTGTTCGCTCGCCTCTTCGGCCGGCTGCGGATGCGCGGACAGGTCCATCATGCTCGTTGCCCCCAATTGGTCCATCGGCGGGACTAGGGCGGGGTGGTGAAAGAGCCGTTAACCACGCTGTGCCTCACGCGCCGCACACGGTTGTGAAATGTGGCACGCCTGCATCATGTCGCCTGTTGCACCGCACAAAGAAACGTGATTCACTTCGCTTAGGGTCACCCTGCGATGGTTAAGCGCCCGGTAACCGTGTGTGGCGCATGATCCCCGTAGGTTGAGGATTGGGGGGTTTGAGTAATGGGCACCCGGATGAGACCTGCCGACGGCGCGATGACGCTCGCCGAGATGAAGGAGTTCGCGAGTTTTCCGAGCTCCACGCAACGCTACATTCGCCGATCGCTCGACATCGGGCTGGCGCGCGACGACGCGCTCGCGCGCTGGTCGCGCGATGTCGTCGAGGCCGCGAGCATCAAGGCGCAGACGCGCGTCTATGCCCGGCTCGACTATATTCGCGGGCTGGTGCCGGACGATAGCGGCCTCGACGCGATCGAGCCGTTCCTGGCGCCGCTCGTCACCGTATCGGCGTTCGATCTCGGCCAGGATCGGCTCGTAAGCTTCGGCGCCTACCGCTTCCTCTACGAGCGGCTGATAGGCGCCAATGTGCGGCCGTGGCTGCCGGGCGCCTTCTGCGCGGCGGCGGCGCTGCCGCACCTTCACCCCGAGAAGCGGCGCAAGCTGCTCCAGTCGATCAGCGAGGCGGCGGCAACGGCGCCGGGCTGGTCGAGCCGCGAGCCCTGCTTCTATCCGGAGTGGGTCGAGAAGGTCGACGTCACCCTGCCGAACTGAGCCTCGGGCGACGCCGACCTAGACGCCGGCACCCGCCGGCGCGTCGGCTTCGGCCTCGCGTTCCTCGCGGATCGCGAGCCGGCGCTCGTGCCGCTCCCAGATCGCACCGATGACGCCGGCGAGCGCGGCGGCGACGATGTTGCTGCCGATCGGCCCGCGCGCCCAGCCAAAGAGCGCATTGCCGGCGCGCCGCAGCCGCGGCGGCAGCTTGACGCCCGCGACGCGCTTGGGGAGCTTGGCGGCGGCGGCCATGTCGTCCTCCTCGATCCTTCGCCCTCGCCAATCCGTGCGACAGCGCCCCGGTTCCGCCGCGCGTCCGCGGCCCTCGCCGCCGTTTCCGCCATGCCCAACATAGGTTTACGCAACCGCGCTCCTGCTCGTCCGTTGATCGCGCACGCCCACGGACACGCCAGCACGGAGCCTCGCCCATGAACGCCAAGTCGGCCGCGCTCGGCCTCGGCATCTTCTCGATCGCGCTCGGCCTTACCGAGATCATCGGCGCGCGGCGCATCGCCCAGGCGCTCGATGCCGAGGGGCATGAAGGCGTGCTCAAGGGCTTCGGCGCGCGCGAGATCGTCGCCGGTCTGGGGCTGCTGCAGGCGCCGGCGCACTCGTCGCGGATGTGGAACCGGGTGGGCGGCGACGGGCTCGATCTCGCCGCGCTCGGCGTGCTCGCCGTGAAGTCGCCGCGCAACGGCGCGCTGTGGGGCGCGATCGCGTTCGTCGTCGCCGCGACGATCGCCGACGTCGCCGTCGCCCGCGCGCTCGATGCCGAGACCGGCGAGGCGCTGCCGCTCGTCGCCTGAGGCCGCCGGCCGCCGCTGCCGCCGCGCCGCGACCATGCCCGTCGCGCTGCCGTCACGAAACCATGCGCGCGCTCGTGCTTTGGGAGCGGCGGGCCGTCGCGCCCGCCACCCGGCCCAGGAGACGAGACCATGACGACGCGCACCGCCACCGCCCGCTATGACGGCCTCGGGAAGGAAGGGAAGGGGCACCTCACCACGCAATCGGGCGTGCTCAGCGATCAGTATTACGGCTTCAACACGCGCTTCGGCGACGAGCCCGGCACCAACCCCGAGGAGTTGATCGCCGCCGCGCACGCCGGCTGCTTCACCATGGCGCTCTCCTTCGCGCTCGCCCGCGCCGGCTTCGAGGCGGGCAGCCTCGAGACCAGGGCAAAGGTGCAGCTCGATCAGGTCGAGGGTGGCTTCAAGATCAGCCGATCGGACCTCGAGCTGACCGCGACCGTGCCGGGGATCGACGAAGCGAAGTTTGCCGAGATCGCTGCCGACGCCAAGGCCAACTGCCCGATAAGCAAGGTGCTGAGCTGCGAGATCACGCTGAAGGCGACGCTGGCAGGCTGAGCGGCGCGCGGCGCGGGGTGCGCCGACGGAAGGTCACAGGGAAAGGTCACGCGAAAGGTCACGGGGTTCCGTGATCTTCGGGGGCTTCGGAGCATCGCGCTACGCGACTCGCGCGGTCGGTCGCCGGCGGCATCCCATACGAGCCTGAACCCCTGCGCGTCGAAATGGTGGCGCAGGCGATAGGCGGACTGGCTCGTCATCCCACCGCCTTGCAGGCTTCGCTGACGCAGCCCGATTCGGCGAGCGCGGCGATAAAGGCGTGCTGACGCTTGGGCGTCGAGGGTTCCCACGAAAGTAGTACTTTCGTGGGGCGCTCCTGCCATCATGCCGATCGCATACCGGAACGGTGTCGAAGGAGAGGGTTGGGGTGGGGCTATCCGGCTCGTCCATGCGGGCGGCCTATAACCGATATGGCACGCTGTAGGAAAATGCTTTGGGCGTTACTCCGCAGCCATTCCGATGAGCCGCCCCTGCGCGCTCAACCTGCGCTGTAGGTTTGGCGCGGAGAGCTCCAGGCCGTTCGGCCAAGCCAGCGCGCCGGCCTCGATGAACGCGCGCGCGAAGTAGGCGGGATCAGCGAGCGGCTCGGTCAGCACCGTATCGCGCGCGATCAGATCGGCCGCCGACCAATGCCCGCGCGTGCCGTCGCTGAACGTCAGCGCAAGCGCCGCGTCGCCAGCGGGCGCGATATGGACGAGCTTAATCATCGAGATCGGCACCGGGGATCATCTCCATCGGCAACAACGCTTCGCCGCGCGCCCAGTTTGCCATGAGTTCGTCGCGATGATCCAGCGGCATTGCCGCACCAGTATTCCGACCCTCCAGCGCGTTTCGAACAGTCGCTGCTTCTCTCCCGACTCTCAATCAGCAGAGGCGGCAGCCAAGCCACCCGCTATAGTGGAGATCGTTCCCGCAACTCCCCAGTCTCTCGTCGTAAAAAGCACTGACAAATCCGAGACCACAGTCATCAACCCGGCGGCTTTGGCTGAGGATATCGTGTTAGATCGGATCTTCGTAGCAGCATCATGCCTAAGATGTGGATCTCTTTCTCACCGGGGGGTGAGCCGGGTCTCAGGCTGATAGATGCCCATTGACATATTAGCTACTCTACTCCGCCGCGACGCCCGCCCGCGAGAACATGTCCCCTTCGCCGGCATGCTCGTTCGCGGCGCTGGCGAGGTTGGCGCTGCGGCGGTTGTCGAAGGCGTCCCAGACCTCGTTCCAGTTGCCGCGGCTCGCGGCCGACGCCGTTCACACCATCACGCCGCGCGCTTGCGGCCCTTGAGCGGGATCACGAGGCGGGCATTCTCGAACCACTCGTCGGTCAGTTCGGGCGCGGCATCGGGATTGCTCGCGATCTGCGCGGCGATGTCCTCGTTGGTCATCGCATCGAGCATGGCGAGGTTTTCCGGCGTCGCCCATTCCCGGGCGGCGCGGCGCGCCTCCTCAAGCGATACTCGCCTGATATTTTCGGACTTCCCGGTCATTAGCCTTCCTGAAGCTGATGATGCGCCGCTGAGCGTCCCGCCATGTATATACCACGACGCAGAGCCGGTCACCCAAGGGCGCGATCGGGCCGGTCGCGACGATCCGAGTTTCGCCATAGTCCTCGCGGCGATCCTCCTCCTCTATGAACGGCCCCTCGAACACGAGGGGCGCCAATTCGAGCGGGAGGCCGTGCTTGCTCTGGTTCTGTTCGTCCTTCATCGGATCGAACTCGACCATCGCCTATTCGGCCGCCACCCCGGCCCGCGAGAACATATCGCCTTCCCCGGCATCCTCGTTCGCGGCGCTCGCGAGCTTGGCGCTGCGGCGGTTGTCGAACGCGTCCCAGACCTCGTTCCAGTTGCCGCGCGTCGCGGCCTTCGAATACTCCGTCGCGCGGGTCTCGAAGAAGTTGGCGTGCTCGACGCCGTTGAGCAGCGGCGCCAGCCAGGGCAGCGGGTGCTCGCGGATGCGGTAGATCGGCTTGAGGCCGAGCTGGCCGAGCCGCCAATCGGCGATGTAGCGGATATAGTTCTTGATGTCGTCGGCGCTCATGCCTTCGACCGGGCCCTGCTCGAAGGCGAGATCGACGAACGCATCCTCGAGATCGACGACATGGTAGCAGGTCTCGCGGATGTCGCGCTTCACCGCGGCGTTCAGGCAGTCGCGCTCGTGCACGAAGGCGTGGAACAGCCGGGTGATGCCCTCGCAGTGCAGGCTCTCGTCGCGCACCGACCAGCTCACGATCTGGCCCATGCCCTTCATCTTGTTGAAGCGCGGGAAGTTCATCAGCATCGCGAAGCTGGCGAACAGCTGCAGCCCCTCGGTGAAGCCGCCGAACATCGCGAGCGTGCGCGCGATATCCTCGTCGGTGTCGACGCCGAAGGTCGCGAGATAGTCGTGCTTGTCCTTCATCTCCTTATATTGGAGGAACATGCTGTATTCGCTCTCGGGCATGCCGATCGTATCGAGAAGGTGCGAGTAGGCGGCGATGTGCACTGTCTCCATGTTGCTGAACGCGGTCAGCATCATCTTCACTTCGGTGGGCTTGAACACGCGGCCATATTTGTCGTGGTAGCAATCCTGCACCTCGACATCGGCCTGCGTGAAGAAGCGGAAGATCTGGGTGAGCAGGTTACGCTCATGATCCGAGAGCTTCTGCGCCCAATCGCGGCAATCCTCGCCGAGCGGCACTTCCTCGGGCATCCAATGGATCTGCTGCTGGCGCTTCCAATAGTCGAACGCCCACGGGTATTCGAACGGCTTGTAGGTCTTGGAAGCCTGGAGAAGCGGCATGGTACGCGTCCTTCCTAGGAAAGGCTGAAATGATAGGTGGTAGCGAAGACGATGCCGGCGATGCCGAGCGCGGCGATCATCGTGCCGGCGATGCGCAGCCCGGTCGCGCCCGGCGCGTCGTCGCCCGCGCGCAGGATCGCGCGGTGGGCGCGCAGGCCGAGCGTCGCGCCCGCGATCGCGATGAGCGCGGCGCCGGCATCGAAGCCGAGGAGCGGGCCGAGGCGGCTCATGCCGCGATCTGTTCCGCGGCGAAGGCGGGGAGCCAGTCGCGCGATCTCGCAAACTCCCGCAGCGCGACGCGCGCGTATCCCTGGACCCCGGCTTTCGCCCGGGAACGGTGGCAGCGGGAGACCAGACCCTCGTTCGGCATCCCTCCGGCGCCCGCCTCTCTCGCCCTCGTGTCTTCCGGTTTCATCCCAGCGAAAGCCGGGGTCTCGCGCGGCTGGCGCGGCGCTTCGATCTCCCGAGACCCTAGCGTTTGCTGGAGTGAGGGGACGAGGCGCGGGGGCGACGCAGAGGGGCGCTCGGGCGACGCGAAGGGGTGCGGGGGCAACGCCGAGAGGCGCCGGGGCGAGGTCGCGCGGCGGCGGGCGACGATGGTGCGTGCGGCCAATCGCCGGTTCGTGCGTTCGGCCCGCGCATCCCCAGCGACAGGAGCATCATCATGGTCGAAGCGAGCGAGATCCGCGAGCATATGGAAGTGATCGGCGCCGACGGCGCGCATGTCGGCACCGTCGATCATGTCGACGGCGACCGCATCAAGCTCACCAAGAAGGATTCGGGCGCGCAGGTCGAGGGCGCCGAGGGCGCGCATTCCGGACATCACCATTATGTCTCGCTCGGCCTCGTCGCCGACGTCGAGGGCGACAGGGTGCGGCTCTCGGCGACCGGCGCCAACGCGGTGCTGCTCGAGGAAGAGGCCTGATCCGATCGCCGCCGGCACGCCGAGTGCCGGCATGAAGTCCGGGGCGCCGCTCATATCGTGGCGCCCCTCATATCGTGGCACCTTGGCCAACGGGCTGCGACGGCAGGTTGATCACCGCGAGCAGCGCGCTCTCCGGCCCCGGCGCGCGCCAGCCGTGGAGCACGCCGCGATCGACGACGCAGTCGCCGGTGCCGAGCGTCAGCATGCCCTCCTCGAGCGTCAGCTCGACCGGGCCGCGCAGCACGACGATATAGTCGAGCGTGTCGGTGGCGTGCATGCCGGGGCCGACCAGCCCTTCCTCCGGCCGCAGCTCGAACAGCAGGAAGTTGCTGCCGGTGCCCTTCATCATCTCCATCGCGAAGCCGCCGGCGGCCATGTCGGCTCCGCCGGTGTCGCGGCCCGGCACCTCGGTGGTGCGCCAGATCAGGCCGACCGCCGAGCCGCCGTCGCCTGCCGGCGTCACCGCATCGTCGAAAAGCGCGCAGGAGCGGCCGTCCGCGTTCAGCCCAGTGACGACGCGGCGCAGTGGCGGGCTTATTGGCAGGCCAGGCATTCGTCGTAATCCGTCGAGCCGCCGAGCTCGAACTTGGGCGCCTCGATCGTGTTGTCGGCTTCGACTCCGCCGGCAAAGCCCGCGCGCTGAATCGACTTGGAGCGGAGATAGTAGAGCGACTTGATGCCGAGCTCCCAGGCGCGGAAGTGTAGCATCAGCAGGTCCCACTTCTCGACGTCGGCGGGGATGAACAGGTTGAGCGACTGTGCCTGGTCGATATAGGGCGAGCGGTCACCAGCCAATTCGAGCACCCAGCGCTGGTCGATCTCGAACGAGGTCTTGTAGCAGTCCTTCTCCTGGGCGTTCAGGAAGTCGAGATGCTGCACCGATCCGCCCTTCTCGAGGATCGAGTTCCAGACATTGTCGCTGTTCTTGGCCTTCGCCTCGAGCAGCTTCTCGAGATAGGGATTCTTGACCGAAAACGAGCCCGATAGCGTCTTGTGCGTATAGATGTTGGCCGGGATCGGCTCGATGCAGGCGCTCGTGCCGCCGCAGATGATCGAGATCGACGCGGTCGGCGCGATCGCCATCTTGCAGGAAAAGCGCTCCATCACGCCGCGATCGGCGGCGTCGGGGCAGGGCCCGCGCTCGGTGGCGAGCAGCATCGAGGCCTCGTCGGCCTTGGCGCGAATATGCTTGAAGATCTTGAGGTTCCAGCTCTTCGCCATCGCGCCTTCGAACGGCAGCCCGCGCGCCTGCAGGAACGAGTGGAAACCCATCACGCCGAGGCCGACCGAGCGCTCGCGCTCCGCCGAATAGCGCGCGCGCTCCATGCCGGGCTCGGCGCGATCGATATAATCCTGCAGCACATTGTCGAGGAAGCGCATCACGTCCTCGATGAAGCGCTTGTCGCCGTTCCACTCGTCCCAGGTCTCCAGGTTGAGCGAGGACAGGCAGCAGACCGCGGTGCGGTCCTGGCCGTACTGGTCCTTGCCGGTCGGCAGCGTGATCTCGGAGCAGAGATTGGACGTCGAGACCTTGAGGCCGACTTCGCGCTGGAAGGCGGGCATCGACGAGTTCACCTTGTCGATGAACACGATATAGGGCTCGCCGGTCGCCAGCCGCGTCTCGACCAGCTTCTGGAACAGCGTGCGCGCGTCGACCTGGCCGCGCTTCGAGCCGTCCTTGGGGCTGACCAGATCAAACGGCGCGCCTTCGCGCACCGCCTCCATGAATGCGTCGGTGATGAGAACGCCGTGGTGGAGGTTGAGCGCCTTGCGGTTGAAGTCGCCCGATGGCTTGCGGATCTCGAGGAACTCCTCGATCTCGGGGTGGCTGACGTCGAGATAGCAGGCCGCCGAGCCGCGCCGCAGCGAGCCTTGCGAGATGGCGAGCGTGAGCGAGTCCATCACGCGGACGAACGGGATGATGCCCGAAGTCTTGCCGTTGAGGCCGACCGGCTCGCCGATGCCGCGGACATTGCCCCAATAGGTGCCGATGCCGCCGCCGCGCGAGGCCAGCCAGACATTCTCGTTCCAGGTGTCGACGATGCCGTTGAGGCTGTCGGGCACCGAATTGAGGAAGCAGGAGATCGGCAGGCCGCGCCCGGTGCCGCCGTTCGACAGCACCGGCGTCGCCGGCATGAACCACAGCTTCGAGATATAGTCGTAGAGCCGCTGCGCGTGCCCGGCATCGTCGGCATAGGCCGAGGCGACGCGGACGAAGAGATCCTGATAGCGCTCGCCGGGCAGCAGATAGCGGTCGTCCAGCGTCTCCTTGCCGAAGTCGGTGAGGAGCTTGTCGCGGCTATGATCGACCTCGACCGGGTAGAGCTGCGGCTTGATCGCCTTGCTGTCGGGCTCGGCCGATGCGGTCACGGCTGCCGCCAAGGCACCCGCCGCCGCTTCGAGGATGGTCGCATCGTTCATGCTGCTCTCGCTACCGCCTGAAAGGTCCATAACACCGGCCCCTTGTTCCCGTTGCGTTCGACTCGGGGCAGACCCCCGATACTATACCTGTCGGGGGCGGGAGGGGATGGCGCACAGGCACCTTTCCCCAGCTTTCACAGGGCTGCTCAACGCATCGCCCTATATGGTGTCTGCGCCTTCCCGCCACAATGTCTTGCGGCGTGCCCCCGAGCAGACACTAAGGATTGTGCCTGATCCGGATTTGGACACAAGATGCTAAAGCTGGGGATAACCATCTGCTCGTCGCATTTGAAATGCGGCGAAGCGAGCGGCGAAAGGGCTTGTCAGAGCGGCGATCGGCAGTTTCCCGCCGGTTCTGCGAAGCGGCGTCAGCCGACGCTGAGCAGCAGCAGGAAACGCGCGAGCAGGCCGGCGAGGCCGAGCACCGCGACCGCCGCCTGGGCGGGACGGAGCGTCGCGAAATAGGGCGGCGCCTCGCCCGCCCTGGCGGCGCGGCGATCGAGCAAGCCGGCGAGCGCATAGCCCAGGATCAGCAGCACCAGCGCCGGGCCGATCGGGACGAGCATCGCCGCGAGGCCGATGAAGAAATAGCCGAGCGCGGTCGCGACCTGGCGGTTCAGCCGCTCGTCGGGCGCGCCGAAGCTCAGGCCGCGGCGGACACCGCCGATGAAGATCAGAACGCTCGCCGCCGAGAGCTGACCGACGAGCAGGCAGCCGAAGCCCGGCTTCTGCGGCAGCGTCGCGCTCGCCACCGCCAGCACCGGCAGCAGCGCCGTCGGCCCGTAGCCGAGGATCAGGCTCAGGGGCGGGATGGTGGCGGCGTCGGAGCGACGACGGCGGGGCAGGCGGGGGCGGCTGGACATGGTTGGCGGCGCTCATAGCAACGCAGAGGTTGAGGGTGCGTTGCGATCCTTCGCATAACGGAGCGGGGGACCATCGCGCAGCAATGATGGAGGGGGCCTGCCCCGAGCGATCCGTGCGCAGGGCTCCCCCTCCACCACCGCTACGCGGGCGGTCCCGCTCCCCTTGCAGGGGAGGATTTGAAGAGTCGCCCTCGCAGTTCTAAGGCCTTCCCATCCAGATTCCCGGGGGCCCAGCCATGACCACGATCATCAAGGAAGCCGATCTGATCGAGAGCGTCGCCGACGCGCTGCAATATATCAGCTACTTCCATCCGATGGATTATATCCGTGCGCTGGGCGCGGCCTACGAGGCCGAGCAGTCGCCCGCCGCCAAGGACGCGATCGCGCAGATTCTCACCAACAGCCGGATGTGCGCCGAGGGGCATCGCCCGATATGCCAGGATACCGGCATCGTCACGGTCTTCGTGAAGTGGGGCATGCAGTGCCAGCTCGACGTCGACAGGTCGCTCCAGGACGTGATCGACGAGGGCGTGCGCCGCGCCTACCTCCACCCCGAGAACCGGCTGCGCGCCTCGATCCTCAAGGATCCCGCCTTCGGGCGCGTCAACACCAAGGACAACACACCTTGTGTCCTGAACGTCGAGATGGTGCCGGGGCATCATGTCGAGGTGGCGGTCGCGGCGAAGGGCGGCGGCTCCGAGAACAAGTCCAAGTTCAAGATGCTCAACCCGAGTGACTCGATCGTCGACTGGGTGCTCGAGATGGTGCCGCAAATGGGCGCGGGCTGGTGTCCGCCGGGGATGCTCGGCATTGGCATCGGCGGCACCGCCGAGAAGGCGATGACGCTCGCCAAGGAATCGCTGATGGGCGATATCGACATGGCGCAGCTGAAGGCGCGTGGGCCCCAGACCGACATCGAGCGCTTGCGCGTCGAGATCTTCGACAAGGTCAACGCGCTCGGCATCGGTGCGCAGGGGCTCGGCGGCCTCGCGACGATCCTCGACGTCAAGATCCTCGACTATCCGACGCACGCCGCCTCCAAGCCGGTGGCGATGATCCCGAACTGCGCCGCGACCCGCCACGCGCATTTCCATCTTGACGGATCGGGGCCCGCCTATCTGCCGGTCCCTGATCTCAACGAGTGGCCGGACGTGCAATGGGCGCCCTCGAAGGAGTCGATCCGCGTCGATCTCGATACGCTGACGCCCGAGGTGGTGGCGACGTGGAAGCCGGGCGACCGGCTGCTGCTCAACGGCAAGATGCTCACCGGGCGCGACGCCGCGCACAAGCGCATCCAGGACATGCTGTCGAAAGGCGAGCCGCTGCCGGTCGATTTCAAGGGCCGCGTGATCTATTATGTCGGCCCGGTCGATCCGGTGCGCGACGAGGTCGTCGGCCCGGCCGGCCCAACCACCGCGACCCGCATGGACAAGTTCACGCGCATGATGCTCGAGCAGACCGGCCTCCTGGCGATGGTCGGCAAGGCGGAGCGCGGCCCGGCGGCGATCGAGGCGATCCGCGACGCCAAGTCGGCCTATCTGATGGCAGTCGGCGGCGCCGCCTATCTCGTCGCGCGCGCGATCAAGGGCGCCAAGGTCGTCGGCTTCGCCGATCTCGGCATGGAGGCGATTTACGAGTTCGACGTCCAGGACATGCCGGTGACGGTCGCGGTCGACGCGACGGGCACCAGCGTCCACAACACCGGTCCGCTGGTGTGGCGCGAAAAGATCGCGCGGGAACGGCTGCTCGAGACCGCCTGACCGAATCTCGGCGCACTGAAGGTGACCGCTTTTTCACCTTTACCGCACGTCGATCCGGCTAGGGGTTCGGCATGAGCAAGCGGTTCGCCGACCTGAAGCACGAGATCCACGAGGCCGAGACCGTCCTCCTCGCCGAGCTGCGCAAGCTGCGCCGCGTCGCGCGGGGGCGGCGGCACGAGGCCGAGCCGGAAGCAGACAGCGAACACCTCACGCTTGGGCAGCGCGTCGCCGACACGGTCGCCGCGACGATGGGCAGCTGGGGCTTCATCATCATCCAGTCGCTCGTGCTGTTCGTCTGGATCGTGCTCAACGTCACCGCCTATGTCAGGGCCTGGGATCCGTATCCGTTCATCCTGCTGAACCTCGCGCTCTCCTTCCAGGCCGCCTATGCCGCGCCGTTCATCATGATGAGCCAGAACCGCCAGCAAGACATCGATCGCAAGGCGGCCGAGAACGACTACAAGATCAACATCAAGGCCGAGCTCGAGATCGAGCTGCTCCACGAGAAGCTCGATCAGCTGCGCGAGGAAGAGGTGCTCTACCTCACCAAGGCGGTCCGCGAGCTCACCGACCTGCTCAACCGCTCGGGCATCTGCGCGCCGCCGGCGATCCAGGATGCCGCGGGCGAGGCCGGCGTCGCCGGCGCCTGAGCGATGCGCATGCGCTGGCTGATCGCGCTCGCGGCGCTGACCGGCGCCGCCCCGGCCCTGGCCGAGGACACGCTTGCGCTGCCCGATTGGCTCGCCGTCCATGGCCAGGCGACGTTCACGCTGCAGGGCACGCCGGGCTTTTCCTCGCCCTATCTCGGCACCAACAGCCTGCGCCCGCACGAGCGCAAGGAGACGATCGACGCGACATTGTTCGTCGGCGTGCGGCCCTGGGCGGCCGGCGAGCTCTGGGCGGATCCCGAGGTCGATCAGGGCTTCGGCCTTTCGAACACGCTCGGCGTCGCCGGCTTTCCGAGCGCCGAAGCCTACAAGGTCGGCAAGAAATCGCCCTATGTCCGGCTGCAGCGGCTGTTCTTCCGGCAGACGCTCAACCTCGGCGGCGATCGCCAGAAGGTCGACGGCGCCGCCAACCAGTTCGAGGAACAGCAGGCCGCGGACCGGCTGGTGCTGACGCTCGGCAAGTTCAGCGTCGGCGACGTGTTCGACACCAACAAATACGCCCATGATCCGCGCGCCGACTTCCTCAACTGGGCGCTCGTCGACACCGGCACGTTCGATTACGCCGCCGACGCCTGGGGCTATTCCAGCGGCGCCGCCGCCGAGCTCTATCGCGGCGACTGGACGGCGCGGCTCGGCGCCTTCAACCTCTCGCGGGTCTCGAACGGCACGACGCTCGAGCGCGGCTTCCAGCAATGGCAGCTCGATGGCGAGATCGAGCACCGCCACAAGATCGCCGGGCGTGACGGCGCGGTGCGCGTCACCGTTTTCCGCAACCGCGGCCGCTTCGGCCGGTTCTACGATGCGCTGGCACTCGGGTCGGCGACGGGGACGACACCGGACACCGGCGCCGTCCAGCGCCGCCGCACGCGCATGGGCGTCGACCTCAACGTCGAGCAGGCGGTGAGCGACAGCGTCGGCGTCTTCCTGCGCGCCGGCCTCGCCGACGGCGGCATCGCGACCTACGACTTCACCGACATCGACCGCACCGTGGCGGCGGGCGCCGCGATCAGCGGCAAGAGCTGGGGCCGCGGCAGCGATACAGTCGGCGTCGCCGCCATGGTCAACGCCATCTCGAAAGAGTTCCAGCGTTATCTCGCCGCCGGCGGCCTCGGCGTGCTGATCGGCGACGGCCGGCTGCCGCACCCCGCCGACGAGGCGATCGGCGAATTCTACTATCAGTGGAAGCCGGTCGCCTGGGGCGCGCTGACGCTTGACTATCAGATCGTCGGCAACCCCGGCTACAACAGCGATCGCGGCCCCGCGCATGTCTTCGCGGCACGGCTGCACGGGCAGTTCTGAGCGGCCGAGGGAGCATCGCGCGATGAGCATCCATCTTCGCGCCATCCATCTGCAGGCGGGCGATTTCTGGCTGGCGCGCGTCTCGGTGCTCGTCGTCGCCGGGCTGCAGCTGATGATGATCAACGATCTCACGGTCGGGCCACGCTGGTTCGGGCCGGCGATCGAGGTCGCGCTGCTGCTGCCGCTCTCGGTCGCGACCGCGTGGACGCAGGCGAACGCGCGCGACGCCAGCACCGACGCGCACTGGGCGCGCGTCTGTCGCGATCGTAAGGCGATCCGGCTGGCGGCGCTGGCGCTCACCGCGCTGATCACGCTCATCAACTTCGGCGCGCTGATCGAGCTCGTGCAGCAGCTCCTCCACGGCACCGCCTCCAAACAGGGGCAGACGCTGTTGCTCGATGCGCTCAACATCTGGGGCACGAACGTGATCGTGTTCGGGCTGTGGTATTGGAGCACGGATCGCGGCGGCCCAGCCTCGCGCGGGCTCGTCACGATCGACAAATGCGATTTCCTATTCCCGCAGATGACGATGGACGGCGCGACACGGCCGGCCGGCTGGTCGCCCGGCTATATCGACTATCTCTATCTGAGCTTCACCAACGCCACCGCCTTCTCGCCAACGGACACGCTGCCGCTCTCCCGCCGCGCCAAGCTGCTGATGATGTTCGAATCGATCATCTCGCTGCTCACCATCGCGTTGGTCGCAGCGCGCGCGGTGAACATCCTTTCTTGAGCACAAAAACGATGCGAAACCGCTGCGCTAAGCGCCTCATCCTACTGCTGGTGCTGATTGTCGTTCTGATCGCCTATATGGTTGCGCTCGCATCCTCGGCGCCCCGATTGCGCAGTTTAACTGTCCGCCTCGGCGACTGGCCGCCAAGCGCGCGTCCTCTGCGTCTCGTTCTCATATCTGACCTTCATGTCTCGCGGCCAGGCGACTCGCCAGCACGGCTTAAGACGACTGTTACAGCCATCAATGCGTTACGCCCCGACCTCGTGCTGATTGCTGGCGACTTCATTGCCCGTGGCATCAGTGACGCACACGCTTATCGCGCCAGCGAGGCAATTGCACCCTTGGCCGATCTGAAGACACGGCTCGGCGTCTTCGCAATCTTGGGAAATCATGATTATACCGCGCTCGATGCAGTCCGTCTGGCGCTTGCGCGCTCTGGTGTTCATCTGCTCGACAATAGCGCGGCCCGTGTTGGGCCCGCGGCTATCATCGGGGTATCAGACATATTCTCCAAGCACGCCCATGTACCCGAGGCGATCGGCAGCTGGCGCAAGATCGGCGGTGTTCCGATTGTCATCACGCACAGCCCCGATGTCATACCGGCCCTGCCAAGCAGCTTCCATCTCGTATTTGCAGGCCACACGCATTGCGGGCAGGTTCGTTTGCCTTTGCTAGGCGCGCCGATCACGCAGTCTCGCTACGGACAGCGCTATGGATGCGGCGTCATAAAAGAAGGGCAACGCGTCAGCGTAATCACTGCGGGTCTTGGCACCAGCAGCTTTCCAATAAGGCTTGGCGCCGCTCCCGATATGTGGCTCGTTACGATTGAGCGATAAGGGGAAGGGCTTCTATAGGCCGTAGATATGTGGCCCAAGCATGCAGGCTACGCTGTCTCCCCGGATTAGCTCAGATAGCTGTTTCGCCGGCGGTCTCGCCGACCTCTTCAGCGAACCAGCGAAACGTTTCGCGGAGGCCTTCCTCAAGCGGCACAGTCGGCTCCCAGGCAAGCAAGGCGCGCGCGCGCCCAATGTCAGGACGACGGCGACGGGGATCGTCTTGGGGGAGTGGTCGATAGACAATCTTCGCCTCGTTCGGCGCCATTGCGATAACGCGCTCAAGCAGCTCATTCACGGTCAACTCGACTGGATTGCCGAGATTGACTGGCTCGAGCCCATCGATGTCGCTCTCCATCAACCGGATCAAGCCTTCGACCATGTCAGATACGTAGCAAAAGCTACGCGTCTGGGTGCCGTCGCCGTGAACGGTGACGTCGCGCCCGGTGAGCGCCTGACAAATCAGATTCGACACGACGCGCCCATCATCGGGATGCATCTGCGGCCCATAGGTGTTGAAAATGCGCGCGACGCGCACTTCTGCGCGTCCAAGACGGGCATAGTCAAACGTCAGCGCCTCCGCGGCGCGCTTACCTTCGTCATAGCAAGACCTCGGTCCAGTGCAGCTTACCCAGCCGCGGTAGCTTTCCCGCTGTGGATGCACTTCAGGATCACCATAGACTTCGCTGGTGGATGTCAGCAGGAAGCGGGCACCGGCCTGCTCGGCGAGCCGCAGCAGTCGGTGCGTGCCGACAACATTGGTGAGCATCGTATGCTCAGGGTCCGCCTGATATTGTGGCGGCGAGGCGGCACAGGCGAGATTGTAAACACGCGTGATTTGATCTGAATGTCGTGTCACCTCCTCGGGCAGCGGATTGACGACGTCCGCTTCAACAAAAGTAAAGCGCGGCAGTTGTTCTAGCAGCCGCAAATTCGACGGCCGGGCCGTCTGAAGATTATCGAGGCAAAGAATCTCATGACCGCGCTCAACCAAGGCGCGGCAGAGATGTGACCCGATGAATCCGGCGCCGCCCGCGACAACGGCCAGACCTCGATAGGATGCCATCATCTCTGCTCCTTATGCAATTGCGTTGCCGGAGTTGCTCGCAGCACGGCGTCGACGTGGTGTGTTGTCGATCCTGAGACCGTGATGCTCTGCGTAGTGCGCGACCGAGAGTCGCGCGCTTTCCGGTGTGTTGGCCTTTGAAGCAGCGGGATAGTCAGCATGCTCGACGGAGCTTTAAGTGCCGCAACAACGAAGCGGATGATGTCGATGGCGCCCGTTGACGCTGCGTACCCCGCCTTGTTTTTCACCCCTGAATCGGTCTCGATCTCAGCCACGCTCGCGACGCCCAAGCTTCGGAGGATCTGCACCGTGGGTGTTTGCGCCAGCAGCGCTGGCTCGATCCAAACAACACGGAAGCCGGTGCGATCGGCGAAAGGGTGGATTTCCACGTCGACACTTTCTCCGACGAACCATGATGTTGATCCAGATTAGGGAATTTAACTCAAATTATTGATGCAGGTCACAGCGATCGACCAGTTGATATAATTTTGATGCAAGTTAAGCTGAGGCGCTAGGAGTTGATACGACACGATAAGTGCTTCTTCTTCATCTTTGTTCCCTAAAAAAGATGGGGAGATTGGGGCAAGGGCGGCGCCGCCGGCGGCACGCGGTCGTTCACGACGTCCAGCTTCTATGTTGATCCTTCGGCTTACCGTTTTAAGCCGATCGCTCGGTCACAACCTGAATGATCACTATGTGCCACGTATCGATCGCATCGATAGATAATAGGTACGATCGCAGGTTACTGATAGTATTTGCCAATGGAATTTGAGCGCGACAGAAGGGACACTCCAAGATACGGTGTAGTCACCACGATCAGCACCGCGCGTATGGTGTACAGACCGAGGCGGCCGTGAGCTAGGATCCTTGCCTCATCGTGCTTCCGTACCAGGCATCGCTGTTTGGTGACCGAACCTTAGCTGCACCTCTTTCGTCGCACGGCGTTCCGTATCTCTGATGAGCCAGGTGGGCAGGGAGCGGTGCTAGCGCAGGGCCTCAAATTTCGGTGTTAACCGGTGATGCTGTTGATGGGTGGCCGGTTGGATGTAGTTGAGCAACCGGGTGAGCTAACGGGTTCTTGAATTTTCATATGCGACTGACGGTGGCATAGGGTGGCGCACCGCTCACCGAGCCGTGGGGATATTGAGCGCGATGTCAGGCACATCAAAATCGTGGGTGCTGGTAACGGGGGCTGCAGGGTTTATCGGCTTCCATCTTTGTCGCGCGCTGCTCGCGCGCGGTGAGCGCGTGATCGGTATCGACGCCGTCAACGATTATTACGCCGTGTCGCTGAAGCGCGACCGGATCGCTGTGCTTGAAAGCTTAGCGGGGGCGGACGAGCAATTCCGCTTCGCGGAGCTCGATTTCGCGGATGAGGCTGCGCTCGAAATGGCGGTGGCGGCAGAGGATATCGATCGGATCGTCCATCTCGGCGCGCAAGCAGGCGTTCGCTATTCGCTGCAGAATCCGCGCGCCTATGCGCGCTCCAACCTGCTCGGGCACGTCAACATTCTCGAGGTCGCGCGACACCGCGCGGTGCGCCACCTCGTCTACGCCTCCTCCTCTTCGGTCTACGGCAGGAGCGCCGCGCTGCCGTTCCGCGTCGAAGATCGTGTCGATTATCCGATCTCGCTCTATGCCGCGACCAAGCGCGCCGATGAGCTGATGAGCGAAACCTACGCGCATCTCTATCGACTGCCCCAGACAGGCCTGCGCTTTTTCACCGTGTACGGTCCATGGGGTCGGCCAGACATGGCGGTCTGGCTGTTCACGCAGAAGATCCTAGCCGGCGAGCCGATCCCGCTGTTTGCTGGCGGCGAGCTGCTGCGCGACTTCACCTATATCGATGACATTATCACCGGCGTTGTCGCCGCCCTCGACAACCCGCCACCCGATGACGGCGCCGTGAAAGCAGGTGGCAGCGTTTCACCGCACCGGCTTTACAATATTGGCAATAACAAGCCCGAACGCGTCAACCGACTCATCACGCTGATCGAAGCAGCAACCGGACGTGAGGCTCTTATTGACCATCAGCCGATGCAGCCAGGCGATGTCGAGGCGACGTTTGCCGATATCGGCGCGATCGCATCTGATCTCGGCTTTGCACCAGCGACGCCGCTGGAGCAGGGCATATCGCTGTGGGTCGACTGGTATCGCGGTTACATCGCGCGCTAAATTGCAGCGGCGTACCTATGTTCGGCACATTGGAACTTCCGGCGGGATACGAATGGTCAGAATGGTGAGACCTCGCTGCCAATGAATCGCTCGTGTCTCATTCTGCTGCTGGTCGCCGCACTGGATGGCTGTGATAATGCCCCTGGGCGTTACGAAGGCGAAACCAACAGCGACGCCGCGATCATGAGCGCGAACGCTGACCTCAATGCCGCGGCGATGCAGGAGGCCGGCAATTCTGGCGCAGACGCGCAGCAATCGAGGCTCGAGGCACATGTTGTCCAGCTCGAGAAGGAGGTCGACTTGCTGCAGGCGCAAGCGTCATCGCTCAGGGGTCGAAACGATGCCCCGAGCGTCACGGGGCATGCCACGGCAAACCTACCGCCGCCGCCACCTTCGCCCAAGGCAACCGCCATTCCCGTCATTGCGCCGCCGCCACCGCCACCGCGCAGCGCGAAAGCGGCCGTGGCCGCGCCAACATTACCGGCTCTGGAGCCGGTGGCTGAGCCGGTGCCGGCTCAGCGTAGCGCCCTGGCTTTGCACGCGCACCGCAAACCAACCACCAGCGGCGCGAAGCCGCAAGAAGAGCTCGCGCCCGACGGCGTTCTGATCCACCGCGCGGCGACGCCCGCTGCGCCAACCCTCGAGATCTCGCCGCCTTAATTGCTTCGCTAGCGGCGGTCCGGTGGGAACTCGACGCGGCGGCCAACCGCGTAGAGCAAGAGCGCGCTCACCTGATCCTGACTGAGCTGATTGAAAGCGCGGCCGCGGCGTCGCGTCACCCACCAAATCTGGCGCTTCACGACAAAGATATGCGTCTGATAGCCAACAAAGCCGCTCAGCAGCGTCAGCAAGATGGCGATCAAGATCAGGAGTGGATCGCTCATTCAGTCTCTCCTCGGCGCTTACTACGCGCCCTTGCCGATGCCGACATAGCGTAGCCCGGCCTGCTCCGCTTCGGCGGGCGGGTAGATATTGCGCAGATCAACAAGCAGCGGCTCGGCGAGCAGCTTTGCGGCGCGCGGTAAGTCGAGCGCGCGGAACGCGTCCCATTCGGTGACGAGCACGAGCGCGCTTGCGTCCGGCATGACGTCATAGGGATCGGCGACGAACTCGACATCCTCAAGCATTGTCTTGGCTTGTTCAATGCCTTCAGGATCATAGGCGCGGATTTTGGCGCCGGCGTCCTGCAGCGTGCGGATCACGGCAAGCGCGGGGGAGTCACGCATGTCGTCGGTGTTCGGCTTGAAGGTGAGGCCAAGAATCCCGATCGTCTTGCCGCGCACGTCGCCCTCGATCGCCTTGATCACCTTGCGTCCCATCGCGCGCTTGCGAGCATCATTGGATGCCACCACCGCCTCGACGATGCGAAGTGGCGCATCATAGTCGTCGGCAGTCTTCAAGAGCGCGAGCGTGTCCTTGGGAAAGCAAGAGCCGCCATAGCCAGGCCCGGCGTGGAGGAATTTGCGGCCGATGCGGTTGTCGAGTCCCATGCCGCGCGCGACCTCCTGCACATCAGCGCCCGTCGCCTCGCAGAGATCGGCAATCTCATTAATGAAGCTGATCTTGGTCGCGAGGAAGGCGTTGGCGGCATATTTGATGAGCTCGGCGGTGCGTCGGGAGGTGAACATCACCGGCGCCGACTGGTTGAGCGAGAGCGGGCGGTAGATCGCGCCCAGCACGTCGCGCGCCGCTTCGTCGTCGGTGCCGCAGACGACGCGATCGGGGCGTTTGAAATCCTCGATCGCCGCGCCCTCGCGCAGGAATTCCGGATTGGACGCGACCTTGATGCCGCGATCGGGTGCGACCTCGTTGACAATATGCTCGACCTCGTCGCCGGTACCCACCGGCACTGTCGACTTGGTGACAATCACCGCCGGCTTGGTGAGCGCGGCAGCGATTTCATGCGCCGCAGCGTAGACGTAAGAAAGGTCGGCGTGACCGTCACCGCGCCGCGACGGCGTGCCGACCGCGATGAAAACGGCGTCCGCGTCGGCGACGCTGGCGGTGAGATCGGTTGTAAAGGAGAGCCGCCCGGCCTTTACATTGCGCGCGACCAACGCATTCAGCCCTGGCTCGTAGATCGGCATGATGCCAGCGTGCAGGGCGTCGATCTTGGCCGCGATTTTGTCAACGCAGACGACGCGATGCCCGAAATCCGAGAAGCAGGCGCCGGACACGAGCCCCACGTAGCCCGTGCCGATCATCGTGATGTTCATGTGGGTCCCCGGTTATGCGCGCGTACGGCTTTCACCGCAGCTTCGCATTGCATCGCAGCACTCCGATCGACAAGCTGCTTATCGGGTGGATCAAGAACCGGCCGTTCCGGAGAAACCCACAAACTGCTCCCGTTCAGTGCACGAGATGGTGAGCAGCAGCGCCACAAAATGTGAAGCCCTGTGACGCGCAACCAGGCTCAGGGCTCAGTGATCTCAGCTGGAAGATGACAATCGTGGCAAGAGCGATGGCGGACATGAGGATGTGGACGCCGCGCTCGTAGCGGTCGAGATTGCGAGAAAGCCGATCCCCCGATCTTGAAACCCGGCATCAGACCGCCCAGCCCCGACGGACTGCCACCAGAGCCTGGCTCTGAGCCGCTGATTGAACGGCCGTGACACGCACAAGGCAAGCCGCCGCGACACCTTCAGCGGCTGGGTTGCTGTCCGATTGACCGGACGCCGGTAACGAGGTTCGCGGGCTGCTTGTCGCTCATCATGAAGCGGAAGCCGGCGATCAGCAGAGCCGTCAACAACACCAACAAAAGCAATCCGATCAACGTGCCGCGGTTCATGCGGAAGTCTCCCTCAATCGATTCCAGTGAAATCATCGCCAGGATCGTCTGAGGGTCTCCAGCGCCAAAGCAGGAAGGCGACAACGGCGATGACGCCCACCACTGTGGCCACGAGATCAATCATCGCGCCACGTCAACGACGCTCGACGATTGCCGCCGCCGTCAGGCATTCCCGCGCTTTTGCGCGCAACGTCGGCACGTTCGGATCGCGCCCCATCGCCTCGGCGAGACGCGCATACTGGTTGGCCTTGGTGATTAGCTCGTTCGCGGTGGCCATCTGCGGCTCCTGCTTCGAGTGAGCCGCTAAAGCGCATCACCTAAGTGGTGGGTTCCGATGCGTAGCTAAAGCTTCGCGCCGCGACGCAATTGACTGCACGGTTCGCGGCTCCAGCTGCTGCCGAATATGTGCCGCCTTGGCGCCTATCCTCGATCAAGCGTTATGTCCGGGAAGGTGGCTGAAGAACCAGGCGCCGAGAAGGCGGAGCAGGCATGGAGCATAACCACACGACGGCAATCGAGCCCAACTCAAACGACGCCTTGTGGCGGGCCATTTGTCGCTCCCAACTCGTGATCGAATTCGATCTGAACGGCATCGTTCGCTGGGCCAATGATCTGTTCTTGCAGACGATGGGCTATGCGCTTGACGAGATCGTCGGGCGCCATCACCGCATCTTTTGCGACGAGGCCGAAACACGGTCTTCTGCATACGCTGCGTTTTGGGCCAAGCTTCGGGCCGGCGAATTCGAAGCTGGGGAGTATCGTCGTTACGCGAAGGCTGGCCGGCCGGTATGGCTGCAGGCGACCTATAATCCGGTATTCAACGAAGTCGGTGGACCTGACCACGTCCTCAAGATTGCAGCCGACATCAGTGACCCAAAGGCGCTCGCGGCGCGCCTGACCAACACGCTTTCACAGCTCGAATCGATCGTGGATACGATCCAGGGCATCGCTGCACAGACAAACCTACTGTCTCTCAATGCAACTATCGAAGCCGCGAGAGCGGGCGAAGCCGGCAAAGGGTTCGCGGTGGTCGCAGCGGAGGTGAAGAAGCTTGCTGCCGACACGCGGGCAGCCACCGAGCGCGCTGCCGAAATGTTGGAAGGCAAGCACAACGAACGCAGCTTGCCGAGCGTGGTTGTCAAGCGCTGACGCACCCTATTGAAGGTCGAGCTTGGCGCTGCGCCGCTTCTCTCCGGCGCTCGCGCAGGTTGCCGAGATCCAATGTTCGGCTTTCGGCTTGTGCCAGGTCTGGCTAGCCGGTGTCGAGCTTGCGATGGGCAAAGTGGCGAGCTGGTCGCCGAGGTCGGATATCGCGGATCGCCCGCATCAGCGTTGGCGTAAATCGAACCACCGACAAGGCGGCGGTCAAATAGCGTTTGAACCGACTGACCCACGGCCCACAGGTTCAACGGCAGCCCGCTGATCGTGGTCAACGCCGAACACGGACACGGCGCGCGTCGCCGGCACATTGTAGAGCGTGCGCATCCTGCGTTACCGATGGCCGTCGCAGCCCGTCGACTTCGAACGCAACCGCCGTCCACGGCTGGATGCCCGCGACCGCGCCGATCCGCTGAGCGACGAAGAGCTCTGCGGTCTTATCGTACACCCGGATCACCTCGGACGCTTCCGCCGAGCGCTTACGCTCCGGCGTCACCCGATCACCAGCCCAACGAACGCAATAATCCTCGCCGTCAGCATCAAGCGGGATCGCCTGCCAGGTGGCCCGGACGGCGGCAGCACAATGTGCCGCAGCGAATCTAAGCCGTAGAGCTTTTCGCCCGCACGGCTCATCTCAGCACTTGGTGAACTGGCCCTTCTTCGGCCCGCTCGCGATATGGCAGCGACCGCTCTTGTCCTTAGTCACGCCCGCAGCAGCAGCCGGAGCGGGCGGTGGGCATTTCACAAAGTGACCCTTCGCATCGCGACAAGGCGCGGCGGCGACGGCCGTGCTGAGCGTGAGCATCATGACGGCTGCAATGGTAGCGCGGATCATCGGCATCCTCCTGTTGTAGCTCCTGGTTGCCACGAGTGCGGCGGCATAGCTAGGTGCGTCGGTCCAGAGGAGCTTGAATTATGCATCGGGCTATAATGTGTCTAACCGCAGTGGCGACAACTGCCGTTGCCGCTCCAGCACAGACGGCACCAGCCGATGCGAACATACGCTGCTTCTTGGTAAGCAACATGTTCGCCAAGGCTGCGAAGGATGCCAAGGGTCAACAGATCGCCGCGTTCGTGCGCTTCTACAATCTTGGGCAGATGCAAGCGAAGCTATCTCCTGCGCAGATCAAGGCTCAGGTCGCCGTAATTGGCAAGTCTATCAGCCCGGCCAGTGCCGCCGACATCATGAACAGCTGCGCTGGGGATCTGGAGGGTGCCGACAAAGCGATCGAAGCGATTGGGCAGCAGCTACAGGCCCAAGCGCGGAAATAGGCGTTCGCGAATGCTGGCTGCGTGCCGCTCACGCCCGCTCGCTGACTCGACCGTAATGCACGCAAGTCCCCCTGATGATGCTGGCCGAAGCTCCATCTTTTGTCGCCGCAATGCGCCGTCGTGCCGACTGGACGACCGTGCGAGCGCATCGGGATATGCACTGAGTCGCCGTCGACGTTGTTGTATTAGCGGCGTAAGTTCAGGCCATAACTGTGGTGATACGGCACAAGCAGTTTAATGGGGTCCTCAGTCTGGACCAGACGAGCGCCGACGGAGAAAGCAGCGGGTGGTCCGCCTACCGCGGCCGTGCGTCGCGATCCTGATTGTTCCTACCTCCTGGTCTTGCCGCCCACACGTCTTTGGCCGTCGCTAGGAACAGCGCGTGTTTGCATGACAACGGTGTCAGATTGCTGGGTGTCGCACCCAATGGCGACAAACCGCGTTCATCGCCGGAACTATGATTGGAGGGAAAATGGCTGGTCGCGTCGTTGTGGTGACGGGGGCGGAATCCGGAATCGGAGCTGCCTGTGCGGCCGCGTTCGGGGCTGCGGGCGATCGGGTCGCGTTGTTCTATTTCAGTGACGCGGCGGCAGCAGCAGCCAGCGCCGCCGCAACACACGCGGCCGGCGGCGAGGGGCTAACTGTTCAGTGCCATGTCAACGATGAGGCTTCTGTCACGTCCGCGTTCGGAATTGTCGAAAAGACCTGGGGTCCGGCAGACGTGCTTTTGAATTCGGCTGGGCTGAACATGAGCGGCGTTCCCGTTCGCAACATGACGCTGGCGCAGTGGCAGCGATTACTCGATACTGACCTAAGCGGTGCGTTTCTGACCTCTCGGCGCTTTCTTACAGGTAGGGGTGACGCCGTAGGACCGGCATCAATCATCCACATCTCTTCGATTCACGCCTATGCCGTGCGAGCCGGCGGTGCCGACTATTGCGCGGCTAAAGGCGGCCTTTCAAATCTCATCGAAACGCTTGCGATTGAAGAGGCGTCTCGCGCAATTCGCGTCAATGCCATAGAGCCTGGCATGATCCTGACGCCGATGAACGAGCGCGCGAGTGAGGATCCGGTTTATCGACGTACGCTCGAGCAGAACATCCCCCTCGGCCGGGCCGGTAACGCCTCTGAAGTGGCTGACCTCGCTGTCTTTCTTGCCTCCGACAAAGCGCAATATATCACGGGCGCGCGCATCGTTATCGATGGCGGCCTATCGCTGATGCAGGCACTCGGTGCATGAGCGGGTTGCAACCTTCGGCATCAATTGCCGACCCGCACGTCAAAGACCAGGTTGCGCGGCGACGCACCCGCCTCGACTTCAACGTCGAGCTCATCGAGGAGGTTCTTCTTCGTGGTCCGCCTTCGCTGATGTCGCGCGACTTGATGAGCCCGTATGTTTGGCAAGAGGCCGACGGTCGCTATGGGATCATGGTTCGCGCGGTTTGCGGCTCCGGACAGCCGATGACCGACACCGGCGTAATCTGGGCTGGCTGGAGCTCGGACGGGCGCGCGTTCGACATGCTAGCCGAGCCATCGATCCTGCCAGGGCCAGAAGCTGACGATATCGGTGGCGTTGAGGATCCAACCGTGCTGCGGCGATCGGACGGATCGTACATCGTCTACTACACCGCTGTGCAGGCGGACCGATCTCACGGTGAATTGGCCTATGCTTGCGGTCCGGCGATCGACCGACTGACCAAGCGTGGCGTGGTCCTCGCTTCATCTAAATCAGAAGGCAATACCAAAGAGGCGACGATCGAGCGGGCCGCCAACGGCCAGTGGCGGCTCTTCTATGAATATGCCGCCGACAATGCCTCTCGCATTGGGCTGGCAGTCGCGGAGGATTGTGTCGGCCCGTGGACCGAGCAGCCGACACCGTTCATGCCGCGCGAGCAGAGTTGGGACGACTGGCACCTTTCGACTGGGCCCCTGCTGATCGACAACCCTCAAATACCGGTGATGTTCTACAACGGTGCCACGCGCGATGCTCGGTGGCGCATTGGCTGGGTGGCGTTTGACCGTGACTGTCGGACGGTGCTCGATCGAGGCATTCAGCCGCTGATAACGCCTCCGCCAGTCGACGACCGCACCGCCACGGATATCGCTTTCGCAGCTTCTGTTGTTGCCGAAAAAGGCGCTATTTGGCTCTACTATTCGCTTGAGGACAGGCGGCTAGCTCGCGCGCTCATCAGGCGTAGCTAGGGGGGGACGTCGTGCTATTGACAGATTTGTCGAAGCTAAGCTTTGCTGCTCGAAAGGGAGCGATCGCGCTCAGTGAAACGGCAGGCGCGAGCGAGTCTGTCATCCGCCAGCGCCTAGGCATCATCAACGCCGCGCTGAGCAATCCCTTCAACGCTGATCTGGCAGAACTCTTGCGCATGGTCCCGGAGAAAATATTGGCGTTTAGCGAAGCTGGGGCTTCGCTGATGTACGATTGGTTCGCCTTGCAGACCGAGGTCTGGGCCCAAGCGCAGGATCTCACCATGATGCTGATCACTCCGGCGCACCACGCGCAGCGCGCCGACCGTGCGCAGCGTCGGGCGACGCGCATTGCAGGCGGCCTAACCGGAGCCGCGGGACGAGCGCTGGAACCCATCCAAGCGGCGGTAACCGCCAATGACAGCCGACTTAAAAACAGGGCGCGCAATGCTGCATGACCGACGCAAGGCCTCTTGCCTATAGTCACATGCTGTATGCGGCTCGTAGCGACACATGCCTACAAGAGCAGTAATTGATTTGGGTCTCTGCTAACAGGCGCGCGGCGCGCCTGCTGAAGCGGGCGCGTAATACTTGAAGGTAACTTTTCATGGAGTTCGGTAGGATCGATCTCGCCGCGTGCTATCGCAAGTGACAAAAGTGAGAGTGTTGATGATGCTCCGCACGACTGCCGCGCCAGCTTCATTTGACTGCTGACGGTGAGGCGACTGATCCCCAGCTCGGTACCAACTTCTGCTTCAGTCCGACCGCTCGCCAGCATCAACAATATTTCGCGCTGCCGGCGCGTCAATATCAAACCAATCGGATCCGCTGAAATCACTGAAAAAAGATGCCGTGCGGCATCAAAAGCAAGATGCGCAATGAGCTGGATGACTAATATCTGATCCGCTGTTATCCGATTGCCGGGCATTGTCGCAAACGAGCAGGATCCGCTCGTCATTCACGGTGCTGTCGCGGCGCTGGGATCAAGGCTGCGCAAGGACGGTCATTCTCACCACGGTCGCAACCATGGCAGCCTTGGCTCCATGGCAAATCGCCAGCCACCCGGCCTTGATGATGAATGTCTCTGCCAGCGCGCCGCTTGGGCTTTACCGCTTCTCGGAGGGGCCTATTGGGCGAGGTGATTGGGTTGCGGCCTGGGCGCCCCAATGGGCGCGACGAATAGCGGCAGCGCGGCATTATCTTCCCTATGGCGTGCCACTGATCAAACGCGTCGTCGCGACAGTGGGAGCGAATGTCTGTGCGAGCGAGACACTGGTGCGGCTTGATGGTCGCGCGTTGGCGTCGCGGTTGCCGGCAGATCGTGCAGGTCGGCCGCTTCCGCACTGGACCGGCTGCAGGCGGCTTGCTGTCGGCGAATATCTCCTGATCAACGCGGCACAAGCTTCCTTCGACAGCCGCTATTTCGGGCCAGTTCGCGCGTCCTCCATCATTGGCAAGGTCACGCCGCTATGACGCTGATGGCGGCGACATTCGTGCTCCTTGGCGGGCTGCAGCTGGCGCCTCCTCAGCTGAGGCCGCCATCGTCTCTGGCGCAGCTTGTTGATGAGGCCGCAGCCCGCTTCGATGTTCCCGCTGAGTTGGTCCACGCGGTCATCAATAAGGAGAGCGGTGGACAGCTCACGCGCGATGGCACGCCGATCACCAGTTCAGCGGGCGCGATGGGTATCATGCAATTGATGCCTGCAACTTGGACATCAATCCGCCAGGAACTCAGCCTCGGACCGAATCCTTACAACATCCGGGACAATATCATGGCCGGCACGTTCTATCTAAAGCGGATGGGAGAGCGGTTCGGCTACCCTGGAATGCTCGCTGCCTATAATGCTGGCCCGCGTCGTTACCAGCAATATTTAGAGTCCTCGGTAAGGAGAAACCCCTCCGACTTCAGTCGGATGCGGGCTTCAGCCTGGGACTCGGCCGATAGCCTGTATCCTCGGGAAAAGTGAGACCGCCGTAGGCGATGAGTCTCACTTTTCCCGGGGATACAGGCTATGGTGTATTCGACCGGCTGTCACACGACATTCCACCATCGCTACCATCTCGTTTGGGCGCCGAAATATCGTTTCAAGGTGCTGCGCGGCGAGGTCCGCCTGCGTGTTCGCGAGATCATCCGGCAGGTGTGCGCGGAAATGGGCGTCACGATCATCAATGGCGCATTGTCGAGCGACCACGTCCACATGTTCGTCGAGATCCCGCCGTCGATCTGCGTCAGTGACTTCGTGCGCCGCGCCAAAGGCCGATCATCACGCAAAATCCAGCAGGAGTTCGAGCATATCCGCAAGCGGTACTGGGGCCAACGCTTCTGGCAGAGGGGCTACTTCTCGACGACGTCCGGCAACATCACCGACGACATCATCATGCGTTATCTGGACCGACATACCCACAAGGAAGGCTTCAGCCCCTCCGCATGATCCTACCGGCGTCAGCCGGTCAGTCGTTCAGAGCATCGACGCGCCTTGCCGAGCGAAACGACGCGCTATGTCCGCGCGATCACAACATTAGGCGGGCCTGCTGGAGCTGCAAGCGCCGATACCCAAAGTTCAAGCTCGGTTGCCCCTATCACTTGCGGCGAACCGATCGGCTTCACCGCCTGTGCAAGCGGAATGTTCATAGCGGTCAGCAGTCCCGCCCCTGCGCTTGATCAGTAGCCGTCATCGTCGCGTTACCACTTCGACTGGAGCTCAGATAATGTTCGATGAAAACCAGTTCCAGCCGAAATTGGGTCGATCGAGAGGCGTGAATGATCGTCGCAGCTACCATGCGATGGTCGTTGCTTCTGCCGCCCGCACTGGGACCAACGTCTTCTCACATGCTTCGCGACCGTTTCGAGGCCTGCGGATCGGGCGCGGCGGCGGCGTCGCGCGCCTTCTGTCGCACGGCCGAGGTTCGCGTGTTGGCCGCCACGTCTATCTGAGAGTGCGCATCGTCCGGCTCAGGGGAAAGGCCCTGATGGCGGCGCATGCCCATCTACGCTACCTGCAGCGCGGAAACGCGCGCGTGACCGAGCCGGTCGCTGCCTACTCAGGTTCGGACGAGCGAGCCGATGTCACGCAGTTCGAGAAGCGATTTGGCAACGACCGCCATCAATTTCGGATCCTGTTGGCGCCGGAAGATGGCGACCAATATGACGCCTTGCGACCCCTGGTTCGCCGCCTCATGCAAGTCGCGGCGGCCGATCTTGGAACAAAGCTCGATTGGGTTGCGGTCGATCATCATGATAATGGCAGGCCGCATAGCCATATCGTGCTGGCGGGGCGAGACGATCAAGGCCAAGATCTCGTCATTTCTCCTGATTATCTCTTCTCAGGCTTGCGTGAGCGTGCAGCGGCGATCGTGAGCCTCGATCTTGGGCCGCGCATGCCATTCGATCGTGAGGTGGCCCTCAGGCGTGAAGCGCAGATGGCTCGCTTTACTGAAATCGATCGCGAGCTACTAGCGAGCGCGGGAGCCGATCGGCTCGTGATCGCTGAGCATGGCAGCTCAGAAAAGCACGTGCTCCGCCTGATAAGACTGAAGACGCTCGAGCAGATGCAGCTCAGCGAGCAGATCGATAACGGCCGCTGGCGCTTGTCCGACCAGCTCCGATCACAGCTCGAGGCGGTCGGAGAGCGCCTTGATCTTGTCCGGGAAGTCCGAGCAACGCTCGCAGCCAAAAATCTTGAACGTGCGCCGGCTGAGATCATCTTTCACTGCCAAGCGCCGCGATCAGATCTCGTGGGCGAGGTTGTTCTCGATCCATCGACAATGCCTGGGACACGCCACACCGGCGTGCTGATCGATGCGCTCGGCGGGCGTACGCACTGGCTGCCGATGCACCGACCGCTTGCGGGCGAGTCTATCGAGGCTGGCATGGTGGTCCGCCTGTCGCCGCTTGCACGCCGCGCAACTGCCGATCTGAACCTCGGGCAGGAAAACGGTCCGCCGCCCGGACTGGCGTCGGCAATCACCATCCTCTCGCGCATGTCGCTTGCGCAGCAGATCCGGGCGGATGAACCGACATGGCTTGATGAACAGCTCGGCCCGTCCACCGAACCCGGGAGACGAGGCGTCGGCTTTGGCGGGCAACTGGCGCGCGCTCTCGTGCAGCGCATAGACTGGTTGAGCGAAGTTGGTTTGATCGAAGGCCAGAATGGTGAGCACGTGCTCCCGCACGAACTGATTTCCAGGCTCCGTCAGCGCGCATGGGACCGAGCAGTCGACGCCCTATCCAATGAATTGTCGCTCCCCTTCAGCAGCGGGCAAGATGCTGAGCAACCCGAACAACGCCTTTTCCGCCGCATGACCCTGTCTGGTCAAAGCTATGCCGTGGTTGGAATGGATAAGAGCTTCACACTTGTTCCCGGGAACGCTCGGCATGAGCAGCTTCTCTCCCGCAAAGCTATATTGGATGCCGAGCATGGCATCCAACCGGCAGACCTGCAGGTGTCACGAGGACTTGGTCTGGGATGAGGTGCGTATCTGCCCGGCATGATCTTAATGCCAGGCAGGAGCGTGGATGAATTGAGGAAGTAGGGTCGCGATGCGACTTACTTCCAGTGGCCTAGTCGAGTACCGGCCGAACACACATTGTAAGCTGATGGGCCATTTTGGCC
>JAFAZF010000070.1 GCA_019239915.1 Sphingomonadaceae bacterium
TCTTCGCGATCGCCGACCTGCCGGTGCGCTTCCGCTCCTCCTATTTCCCGTTCACCGAGCCATCGATGGAGGTCGATATCGGCTGGGACCGCCGCACCGGCGAATTGGGCCAGGGCGATGACTGGCTGGAGATCCTCGGCAGCGGCATGGTGCACGCCAAGGTGCTGGCCAATTGCGGCCTCGATCCGCGCGTCTGGCAGGGATTTGCGTTCGGCATGGGGATCGACCGCATCACCATGCTGAAATACGGCATGCCCGATCTGCGGCCGTTCTTCGACAGCGACGTCCGCTGGCTCCGGCATTACGGCTTCTCGCCGCTGGCGCCCGCCATCCTGCACGAGGGTGTGTGACGATGCGCTTCACCCTGTCCTGGCTGCGCGACCATCTGGAGACGCAAGCCGACGCGGCGGAGATCGGCGAGACGCTGACCCGCATCGGTCTCGAACTCGAGGAGATCGAAAATCCCGGCGAGAAGCTGGCGCCGTTCCGCGTCGCGCGCGTGGTGGAGGCGGTGCAGCATCCCAACGCCGACCGCCTGCGTGCCTGCCGGGTGGACGTCGGCGATGGCCAACCGGTCTCGGTGGTGTGCGGGGCGCCAAACGCTCGCGCCGGGATGAAGGCGGTGTTCGCACCACCCGGCAGCCACATCCCCGGCACCGGCGTCACGCTGAAAGTGGGCGAGATCCGCGGCGTCGAGAGTGCCGGGATGCTGCTGTCGTATCGCGAGATGGGGTTGGGCGAGGATCACACCGGCATCGTCGATCTGCCGGAGGATGCGCCGGTCGGCACGCCCTATCCGGCCTATGCCGGGCTCGACGATGCGGTGATCGCCATCAAGGTGACGCCCAACCGCGGCGACGCGCTGGGCGTACGCGGCATCGCGCGCGATCTCGCGGCGGCGGGGCTGGGCACGCTCAGGCCGCTGCACGAGGTCTATCGCATGGCTTCGCTGGAGCCGGTCGCGGGTGAGGGACCGGCGCCCGACGTGCGCACCGACGATCCGAAGGGCTGCCCCGCCTTCTATGCGCAGGCGGTGTCCGGCGTCGCGAACGGCGATGCGCCGGAATGGATGCGCAAGAAGCTGACCGCGATCGGCCAGAAGCCGATCTCGATGCTGGTCGACATCACCAACTTCGTGTCGATCGATCTCGGCCGGCCGCTGCACGTCTATGATCGCGCGAAGCTGTCCGGGCCGCTGGTCGCGCGCAGGGCGCGCAACGGCGAGTCCGTCGAGGCGCTCAACGGCAAGAGCTACGCGCTCGATGCATCGATGACGGTGATCGCTGATGACGCAGCCGTTCACGATATCGGCGGCATCATGGGCGGCGCGCATTCGGGAGTTTCCGCAGCGACGACCGACGTGCTGATCGAATGCGCCTATTTCACGCCCGAACATATCGCGCGAACCGGCCAGAAGCTCGGCCTGACCTCGGACGCGCGCCAGCGCTTCGAACGCGGCGTCGATCCCGCCTTCCTCGACGAGGGGCTGGCGATCGCGACGCGGCTGGTGCGCGACCATTGCGGCGGCACGCCAAGCGCGATCACACGCGCCGGCCGGGCGCCGGTGGCGCCGCACGCGATCGCCTATGATCCGACGCTCGCCTCCGCGCTCGGAGGCCTCGCGATCGCGCCGGAGCGTCAGCGGGCGATCCTCGAATCGCTCGGGTTTGCGGTGAGCGAGGGCTGGACGGTGACGGTGCCGAGCTGGCGGCGCGACGTCGACGGCCCTGCCGACCTCGTCGAGGATGTGATCCGCATCGAGGGAATCGATCGCGTGCCGTCGACGCCGCTGTCGCGCGCCGAAGGCGTCGCCAAGCCGACCGCGACGCCCGCGCAGCTGATCGAGCGGCGCGTGCGCCGTGCCGCCGCCGCACGCGGGCTCGACGAGGCGGTGACGTGGAGCTTCGTCTCGGAAAAGGAGGCGGCCGCGGTCGGCGGCGGCGGGTGGACGCTCGCCAATCCGATCAGCGAGGATTTGAAAGTGATGCGCCCGTCGCTGCTGCCGGGGCTTCTGAGCGCGGCCAAGCGCAACCTCGATCGCGGTGCGCCCGGCGTGCGACTGTTCGAGCTCGGCCGCCGCTATCTGGAAGAGGGCGAACGGCCGACGCTCGGGCTGCTGCTCGCGGGGGAGATCGGCCCGCGCGACTGGCGCAGCGGCAAGGCGCGGCAGCCCGACGCGTTCGACGCCAAGGCCGAGGTGCTTGCGATCCTCGCCGCCGCCGGCGCCCCGGTCGATCGACTGCAGCTGGTCGGGACGGGCGGCGCCGCCTGGCATCCTGGGCGCTCGGGCCGGCTAGGGCTTGGCCCCAAGGCGATCCTCGCCGAGTTCGGCGCGCTGCATCCGAAGGCGCTCGCGGCATTCGATCTCGACGGGCCGGCGATCGCCGCCGAGATCTTCCTCGATGCGATTCCGCAGAAGCGCGCCTCGGGGCGGGCGCGGTCCGTTTACGCCCCGCCGGCGCTGCAGGCCGTGACGCGCGACTTCGCCTTCCTCGCCAACGGCGATCTCGCGGCGGATGCGCTGCTGCGCGCGGTGCGCGGCGCCGACAAGACGGCGATCACCGGCGTCGCGGTGTTCGACGTCTTCACCGGCGCCGGCGTCGCGGAAGGCGAGAAGTCGCTGGCGCTCGCGGTGACCCTGCAGCCGAGCGAGAAGAGCTTCACCGACGCCGAGCTCAAGGCGATCTCGGACCGGATCGTCGCGGCGGCGGCGAAGGCGGGCGCGCGGCTGCGGACCTAGGGCAAGGCGCGCCTGCCAAACTCCGTTCGTGTCGAGCGAAGTCGAGACACGTCAGCGCTTCACCCGCGGCACGTCCCTCGACTGCGCTCGGGACGAACGGTTCGAGTTCACCAGCCAGACGATCCTCGTTCATTGCGCTTTCACGTCGTGGCGACTACATCACCGTGAAACATCCAGAGTTGGGCGCATGCCCGACGCCAACCTGCTTTCCCGAGCAAGGTGGCGCTTCCTTCGGGAAGGATGTGGCCCGGACCGGCAACAAACGGGAGGACGCCACGTATCGGCCATGCGCTGGGAGTCAGCGCGACCAATGCCGATCAAGATCCCCGACAATCTACCCGCCTGCCGCACGCTCGAGGCCGAGGGCGTCTCGATCATGCGCGAGACCGATGCCGTTCGGCAGGATATCAGGCCGATGCGGATCGGCCTGCTCAACCTGATGCCGGACAAGGTCCGTACCGAAACCCAGCTCGCCCGCCTGCTCGGCTGCTCGCCGCTCCAAGTCGAGCTGACGTTGGTGAAGCTCACCCACCATATCGCGCGCAACACGTCCGCCGATCACATGGCGAGCTTCTATCGCGATTGGGAGGCGGTGCGCGACGAGAAGTTCGACGGCTTCATCGTCACCGGCGCGCCGGTCGAGACCTTGCCGTACGAGGACGTCACCTACTGGAACGAGCTGACGCGGATCTTCGACTGGACGCAGACCAACGTGCATCGCTGCTTGCACATCTGCTGGGGCGCGATGGCGGCGATCTATCATTTCCACGGCGTGCCGAAGCATCTGCTGCCGGCCAAGATGTTCGGCGTCTACCGGCACCGCAACCTGGCCCCGCAATCGACCTATCTGCGCGGCTTCTCGGACGATTTCTCGATCCCCGTCTCGCGCTGGTCCGAAGTGCGTCGGGAGGACCTGCCGCGCGATCGCGACATTCGTGTGCTGATGGAGTCGGACGAAGCCGGCCTCTGCCTGCTGGAGGATGCGCGCGCACGCTCGCTCTACATGTTCAACCACATCGAATATGACGGCAGCTCGCTCTCCGAGGAATATTTCCGCGATCTGCAGGCGAGCAAACCCGTCATCGCGCCGCACGATTATTTCCCGAACGGCGATCCCGGTAAGCAGCCGCTCAATCGCTGGCGCAGCCATGCCTATCTGCTGTTCGGCAACTGGATCAACGAGATCTACCAGACCACGCCGTTCGATCTGGCGGCGATCGGGCGCGAGGAGATGCGTCGGCAGGCTGCGGCCTAGAGCGAAGCGGGCCTGACTTGAATCACGAACGGAAAAGAGGGCGATCGAATCCGACCCGAAATCGCTCTAGCGTTCCTGCCGCCGTCGGCTGCGCCGTGCCGGACCGTAAGACGGGCTGATCCATGCTCCGGCGCAGGCCGGAGCGCGAGGTTACTTCAGATCGGCTGGCTCATGCTTTAGAGGCGCGCGCATGACCAGCCTCACCCCAAAGCCCTGGATCGACGCGATCGCCCCCTATGTCCCCGGTCGCTCGACCACCGATGATGGCCGCAAGGTCGCCAAGCTTTCGTCCAACGAGAATCCGCTCGGCACCAGCCGCCAGGCGCGCGAGGTGTTCCTCGCCGCCGCGGCTTCGCTGGATCGCTATCCGGACGCGTCCGCCGCGCGGCTGCGCGAAGCGATCGCGGCGAAATACGGGCTCGATCCCGCGCGCGTGATCTACGGCACCGGATCGGACGAGATCCTGCATATCGCGGCGGGCGCCTATGCCGGCCTCGGCGACGAGGTGCTCTATGTCCGCTACGGCTTCTCGGTCTATCCGATCGCGGCACGGCGGGTCGGTGCGATACCGGTCGAGGCGCCCGACAAGGATTATGCCACTGACGTCGATGCGCTGCTCGGCTGCGTGACCGAGCGGACACGCGTCGTCTTCCTCGCCAACCCCAACAACCCGACCGGCACCTATTGCGGCCGTGCCGAGATCGCGCGGCTGCACGCGGCGCTCCCGGCCAATTGCCTGCTGGTGATCGACCAAGCCTATGCCGAATATGTTCCCGCGGAGGATGACGACGGCGCCTTCGCACTCGCGCAGGCGGCGCCGAACGTGCTCGTCACGCGCACCTTCTCGAAGATCCACGGCCTTGCCGCCGAGCGCATCGGCTGGGGCTATGGCCCCGCCGAGGTGATCGGCGCGCTGCACAGGATTCGGGCGCCGTTCAACGTCACCACCGCCGGCCAGGAAGCGGCGATCGCCGCGCTCGGCGCCGACGATTTCGTGGCCACGAGTGCCGGCCACAACGCGAAGTGGCGCGACTGGCTCTCGGCCGAGATCGCGGCGCTCGGCAACGCGGGCCTGCGCGCGGTGCCGAGCGCGGCCAATTTCCTCCTCGTGCTGTTCGAAGGCCGGCTGAGCGCCGAGCAGGCTTACAAGGGTCTGATGGATGCGGGCTACATCGTGCGCTGGCTGCCCAATCAGGGCCTGCCGCACGCGCTTCGCATCAGCATCGGTACCGAGAAGGACATGCTCGGGTTGGCGGCGGCGCTGCGCGATATGGCGGCGCGGCTGGGCTAGTCGCCTTCTCACTGGCTGGGCCGCTCGCCCCGAGCGAAGTCGAGGGACGTGCTGCGGACGCTGCGCGAGCGTGTCTCGACTTCGCTCGACACGAACGGGTTAGGAGTTTGGGTTGGGCAGGTTAGTCGCATCGAGCAACCGCTGCGCTTCCGCCACGAACCGGCCCGCGGTCTCCCGCGCGAAGGGGTTGAGCGTCTGGATCGCGGTGAACAGCTCGAAGGAATCGTCGCCGATCAGCCCGCAAAGATCGAGCAGGTGTTGATAGGACGGCGTTTTCAGCATCTCGTCGGGGATGCCAAGATTGGCGAGGCTGCGGCCGATCAGGTGCGTGAGCGCCTGGACATAGGCCATCTCCTCGTCATGCTCCTCCGGTGTCGTCAGGTTGACGACGAGGCCGGCGTCGCGCGCGATCCGCGCGACGCCCGTTTCGCGACCGCCGCGCACGGGACAGACGACGAGGCGCAGGCCCGTCAGCCCGGGCTTGGCGCTCTGCGGGCCGAACAGCGGGTGCGTCGCGACGATGTCGACTTCGGCCGGCAGCAGCTCGAGCATCCACCGCACCGGCAGCGTCTTGACCGAGCCGACGTCGATCACCAGCGCCCCCGGCCGGAGATGCGGCGCGATCCGCTCGAAGACGCCGCGCATCGCCTGCACCGGCACCGCGACGATCACGATCTCGCGGGTCGCGATCTCCTCGAGCGGCAGCCATGCGACGCCGAGTGCCGCCGCCTCCGCGCTGCGATCCTCCATGTCGGTCACGGCGACGTCGAAGCGCGTGCGCAGATGCTGCGCCGCAAGCCGGCCGAACTGGCCAAAGCCGATGATGCCCAACGTCCTCATGCGGGTGCCCTGCCCATATTCTCTTTCGTCACCCCGGCCTTGAGCCGGGGTCCCGCTGTCGAGCGGTCGAGAAAGCGGGACCCCGGGTCAAGCCCGGGGTGACCGATCGGCAAGGGAACACCCGGTGCATCACCCGTTGAGCGCGTTGATCGCGGCGTGGACGCGGGCTTCGGCTTCTCGTCGGGGAAGACCGGGCGCGATCGGCGCGCCGAACCGGAAAGTGACGGTGCCGGCGCGCTTGACGAAGCCCTTCGGCCATAGTCGTCCACTGTCGAGCGCGACCGGCACGACCGGCAGCCCGAGCTGCGTGTAGAGCCCCGCGAAGCCGGGTCGCAGCGGCGCCTCCTGCCCGTGCGCCACGCGCGTGCCCTCGGGAAAGATCAGGATCGGACGGCCCGCGGCCTTGGCTCCCTCCGCGGCGCGCAGCATCGCGCGCAACGCCGAGGCCGAGGCCGCACGATCGACCGGGATGACGCCGTAGGTGCGCGCGACGCGGCCCCAGCCGGGGATCTGCGTCAGCTCGCGCTTTGCCATGATGACCGGGTCGCGGAGCAGGCGGAACAGCTCGAGCGTCTCGTACATCGCCTCGTGCCGCGCCGCGACGAGCACCGCGCCGCGCGGCACCTCGCCCTCGATGCGCAGCCGGATGCCGACCAGCCGCCGGGTGCAGAAATGGTGGAAGCCCGCCCAGGTGCGCGCGACGCTCGCCAGCGCATCGCGCCCGAACAGCGTCGCTGCCAGTGCCGCCAGCACGAACGGGATCGTGCCGAGGTAGAAGATCAGCGCGAACAGCGCCGAGCGGATCGCCGCGATCATCGCGGAGCGGCTCAGGCGGCGCGCAGCGCGACCATCGCGCGGCGCAGCAGATATTTGTTGTACTCGCCGAACAGCGCCTCGAAGCCCGGCTCGCTCGGCACCGCGTCGGGCAGGATGGCGATGCCCTTCGGCCGCGCCAGCCGGGCCAGTTCGAAGCGCGCGCGCGGCATGTGCCAGTCGGTCGTGACGAGGCGGACGCTGCGATAGTGATGCGCGGTCAGCCACGCCGCGGTTTCGGCGGCGTTGCTGCGGGTATCCACCGACTCGCGATCGAGATCGACGCAGCAGTCGAACAACGTCGCGGGCGCATGGACCTGCGCGGCGAGTTCGTGCGGCTTGACGCTGCGGTTGACGCCCGAGACCAGCAGCCGTTTGGCCCGCCGCCGCAGCAGCAGCGCGATGCCGTGCTCGATCCGCCCCGGCCCGCCGGTGAGCACGACGACGCCGTCGGTGGCGCGATCGTCGGCAGGGCCGGGCAGCAGCAGACTGAAGGCGACGAAGCCGAACAGCCAGACGATCAGCGCGAAGCCGAGGCCTCGCGCGATCACAGCATCTGCCTCAGCGCGTTGACGACGGTGATGCGGGCCGTGACGGTGGCGAGCGCCATCGCGAGGAAGGGCAGGATCGCGATCAGCAGCCATGCCGCTGGCGGCAGATGGCCGACGCCGAGCAGCGCTGAGCCGACGCGCGAGATCTCGGCGCCGAGCAGCAGGATGACCAGGATGCCGGCGAGGAAGCCGATGCCGCCGCCGAACAGCGCGTCGAGCGCGATGCGGCGCTGGAAGAGGCGCGCGACCTGCACGTCGGTCGCGCCGAGCAGATGCAGCGTATCGATCGTCGCGCGATGCGTGTTGAGCGCGCCGCGCGCGGCGAGCACCACCGCCGCGGCGGTCGCCCCCATCATCAGCAGCACGATGCCGGCGGCGAGCAGCGCCAAGCCGTGCATCAGCCGCGCGAGCGGACCGAGCCACTCGCTGGTGTTGTCGACGTGCGCGGCGGGCGCGACCCGCGCGAGCGCGCCGGCGATCATGTCGCCATGATCGATCCCCTCGGGGGTCAGCGAGACGTCGATCAGCGCCGGAATCGGCACGTCCTCGCCGAGCCCGCCGGCGCCGAACCACGGCGCCAGCATGCGCGTGATCTCGGCATCGCCGACGCGGGTCGCCAGCTTCACCTCGGGCAGCTTTGAGAGAGTCCGCAGCGCCGCGCGCGCCTGCGCATTACGCGTATCGGGATTCGCCTCGACGATCTGGACCGTAAGCCGCTCGCCGAGCCCCTGGCGCAGCTCGACCGCCGCCGCGCCGATGCCGAGCCCGGCCGCGCCGGCGAGCGCGGTCAGGAACATCATGATCGCGATCACCCACGGCATCGGCCCGGCGAGGCGGCCCTCGGGCAGCAACCGGCGATCGGCGGCGGTGGCGCTGGCGGGAAGCTTCATGCGCTGCGTGGTGGGTAGCGGAGCGATCCGGTCGGATCGGAGAGCCGTCCGCGATCGAGCCGCATCATCTGCGCGCGGCTGACGCGGCTGAGCAGATGGAGGTCGTGCGTCGCGACGACCAGCGTGGTGCCGAGCTTGTTGAGCGCATCGAACAGATGAAGCAGCCGCGCCGCCATCTCGGGATCGACATTGCCGGTCGGCTCGTCGGCGACGAGGATCTCGGGACGCGCGATGACGGCGCGCGCGATCGCGACGCGCTGCTGCTCGCCGCCCGAAAGCGTCGCCGGCCGCGCCTCCGCACGCTGCGCTAAGCCGACCCAGGCAAGCATCTCGCGCACCGGCGCCTGCAGGTCATGCTCCTCGACGCCGGCGACGCGGAGCGGCAGCGCGATATTGTCGAAAACGGTGAGGTGCGAGAGCAGCCGGAAATCCTGGAAGACGACGCCGATCCGCCGTCGGAAGCCCGGCAGGCGATCGCGCGCGAGGCCGGTCACCTCCTGCCCGAACATGCTGATCTTGCCGCGGGTCGGCCGCTGCGCGAGATAGAGCATCTTGAGCAGCGAGGTCTTGCCCGCACCCGAGGGGCCGGTGAGGAAGTAGAAGCCGCCCTCCTCCAGCGTGAACGAGACGTCGACGAGCGTCTCGGCATCCGCGCCGTAGCGCAGGCCGACCTCCTCGAACTGCACGATCCCCGCCACGTCCCGCCGACCGATCCCTTGCCGCTTCCGCGCTCTCGGCGCGCCATCGCACGGGTGCGGCGCGAAGGCAAAGGGCGGGCGATAGCTGTGGATTGAGCCGAGCGCCGCCCTTGCCACATCGTTAAGACAGGGCCTACATCGGCAGGGGTGTAGCGCAGGGGTGTTTCGGACCGCATGATACTTTCCTGTCCGGCCTGCGGGACACGTTACCTGATCCCCGACAGCGCGATCGGCGTGACCGGCCGGCAGGTGCGTTGTGCCGCCTGCCGCCACAGCTGGTTCGCGGAGCCGGGATCGGGCGACCAGCCGCGCGCGCAGCCTTCGCTGCTCGACGACGACGCGGTGCCGCCGCCCTCCGCCGCGCCGCGCAGCTACGATACACCGCCGCCGCCGAGCCCCTATGCGCAGGATTCGCCGTTCCGCCCGCGCCGCAATCCGGCGCGGATGTACATGGCGATCTCGATCGGCGTCGCGGTCGTGCTGTTCCTTGCGATCATCGCGCTGCTCGCCTTCGGCCATCACGGCTCGAGCACGACGACGCAGACCGCCTCGGGCACGAGCACCAAGTCCTCGGCCGCGAGCAACGGCACGCCGCTGACACTGGAGGTCACGCACCAGCCCGAGCGCCGCCTGCTCGCCAGCGGCAACGAGCTGCTCGCCATCTCCGGCCAGGTGACCAATCCGACCGACTATCCGCAATCCGTGCCCGACATCCGCGCCGAGCTGCGCGACGCGCAGGATCGCGTCGTCTACGGCTGGACGATCACCGCGCCGGTGCCGAAGCTCGCGCCGCGCTCGTCCGCCGAGTTCAACTCCGCCGAGATCGACGTGCCCAAGGGCTCCCGCGCGCTCAACCTGAGCTTCGCGACGAACGGCTGATCCCTCTAAGCCCCTTCAGGGAAGGGGTTGGGGTGGTCGCGGCAGAAGCGCTTCCGGGGCATCGAGCTCCGTCACCGCTGCCGCACGCTTACGCCGCTTCCCTGAAGGGGAGGGGATAAATGATCGGTATCGCCAAGAAAAGCGTCGTCCCCGCGGGCGCGGGGATCCATATTCTCGACGGGCCGATAATAGCCGTTAGCGTATCGGATAGGGATTCCCGCCTTCGCGGGAATGACGGCAGGGGCAAGACACCATGCGGCTCGGCATCCTCACCGGCGGCGGCGATGTGCCCGGCCTCAATCCGTGCATCCGCGCGGTGGTGCTCGCGGCGCTCGATCTCGACTGGGAGGTGATCGGCTTCCGGCGCGGCTGGGAGGGATTGCTCAAGATCGATCCTAGCGACGTTCATTCGATCCAGGCCTATACCCGCAAGCTCGATCGCGAGGCGGTCCGCGGCATCGACCGGCTCGGCGGCACGATCCTCCACACCTCGCGGCTCGATCCGCGCACGCTCGAGACCGGCGATCGCACGCATCACGTCCTCGCCGTGATCGAGGCGCTCGGCATCGACGCGATGGTAACGCTCGGCGGCGACGGTACGCTGCGCTTCTCGGCGCATCTCGCCGGTCTCGGGGTGCCGATCATCTCCGTCCCCAAGACGATGGACAACGATGTTTTCGGCACCGACTATTGCATCGGCTTCTCGACTGCGGTGAGCCGCTCGGTCGAGGCGATCAACGCGCTCCGCACCACGGTCGAGAGCCACGAGCGGATCGCGATCGTCGAGTTGTTCGGAAGGCGCAGCGGCGAGACCGCGCTGCTCGCCGGCTTCCTCGCGCAGGTCGATCGCACCGTCATCGCCGAATGCCCGGCCGATCTCGACACGCTGATCCCGCTGCTCGTTGCCGACAAACGCGCGCGGCCGGCAAGCTACGCCATCTGCGTGATCTCGGAGGGCGCGCGGCTCTCCGGCGACGGCCAAGACGCGGATCGCGCCAAGTCGCACATCCATCGCACCGAACTCGGCGTCGGCCGCCGGCTCGGCCAGGCCATTGAGGCACGGTCGGCGTCGAGCACGCTCGTTCAGGAGCTTGCCTATCTGATGCGCGCCGGGGACCCCGACGCGATGGACCGCATGGTCGGCCTCGCCTTCGGCCAACTCGCGGTCCAGCTCATCCGCGACAAGCAGCACGGCCGGATGGTCGCGCTGTGCGAAGGCAAATACGCCCATGTTCCCGCCGACACGCTGCTCACCGGCACCCGCGCCGTCGACGTCGCGCGCCTCTACGACCCCAAGACTTATCGCGCCAAGCTGATGCAGGTCGAGGGCATGCCGATGTTTCTGTATTGAGGGGCGGATGGAGGAAGACGCGCATATTGCCGCAAAGGGCAGGAATGAGGTGCGCAAGCTGTGCGCCGGCCTGCTCGGTAATGCCGCGCTTGCTCTGATCGGCTGGCGCTTGCGTCGATCTATGCCGAGACTCCCGGCGTGTTTTTCCCGCTCTGGATCGGTGTTGGCGTCCTCCTCATTGTGGCGTCATGCGCTATCCTGCGCTATATCGAGGCGGAGGATTGACCATGACTCTTGCCTATAACTTGCCCCCGATCATCGCGTTGATGCTTGGCCTCACTGCCTGGTTCTATTTTGCGTGGCAGCACCGCAGGTTGGCGCGGAATTCCGATCTTCCGGCCCAAACGGCAAAAATAGACAGATCAGACTATGCTCGCTTCAGCTCGAGCCGGGCACGCGTAAAGGCCAGTCGCTCGGGCGCACGATATCCGGGCCGCGCGCAGCTGCGACAACGGGCAGGCGAATAATATGATTTTTGGGTCGGTGGCATAGCAGGTTGAGGCGAGTGCCATGCTCAACCTGATCTCAATCCTGATCGGGCTCCTCGCGCTGCCCGCCGCCGCGATCGCCTTCATTCCCCTGCTCGGCTGGATGTACTGGCTGATCCTGCCGATCGCCGTCGTCGGGCTCGGCGTCGGCGCGCTCTCCAGCGGCAATGCCGGGCGCAACCTCAATCTGGTCGTGCTGATCGTCGGCATCGTCCGGCTCTCGATCGGGCACGGCATCTTCTGAGGCTTCGCCGCTCGTCCTGTCGCCCACCGGCTCGGGTTCCGGCTCCGGCGCGTCGAGCAGCGCGTTGACCGACTGGATGAACTTCATCACCGAAATCGGCTTGGAGACATAGGCCTCGGCGCCGGCGGCGCGGATGCGCTCCTCGTCACCCTTCGCGGCGAAGGCGGTGACCGCCATGATCGGGATGCGGCGCAGCTCGGCGTCGCCCTTGAGCAGCACGATCAGATCGAGCCCGCTGACGTGCGGCAGCTGGATGTCCATGATGATCAGATCGGGCCGGAATTCCTGCGCGCGGGCATGCGCCTCGCGGCCGTCGCGGACCGGCTCGGGCGTGTGGCCGTGGACGCGGAGCAGATCGCTGAACAGCTTCAGGTTGAGTTCGTTATCCTCGACAACGAGCACGCGCTTGCCCACTAGGCCGGAACTCCCCGCAACGAGATCGATCTAGGCAAACATGCTTCGCGAGACAATCAAACCGAAACCGGATCCACTCGCGCTGGCGCTGTCGGCGCTCGCCTGGACGCTGGCCGAGCCGGCTCGCGCCGACCGCCTGCTGGCGGTGACGGGGCTCGATGCCGGTGAGCTCCGCGCCCGCGCTAGCGAGCCCGCGCTGCTCGCCGCCGTGATCGGCTTCCTGGAAGCGCATGAGCCCGATCTCGTCGTTTGCGCCGGCGCGATCGATGTCACGCCGGCCGAGCTGGTCGCGGCGCAGCGGGAGCTCGAGGCATGAGCCGGCCGCTGCTCATCACCGATTGCGACGAGGTGCTGCTCCACATGGTGACGCATTTCTCGGCGTGGCTCGATGAGGCGCATGGCGTCGAGTTCGCCATCCACCAGGAGGATTGGAGCGACGCGCTCACCCGCCGGGAGACCGGCGCGGTGGTGCCGTCGAAGGAAGTGTGGCCGCTGCTCAACAGCTTCTTCCGCACCGAGATGCACCGCCAGACGCTGGTGCCCGGTGCGGGCAAGGCGCTGGCGCGGCTCGGCGCCCGGGCGGACATCGTCGTGCTCACCAACCTGATCGAGGAACATCAGGAAGGGCGTATGGCGCAGCTCGAGGCGCTCGGGATCACGCATCGCGTCGAGGTCAACCAGGGCGGTAAAGGCGCGCCGGTGCGGGCGCTCGTCGATGAGTTCAAGCCGTCGGTCGCCGTGTTCGTCGACGATCTTTCCTTCCACCACACGTCGGTCGCCAAGGAGGCGCCGGAGGTGTGGCGGCTGCACATGATCGCCGAGCCGATCGTTGCGGCGATGCGGCCGAAGGCACCCGACGCCCATGTCCGGCTGGACGATTGGAGCGAGGCGGCCGACTGGATCGCGGCGCGCTTCGCCGAGGGCAGAGGGGCCGACGCTTGACCCTTCGGCGCCGCGGGTGCTTAGCCTCGTGCCGATGAGCATGGACGGCAAGAACATCGCGGGGCGCTTGGCCGAACTCGGCATCGCGCTGCCCCAGCCCGCCGCGCCGGTCGCCGCCTATGTGCCGGCCGTGGAGGCAAACGGGCTGCTCCACATCTCCGGTCAGCTGCCTTTCGACGCTAACGGCAAGCTGCTGACGGGTCGGCTCGATGGCGCCGCCGATATCGAGCGCGGCCAGGCCGCCGCCCGCGCCTGCGCTCTCATGCTGCTCGCGCAGATCAACATGGCGCTGAGCGGCTTCGATAGGGTCATCAGGATCGTCAAGATCGGCGCGTTCATCGCTTCCGGTCCCGACTTTACCGATCAGCCCAAGGTCGCCAACGGCGCGTCCGAACTGTTCGTCCAGATCTTCGGCGAGGCCGGCCGGCACGCGCGCTCCGCGGTCGGCGTGCCGGTGCTTCCGCTCGGCGCTGCGGTCGAGATCGATGCGATCGTTGCCGTCCGCCCGGCCTGAGGCGTTCCTGCTCGATCGGCCCTTCGCGCATCGTGGCCTGCACGGGCCCGGCGTTCCCGAGAACAGCGGCGCCGCCTTCGCCGCCGCCGTCGCGCGTGGCCACGGAATCGAATGCGACGTGCGGCTGAGCGGGGACGGCGAGGCGATCGTCTTCCACGATGCCGATGCCGAGCGCCTGACCGGCACGCCCGGCCGCATCGCCGAGATGGGCATGGCCGAGATCGTCGCGCTCCGCCTCGCGGACGGATCGCCGATCCCGACGCTCGCGGCGCTGCTCGATCGGGTCACGGGCGCGGTGCCGCTGCTGATCGAGCTGAAGGCGCCGCATCGGATCGTCGCGCCCTTGTGCCTCGCGGTGCGCCGCGCGCTTTGCGGTTACGCCGGTCCCCACGCGGTGATGTCATTCAACCCCGAGGTGGGGCACTGGTTCGCGCGCCACGCGCCACGCACCCGGCGCGGCCTGGTGGTGACGGAGGAGGGGCGGCACGACCTGCGTGGCCGGATCGAACGACGGCTTGCGCTTGCGCGGAGTCGTGCCCAGTTTCTCGCCTATGACGTGCGCGCGCTGCCTTCTTCGTTCGCGTCCGCGCAGTTGATGCGGGGCATGCCGCTGCTCGGCTGGACGGTCCGCGATGCCGCAGCGTTGGCGGCGATCCGCGTCGCCGGCGCTCAACCCATCTACGAGGAGGCGGGGGGATGGACGCTTCCCGCCTGATCGCGCGGATCGCAGAGGGCGTCGCCGGTCTACCGGCCGACGAATGGGATGCCTGCGCGGGCACCGCCAATCCGTTCGTGAGCCACGCTTTCCTTTCAGTGCTGGAGGAATCGGGCAGTGTCGGCGGCCGCAGCGGATGGCAGGCGCTGCCGATCCTGGTCGACGGGGCGGACGGCCGCCTCGCCGGCGCGCTCCCCGCTTATGCCAAGAGCCACAGCCAGGGCGAATATGTCTTCGATCATGCCTGGGCGGACGCGTGGCACCGCGCCGGCGGCAACTATTATCCGAAGCTTCAGATCGCGGTGCCGTTCACGCCCGTGCCGGGACCGCGCCTGCTCACGCACGATCCGCAGACCGCACGCGGGCTGATCGCCGCAGCGGAAGCGCTGGTCGCCGAGCATAATCTTTCCTCGGCGCATGCCACGTTCATCGACGAGGCCGACGTGCCGATCTTCTCGGCCGCAGGCTGGCTGATCCGCACCGGCAGCCAGTTTCACTGGTCCAACCAGAAATACGGCAGCTTCGCGGATTTCCTGGATCAGCTCGCCTCGCGCAAGCGCAAGGCGATCGCGAAGGAACGTGCCGCGGCGCAGGCGGGGCTTGAGATCGTCCACCTCTCGGGCGGCGACCTCACCGAGAAGCATTGGGATGCGTTCTGGCATTTCTACCAGGATACCGGCGCGCGCAAATGGGGGCAGCCCTATCTCACGCGCGCCTTCTTCACGCTGCTCGGGCAGGCGATGGCGGATCGCGTGCTGCTGATCCTGGCGCTGCGCAACGGCCGCCCGATCGCCGGCGCGCTTAACCTGGTCGGCGAGAATGCGCTCTATGGCCGCTATTGGGGGTGCACCGAAGAGGTGCCGTTTCTCCACTTCGAGCTGTGCTATTACCAAGCGATCGATGCCGCGATCGCGCGCGGGCTGAGCCGTGTCGAGGCGGGCGCGCAGGGCAGCCACAAGCTCGCGCGCGGTTACCTGCCGGTGCCGACCTTCTCGGCGCACCACATCCCGCATCTCGGCTTCCGCAACGCGGTCGCGGACTTCCTCGCGGCGGAGCGGCGCGGCGTCGAGGAGGATATCGCCGAACTCGAAGCGCTTGGGCCGTTCCGGCGAGGTTAGACCTCGATCGAAAACAGCCGTTCGTGCGTGAGAGGCAGCGGTCCTGGCCCTCTCCCGACGGGAGAGGGAATTAGGCCGCGTAGCGCTGGAGGCCGGCCAGCCAGGCGCGGGCCTGGCGCTGCGCCTCGATGATCTCGCGCGCGCTCATTTCCTCGGCGATCTCCGCGCGACAATCCTTGGCGATGTCGCTGCCCGCAAGCGCGGCGAGGTTGAACCATTTATGCGCTTCGATGAGATCGACGTCGACGCCGTCGGTGCCGGTCGAGAAGGCGATGCCGAGATCATAGTAGGCCGCGATGTCGCCGCGTGCGGCATCGGCGATCCGGCTCTCGATCAGGAACGTCGCGGATTTGAGGCTGTTGCCCATGTTAACCCCCCTGTCACTCGGGAGACGATGGACGCGGCATGGCAAACAAATGGTTAACGCCGCGGACACCACGTCCCGGCATCTTTAACGACGGGAAGTAAAAGTCTTTCAGTCCGGCAGCACCGCGAGGTTGTCGATCAGTCGCGTGCCGCCGATACGCGCCGCAGCCAGCAGTCGCGCCGGAGTGCTCAGCGTCTCGAGCGGCGCCAGTGTCTCGGCATCGTGGAGCGCGACATAGTCGACGCTGTCGAAGCCGCCCTCGACGATTGCGTTGCTTGCCGCCGCGAGGGCGGTTCGCGCCGAGGCACCGCGTCGCAACGCCGCTGCGGCGTCATGCAGCGCCTGCGGCAGCGCCAGCGCCTGGCGCCGCTGCTCGGCCGAGAGATAAACGTTGCGCGAGGAGAGCGCGAGGCCGTCAGGATCGCGCACGGTCGGCACGCCGACGATGTCGATGCCGAAATTGAGGTCGGCCGCCATCCGGCGAACGACGGCCAGTTGCTGGTAATCCTTTTCGCCGAACAGCGCGATATCGGGCCGCACCTGGTTGAACAGCTTGGCGACGACGGTCGCGACGCCGTCGAAATGCCCGGGCCGCGCCGCGCCCTCGAGGATCGTTGTCGCACCGCCGACTCCGATGCTCGTCACGAAGCAGGGCGGGTACATCTCCGTCGCGTCGGGCAGCCAGGCGATCGCGCAGCCGGCCGCTTCGAGCGCGGCGACGTCCTCGGTCTCGCGACGTGGATAGCGATCGAGATCCTCGTTGGGGCCGAACTGCTTGGGGTTCACGAAGATCGAGGCAACGACATGATCCGCACGATCCTTGCCCGCCGCGACCAGCGCCAGATGGCCGGCATGGAGGGCGCCCATCGTCGGCACCAGCGCGATCGACTTGTCCCCAGTTTTGAGCGCCGCCACCGCCGTGCGGAGCGCCGATACGCGTCGGATGATTTGCACGCTTTAGCGACCTCCGATATTCTTCGGGCGCGGGTTCTTAGGAGCGCCAGGGCCGCAAAGGCAAGGAATCCGCGACTGTTTCGAGTTGAGGAGCCTGGAAGCCATGGCGGCGCATTTCATCGTCTTCGCCAATGAGAAGGGCGGCACCGGCAAGTCGACGACCGCCGTTCATGTCGCGATCGCGCTCGCCGCGCAGGGGCGCAGCGTCGCCGCGATCGACATGGATACGCGGCAGCGGACCTTCGCGCGCTACATGGAAAACCGGGTCGCGACGATAAAGCGGTCCAGCGCCGATCTGCCGATGGTGGATTTCGAGGTGTTCGATCCGAAGAAGTCGCCGCCGATCACCGAGCGGATGGACGCGCTCGCCGAGGATCATGAATTCGTCGTCGTCGATACGCCGGGTCGCGACGATCCGCACGCGCTCGCCGCGGCTGGCCGCGCCGACACGATGGTCACGCCGATGAACGACAGCTTCGTCGATTTCGACCTGATCGGGCAGGTTGATCCGGACACGTTCAAGGTAAAGCGGCCGAGCTTCTATGCCGAGGTGGTGTGGGATGCGCGCAAGGCACGCGCCCGGCTCGATCGCGGCACGGTCGACTGGGTTGTTCTCCGGAACCGTCTCCAGCATCTCGAGGCGCGCAACATGCGCCGCGTCGGCGCCGCGCTCGACGAGCTCGCCAAGCGCGTCGGTTTCCGTGTCATTCCCGGCCTGGGTGAGCGCGTGATCTACCGCGAACTCTTCCCCAAGGGGCTGACGTTGCTCGACATGGGACATATCGAGCAGGCGGGGCTCAGCCACGTCGCCGGCCGCCAGGAGCTGCGCGAGATGGTCTCGGGGCTCAACCTGCCCGAGCCGGGCGCGGAACCAGGCGGAACGGTGGTGCCGCTCAGGGTCGCCGCCAGCGCGTGAGCTACTTCGTCCTGCTCGCGCTGATCGCCGGGCTGTGGTGGTGGAACACGCATCGCGCGCCGGATTCGATCAGCGAGACGGAGGCGCGCAAGCTGCTCGGCGTCCGAGCTGGCGCCGATGCGAGCGAGATCCGAGCCGCGCATCACCGCCTGATCGCGCGGGTGCATCCCGATGCCGGCGGTTCGGCCGCGCTCGCGGCGCGCGTCAACGCCGCACGCGATCTGCTTGTCCGGAAGCTGGAACAGTCGCCACCGGGCTGACGTTGCACTGCAACATCGTCCTGCGATAGCCTGCCGGTCTGTCGCACCAATCGGAGAGCCTGATGACGCACCGTTTCGATCCGACCTCGTTGCGCGAATACGACATCCGCGGGATCGTGGGAAAGGCGCTTGGCCCAGCCGACGCGCACGCGATCGGGCGCGGCTTCGCGACGCGGGTGCGGCGCGCGGGCGGCACGCGGGTCGCGGTCGGCTATGACGGACGCACCCACTCGCCGCTGCTCGAGACGGCGCTGGTCGAAGGGCTCACCAAGGGCGGCGTCGACGTCGTGCGCATCGGCCTCGGGCCGACGCCGATGCTCTATTATGCCGAGGCGACGCTGGAGGTCGACGGCGGTATCCAGATCACCGGCAGCCACAACCCCGCCGAATATAACGGCTTCAAGATGGTGCTGCAGCACAAGCCGTTCTTCGGCGACGACATCCAGGATCTCGGCCGGCTTGCGGAGAAGGGCGATTGGGAGGAGGGCGCGGGCACCGTCTCCAACGTCGAGATCATGGACGATTATGTGAACCGGCTCATGGCAGGCTACGCCGGCGGCGCGTTCCGGATCGGCTGGGATGCGGGCAACGGCGCTGCCGGCCCGGTGATCGCGAAGCTGGTGAAGCTGCTCCCCGGCGAGCATCACACGCTCTACACCGAGGTCGACGGCACCTTCCCCAACCATCATCCCGATCCCACCGAGGAGAAGAACCTCGCCGATCTGAAGGCGCTAGTCGCCGAGAAGCAGCTCGACTTCGGCGTTGCCTTCGATGGCGACGGCGATCGCATCGGCGCGATCGACGGCAAGGGCCGCGTGGTGTGGGGCGACCAGCTGCTCGCGATCCTCGCAGAGCCGGTGCTGCGTGAGCAGCCGGGCGCGACGATCATCGCCGACGTCAAGGCGAGCCAGGCACTCTACGACCGGGTCGCCGAGCTCGGCGGCAAGCCGCTGATGTGGAAGACCGGCCACAGCCTGATCAAGACCAAGATGAAGGAGACGGACAGTCCGCTCGCCGGCGAGATGAGCGGCCACATCTTTTTCGCGCACGATTATTACGGCTTCGACGACGCGCAATATGCCGCGGTTCGCCTGATCCGGGCGGTGCGGCTGCTCGGCGGCTCGCTCACTGCGCTCAAGGACGCGATGCCGGCGATGGTTAACACGCCGGAGCTGCGCTTCCAATCCTCCGAGGAGCGCAAGTTCGAGGTCGTCGAGGAAGTGCTGGAGCGGCTCGCCGCGGATGGCGCGGACGTCGACAAGACCGACGGCGCGCGGGTCAACACGGCGGACGGCTGGTGGCTGCTGCGTGCCTCGAACACGCAGGACGTGCTCGTCGCGCGCGCCGAGGCGAAGGACCAGGCCGGGCTCGACCGACTGATGGCGCAGATCAACGACCAGCTCGCCAGGAGCGGCATCGAGCCGGTGCTTTCGGCCGGACACTAATCTCCGGAGAACCGTTCGGGCTGGGCCTTCCGAAGCTCTGTTCTTTCTGCGACCGAAGGAGGACGGCACTTCGACAAGTTCAGTGCGAACGGAGTTTTGCCGCCTTGCCCAGCCGCCGCCGCTCGATCGGGCTGCACCGCGCCCGGCGGTTGCGTGCGCTGTCGCGGCTCGGGCTCAAGACGCTTCCCCTCAGGCAGCGTCTCGTCGAGGGCAGTGAGCATGCGGTGCTGGGCGCGCTGGCCGCCATCGCCGCCTACGTGCCGACACAGTATCTCGGCGTGCATGAAGGGTTCTGGGGCGCGATCTCGGCGCTGGCGGTGGTGCAGGCCGAGTTCCACATGGCGCGATCCACGGCGCGAGATCAGTTCACCGGCGCGCTGCTTGGCAGGCTCGTCGGCGTCGCGGTCGTGGTGCCGTTCGGCCAGCATCTCTGGGCCTATGCGATTGCGGTCATCACCGCGATCGTCGCCGCCTGGCTGATCGCCATCCCCTCCGCCGCGCGGCTCGCGGCGATCACGGCAACGATCATCCTGCTCGTGCCGCATACCGGCTCGGCGCAGCGCATGATGTTGAGTAGGATCGGCGAGGTGACGTGGGGCGTGACCGTCGCGATCGCGATCGTCTGGGCGGCGCAGTGGTTGCAGGATCGTTTCGAGACAGAACCAGTTCGCGATCGGGACCGAGCGGAACCGCTCTAACAGAGATCGGTTTTCCGCGCGCAACCACGGGAGACCGGACATGGCCGACTACGAAACCCATAGCACGCCGCCGGGTAGTACGACGATCATCGAGAAGAACGGTGGCGGCGGTGCCGGCGCCGCACTCGTCGCCATCGTGCTGCTGATCGCGGTGCTGATCGGCGGCTGGTATCTGTTCTCGACGCAGGGCGCGCAGGCGAACAAGGACAATGCGATCGCGGGCGCCGCCAAGAGCGTCGGCTCGGCCGCGGACAAGGTCGGCGACGCGGCAAGCGGCGCGACCTCGAAATAGGCTGTCAGGCGGAGTAGCGTTCGCCTCAGCTTGTCGAAGGGCCGTTCTTCTCACGCGTCGCGAGGACAACGTTCTTCGACGCGTTCTCGACAATCGGCGCACGTCGGCTAATTGCGCGTGTTCGCCCGCAGCGCGACCTCCGCCTCGGCAAGATAGTCGCGCGTAATCGGTAGCGCGTCGCGGCGGCGGATATATTGCAGCTGATAGTTGCAGAGCCCGCCATGACGGAAGGCGGCGGCCGCCCCCGCGAGATAGAAGGTCCACATGCGATAGAAGCGCTCGTCGTAGAGCGCGACGATCGCGTCCTTTGCCGCGACGGTGCGGCGGTACCATTCGTCGAGCGTGTAGGCATAGTGGAGCCGCAGCGTTTCGACATCGGCGACGATCATCCGGCTGCGTTGGCTGGCGACCACGATCTCGGACAGCGCCGGATTATAGCCCCCCGGGAAAATATATTTGGCGGTGAAGCGGTCGGTCACGCCCGGCTCGCCCATGCGGCCGATGGTGTGCAGCAGCATCACGCCGTCTTCGGCAAGCAGGCTGCGGCACTTGGCGAAGAAGGTCTCGTAATAGGGCGGACCGACATGTTCAAACATGCCGACGGAAACGATGCGGTCGAAGCGACCCTCGACGCTGCGATAGTCGATCAGTTCGAAACGGACGCGATCGGCCACGCCTGCTTCCTGCGCGCGGCGCCGCGCGACCTTGAGCTGCTCTTCCGAAAGCGTGATGCCGAGCACGTCGACGTCGGCGATGCGGTTCAGATAGAGCGCCATTCCGCCCCAGCCGCAGCCGATGTCGAGCACCTTGTGGCCAGGGCTCAGGTTCAGCTTCGCGGCGATATGCGCCTTCTTGTCGCTCTGGGCCTGCTCGAGCGTCTCGGCGCCGGGATCGGTCCAGTAGGCGCAGCTATATTGGCGGTCGGCATCGAGGAAGAGATCGTACAGCCGGTCCGAGAGGTCATAATGATGCGCGACGTTGCGTTTCGATCGGCGCTCCCAGTTCAGATTGTCGATGCGCTTCGCCCAGCCGCCGCGGCCGCCGCGGCCAAGCCCGTCGTCCAGGGCGGCCTCGAACGGCGCGTTGGCGCGGAACAGGTCGATGAGATCGTGGATGTCGCCATCCTCGACGATCATCTTGCCGTCCATGAACGCCTCGGCGACGCCGAGACGTGGCCGGCGCGCGATCCGGTTCGGCGTCGCGGCGTCGGTGAAACGGAGCGTGACGTTCCGATAGCCAGGATCGGACGTCCCATAGGCGCGGCTCTTGCCGTTCGCCTCGATGATTCGGAGCTCGCCGTGGCGGATCACGCGCCGCAGCAGCCTATCAAGCAACCACATGGCGGCCGTCTAGGGTCCCGATGCGGATCTCGCAACGCCATGTTCCGCGTTTCCTTCCAATCCAGGGGCTTGCGACTTGGAGGGTGCCCGGCGGCGCGGTAAGCGCGCCCGCGATGAACGATCCGAGCACGATCCGCCGCCTCTATGGCCGTCGCCAGGGCCACAAGCTGCGCGGCGGGCAGCAGACGCTCGTCGATGAACTGTTGCCGACCATCGAGGTGCCGCGCACGGGTGCGCTCGGCGCAGCCTCGCTGTTCGGCGACGATCGGCCGCTGGCGCTGGAGATCGGCTTCGGCGCGGGCGAACATCTCGCGGCGCAGGCGGCTCTTTACCCCGAGTGCGGCTTCATCGGCTGCGAGCCGTTCCTCAATGGCGTCGTCGGCGCGCTCGCCCATATCCGCGAACGCGGCTTGACCAACGTCCGGCTCTACATGGGCGATGCGCTCGACGTGCTCGAACGGCTACCGGAGGCGAGCCTCGAGCGCGCCTGGTTGCTCCATCCCGATCCCTGGCCGAAGGCGCGGCATGCCAAGCGCCGGTTCATGAACGACGGCCCGATCGCGCTGCTCGCCGCCAAGCTCAAGCCGGGGGGCCGGTTCCGCTTCGGCACCGATCATCCGGTCTATTGTCGCTGGGCGATGATGGCGATGCAGCGCGCGACGGCATTCGAGTGGCTGGCCGAGACCGCCGAGGATTTTCTGGTCCGCCCGCCCGACTGGCCCGAGACGCGCTACGAGGCCAAGGCCCGGCGGCTCGGGCACGAGGTCTGGTATTTCCAGTATCTGCGGCGGAAGGCTTGCTGAGAAGCTGCGGCTCCAACGGTACGAACTACCCACCCGTTCGTGTCGAGCGAAGTCGAGACACGTAAGCGAAACCTGCGCGGCACGTCCCTCGACTTCGCTCGGGACGAACGGATTTGAACTCGAGCGACCTTCCTAATTCCGCGGCAGGCGGTTCCAGGCATCGAGCGCTGCGATCTTGTAGGCTTCGGCCAGCGTCGGGTAGTTGAAGGTGTTCTCGATGAAATAGTCGATCGTGCCGTGGAGGTTGAGCACCGCCTGGCCGATGTGGATCAGCTCGGTCGCGCCCTCGCCGATGATATGCACGCCGAGCAGGCGGCGATCGTCCAGCGCGAAGATCATCTTCATCATGCCGTTTTCGAGGCCCATGATGTGGCCCCGCGAGGTCTCGCGGAAACGCGCGACGCCACACTCGCACGGGATGCCCTGCTCGCGCACCTCCTGCTCGGAGAGGCCGACGGTCGAGATCTCGGGGACCGCGTAGATCCCGTAAGGAAAGTATTTGGGCGCCGGTGGCATCGGCAGTTGGAAGGCGTGGCAAGCGGCGATGCGGCCCTGCTCCATCGAGGTCGAGGCGAGGCTCGGGAAACCGATCACGTCACCGGCGGCATAGATATGCGGCACCTCGGTCTGGAACGTCTCGGCATTGACGGCCAGGCGCCCGCGGCTGTCGGTCTTGAGGCCGCAGGCCTCAAGGTTCAGCTCCGCGGTGGCGCCGACGCGGCCCGCCGCATAGAGCAGCATCTCGGCGCGCACGCGGCTACCGCCCTCGAGCACCGCGACGGGCCAGTTGCCCGCGTCCAGCTCGATCCGCTCGAGCTTGCGGCCCAGCCGGATTTGCATGCCGCGATCGCGCATGTCGTGCATGAACTCGTCGATCAACTCGCGATCGATGAAGTCGAGGAAAGTGTCGCGCGGCTCGATCAGCGTCACCTGCACGTCGAGCGCCGAGAAGATCGTGGCATATTCGACGCCGATCACGCCCGCCCCGACGACGATGAGGCTGCGCGGCACGCGCGGCGTCTTCACGATCGCGTCGCTGTCGAGCACATGCTCGTCGTCGAACGGAACGTGGGGCGGCCGATAGGGCGCGGTGCCGACCGCGATCACGATACGCTCGGCGCCGAAGATATGCTCGTCGCCCTCGGTATCGGTGACCGAGAGGCGATGGCTGTCGACGAAGCGCGCGACGCCCTGGATCGTGTGCACGCCGTTCCGCTGGAACTGGTGCTCAAGCACCTCGATCTCGTGATCGAGCGTCTTGGTTAGCCGGACGCCGAGATCGGCACCCGAAATCTCCTTCTTCACGCGATAGGCGCGGCCGTAGAAGCCGCGTTCGCGCCATCCCGAGAGGTTCAGCGCGGTCTCGCGCAGCGTCTTGGACGGGATCGTGCCGGTGTGGACCGATACGCCGCCGACGCGGAAGCGGTTCTCGACGACGAGCACCGATTTGGCGAGCTTGGCGGCCTGGATGGCGGCGCGGCGACCGGCCGGGCCGCTGCCGATGACGACGAGATCGAAAGTCTGCATGGCCATCCCCTAGCGCCGATGCCGTTACGGTTCCGCGTCGGGCCTGTACGGCTGGTGACGCGGCCTTAGCCTCTGTTGGTTAACGCTATGGTAGCGACGGTGGAAAGCAAGCTGGCGCGCCGCTTGCTCCGACTCAGGCCATCTGCTAGGGCGACGCCTTCGCGCCGCGGGAGAGGTCTCGCGGCGAAGTTTTTTCATGCGCCTCGTGGGCAGGCGGCGCGAACGTGGCGCCGTAAGGTTCGTGCGGCTTGGGAGTGTGGCGGATTTATGCAGATCATCGTGCGCGATAACAATGTCGACCAGGCGCTTCGGGCTCTCAAGAAGAAGCTCCAGCGCGAGGGCGTCTATCGCGAGATGAAGCTGCGCCGCCATTATGAGAAGCCGAGCGAGAAACGCGCCCGCGAGCGCGCCGCCGCGATTCGCCGGGCGCGCAAGCTCGAGCGCAAGCGCATGGAGCGCGACGGCAGCCGGTAATATCTCCTGCCCCTCCCCTTCAGGGGAGGGGTTGGGGTGGGGTGGCGGCTAAAGAGCCGAGCGCTCGTTTCCACCCACCCCTCAATCCCCTCCCTTGAAAGGGAGGGGAAGAATCTGTGCAAGACTCGCTGGACGCCTCGCTTCCGCCACGGCAGAGAGGCGTCGTCTTCCTCCAGACGCGAAGCGAGCCGCCATGTCCGAAGTCACCGCCGTTCCGCTGCGCCCGATCGCCAAGGGCTCGCTCACCAAGCTGTGGATCGGTATCGGCGCGGTCGTGCTGGTAGCGGTCGCGGGCGCCTGGACCGCCACCTCCAAGCAGGTCGCGATGGCAATGCCCGCCGGCGACTTTCTTGCCCGCAATGCGAAGCGCGCGGGCGTCGTCACCACGCCTTCGGGGCTGCAATATGAGGTGCTCGCGCCGGGCCATGGTCCGCACGCGACCTCGTCCGACATCGTCATCGTCGATTATGACGGCAAGCTCGCCAACGGCGAGACGTTCGATGCCTCCTCGCGCCATGGCGGGCCGGCGACGCTGCCGGTCTCGGGGTTGATCCCGGGCTGGGTCGAAGGGCTTCAGCTCATGAACGTCGGCTCGCACTACCGCTTCTGGATCCCGCCGGAACTCGGTTACGGCCCCGCCGGCGCCGGAGACGGCGTCATCCCGCCGAACGCGCTGCTCGTCTTCGACGTGACGCTGCACGGCATCCAGCCCGGCTCCGCGGGTGTCGGGGGCATGGGGGGAATGGGCGGTGCGGACATGGGCGGATCGCCGCACGGCGGCATGTAACCGACTCAATCTGCGGCCGTTCGGTTTCGCTACCGGAGGTGAGGGCTTCCACATGCGCTACAATCAGCTCGGCAATACCGGTCTGTTCGTTTCCGAGATTTGCCTGGGGGCGATGACCTTCGGGGAGGGCGGCGGCGGCATCTGGGGCGCGATCAACGGCGTCGGCCAGCAAGGCGTCGACACGATCATCGAGCGCTCGCTCGCCGCCGGCGTCAACTTCATCGACACCGCCAATGTCTACTCCTTCGGCGCATCCGAGCAGATGCTGGGCACCGGCCTGAAGAACCTCGGCGTGAAGCGATCGGACGTGATCCTCGCCACGAAGGTCCATGGGCAAATGGGCGAGGGCCCGAACGATCGCGGCGCTTCGCGCGGGCACATCATGGATCAGGTCGAGGGCAGCCTGAAGCGGCTCCAGACCGATCATATCGATCTCTACCAGATCCACGGCACCGACACGGTGACGCCTACCGAAGAGACTCTGCGCGCGCTCGACGATCTCGTGACCTCGGGCAAGGTGCGCTATATCGGCGTCTCGAACTGGCAGGCATGGCGGATGGCGGAGGCCGCCGGGATCAGCCGTGCGCGCGGCTTCGCACGGTTCGAGACGGTGCAAGCCTATTATTCCATCGCCGGACGCGATCTCGAGCGCGAGATCGTGCCGTTCCTGCAGCACGAGAAGCTGGGGCTGATGGTGTGGTCACCGCTCGCCGGCGGACTGCTTTCGGGCAAGTACGGGCCTGATGGCGAGGGCGGCGAGGGCCGTCGCGCGACCTTCGACTTTCCGCCGGTCGAGAAGGACCGCACCTGGGCATGCGTCGCGGCGATGCGCGACGTTGCCAAGAAGCACGACACGAGCGTCGCGACCGTGGCGCTCGCCTACGTGCTCGCCAAGCCTTTCACGATGAGCGTGATCATCGGCGCCAAGACGATCGAACAGCTCGATCAGAATCTCGCCGCGGTCGACCTTCGTCTCGACGACGCGGACATGAAGACGCTCGACGAGGTGAGCGCACTGCCGCCGGAATATCCGGGCTGGATGCTCGATCGCCAGGGCGGGGGTCGACCGCCGGAGCCGTTCAAGCCCAAGCAATAGCGGGGGAACGCAATTCGGCCGTTCGCAGGCGGCGGCGAGCGGCTCAGGCCGGCTGCGCCTCCGCCTCTTCGGCCTGCACCTCGGACTTCCGCTCCAGCGCGACCTTCGCCATCGCCACAATGGGATCGGCGAAGGCGAGGCCGAGTATCCCGAAAAGCGATCCAAGCAGCAGCTGCATGCCGAGGATCAGCGCCGGCGGCAGATCGACCGAGCGCCGCGCGACATAGGGCACGACGACGTAGCCGTCGAATGTCTGCACGCAGAGATAGATGCCCATGGCGAGGAAGCCGGTGGTCTGCCCGGCCGAGAAACCGACGAGGATGGTGAGCGCGCCCGAGATGATCGAGCCGATGTTGGGCAGGAAGGCGAGCAGCCCGGTGATGACGCCGAGCAGCAGCGCCATCGGCACGCCGGCGAGCAGCAGCCCGATGAACACGAATACGCCCTCGACCGCCATGCCGAGCAGCCGCCCGGCCATCAGCCGGCGCAGCGTGTGCGCCATGTCGTTGGCGGTCTCGTAGAAGCCCTCGCGCTCGTCCATCGGCAGGAGCCAGGCGAGGCCGCGCTCGTAGATGCGGGGCTCGGCGGCGATGAACAGGCCGAGCACGACGATCATCGCGATCGAGGAGAGCGCGCCGAGCGCGGTGCCGAGTGCCGAGGTGAGGCGGCCGACCGAACCCATCAGCTCCCGCCCGACCGAGCTGGCGGCGTCGGGCGGGAGCAGCCCGCGCGCGCTGAGCCAGCCTTGGATGCGCCCGATCTGCTGCATCACGGTCGCCTTCAGCGCGCCGAACTGGCCAGCGAGTTGGACGCCCGCGAGCGAGAAGACCGCGAGGATGAAGAGCAGCGCCAGCAGCGCCGTGACCCCGATCCGCCAGCCGCGGGGGATCGGCAGCACGCGGCCGAGCAGCCGCGCGCCCCCATCCAGCATCGCCGCGAACACCAGTCCGCCGACGATCAGCAGCAGCGGCTGGGCGAGCTGATAGGCGAGGTAGACGGCGACCACGATGCCGACCCACACTGTCGCGCGCCGCAGCTCGCGCCTGATCAGCGGATCGCGCAGCTCGTTGGGCCCGGGTGCCTCGACATAGTCGTCCGTGCGAGGATCGATGGGAGAGCCCGCGGGCGCGTGCGGATCGCTCACGCGCCGGCCACCGCAACAATCCGTTCGCCCCGAGCTTGTCGAAGCCTGTCCCGAGCGCCTGCCTTAGGGAGGAGGCGGTCGAAGGGGGCGGTTCTTTCTTCGAGAGGCGAAGAGGGGCAGTGCTTCGACAAGCTCGGCACGAACGGCTTCTCCTCGCGTGAATACCAGCGTCTAACGCGCTGCCCCCGCGTTATGTGCCGGATGCAGGCTGGTGCCGGCGCGGCCGCCGCGGAGCGCCTCGATCCAGCTCAGCGGATTGTACCATTCGGAGGTTCCGTCGAGCGAGAAGGTGATGAATTCGGCGCGACCGCCGATATCCTCCCACGGCACCGCGCCGCCGAGCCCGTTCGCCTCGACCGGGACGCGGCTGTCCGCCGACTGGTCGCGATTGTCGCCCATCAGGAACAGATGATCGGGCGGGATCGTGATCGGCCCGTAATCGTCCACCGGCGAGTAGCCGAGGTCGATCGTATCGTAGCTGACGCCGTTGGGCAGCGTTTCGCGGAAGCGCGGCAGCACGCAATAGAGCTTGCCGCCCGGGCCGGTCTGCCGGCGACCGGGAAGCATGTCCTCCGTGCACGGCACGTTGGCGTCGACCGGGATCATCGCCGGTGCCTCGGCGACCTTCGGAACCGGCTTGCCGTTGAGCCAGACCTGGCCGCCGCGCACCTCGAGCGTGTCGCCCGGCTCGCCGATCACGCGCTTGATATAGTCCGAATCGGCGAGCGGCGGTTTGACGATCACGATGTCGCCGCGCGCCGGCAAATGTCCGAACAGCCGCCCGTGGATAAACGGGAAGACGTGGAAGCTCGGGCTGACATAGGACCAGCCATAAGGGAACTTCGTCACAACCAGCCGATCGCCCTTGATCAGCGTCGGCATCATCGATTCGGATGGGATGTAGAAGGGCTTGGCGATGAAGCTGTGGAAGGCCAGCACCGCCAGCACCAGCCAGAACACGCCCTTCACCTCGGCCCACCAGTCGGTGCCTTGCTTCGGCTTGTCGGCGGTCCTCGGTGGAGGCGACGTGCTCGGGCTGGCCATGGTCGCGGGGGCCGGATCGGCCGGATTCTCGCTCAACGCTGCACTCGCTTTCAGATCGGGCGCGCTTCGATGATGACGAAGGCCTGCGCCCAGGGATGATCGTCGGTCATGGTCAGATGCACGTGCGCGGCGTGGCCTTCCGGCGTGATGGCGTCAAGCCTCGCCTTGGCGCCGCCGGTGAGCGCGAGCGTCGGCTGGCCGGAGGCCAGGTTGACGACGCCGATGTCGCGCAGGAACACGCCCTCGCGAAAGCCGGTGCCGACCGCCTTGGCAAAGGCTTCCTTGGCGGCGAAGCGCTTGGCGTAGGTCGCGGCGCGGGTGAGCGTCCGGCGCTCGGCCTTGGCATGTTCGGTCGCGGTGAACACGCGCGCGACGAAGCGCGCGCCGAAGCGATCGAGCGATTGCTGGATGCGCTCGATCGAACATAGGTCGGAGCCGAGACCGATGATCAATGCGCCTTCTCCCGCAAGCGGGAGGATGAGGGCACGCGCTCGAAGAAGGCCCTCATCCCAACCCTCTGCCGCTAGCGGGAGAGGGAGCTGGTGCACGTGCCTCGTCCATCGCTGCGCGCATCTGCCGCACGCTTTCGGCCAGGCCGACAAAGATCGCCTCGCCGATCATGAAATGCCCTATGTTAAGCTCGCGGATCTCCGGAATGGCGGCGATCGGTCCGACATTGTCATAGGTGAGGCCGTGGCCGGCATGCGGCTCGATGCCGCTTTCCGCCGCAATCCCAGCCGCCTCTCGGATTCGCGCCACTTCGGCGGTCTGCGCCAATCCCACGCCTTCGGCATAAAGGCCGGTGTGGAACTCGACCACCGGCGCTCCGAGCCGCACAGCCGCATCGATCTGCCGCGCATCGGGCTCGATGAACAGGCTGACGCGGATGCCGGCGTCGGTCAGCGCCTTCACCATCGGCGCGAGATGATCGAACTGGCGTGCGGCATCGAGACCGCCCTCGGTGGTGCGCTCCTCGCGCTTCTCCGGCACGATGCAGGTGGCGTGCGGGCGGTGGCGAAGCGCGATTTCGAGCATCTCGCTGGTCGCCGCCATTTCGAGATTGAGCGGCACGGTGAGCGAGGATGACAGCCGGGCAATATCCTCGTCCGAAATATGGCGCCTGTCTTCGCGCAGGTGCGCAGTGATGCCGTCGGCGCCCGCTTCAGCGGCGATCAGCGCAGCGCGCAGCGGATCGGGATAGGCGGTGCCGCGCGCGTTGCGCACGGTCGCGACATGGTCGATGTTGACGCCGAGGCGGAGCTTGCCGGTCATGTCCGCGCCTTAGCGCAAAGCGCGGCGGAAAGCAGATCGTAAGCGAAGCCCGTGCCGTC
>JAFAZF010000012.1 GCA_019239915.1 Sphingomonadaceae bacterium
TTCTCGATCGCCATATCGATGATCCTTTCGTTCCATCTCTATGGCCTCGCGCACAAAATATCTGACAGTCCCCCTTTCGGCGTGCGGCGGTGACGACCACGTCAACAGCACGCCGACGCCGACGCCCACTCCGACGCCGACACCCACTCCGACACCGACGCCGACGCCGACGCCGACGGCCACTTTGAGCAACACGGGCGCGCGCGTGTCCGGGAACTTCAACAGCGATACTGGGCAGACGACCAGCGTGACCATTGCGCAGCCGAGCGCATTCAACGCTGTCACGATCACCGAAGGCGGGACGCAGGCGCAGCCGACGTTCACCATCACCGACAACAGCGACACGCACACGTTCACGCAGGCGGACCTGCAGCAGCAGTTCACGAACGGTGCGACCTTCTTCCACCGCACGGGCGATCGCGACGACAGCCTCTATCTCGCTCAGGAAGGCGGCGGCGGGGTCAACCTCAATTATCTGCTCTATGGCCTGTGGACGACCGGCAGCGAGACCGTCGATGCCTTCAACGCGCGTGTCTTCCTGACCGGCCAGGACACGCCGACCACCTTCGCCCGCACCGGTACATTCACCTACACCGGCGTGGCGAACGGCTTCGCATCCGTGAAGGATCCGGGGAGCGGGACGACTTCCGGCTACAACTTGACCGGCTCGACCGGCACACTGACCGCCAATCTGCAGAGCGGCGCGATCTCGACCAGCCTCACGCTTCGCGGCAACGAGGATCCGACCGTCTTCACCGGAACCGGGCAGGATGCGCTCGGCACGATGTCCGGCACCGGGACTTTGGGCTCATCCGGCGGCTCGCAGTTCATGGTCTCGTGCCGGTGATCCGCGTCGGCTACACCGCGAACCGCTCGCCGGTGTTCTTCTATGACTTTCACCGGACGCGCGTGGAGCTGGGCATCACCCACGAGTTCTGAACGCGCGGTGCGACACGGCCAGCGAAACCTAACCTGCATCAGTGGCTCGATTATTTCTACGCGTCGCAACCGAAACGATCGGAACGCCGCGTCACGCGGGCCGTTCGTCGGGCCATTCCTCTCGGAGACATGGCATGGCCGAAACGCAGAGCGCATCGCGCGACGACGCACCGGCGTCCGCCGCGAAGCATCAGGACCAGGCGACCGAAGCACTGATCGATCAGCAGGGCGACCATGTCGTCGGCCGCGCGGTCACGATCAATCGCTCGCGCGACGAACTCTTCGCCTTCTGGCGTGACTTCGCGAACCTCGTGACCTTCATGGACAATGTCGAGCGCGTCGACGTCATCGATGCGCAGCGCTCGCATTGGGTGGTGAAGGCGCCCGGCGGCCGCACCGTCGAGTGGGATGCGCGGATCACCGAGGAGGAAGCCGGGCGGCTGATCGCCTGGGCATCCGAGCCCGGCGCCGACATCGTCAATTCCGGCCGCATCGAGTTCCGCGATGCCGGCGCACGCGGCACCGTGGTCGTCGCGACGATCGCCTATGATCCGCCGGGCGGCGCGATCGGCAAGTTCGTCGCGAAGCTCTTCCAGCGCGAGCCGGCGATCCAGGCGAGGCGCGATCTCCGCCGCTTCAAGCAGCTCATGGAAACCGGCGAGGTCGCCACGTCGTCGCGCACCCGCGCGCAGCTCGAGGAGGAGAAGGCCTGATGCGCGCGCTCACCTGGCACGGCAAGCATGACGTCCGCATGGAAACGGTGGACGATCCCGAAATCCTCAACCCGCGCGATGCGATCATCAAGATCACCTCGACCGCGATCTGCGGATCCGACCTCCACCTCTACGACGCGTACATCCCGACGCTGCAGGCCGGTGACATCCTCGGCCACGAATTCATGGGCGAAGTCGTCGAGGTCGGTCCGAAATCGACGCTCAAGAAGGGACAACGCGTCGTCGTGCCGTTCACGATCGCGTGCGGCTCCTGCTACCATTGCAACAAGCATCAATATTCGGCCTGTCCCAACGGGCTGCCGGCGGACAATCAGGACATCGCGATGCCGCTCTACGGCCACGAGATGTCGGGCCTGTTCGGCTACAGCCACATGACCGGCGGTTATGCCGGCGGCCAGGCGGAATATGTGCGCGTGCCCTTCTCGGACGTCGGCCCGATCGTGATCCCGGACGGCGTCGATGACGACAAGGTGCTGTTCCTGTCGGACATCCTGCCGACCGGTTGGATGGCGGCCGAGAATGCCGAAATCGAGGCCGGCGACACCGTCGCGGTGTGGGGCTGCGGCCCGGTCGGGCTGTTCTGCGTCCAGTCAGCCTTCCTGATGGGGGCGGAGCGGGTGATCGCCATCGATCACTTCCCCAGCCGCCTCGAGCTCGCAAAGAAGTTCGGTGCCGAGACGATCAACTTCGAGGAAAGCAAGACCTACGAGGCGCTGATGGAGATGACCGGGGGCATCGGCCCCGATACGGTGATCGACGCGGTCGGCCTCGAAGCACATGGTTTCTTCGTCGACAATGTCATCGACCAGATCAAGGCTTCGACCTTCCTCGGCACCGATCGACCGCATTCGATCCGCCAGGCGATCATCGCCTGTCGCAAGGGCGGCCGCGTCTCGATGCCGGCGGTCTATGGCGGCTTCGTCGACAAGTTCCCGCTCGGCGCCTTCATGGAGAAGGGGCTGACGCTCAAGACCGGCCAGACCCACGTCCAGCACTATATGCCGGGCCTGCTCAACGCGATCATGGAAGACAAGATCGACACCACCTTCCTGATCTCGCACCGGTTGCCGCTGGAGCAGGCACCGGAAGGCTACAAGATGTTCCACGACCAGCAGAACGAGGTGACCAAGATCGTGCTCAAGCCGGGCATGCAGTTGGCCGCCTAACCAGTCCCCCTCCCTGGAAGGGAGGGATCGGAGTGGGTCGCTTCGATGCCGAGCGCTCACCCCGATAATAACCCACCCCCCGACCCCTCCATTCCAGAGAGGGGGAGAAGGAGAGACCAAATGGCCAACAAGCTTGCCGTCGTCACCGGTGCCTCGACCGGCATCGGCTACTTCATCGCCCGCATCGCCGCCAAGGAGGGGTATGATCTCGTCATCGTCGCCGACGAGCCGCTGATCGAAACCAGCGCCGACGAGCTGCGCGAACTTGGCGTCGATGTGGAAGCGGTCGAAGCGGATCTCGCTACCGTCGAGGGCAACGACCAGCTGCTCGCCGCCGTCGACGGACGCCCGATAGACGTTCTCGTGGCCAACGCCGGGCGCGGACTCGGCCGCGCTTTCATCGATCAGGACGTCGCCGACTGGCGGCGCGTGATCGATACCAACGTCACCGGCACGACCTATCTGCTCCAGAAGGTCGCGCAGCAGATGGCGGCGCGCGGCGACGGCAGGATCCTCATCACCGGCTCGATCGCCGGGCTGATGCCTGGCAGTTTCCAGGCGGTCTACAACGGCACCAAGGCCTATCTGGACAGCTTCAGTTACGCGCTGCGCGAGGAGCTCAAGGATAGCGGCCTCACCATCACCGTGCTGATGCCGGGACCGACCGAGACCGAATTCTTCAAGCGCGCCGACATGATGGACACCAAGGTCGGCACCCAGGAGAAGGACGACGCCGAGAAGGTCGCGCAGGACGGCTGGGACGCGCTGATGGCAGGCTCGGCGCACATCGTCTCGGGCGCGAAGAACAAGTTCCAGGCGGCGATGTCGCACTTCACGCCCGATAGCGTGCTCGCCAAGATGCACAGCAACATGGCCGAGCCGGGCACCGCGGAAGAGTAAACCTGCGATCCGCTTAGATCGCTCGAAACACGGTTTGCCGTCGTCAAAGTCTCGCGATGCAGGAAGACCCTTCCGCGGGGCTGTTGACGAACGGCAGCGACTGAGCCGGTCTCACCCGGAAGCCAGCGGCGAGCGCTCGAAGTTGCGGAGCAGATCGGCGACATCGGCGAAGATCGCGATCGCGCCCGCGTCTCTCATCTGCCGCTCGCTGAATGGGCCGGAGGTGAGCCCGATCGTCGCGATGCCGGCGCCACGCGCCGCTTCGACGTCATAGGGCGTGTCACCGATCGCGAGCGCGTCGGCGGCGGCGACGCCGAGCTTCTCGATCGCGCAGCCGAAGATGTCGGGCGCGGGCTTCGAGGTGCCGACATCGTCGATACTCGTCGTCGCCGCGATCAGAGGCTTGGCATCGAGCAGCTCGACATAATGGTCGAGCTCCTCGCGCTTGGCCGAGGAGGCGAGCGCCACCTTGAACCCGCGGGCCTTGGTCTTGGCGAGCAGATCGTGCGCGCCGGGGAACGGCCGAACATGATCGAGATAGGCGGACTTGAAGTGCGCGCCGTGCGCGTCGGCGATGGCCTTCTGCTCCTCCTTCGAGGCGTCCGGCAGCAGCGTCGGCACGAGCAGGTCGCCACCCTTGCCGATCTGCATGCGTATCGCGTCCAGCTCCTGCGGATGCCCCGCAGCGCGGAACGCAACCGCCCAGGCATCGACATGCTGCTCGTTGCTGTCGACCAGCGTGCCATCGATATCGAACAGGACCGCGCAAAATGGCATCGTGCGCTCCTCAGACGTCGAGCGCACTGTCGCCGGCGGTGACCTCGAAGCAGGCGCCGCTCGCCATCCGGCCGCCATCGGAGGCGAGGAACACCGCCATCGGCGAAATGTCCTCCGCTTTCAGCCAGGCGACCCGCAGCGGCACACGCGGCGCGCGGTTGTTCCAGGTCTCCGCCTCGCTCGGGTTCTTGGGCGGATTGTCCATCGTCTCGCCGATGACGTGGCTCCAGCGCTCGGGATATCGGGTGAGCGCGGTATCGACGAGGCCGGGCAGGATCGCGTTGCAGGTGATGCCATGCTTGCCGAGTTCCATAGCCGCCGACTTCATCAGCCCGATGATGCCGTGCTTGGAGGCGGAGTAGGACGCGGCGCCGCTGGTGCCGTGCTTGCCCTGCATCGAGGAGAGCACGATGATCGCCCCGGATTTCCGCGCGACCATGTGCGGCGCGAAGGCGCGGATCTGGTTGGCGGTGCCGTTCAGATTGACGTCGATCACGTCCTTCCAGTCGCTGTCCTCCATCTCGAGGAGGTCCTTCCAGCGCTGGATGGCGGCATCGGCCACGACGATGTCGATCTTGCCGAACGCGTCCTGCATCTGGTTCGCAGCCGCGCGCAGCTGTGCGATGTCGCGGATGTCGCCTTTCACCGCGACGCAGCGGCGGCCATGCGCCTCGATCTGGCGCTTGGTCTCGGCGAGATCCTCCGGCGTCGCCGGCTTGGCATTGGAGGCCGGGCTGACATAGCCGGCAATGTCGAAGATCATCACGTCGGCGCCGTTGGCGGCGAGCTCGACCGCGATCGCGCGGCCGATGCCGCGCGCGGCGCCGCTCACGAACGCGCTCTTGCCGGCGAGGCTGGTGTCACGCCCTGCAGCAATCGGCCCGGCGCTCCGCGGCTGCGCCGGCACCTGGGCAGACGCCGCGCCCGAAGCCGATGCGGCAATCGCGCCGGCGGCGATCAGTGCACCACCCGAGAGCACCTCGCGCCGACGACGGCCGTTCGAGGTTGCGCTTCCATTGCCTGGGATCATTGCCGTCTCCGCGTCCTGCCGGTCCGCCACGAACCGGGCGCGACGCGCGATGTTCCGCGATTTCCGAAACAAGCTCGTGGGTTAAAGTGAATCAAGCCGCGCGCCGCCAGATCGATGCTCTGGACGAGGCCCCGCGAGCGCGCACCGCCGGCCGCGAGTCAGCGCGTCCCCGGACTCCCGAGGTGTTCGCTGTCGGGCAGCCGCATCAGCGCCTCGCCCGCGCGTATGCGCACGCCTTCGGCAATGCCTTCCGCGAGCGCGAAGCCGGGCGGAGCGATGACGATGATCGTCGAGCCATGCTCGAACCAGCCCATCTCCGTCCCCTTGGCGAGATGGTGATCGAGCGGGACGCGGCGCGGGCCGTCGCGCAGTGTCTTCTCGGTATCGAGGAAGGTGAGGCGGATGCTCGCCACCAGGATTGCCGCCACCGGCACGAGCAGCACCGGCCAGCCCCCGACGTCGAGCCGCGTCGCGATCGTCGCGCGTTCGTTCCGGCAGAACAGCTTCTCGACGCGTTTCAACGCGATCGGATTGACGTTCCAGCAATCGCCCGAACGATAGTCGACCTGCGTGACAATGATGTCGTGCGGCGCGTGGAAGCGGTGGTACATGCCCGCGGTCAGGCGCAGCGTGGCGAAGGTGCCGTCGCTGTAGGTTCTATCGTCCGCCGCGTCGCCGATCAGCTCATCAAGGCGATAGGGGAAGCCTTTCACCTGATAGAGCCTGTCGCGCTCGATCTGCCCGCACGCGCCGACGATCGCGTCCGAGGGACTCGCGAGTATCGCGGGATCGGGATCGAAGGCGCGTGCGCCATCCCGGAGCGCGCGCGTGAAGCAGGCGTGCATGGAGCGCCAGCGCGTCTCGCGTGCGTCGGTGAGGTCGACGTCGCTGAACAGCCGCCAGGTCGCGATCGATGCTTTGGCAACGAGCGGATTCTCGATCTTGCTGAACCAGCCGACGAAGCGGGTCGCGGCGCGGCGGGGCAGCCGGTTGGTGAGCAGGAAGTTGAGATCTTCCTGCATGACGATTTTGCTGAGCGCGCTTCGTACCGTCATCACGATGTCATCATAATGGCTTGGAGAACCGGGCCATGGGTCATGTCTCCGCGAGCCTCGCTTTCCTCGGCGCGGCTGCCGCCGCCGTCGCCACCGCTAAGGGCAACAAGCGCCTCGCGCTCAGCCGCGCCAAGCACAAGGGGATCACCGGCCATGTCCGCTGGGGCAAGCGCATCGCCGGGCTGATCCCGTTCTACGACTATGATGCCGCGCGCTTCTTCCGCGCCGATGGTGCGCCGGAGGACATCGCGGCCCGGCGCGAGGCGGGCTTCGCGCGGCTTTCCGCACTCTACAAAACGCGCTTCGCCAGAAGCGCCGCGCTCACGGCCGAGGTTAAGCCCGGCCTCTCCGATCTCCAGTTCACCGGCGCCTATCGCGTGCCCTTCCAGTTCAGCCGGATCGTGCGCGAGGCGCTGCCCGTCGGCGCGTTCGTCGAAAGCTCGGACGGCGTGATCGTAACGGATCTGGACGGCAACCGCTTCTACGACCTGACCGGCTCCTACGGCGTCAACCTGCTCGGCTACGACTTCTACAAGGAGACGATCGCGGCAGGCGCCGCTAAGGTCGCAGAGCTGGGGCCCGTGCTCGGCGCGCTGCACCCGATCGTTGCCGACAATGTCCGCCGGCTGAAGGCGATCTCGGCGCTCGACGAGGTCTCGTTCCACATGTCGGGCACCGAGGCGGTGATGCAGGCGGTGCGGCTCGCGCGCTATCACACGCGGCGCAGCCACGTCGTTCGTTTCGCGGGTGCCTATCATGGCTGGTGGGGCGACGTGCAGCCCGGCATCGGCAATCCCGTGCCGGCGAACCGCACCTACACGCTCGCCGAGATGAGCGAACGCACGCTGCATGTGCTCGCGACGCGAAAGAACATCGCCTGCGTGCTGGTCAACCCGCTCCAGGCGATGCACCTCAACGCCGCCGCCCCGTCCGACGGCACGCTGGTCGACAGCGGCCGCTCGGCGCACTTCAATCGGGATGGCTATGCCGAATGGCTGCGGCGCCTGGCGGAGGTCTGCACGGCCAATGGCATCGTGCTGATCTTCGACGAGGTGTTCGTCGGTTTCCGTCTCGCCAAGGGCGGTGCGCGCGAATATTTCGACGTTCAGCCCGACATGATCACCTACGGCAAGACGCTCGGCGGCGGCCTGCCAGTCGGCGTCGTCTGCGGGCGCGCCGATCTGATGAGGCGCTGGCGCGACGATCGCCCCGCCGACATCTGCTTCGCGCGCGGTACCTTCAAGGAACATCCGTATGTCATGGGGGCGATGGACGCGTTCCTGACGCGCATCGAAACGCCCGAGATCGTTGCGCTCTATGAGGGACTCGATAATCGCTGGAACGGTCGCGCAGCCGCACTCAACGCGGCGCTGGCGGCGGCGGAAGTGCCGGTGCAGGTCGTCAACCTCTCGACGATCTGGACGGTCTGCTACACCGCGCCGTCGCGCTACAATTGGCTGCTGCAATATTATCTCCGCGCCGAAGGCTTGATGCTGAGCTGGGTTGGCACCGGGCGGATCATCTTCAGCCTCAACTATACGGACGCCGACTTCGAGGAGGTGATGCGCCGCTTCGTCGCCGCGGCCCGCGCTATGCAGGACGATGGCTGGTGGTGGAGCGACGGCACGACCACCAACACGTCGATCCGCCGGGCGATCCTGAAAGAAGCGGTGCGCAAGCGGTTGAGGCGCTAACCTCACCTGAATCCCGTTCGCCCTGAGCTTGTCGAAGGGCCGTTCTTCTTTTTCGATCAAGAAGGACAGAGCTTCGACAGGCTCAGCTCGAACGGGATCTGGATTGATCAGGCCCGCGACAGGCCATCCATCCGCTCGCCCTTGAGCAGGCGGACCGGCGCGGTTTTGTAGAGCTTGAAGTCGCTGAACGGATCGGTGGCGATCTTGGTCGCCCAGACGATCCCGGTCTCCAGGTCGCGCTCGATCCAAAGCTGGCAGACACGGACCGCCACCGCGCTGAGGCCGAGCATGAGCCACGCGATGCCGACATGGCGCAGGAAGCCGACAAAACCGTCCGGCGCCTCGAGCGTGCCGAACAGCGTCGGGTTGAACCACAGCACCGCCGGCACGGCGGCCCACAGCGCCATCAGCACCCATTTGCGGAACAAGTTATAGCCGACCTTCACCTCTTCCTTATATTCGTGGCTGACGTCGTTTTCGGCATCGTAGCCCTTGGGCTCGAAGAAGAAATGACCGGCTTGGCGGCTGGTCATCGCCACGCCCCAGGCGAGCAGGCTGGCCAGCGCGGGATCCTTGAACAACAGCGCGTAGGCGGTGAGGAACGTGCAGGCGCTGACGAAATGCAGCGACTGGTTGACGATGCTGTGATGGTAGAAGCGGTGATCGTCCCAGCGCTGCTCGGCGAGTTGCGCGCGGAAGCCGGGATCGCCGGCGTCGCTCTCGAACTGCAGCTTCCGGATGGCGGGCATCAGGCGTTCCCCTTGGGACTGTCATGCTTGGCGAAGCGCACCAGCGAAAAATGGCCCAGCGGCGGGAGCGCGCGCTTTTCGATCAGCGTCACGTCGTCGCGGTCGGCCGCCCAATCGGTGTAGAGCTCGAACGGGAAATCGGTGCGGAAGCCCAGGCGGCTCGTCACCGGCATCAGGCCCTTCTCGATCGTCTTGCGGATGCCCTTTTCGGCGCCGACGCGGGTGGTGATCACGATCTCGCCGCCGGGACGGCAGACGCGGGCGAATTCGTCGAGCGCGCGCTCGGGGTTCGGCACCGCGGAGACGACATATTGCGCGACCACCACGTCGAACGAGGCATCGGCGAACTGCAGCGCCTCGGCATCGCCGACCGCGATGTTCTCGACGTTGTCGAGCCCGAGCCGGCGAACGCGGGCGCGCGCCTTTTCGAGCATCGGTTCGGAGATGTCGACGCCGTACACGCGGCTGCTCGATGCGTAGCCCGGAAGCGAGATGCCGGTGCCGACACCGACCTCGAGGATGCGGCCCCCGATGCGGTCCGCGACCGCGATTGCGGCGCTGCGGCCCTGGCGGAAGACCGGGCCGAAAACAATGTCGTAGACTGGTGCCCAGCGCCCGTAGGCGTTGGCGACCTGATCGAGCTCCATGGCATGCGCCATCGCTTGCGCCTCCACTCCGGCATGTCGCCGGTACGCGAGAACAGGGGTTCGAAGCGACCCCGACAAGTCGCGCTTCTGATTTGGAGATGTTTCAGCATCGCGACACAATTGCGACGCCTCGGCGTAGTTCGCCGTCAAATCGCGGTAACATGGCCGCAACAGCGCCGTCTCGGTTTCATGTTACAGAAGGCGCAGTGATGATGTCAGCGTACATCCTGGGGGTACAGTGATGGCGTCCCTGCCCAATACTTCGTATCGGGCGACGCCCGAACCCGATCGCCGCGGGCGCAAGCATCGGCGGATGGCTGACGTGCTGCCGGACTGGATCCGCAGCGACGAGCCCGAACATAAGGACAAGCCGCCGCGCACGCGCTATCGCACCGTCTGGATCTCCGACGTGCATCTCGGCACGCCGGGCTGCAATGCCGAGTTGCTCTTCGATTTCCTGAAGTCGATCCAATGCGAGACGCTTTACCTCGTCGGCGACATCGTCGACGGCTGGCAGCTCAGGAAGGGCTGGTACTGGCCGCCGCGCCACAACGACGTCGTTCGCTGCATCCTCAAGCAGGCGAAGAAGGGTACCCGCGTCGTCTACATTCCCGGCAATCACGACGAGGCGTTCCGCGACTATGTCGGGCTGGACTTCGGCGGGGTCGAGCTGCTGCCCGAGGACGTCCACGTCACCGCGGACGGTCGCCGACTACTGGTGCTGCACGGCGACCAGTTCGACTCGATCGTGCTCTATGCGCGCTGGCTCGCCTTCCTGGGCGACAGTGCCTACACGCTGCTCCTGAAGTCGAACGCAGCGGTTAATTGGGTGCGGCGGCGGCTGGGGCTACCTTATTGGTCGCTCGCCGCGCATCTCAAGAAGCGCGTCAAGAATGCGGTGGCGTTCATCTCCAAGTTCGAGGAGGTGCTGGCGCATGCGGCGATCGAACGCGGCGTCGACGGCGTTGTCTGCGGCCACATCCATTCCGCTGAGATCCGCGAGATCAACGGCGTTACATATTATAACGACGGCGACTGGGTCGAGAGCTGCACCGCGCTCGCCGAGCACGCCGACGGCCGCATCGAGATCATCGACTGGGCGACGCATGTCGCCGAGCGCGCAAAGCAGGCGGCGGCGCAGCCGCTCCACCTCGTCGCGCCGGCACTGGTACCCGCCGAGTGAGGCGGATGGCATGAAGCTCGCCATCGTCAGCGATGCCTGGGCGCCGCAGGTCAACGGCGTCGTCCGCACGCTGACCACCACCGCCGAGCGGTTGACGGCGCGCGGCCACGCCGTCGAGACGGTCACGCCCGATCAGTTCCGCACCATCCCATGTCCGACCTATCCGGAGATCCGGCTGGCGCTCGGCGCTCGTGGCAAGGTCGCAGGACGGCTCGGGCGGTTTGCGCCGGACGCGGTGCATATCGCCACCGAAGGTCCGCTCGGCTGGGCCGCGCGGCGCTGGTGCCTGGGCACGGGCATGCCGTTCACCACCTCCTTCCACACCCGCTTCCCGGATTATCTGGCGGTGCGGACACGGCTCCCGGCGGACCTGTTCTGGCCGCTCCTGCGGCGCTTCCATGGGCCGGCAAGCGCGACCTTCGCGGCGACCGCGTCGCTTCGCGAGGAGCTGAAGGGCAGGGGCCTCCCGAACACGCACATCTGGGCGCGGGGCGTCGATCTCGCGCTGTTCTCGCCCGACAATCCTCCGCTGCCTGAGCTCGCCGGGCTCGCCGGGCCGATCCAGCTCTACGTCGGCCGCATTGCGCCCGAAAAGAATATCGAAGCCTTTCTCGCCAGCGGCGCACCCGGCAACAAGGTTGTGGTCGGCGATGGGCCCGCGCGCGCCGAGCTCGCGCGACGCTTTCCCGAAACGCTCTTCCTCGGGCCGCTGCATGGGAGCCGGCTCGCCTCCGCCTATGCCTCGGCCGACGTGTTCGTCTTTCCGAGCCGCACCGATACCTTCGGCCTGGTGATGATCGAAGCGCTGGCGAGCGGCGTGCCCGTCGCCGCCTACCCGGTGCCGGGGCCGCTCGATATCATCGGACCGGGGGGATGCGGCACGACCGGCGGCATGGCGCGGATCGGCGCGCTGTCGCATGATCTCGATGCGGCGATCCGCGCCGCGCTCACCGTCGATCGCGCAGCCTGCATCGCCGAAGGCCGCCGCTATGATTGGGAGCGTTGCACCGATCAGTTCGTCGCCGGGCTCAGCCTGCGCGGCACGCGGCGCGCGGCTTAGGTTCGCGCCCGGTCAACCGATCCGTTCGTGCTGAGCGTAGTCGAAGCACGTGGGGAACCGCCACTTCGCGGCACGTCCTTCGACTTCGCTCAGGACCAACGGGCTAAATGACTGAACGCCTAGCGTGTTGCCGTGGCGGTTTGCATCGGCTGGAAATCGCCGCCGAGCGCGCGGACGAGCGCCACGGCGGTCTGCAGGCGGCGCGTCCCGAGCGCGAGCGCAGTGCGCTCGGCGCTGAGCGCCGCGGTCTGCGCGGTGACGACGTCGAGATAATCGGACGCGCCGTCCCGGTAGCGCTCCATGGCGAGATCCTCGGTGCGCTGCGCGGCGGTGGCAGCGTCGCGCTCGTCGACGGATTCCTGCGCGAGCAGCCGTGCGGCGGCAAGCTGGTCCTCGACGTCGCGGAACGCGCCGAGCACGGTCGAGCGATAATTCGCCGCCGCCTCGTCATAATCGGCGCGACTGATCTTGAGTTGCGCGGCACGGCGGCCGCCGTCGAAGATCGTCAGCAGCGCCTGCGCGGGGCCGAGCGCCCAGAACGTCGCCGGATTGGACAGGAGGGAACCATGCGTCGCGTCGAAGCCGCCGGCGGCGCCGAGGCTGATGTCCGGAAAGAAGGCAGCCTTGGCGACGCCTATGCGTGCGTTGGCCGCGAAGATGCGGCGCTCGGCTTCGGCGATGTCGGGGCGGCGCTGGAGCAGCTCGGAGGGCAGCGAGACCGGCAGCAGCGGCGGGCTCACCAGCCCCTGCACCGGGGCGAGCGTGAAGCTCGATGCGGGCTCGCCGATCACCGCGGCAACCTCATGCTCGGCGGCGGCACGTTGGTTGAGCACGTCCGAAATCTGCGCGCGCGCGTCCGACAGGATGTTCTGGGCACGGCTGACGTCGAGCCCGTTCGAAACCCCGCCGTTGTGACGCGTCACGGTGAGGTCGACGGCGCGCTGATAAGCCTGGACGGTGCGATCGAGCAGCTGCTTCTGCGCATCGAGTCCACGCACGCGATAATAGGCGTCGGCGAGCTCGGATTGGAGGCTGAGCCGCACATTGGCGAGATCGGCCGCGCTCGCCTGCGCCTCGGCCCTGCGCGCGGCGACCTCGTTGCGGACGCGACCCCAGAGATCGAGATCCCAGCTCGCCGAGCCGCCGACCGTGTAGTTGTTGAAGGTGGCGGCGCTGCCGGTCGAGAGCGGTCGCGTCGCTGACTCGCGTTCGCGCTCCGCGCTGGCGTTGGCGCTCACCTGCGGCAGCGCGTCGGCGGCGGCGACGCGCACGGCGGCGCGCGCGGCATCGTAACGCGCCAGCGCGGCGGCGAGATCGGGGCTGGCGCGCTCTACCCGCGCCTCGAGATCGGCGAGTACGGGGTCATCGAACTGCTGCCACCACGCGCCGCGCGCGGCGTCCTGCGGCTGGGCCCGTGTCCAGCCGGCTGCGGTCACCACGCCGGCTTCCTTGTAGGCCGGCGGTGCCGCGATCTGCGGCGAATGATAGGGCGGGGCGAAGGAGCAGCCGGCGAGCGAGGCCGCCAGCACCAGACCAAGGCCCGATCTTGTCACGTTCGCGTCGCGCAAAGTCGAGACACGCTGGCGCGCCGTTCCTCGCACGTCCCTCGACTTCGCTCGGGACGAACGGAAACAAAGGACGCTCGGATCAGGCCTTGGCATCGGGTGCCTTCGGCTCGGGCACGGCCTTGACCTTATCGCCCGTTTCCAGCGCATCGGGCGGTGTGTCGATGACGCGCTCGCCCGACTTGAGACCGGTCGAGATCTCGAGCTGCTTGCCGAGATCGCGGGCGATGGTGACCGGTCGCAACACGACGTGCCCCTGACCGTCGACGATCGCCAGCTGCGTGCCGTTGCCCGTGAAGATCAGCGCGCTTGAAGGGATGCGCAGCGTGCCGGCAGGAGATCCCGTCGGGAAGCTCACCTGGGCGAAGGCGCCGGGCTTCAGCGCGCCGTCGGAGTTGTCGGTCTGGAGCTCGACGAGCACCGCACCCGACGCGTTGTCGACCGCGCCGGCCGAGCGCACCAGCACGGCATCGAACGCACGACCCGGATATTCCGGCAGCGAGAGTGTCGCATGAATGCCCGGACGGATCTGCGCCGAATAGCCCTGCGGCACGCGCACGTAGATGCGGATTCGGTGCGTGTCGGAGACGGTGAACAGCGGCTGCGCGGCGGCGGTGCCGGCAATCACCAGCGCGCCGATCTGCGCCGAACGACTGGTGACGGTGCCTGCGAACGGCGCCGTCAGTCGGGTGAAGCCTTTCTCGGCCTCGAGCCGCTTGACCGCCGCGAGGCTGGCGTTGGCGACGGCGGTCTTCGCCTTGAAGTCGCCCTGCTTCTCGTCCGATTCCTGCTGGGAAACCGCGTCGGCCTTGAGCATCGTCGCCCAGCGTTTGGCGGTGGTGTCGGCGAGCGACTGGTTGGCGAGGCTGGTCTGATAGTCCGCCTTGGCCTGCGCCAGCTGCTGGTCGAGATCGGGCGCCTCAAGGATCGCGAGCGGCTGCCCTGCCTTCACATGATCGCCGATGTCGGCGAGCCACTTGCGCAGATAGCCCTGGGTCCGCGCGTAGATCGCGGCACTGTTCCACGCCTCGATCGTTCCCGGCAGCACGACCTTGCTGACGGCTCCGCCGGTCTGCGGCAGGACGTAGTTCACCGTCGGTACGGCGGCTTGCGCGGACTCGTCGGCGAGATGGCGGTGCGAGAGCACGCGGCTGCCGATGCCGACCGAGGCGACGACGAGCGCGACGATGCCGGCGCCGATGCCGAGCCGCTTAATACGGCGCATGTCGTCGGCTGCGTCGCTTTCGGCCGGGGTGAAATGTTCGGAGGGGAATTGCTCAGACATGGGCGAGTTCTAGCTCACGGGCGGAGGGTTCGGGGCGGCCCTTGCGATGCAGGTAACTGAACACCGTGGGCACGAAAAACAGCGTCGCTGCGGTGGCGACGAGCAGGCCGCCGATCACGGCGCGGCCGAGCGGCGCGTTTTGCTCGCCGCCTTCGCCCATGCCGAGCGCCATCGGCACCATGCCGATCATCATCGCGAGCGCCGTCATCAGCACTGGGCGGAAGCGGACCATGCCTGCTTCGATCGCTGCCTTGGTGGCGTCGTTCAACTCGTCGAGCCGCTCGCGCGCGAAGCTCACCACCAGGATAGAGTTTGCGGTGGCGACACCCATGCACATGATCGCGCCGGTGAGCGCAGGGACCGAGAGCGTCGTGCCGGTCATGAACAGCATCCAGACGATGCCGGCGAGCGCGCCGGGCAGCGCGGTGATGATGATGAACGGATCGAGCCAGCTCTGGAAGTTCACGACGATCAGCAGGTAGATCAGCACGATCGCGCCGATGAGGCCGAAGGCGAGGCCGGAAAATGCGGTGTTCATCGTCTGATACTGGCCGCGCACCGTGACGGTCGTGGCTTTCGGCTGGTCCTTGGCCAGCTTCTTGATCGCTGCCTTCACCGCGCCGGCGACGGCGCCGAGATCGCGTCCCTGGGTGGTGGCGTAGATGTCGATCGTCGGCTGGATGTTGTAGTGGCTCACCACCGGATTGGTGTTGCTCCGATAGATATGGCCGAGGCCGCCGAGCACCTGGGTCGGCGAGCTCGTCCCGCCCGAGATCGGCACGTTCGACAGGGAGGTGAGGGTGTCGACATTGTATTCGGGTGTCTGCGCCACCACCGGATAGGAGACGCCGTTCTCGGGGTTCAGATAGAAGGTCGGTGAGGTTTGCGACGTGCCGGCGAGCGAGCTCGCCAGGCTGTTCGTCACGTCGCGCTCGGTGAGACCATATTGCCCGATCCGCGTGCGGTCGATGTCGACGTTGAGCTGCGGATAGCGCTGCGTCTGCTGGATGCGCGTGTCGGCGATGCCGGGGATGTCGCGGATCGCGCGGAGCAGCTTCGCCGCGTAGGCGGCGTTGCCGGCGGCGTTCTTGCCGGCGATCTGAACGTCGATCGGCGCCGGCGCGCCGAAATTGAGGATCTGGCTGGTGATATCCGCCGGCAGGAAGGCGAAGCTCGTGCCGGGGAAGCTCTTCGGCAGCTCACGGCGCAGCAGCGCGACATATTCCGCGGACGGCCGATGATGCTCCTTGAGATTGATCGAGATGTCGCCGTCCTGCGGCCCGATCGTCCCGGAGTTGTTGTAGACCGTGTTGATGCCTGAGTTGGGCAAACCGATATTGTCGGCCATCGTATTGAGCTCGGCGGCCGGGATCAGCTGTCGGATGCGCCGCCCGATGCGATCGAACTCGTCGGCGCTCTCCTCGATGCGCATGCCGACCGGCGCGCGGACGTGGAGCGTGATCTGACCGGCATCGACCGACGGGAAGAAGTTGCGGCCGAGGAACGGCACCAGCAGCATCGACAGCGCGACGCAGGCGAGGAAGCCGATCATGAACGGCCGCCGCCGCTCGATCGCCAGCTGGAGGATGGCGCCGTATCGCGCGCGGACCTTCTCGAAGCGTGCCTCGAAGCCCTGCTGGAAGCGCTTGATCGGATTGCGTGAGGAATGCTCCTCTTCGTGACCGTCCTTCTTGTGTTGCCGCAGCAGGTACATCGCCATCGTCGGCACGAGCGTGCGCGACAGGATGAACGATGCGACCATCGCGAACACCACCGACATCGCCATCGGCACGAACAGGAAGCCGGCAACGCCGGGCAGCGCGAACATCGGCACGAACACGATGCAGATGCAGAGCATCGAGACGAACGCCGGCGTGACGATCTGGTAGGACCCGTCGAGGATCGCCTGGATCACGCCCTTGCCCTGTTCAAGGTGATATTCGATGCTTTCGATGGTCACCGTGGCATCGTCGACGAGGATGCCGACCGCGAGCGCGAGCCCGCCGAGCGTCATCACGTTGAGCGTCTGGTGGAAGGCTGCGAGCGCCGCGATCGCGGCGAGCACCGCGAGCGGTATCGAGATTGCGACGATGACGGTCGACCGCCAGCTTCCGAGGAACAGCAGGATCATCAGGCTGGTGAGCGCGGCGGCGATCACGCCCTCCCGAATCACGCCGCTGACCGCCGCTTTGACGAAGATCGACTGGTCGTTGAGCGGCTTGATCGTCAGCGACGAGGGCAGCATCGCCTGCAAATCTGGAATCTTGTCTTTGATGCCCTGGATGATCGAGAGCGTCGAGATCGAGCCGTTCTTGAGGACGGTGATCAGCACCGAGCGAGGCCCGTCGACATGGACCACGTTGGTCTGCGGCGCCGCGCCGTCGCGGACATGTGCGACGTCGCGCATGTAGATGGTGGCGCCGTTGACGACCTTTACCGGGAGCGCGTTGAGCGCGTCGATCGTGCTCGGGGCATTGTTCAGGCGCACCGAATATTGATACTCGCCGATCTTGGCGAGCCCGGCGGGGTTGATCTGGTTCTGCGCGGCGAGCGCGTTGCCGACGTCCTGTGCGGAGAGCCCGCGCGCCTGCAGCGCCTGGGTGTCGAGATCGATCTGGATCTGACGGACGCGGCCACCCGAGGGGAAGGGGAGCGCAGCGCCGGGCACCGTCACCAGCTGAGGCCGCATCTGGTTCTGCGCGATATCGAAGAGCTGCTGCTCGCTCAGGCCCTGCCCCGAAAGCGCGAGCTGGATGATCGGCACGGTCGACGCCGAATAGTTGAGGATCAGCGGCGGCGTCGCGCCGTTCGGCAGCTGCTTCAGGATGGTCTGCGAGACCGACGTGACCTGGGCGGTGGCGGTGCGCACGTCGGCGCCGGGCTGCAGATAGATCTTCACGATGCCGATGCCGAGCATCGACTGGCTCTCGACATGCTCGACATCGTTGACCGTTGTCGTGAGCACCCGTTCATAGGGTGTGACGATGCGGCCGGTCATGTCGTCCGGCGCCAGGCCGGCATATTGCCACACCACCGCGATCACGGGCACGCGGATGTCCGGAAAGATATCGACCGGCGTTCGCACCGCCGCGCCGATCCCCACGAGGAGGATCAGTACCGCCATCACGATGAACGTGAGCGGCCGCTTGAGCGCGATCCTCACGAGCTCGTTCATCGTTGCGACTCCAGGGCGATCGCTCAGCGTCGCGACCATGCCGTAAACAGATTAATCACTGCCGAGGCAGTTATCCGTGCTGCAGTGCAACGGATTTTAGCGAATAACAAATATATGATATGGCTCGATCCATAGCTTTTGCGACTTGATCAATGGAATTGCGCCACCTTCGCTACTTCGTTCGCGTCGCCGAGGAGCTGCACTTCGGCCGCGCCGCGGCCGCGCTCGGGATATCGCAGCCGCCGCTCAGTCAGCAGGTGCGCGCGCTTGAGGACGAGCTCGGCGTGCCGCTGTTCGATCGCAGCAGCCGCCGCGTCGAGCTCACCGAAGCAGGGCGCCTGTTCCTGCCCGAGGCGCGGCGCACGCTCGAGCAGGCGGCGCACGCGATGGACGTCGCCCGGCGCGTCCAGCGCGGCGAGACCGGCCAGCTCTCGATCGGATTTGTGACCTCGGTTCCCTTCATTCCACTGGTCGCGCGCGCACTCGGCGTGTTCCGGCGGCGTTATCCGGCGGTGCATCTCTCGCTCGCCGAGATCAGCCGCGACGCTCAGATCGCCGGCATCGACGACGGCAGCGTCGATCTCGGCTTCATTCGCGACCTTGGCCAGCCGCTGCTGCCGGACGGCTTGGTGGCGACATTGCTGTTGGAGGAGCCGCTCGTCGTCGCGATCCACGAGGACAATCCGCTGGCCCGTCAGGAGCGACCATTGCGTATCGCCGACATCGTCGACGAGCCATTCGTTCGCTATCATCAGGCGCTCGGCGCCGGCTTCAACGATCACATCGCGCAGCTCTTCAGACGCCATGGCCGCGAGTTTCACGTCGCTCAGGAGGTGAGCGGCATCGCCAGCCTGCTCGGGCTCGTCGCCGCCGGCCTCGGCGTCAGTGTGCTGGTCCGCTCGCTCGCGGCCATCCATGCCGATCATATGGTCTATCGACCGCTTGACGAACCCGATTCGCTCAGCCGGCTCTGGCTGATCCATCGCGGCGCGCCGTCGCCCGCGAGCCAGCGCTTCGCCGAGCTGCTGATCGAGCGCGGCTGAGCGTTCAGGCTCGTGCCGGCAGGATCGTGCCGCGACAGGGCCCGAAGCCGATCGTCGCGAACCCCTCGGCCTCGGCATGAGCGGTGAGGATGACTTCGTCACCATCCTGCAGAAAGCTGCGCGTTTCACCGTTCGGCAGCGCCAGCGGTGTCGCGCCGCCGTTGGTGATCTCGAGCAGGCTGCCGTAGCCATCCGGTGTCGGTGCCGAGATCGTGCCGGTGCCGAGCAGATCGCCGGGCCGCAGATTGCAGCCGTTGGAGGCGTGGTGCGCGACGAGCTGCGCGATTGTCCAGTACATCGCGCTCATCTGGCCGCTGGAGAGCGGGTGCGACGGCAGGCCGCTCGCGCGCATGTTCGCGGTGAGCAGCGCAGCCTCGAGCCGGATCGCGTAGGCGCCGCGCGCCTGATCCTCCGCATCGAATAGATGGGGAAGCGGCGCGGGTTCGCTGGCGGGGCGAGGGGGTTGGGCGATGCGGAACGGCGCCAGTGCCTCGGCCGTGACGATCCACGGCGAGACCGTGGTCGCGAAGCTCTTGGCGAGGAACGGGCCGAGCGGCTGATACTCCCAAGCCTGGATGTCGCGCGCCGACCAGTCGTTGAGCAGACACAGGCCTGCGACATGCCCTTCCGCCTCGCCGATCGCGATCGGGCTGCCGAGATCGTTGCCTGGCCCGATCCATGCACCCATCTCGAGCTCGTAATCGAGTCGCTGCGTTGGGCCGAACAGCGGGACGGCGGCCTCGGGCGGCTTGCGTTGTCCGACCGGGCGCACGACTCCGGTATCCGAGCTGCGCACCGAAGAGGCGCGGCCATGATAGCCGATCGGCACATATTTATAGTTGGGCAGCAGCGGGTTGTCCGGCCGGAACAGCCGGCCGACGTTGCTGGCGTGATGAATGCCGGCGTAGAAGTCGGTGTAGTCGCCGATCGCGGCGGGCAGATGCAGTACGCAGTCCGCCGCCGCGTGCAGCAGGGGCGCGACGCGCCCGCGCTGCTCCCGTTCGGAGAGCAGCTCGGAGACGCGACGGCGAAGCGCCAGCCGCGGCACCGAACCGAGCCCGAGCAACGGGTTCAGTGTCGGCCCAGAGGCGGCCTCGGCGGCGGCCTGCGCGGGTCCGTCGAGCAGCCGGCTGGCGGCGAGCGCGCGCAGATCGAGGACGAAATCGCCGATCGCGATGCCGCCGCGCCGTTCGTCGCCCGCCGAGAAGATGCCGAGCGGCAGGTTCTGGATCGGGAAATCGCGGTGCCCCACCGCGCCCACGACCCAGCAGGGTCGGGCGGGATCGTGCGTGGCATCGATCGGTGCGATCATCGCGGCAGCCGTGCCTTGGGGAAGTCGGCCCAGACCGCGTCATAGTCGGGCTGGCGGATCGATGCCTCCATCGCCCAGCGAGTCGGGCGGAGGACGTGGCGGCTTTCGAACATGAAGGCGAGGCCGCTGCCGGTGTGGTGCGGCTCCAGTTCGGCGGCGACCGCCTTCCCATAGCTCGAACGATCGGGCCCGTGGCCGTTCATGCGGTTGTGGAGCGAGGCGCCGCCGGGGACGAAGCCGCCGGCCTTGGCGTCATACTCGCCCGCGATCAGGCCCATGAATTCGCTCATCACGTTGCGGTGGAACCAGGGCGGCCGGAACGTCTCCTCCGCGACCATCCAGCGCGGCGGGAAGATTACGAAATCGCAATTGGCGGTGCCCGGCGTCTCGCTCGGCGAGGTCAGCACGGTGAAGATAGAGGGATCGGGATGATCGAAGCTCACCGTGTTGATCGTGTTGAAGCGATCGAGATCGTAGCGGCACGGCGCGACGTTGCCGTGCCAGGCGACGACGTCGAACGGCGAGTGGTCGAGCGTCGTCGTCCACAGCCTGCCCTCGAATTTCTGGATCAGCTCATATGGTTCGTCGCGATCCTCGAAGGCGGCGACGGGCGCCTCGAAGTCGCGCGGATTGGCGAGACCGTTCGCGCCGATCGGGCCGAGTTCGGGCAGGCGGAGGGCACTGCCGTAATTCTCGCAGACGTAGCCGCGCGACGGGCCGTCCACACCGACACGGAACCGAAGACCGCGCGGGATGAGCGCGATCGATCGCGGCGCGACGGCGAGCACGCCCAGCTCCGTGACGATCCTGAGCGCGCCCTGTTGCGGCACGATCAGCAGTTCGCCGTCCGCCGAGAAGAAGGCGCGCCGCTCCATTGATCGATCGGCGGCGTAGAGATGGATGCCGATGCCATGGCCCGCGGCGGGACTGCCATTGCCGGCATAGCTTACGAGACCATCGAGGAAATCTGTCGGCTGACCAGGCAGCGGCAGCGGATTCCAGCGCAGCCGGTTGGGGGAGGGTGGCACCTCTTCGAACGGCCCGGAGCGGAGCAGCGTCGCGCCCTCGTAGCGCGTGAACGGCGGATGCTGCGCGGCGGGCCGCATCCGGTAGAGCCAGCTGCGCCGGTTCTCGTGGCGCGGCGCGGTGAAGGCAGTGCCGGAAAGCTGTTCGGCATAGAGGCCGAACGGCACCTTCTGCGGCGAATTGCGCCCGATCGGCAGCGCGCCGGGAACGGCCTCCGTCGCGTGGTGGTTGCCGAAACCGGGCATATAACCCTCCCCGGCACGGGGAGGGGGACCCCCGGCAACGCCGGTGGTGGAGGGGGAGTTCGACGGGCGCGTCGCCTGCGGCGATCCCCCTCCACCGGCCTGCGGCCGGTCCCCCTCCCCCTGCGGGGGAGGATCGTTCCTCATGCCCCCACCTTGCCCGGGATTACGCCGCGACGGATCTGGTCGAGCTCCAGGCTCTCGAAGAGCGCCTTGAAGTTGCCCTCGCCGAAACCGTCATTGCCCTTGCGCTGGATGATCTCGAAGAAGATTGGCCCGACCATGTTTTCCGTGAAGATCTGGAGCAGGATGCCGCCCCCCGTCTCGGGCGCGCCGTCGATCAGGATGCGGCGTTTGCGCATCGCCTCGACATCGTGGCCGTGGCCAGGAAGGCGCTGGTCGATCATGTCAAAATAGGTTTCTGGGCTGTCCTGGAAGCGGATGCCGTTGGCGCGGAGCTTGTCGACCGTCGCGAAGATATCGTCGGTCGCTAGCGCAAGATGCTGGATGCCTTCGCCCTTGTATTCCTTCAGGAATTCCTCGATCTGGCTGTGCTCGTCCTGGCTTTCGTTGAGCGGGATGCGGATCTTGTCGTCGGGCGCGGCCATCGCCTTGGAGAAGAGCCCGGTCGCCTGGCCCTCGATGTCGAAGTAGCGGATCTCGCGGAAGTTGAAGATCCGCTCGTAGAAGTCCGCCCAATGCGCCATCCGCCCGCGGTTCACATTGTGCGTGAGATGGTCGAGCGTGTGGAGGCCGACCGAGCGATCGTCCCGGCCCGCGCCGGGAACCGGCTTGAAGTCGACGTCGTAAATCTCCTGCGCGCCGTAGCGGTCGACCAGATAGAGGCTGGAGCCGCCGATTCCCTCGATCGCGGGAATGTTGAGCTCCATCGGCCCGACCTTGCCCTTCACCGGCGTGGCGCCGCGCCGCACCGCCTCCTCGAACGCCGCACGCGCGTCGTGAACGCGGAATGCCATCGCGTTGGCGGATGGGCCGTGGGCTGCACGGAAGTCGGCAGCCTGCCCGCCGGGGTCCATGTTGAGGATGAAGTTGATGTCGCCCTGCGTGTAGCGCCGCACGTTCTTGGAACGATGGTCGGCAAGATGGGTGAAGCCCATCGCCTCGAAGAGGTCACCGAGCGCCTGCGGGTCGGGGCCGGTGAACTCGACAAACTCGAACCCGTCGAGGCCGAGCGGATTGTCGATGCTGGTATCTGTATGGGTCATGGCGTTCAGACACCATGGAGAGCCGAAGGATGCATGGCGCCGATATAGCAGCTTGCGCGCCGCTTGCTCAGGGGCAGGCGCGGCAGCGTCCATCATTCTGAACGCCGACTGCAGCGGTCGTTACGGGACAGTTCAGAGCGCAATACCTAAAACCGGGTCCGTCCGGCGCGTTGCGTCGCACCGGAGTGTGAGGAGAAGGCAAAATGAAGCTTGCAACCCGTATCGCCGCCGCTCTGCTCGGCCTGGGGCTCGTCGCCGGTGCCGCCGACGCGCAGACCGTCGATCAGCGCCACTACAACCAGCAGGAGCGCATCGGCGCCGGTGTCGAGAGCGGCCGTCTCACGCCGCACGAGACCGCCCGGCTGGAGCACCAGCAAGCCTCGATCCACCACCAGGAGGCGCGCATGCGCTATCGCGACGGCGGCCGCCTGACCTATCGCGACCGCGCGATCCTGCGCCACCGCGAGAACGTCGCGAGCAACCACATCTGGCGCGCGAAGCACAATCGCCGCTGGGGCTGAGCGAGCGGAGCCCGGCGCAGAACACGCCGGGCTTCACCTCCAGCAGCTGCTCCCGTGAAAACCCGAGCCCGGCCGTGGAGCTCTGGATTTGCGCTTCGCGAGGGCGGCCGCGGAAGATCAGCCGAGCGCCGCGCGTGTCTGTTCCCAATTCCGCCCGTCGAACGGGCGCACCGCGGGTTCCAAGCCGGCCTTGTCTTCGACGCAGCGCCAGTTGATGCTGATGCCTTCGGGATGCGAGCGCGGCCGGTAGAAGCTCTTGATCCCGCATTGCATGCAGAAGATGTGGCGCGCCTTGCCGCTGCCGAAGCGATAGGTCGTCGTCTCGCGGGCGCCCTCGAGCAGGCGGAACTTCGTATCCGGCACGATCAGGTGGAGATAGCCGGTCATCGTGCAGATCGAGCAGTTGCACTCGAGGAGTTCGGCGTCCTCGGGGACGTCGGCTTCGAAGTGGACGAGGCCGCAGTGGCACCCGCCGGTGATGGTCGGCATCGCAGGGGCTCCTTTCCTGAACGAGCAGCGGGGCGCTGAGGGACGGACGGCCCGGCGGGCTAGCCGATCACCGAACAATCGCGCATGAGCGGCGCGGCGCCCGGCCTTTCGCGTCGCATCGGGAGCCGACCTGCCTCACTGCAACGGGGAGACACCATCGATGCCGCTCTACGAACTCGATGGCAAGCGCCCGACCTTGCCGGAGGACGGATCCTGCTGGGTGGCGCCCTCCGCGGTCGTGGTCGGCGACGTCCGGCTCGCGCGCAACACCAGCATCTGGTTCGGCGTCGTGATCCGCGCCGACAACACGCCGATCACGATCGGCGAGGGCAGCAACGTCCAGGAGAACGCCGTCCTTCACTCCGATCCCGGCAAACCGCTGGTGATCGGGCGGGATTGCACGATCGGCCATCAGGCGATGCTCCACGGCTGCACGATCGGTGACAGCGTGCTGATCGGCATCGGCGCGACCGTGCTGAACGAAGCGGTGATCGCGGACGAGAGTCTCGTGGGCGCGGGTGCGCTCGTGACCGAGGGCAAGCGCTTTCCGGCGGGCAGCCAGATCATCGGATCGCCGGCACGCGTGATGAAGGAACTGGGCGAGGAGCAGCGGGCTGGCTTGCGCAAGAGCGCCGCCGGCTATGTCGCGAACGCGCGACGCTTCGCTGATAGCCTCAGATGCATCGGCTGAATTGCTGATCTAGAGCGGTTTCTCACCCCGCTGAATCGCGAGGGATTCCCGGCGCCCGATTTTTCTGATTCAGAATCCATGCTGGTGCTGGAGGCCAGCATAGATGGCTCGAGCATTATCGGTGGATCTTCGGGAACGGGTGGTGGCGGCGGTC
>JAFAZF010000039.1 GCA_019239915.1 Sphingomonadaceae bacterium
AACATCCTTTACATGAGCGCACCGCTGATCGCTGGCACCGAGGGCCATCGCTGGAGCCTCGCGCCGACCGGCTTCGTGCTGTCGCGCGAGCGGCTCGTCACCGTCCGCTTCGCGGAGCTCGGCGCGTTCGACGAGATCCACAAGGAGGTGGACGGGAAGAACGTCACCGCACCGCACATTCTCGTGCGCCTGCTCGAGGACGTCGTCGATCATGATGCCGATCATCTCGAGCGCGCCGCGGAGCGGCTCGCCGATTGCGCGCAGAGCATCTTCGCCGAGGCGCCTCAGAAGAACAAGCGGCTCGGCCGCGAGACGCGCCGGCTGCGCCATCTGATGATCGAGATCGGCCAGATCAGCGAGAAGCTTACCCGCGTCCGCCACACCTTCCTCACCATCGGCCGGATGGCGAGCTTCATCCACGATCGCTGCGACTGGCATCTTGGCGACGACATCCGTGCGCGGCTCGACATGATCGCCAAGGACATCGCCTCGCTCGACGAATTCGAAAACAGCCTCGCCGGCCGCGTGCAGCTGATGCTCGACGCCGCCAACAATTTCATCTCGATCGAGCAGAACGACGTCGTGAAGGTGTTGACGGTGGTCTCGGTGGCGGGCGTGCCGCCGGTGCTCGTCGTCGGCGTCTACGGCATGAACTTCAAATATATGCCGGAGCTGAACTGGTCATTCGGCTATCCGTTCGCGCTCGGCCTGATGGTCGTGTCCACGATCCTGCCGGTGCTGTGGTTCAAGTGGCGCGACTGGCTGTGAGCAGATAGTCGATCGCGACGTTCGGCGAGGTGACGAAGCCGCGGCGCGGATCGAAGCTGAGCCCGGTCACGTCGTCGACCCTGAGGCCGGCTGCCTCGACCAGCGCGCCGAGCTCCGCCGGCGTCAGGAACTTCGACCAGTCGTGCGTGCCCCTGGGGATGCCGCCGAGGCTCTCGCCGAGCGTGACCACCGCGAGCTTCGAGAACGGCGTGCGGTTCGGCGTCGAGAGGATCAGCAGGCCGTCGGGCGCGAGCGCCGCTGCGAGGCCGCGCACGAAGGCGTCGGGATCGGCCGCATGCTCGACCACTTCGAGCGAGGTGATCAGATCGAAGCGATCGCTTGGTCGGGCGCAATTGCCGTACGTCCGAAGTGCAGTCGAGGGACGTGTCTCGACTTCGCTCGATACGAACGGGGGCGGGGAGGTGGTGAGTGATTCGATGCCACCGATACGATAATCGATCGCGAGGCCTTGCCGCTCGGCATGCGCGCGCGCCACCGCGATTGTCGGCGCGGCGGCATCGAGCCCGGTCACCTCTGCGCCTAGCCGCGCGAGCGGTTCGGCGAGGAGGCCGCCGCCGCAGCCGACATCGAGCGCGCGTTTGCCCGCGAGCGGTTTGAGTACGGTCGTGTCGCCGCGCCAGTGATCATCGATCCGCTGCCGGATGTAGCGCAGCCGCGCCGGGTTCAGCCGGTGCAACATCGCCGACGAGCCCCTCGGGTCCCACCAGTCCGCCGCCATACGGCCGAAATGCTCCGCCTCGGCGGGATCGATCGTGTCGGGTGCGATGCTTGCGTTCATGGCAACCCCTTTCTATCAGGGCGCCCGTTTTCCTCCCAGCCCTCCAGAAGCTTTCGCGCGAAGAGCAGCCATGTCCCGCATCGTCATGAAGTTCGGCGGCACCTCGATGGCGGGGATCGAGCGGATTCGGAACGTCGCCGAACGCGTGAAGCGCGAGGCCGAGGCTGGCAACGAGGTCGCGGTCGTCGTCTCGGCCATGGCGGGCGAGACCGATCGCCTCGTCCAGTTCTGCCGCGAGGCCTCCTCGCTCTACGATCCGCGCGAATATGACGTCGTCGTCGCGAGCGGTGAGCAGGTGACGAGCGGGCTGCTCGCGATCGTATTGCAGTCGATGGGCTGCAAGGCGCGGAGCTGGCTCGGCTGGCAGCTGCCGATCCGCACGTCGGACGCGCACGCATCCGCGCGCATCGGTACGATCGATACGGGAACGCTGCTCGGCGCGATGGCGGCGGGCGAGATCGCGGTGATCCCCGGCTTCCAGGGCCTGACCGAGGAAGGCCGCGTCACCACGCTCGGCCGCGGCGGATCAGATACCAGCGCCGTCGCCGTCGCCGCCGCGGTGAAGGCCGATCGCTGCGACATCTATACCGATGTCGACGGCGTCTACACGACCGACCCGCGCATCGTGCCGCGCGCGCGCAAGCTCAGCCGCGTCACCTACGAGGAGATGCTGGAGCTCGCCAGCGTGGGCGCCAAGGTGCTGCAGACGCGCTCGGTCGGCCTCGCGATGAAGGAGCGCGTGCGTGTGCGCGTGCTTTCCTCCTTCGAGGACGCGCGCAACGATGATGGACATAGAGGCACGCTGATCGTCGGCGACGACGAGATCGAGGAAGCAGGCATGGAACGGCAGCTCATCACCGGCATCGCGCACGACAAGAACGAGGCGAAGGTCACGCTCGTCGCGGTGCCCGATCGCCCCGGCGCGGTCGCAACCATCTTCGGGCCGCTCGCCGATGCCAGCATCAACGTCGACATGATCGTCCAGAACGTCGCGTCCGACGGCAAGTCGACTGACGTTACGTTCACCGTGCCCCGCGCGGAACTCGCGCGTACGCTCGACGTGCTCGAGAAGGCGCAGAGCACGATCGGCCACCTTTCCGTACGGCACGATACCAAGATCGCCAAGATCTCGGTGGTCGGCGTCGGCATGCGCAGCCATGCCGGCGTCGCCGCGCAGATGTTCAAGGCACTCGCCGATCGCGGCATCAACATCCAGGCGATCACCACCTCCGAGATCAAGGTCTCGGTGTTGATCGACGAGGATTTCACCGAGTTGGCGGTGCGCGTGCTGCACACCGCCTATGGGCTCGATTCGGAAGGCGAGGCGGCCTGACCTTCTGATCCGGAGGGGCCGCCTCCCCTCGAACGGCCGCGAGCGCCAAGCTCGCGGCGTCGATCCCTGTTATCGTGGAGCGTTAGCGGCCGGTGCCGCCGCTGCCGGTCGACCCCGACGAACCGCCGCTCATCGAGCCGGACGTGCTGCCGCCCATGCTTCCGCCCGTGCTGCCGGACGTCGAGCTGCCGCTCTTCGACCGGCTGGACTTGCCGGACTTCGAGCCGCTGCTGGTCGAGCCGGTGCCCATCGTTGCGCCGGTGCTGCCGACGGACGTGCCGCCATTGCCCATCGCGCCGTTGCCCATCGAGCCGGTGGTGCCGGAGCCGAGGCCGGTGCCGCCGTTGGTCGTGCTGCCGGTGGTGCCGGTCGTGCCACCGGTGGTCGAGCCAGCGCTGCCCATCGCGCCGCCGATGCTGCTGCCGGTCGTCGCGCCTGCACTGCCGCCGACGCCGGTGCCGACCCCGGTCCCGCCCACGCCACCAGCCGCGCCGCCGCCCGCGCCGGCGCCGGCACCTGCCTGAGCGTAAGCCGCGCCGAGGGGGAGCGCCAGGAGCAGCGCCGCAAATGCCATCTTCCGCATCGTCCATTCTCCACTGGTTTGGGTGAAGAACGTGCCGCCTCCCGCTTTGGGTCCGGTCGGTTTCAGGCGCCGCACTGAGCTTTGTTAAGCAGCTTCTGGTCGGCGAGCACGAGCGCGACCATTGCCTCGACCACTGGCGCGCCGCGAATGCCGACGCACGGATCGTGGCGGCCCTTGGTGCGGATCTCGCCCGCGCTGCCCCCGCGCGTGATCGTCTCGACCGGCGTCAGGATCGAGGAGGTCGGCTTGAAGGCGGCGCGTACGACGACGGGCTGACCGGTGGCGATGCCGCCCGCGATCCCGCCGGCATGATTGGCGAGGAAGATCGGCTTGCCGTCATTGCCTGGAAGCATGGGATCGGCGTTGGTCTCGCCGGTCAGGCGCGCCGCGGCGAAGCCGTCGCCGATCTCGACTCCCTTCACCGCGTTGATCGACATGCAAGCGGCGGCGAGCTCGGCATCGAGCTTGGCATAGAGCGGCGCGCCCCAGCCTGCCGGCACGCCCTCGGCGACGCATTCGACCACCGCGCCCACCGACGAGCCGGCCTTGCGGGAATCGTCGACGATCGTTTCCCAGCGGATGGCGGCGGCGGCGTCTGGACAGAAAAACGGGTTGGCGTCGATCTGGGCGTCATCAAACGCGGCGCGGTCGATCGCGTCGCCGCCGAGCTCGACGAGATAGGCGCGGATGCGCACTTCGGGGATCACCAACCGCGCGATGCCGCCCGCCGCGACCCGTGCCGCCGTCTCGCGTGCCGACGAGCGCCCGCCGCCGCGATAGTCGCGGAAGCCGTATTTCGCGTCATAGGCGTAGTCGGCGTGGCCGGGCCGATAGCTCTGTGCGACCTCCGAATAGTCTTTCGAGCGCTGGTCGACATTCTCGATCATCAGGCTGATCGGCGTGCCTGTCGTGCGGCCGTCGAACACGCCCGAGAGGATGCGGACCTGATCCGGCTCTTGCCGCTGCGTGGTGAAGCGCGAGCTTCCCGGGCGACGCTTGTCGAGCCACGGCTGGATGGCGCTTTCAGATAGCGCCAGCCCCGGCGGGCAGCCGTCGACGACGGCGCCCAGCGCCGGCCCGTGACTCTCACCCCAAGTCGTGAAGCGGAAGACGTGCCCGAAGGAATTGAAAGACATTACCCCTCTCCCTTCAGGGGAGAGGGAGGGGCCCGCCGCTCGCAGAGCGGTGGGAGGGTGAGGGCATCGACGATCCTCTCAAGCACACCAGGGAGATTGTCGATCACATCATTGTTCCAGAAGCGAATCACTCGAATTCCTTCTTTCGCCAGCCATGCCGTCCGGCGAGCGTCTTCCTCCGACTGTACATGCTGGCCGCCATCGGCCTCGATGATCAGTTTGGCTTCAGCGCAGTAGAAGTCGACGATGAATGCGCCAAGCCAGACCTGACGCCGGAACTTTGCTTTGCCTAGCTGTCTGCCGCGCAGCGCAGACCAGAGCAGCTTTTCCACATCGGTCGAGAAGCGGCGCATGTCGCGAACGCGATCGAGCGCCACCTCGCCTTCTGGCCGCTTCACCCTCACCCTCCCACGCTTCGCGTGGGCCCCTCCCTCTCCCCTGAAGGGAGAGGGGTCAAGCATCACGCAAGCGCGATGTCCGGGGCGCCTTCGGCCTTCATGCCGATGACGTTGTAGCCGGCGTCGACATGGTGGATTTCGCCGGTGACGCCGCTGGCGAGGTCCGAGAGCAGGTAGAGGCCGGCGCCGCCGACATCCTCGATCGTGACGTTGCGCCGCAGCGGCGAGTTCAGCTGGTTCCATTTGAGGATGTAGTTGAAGTCGCCGATACCGCGCGCCGCGAGCGTCTGGATCGGACCGGCCGAGATCGCGTTCACGCGGATATTCTCGGGCCCGAGGTCCATCGCGATGTATTTAACGCTGGCCTCGAGCGCCGCCTTGGCGAGGCCCATGACGTTATAGTGCGGCACCACCTTCTCGGCGCCGTAATAGGTCAGTGTCAGCAGCGCGCCGCCGTTCGGCATTAGCGCGCGCGCGCGCTGGCAGGCGGCGACGAAGCTGTAGGCCGAGACGTTCATCGTCAGCAGGAAATTGTCGAGCGTGGTCTCGACGAACTTGCCGCGAAGCTGGCTCTTGTCCGAGAAACCGATGGCGTGGACGAGGAAGTCGATCGTCGGCCAGCACTCGGCCAGCGTCGCGAAGGCAGCGTCGAGCGCGGCCATGTCGGCGACGTCGCAATCGATCAGGAGATCGGCGCCGAGCTCGGCGGCAAGCGGCCGCACGCGCTTCTCCATCGCCTCGCCCTGATAGGAGAATGCGAGCTCCGCGCCGGCGCCTGCCAGCGCCTTGGCGATGCCCCAGGCGAGCGACTTGTCGTTGGCGAGGCCCATGATCAGGCCGCGCTTGCCTTCCATCAATCCGCCCACGCGCCTCTCCCCTCAAGCCTCGGTTGGCGGCTCCTTTACAGCGGGGATATCGCTTTCCGCCAGTGCGGCGTTGAGGTGCGCGCCGATGACGATGCCGAGCCCGACCAGCCAGAAGAAGAGCAGCGCGATGACGACGCCGGCCAGGCTGCCATAGGTGCGGTCGTAGCCGCCGAGCTGCGCGAGCACGATCGGCAGCAGCGCGGTCGTGCCGGTCCACCACAGCGCGACGAGCAGCGCGCCGGGCCATTTGAGCGATCCCGAATAGCGGTATTTGGTCGGCGTCAGCGTGTAGAACAGCATGTAGATCGCGCCGAACAGCACGAGCCCCGGCGCCAGCCGCGAGAGCCTGAGCAGCGGGCCGATTTCGGCAAGTCGCGGGATCAGATGATAGATGAACTGCTCCACCGCGATGATCGCGCCCTGGATGATGAAGGCGAGGATCGCGAGCACCACCGATCCGATGATGATCAGCGCCGAACTCGCGCGATACTGCCAGAACGCCTTGCGCGTGGTGACGCCGTAGGCGCGGCGCACGATGTCGCGGATCGTCTCGATGAAGCTGCCGACAGTCCAGAGGCCGACGAGCGCGCCGAGCCAGAGCAGCCCGCCGGTGCGCGCGTGGAGCACGTCCGCGATCGGCTGGCGCAGGATCGCCGCGACGCTGCGCGGCAACGTATGCAGAAAGGATTCGACGGTGCGCACGCCATCCTCGCTGCGGCCGAAGATCTGCGCGACCGCGGCGGCGACGATGAAGAAGGGAAACAGCGTCAGCAGTGAGAGATAGGCGAGGTTGCCGGCATGGATGAACCCGTCCGACCAGACGCCGACCAGCACGCGCTTGCCAATCTCGATCGGGTTGCGCGTCCGGTTCACCCGCTTGAGCGGATTGGCGTCCTCGGCGGCACCCTCGGCAAGGCGATGACCGCGCTGCTCAGGCGATTGCGGCGAGACGTCGGTGATCTTCGGCCTCCCCGCGGTGCACCCAGGCTAGACTCCCAACGAGGCCCGCGGGTTGCGCGCCTTCTCCGCCTCCCAACTTTCGACGAACCCTCGCAGCGCGGCGTCGTCCGCCGGCACGTCGACCAGCAGCGTGACGAGCTGATCGCCGCGCGTGCCGTCCTGTCTATGGAAGCCCTTGCCCTTGAGGCGGAGCACCTTGCCCGAGCTGGAGCCCGCCGGAACGGTGAGCATCACCGCGCCGTCGACCGTCGGCACCTTGACCTTCGCGCCGAGCAGCGCCTCGTCGAGCCGCACCGGCAGGTCGAGCCGGATGTCGTCGCCGTCGCGCGTGAAGAAGCGGTGCGGCGCGATCTCGATCGTCACCGTGGCGTCGCCGGCGCCGCCGGGCCCCTGTTCGCCCTGGCCGGCGAGACGACGCTGCGTGCCGCTCTCGACGCCGTTGGGAAGCTTGAGCTCGATCGTCTTGCCGCTGGCGAGCGTCACGCGCTGCGGCTTCAGCGCCGCCGCATCCTCGAACGGCACCTGCAGGCGATAGGCGACGTCGGCGCCGCGCGGCGCCCGTTGCCGCCCGCCCGCGCCGAACGGACCGGCGCCGGCGCCGGTGCCGAAGCCACCAAAGCCACCGCCCGTAGTACCCGCGCCACGTCCGCCGCCGAAGAGATTGTCGAAGATGTCCCCGAAATCGCTGCCGCCGCCCTGGAACTCGAACCCGCCGGGCCCCGCGCGGAAGCCGCCGGTCGCGCCGTCGCCGAACGGATGTCCGCCGCCGCCGGGATGGCCGCCGCCGAAACCGAACGGTGCCTTGGGATTGCCGTTCTCGTCGATCTCGCCGCGGTTGAACTGGGCGCGCTTGTCCTTGTCGGATAGCAGATCATAGGCGTTGGTCACCTCGGCGAAGCGATCGGCCGCCTTGGGATTGTCCTTGTTGCGATCGGGATGCAGCTCCTTGGCGAGCTTGCGATAGGCCTTCTTGATCGCCGCCTCGTCGGCGCCGCGCGGCACACCCAATGTCGTGTAAGGATCGGCCATGAACGTCCCTGTTGCCCGCTTCGCCCGCAAAGCCAACTGTTGCTGAATTGCAACAGCGAAGATGTGGTCGCGCCACGCACTTCGCAACCGCTTATGGCACCAACTTTTCTCAGTCTCGTTAAGGATGAAACAGGGGATCGTCCGCCTTGCCCGCCTATCGCTGCCCGCATTGCCGGCATCTGCTGCAGTTCGAGGACCATGCCTGCCCGAGCTGCGCGCATGGGCTCGGCTACGATCCCGCGACCGACCGGTTCGCGCACCATGACGCCACGAGCGGCGATTGGCGCGATGCCGGCGGCGGAGCGCTCGCCGCCGAGCCCTGCGCCAACGCGCGCTTCGGCGTCTGCAACTGGCTGGTCGGCGATCTCGAGCCCTCGACGGGCGGGCAGCGCATGTGCCGTGCCTGCCGGCACAACCGTGTCATCCCGGATCTTGCCGTCGCCGGCGTGCTCGATCGCTGGCGCAGGATCGAGGAAGCCAAGCGCAGGCTGATCCGCGCGCTGATCATGCTCAACCTGCCGCTCGACACCAAGAACGAGCGCTACGACGGCCTCGCCTTCGACTTCCTCTACGATAGCGCCGCCGAGATGGGCTACGTGCCGCAATTGCTGACGGGGCACGCCGGCGGCGTCATCACGCTCAACGTGATCGAGGCGGACGACGTGGCGCGCGAGCGCATCCGCCATCAGATGGGCGAGCCCTACCGTACGCTGCTCGGCCACTTTCGCCACGAGGTCGGTCATCATTACTGGTTTCGGCTCGTCGCCGGGACCGACTGGCACGAGCCCTTCCGCGCGTTGTTCGGCGACGAGCGCGCCGACTATCAGGCAGCGGTGCAGGCGCACTATGCGAGCGGCGCGCCGGCCGACTGGCACGACCAGCACATCTCGGCCTATGCCGCCGCCCATCCGTGGGAGGACTTCGCCGAGACCTTCGCCCACTATCTCCATATCGTCGACACGCTGGCGGCGATCGGCAGCTTCGGCGGCGAGCTCGATGGCTCCGACATCGAGGTCGCGGTCGATTTCGATCCGTATCACGCCGATGCCGCGACGCTCGGGGCGCGCTGGATACCCTTCTCCTTCGCGCTCAACGCGATCAATCGCGCAATGGGGCAGCCGGATCTCTACCCGTTTCGGCTGACGCCGGGCGTGATGCTCAAGCTCGACTTCGTGGCGCGCCTGGTGGCGCAGGCGGGCGGCCGCGCCGCCCCGGAGGAGACCAGCGATCTCGAAGCGATGATCGCGACGCTGGGGCACGGGGTTTAGGGTCATCCGCGGCAGCCGTTCGCCCTGAGCGAAGTCGAAGGGCATGCTGCGGCTAGGCTTCGGCTGCGCTCAGCCCGAACGGTCGACGGAGAAGGACTGAGACGGCGCTCTGCTACGCCCCCTCCAGCCAGCGCTCGAACAGCGTGTATGCGATCGCGAAGCGCGGCGGCGGGATGAAGCTGGCGTCGGCCGCGCCGGCGAGCGCATCCGCAACCTCCGCGCGCGTCACCCACTTGGCATCGTCGAGCTCGTTACGATCGAGCGTGATGGCGTCGTCGTCGACGCAGGCGATGCAGGCGATCATCAGCTGCGAGGGGAAGGGCCAGGGCTGGCTGGTGACGTAGCGCACGCGCGTGGCGCGAACGCCGGCCTCCTCGTGCAGCTCGCGCGCGACCGCCTCCTCGATCGATTCCGCCGGCTCGAGGAAACCGGCGAGCGCCGAGAAACGCTGCGGCGGAAAGCTCGGCTGGCGTCCGATCAGCACGCGGGCGTCCGCACCCGTGCCGTGCTCGGCGAGCATGATCACGACCGGATCGACGCGCGGAAAATGCTCGGTGTTGCAGCTCGGGCAGCGACGGCCCCAGCCGGCGCGGAAGATGTCGGTCGGCGTGCCGCAATTGGCGCAGAAGCGGTGTCGCGCGTGCCAGGAGATGAGGCTGCGGGCGGCCGCGAAGGTCGCCGCGTCGCCGGGGTGCAGCCGGTCGAGCACGGCGAAGATGCCCGGCGAGCGGCCGTCGCGGGTCGGGTCGGCGACGAGCGCGGTGAAGTGCGGGATACCGTCGATCAGGCCGAGCAGCGCGAGCGGCGCGTCGGCTGGCGCTTGGGCGAGCGCATCCCAGCCGAGCCCGTCGCCGCCGTCGAGCACGGGATCGATGCCGTCGAGACGCAGCAGCCGCGCCGCCGGATCGGCGCGCGCCGCCTCGAACGCCTCCGGGGTGAGGCGGATATGCTCGGCGCGATCGAGCGGCGAGCCGGTGAAGCCGGGCGCGTGCGCCATCAGGCGGCTTCGCGCCAGGCGGCGGCGAGCGGCGCGGCCTTGGCGTAGAGCGTCGGCAATCCGGCCTCCTCGATGCGATCGACCGGCCACCATTCGCCGTCGGCCGCCTTTGCCTCGCCGCGCGCGGCGAGCAGGTCAAGCGTCAGCGCGAAATGGGTGAAGACGTGGCGCACCGCCCCGATAGGTCGCCAGTCGGCGCTGATCGGTGGCGTCGCTTCCGGCGCCGCGTCGTGCCACGCGCCGCCGGGCAGCGCGCGCATGCCGCCAAGCATGCCGCGTGGCGGGCGGCGGCTGAGCAGCACGGCGCCGTCGCGCTCCAACCAATAGGCGATCCCCCGCCGCTCCGGCTTGGCACGCTTCGGCGCCTTCACAGGATAGCGTTCGGGCTCGCCCGTCGCCCGGGCTGCGCAGATCTCGGCCAAGGGGCAGATCAGGCAGCGCGGAGCACGCGGCATGCAGACCGTCGCACCGATATCCATCATCGCCTGCGCGAAATCGCCGGCGCGGGCATCCGGCGTGATGCCGTCCGTCAGCCTCCGCAGTTCCGGTCTTGCAGCGGGCAGCGGCGTCTCGAGCGCGAACAGCCGCGCGACGACGCGCTCGACATTGGCGTCGACCACCACGGCGCGCTGTCCGAAGGCGATCGCGGCGATCGCGGCTGCGGTATAGGCGCCGATGCCCGGGAGCGCGCGTAATGCGGTCTCCTGCTGCGGAAATCGGCCGCCATGCTGCGCAGCGATCGTGCGCGCGCAGGCGATCAGGTTGCGCGCACGCGCATAATAGCCGAGCCCCGCCCACGCTGCCATCAGCTCGGCCTCCTCGGCGGCGGCGAGCGTCTCGATCGTCGGCCAGCGTGCGGTGAAACGGGCGAAATAAGGCGCCACTGCTGCGGTCGTCGTCTGCTGGAGCATGATCTCGGACAGCCAGACACGATAGGGATCGGGCGCTTGCTTCGCGTCCGGGAGCGTCCGCCAGGGGAGCGTCCGCGCGTTCATGTCATACCAGTGGAGAAGTGCCGGGGCGGCATCGACGGCCATGGCGCGCTATGGCATGGGATGCGCGATGACGGAACGCCCGATCCGCAGGCGCGGCGCACGCACGCCCGAACCGGCCGATGTGCCGCGGCATCGTCGCGCCCGCGCGGTGGGCGAGCTGACGCCCGACGTCGGCCACGCCGCGTTCCGGCGTTTCGGCTTCGTGCAGAGCGCGGTCGTGAGCCGTTGGCGCGAGATCGTCGGCGAGCGCTATGCGGGCGCTTCCTGCCCAGAGTGCATCCGCTTTCCTGCAGGCAAGCGCGCCGGCGGCACGCTGACGCTGCTCGTCGAAGGCGCGCACGCGCCGATGATGCAGCATGTTGCCCCCGCGATCATCGAGCGCGTCAATCGCTTCTTCGGCTATGATGCGGTCGCCCGCGTCGTGATCCGCCAGGGCGCCGCCGCGCGCCGCGCCCCGCCGCCGCCCGTGCCGCGCCCACTTCCCCCAGCCGAACTCGGCGATAGCCTGCGCACGATCGGCGATCCCGAGCTGCGCGCGGTGCTCGAATCGCTTGCCAGCGGGCTGTCGCTCACGGTCGGCGTGCCGCGTATGGGGGACAAGGAGTGAAGGCTGCCCCGCTCGCCTGCGCGGTTCTCGCGGCTGCCGCGATACAGGCGGCACCTGCGGCCGTCCGCCATGTCGCGGCGCGCACGCGCACTTGGACGAACGTCGCGACGGTGGCGCCGGATGGCGGATATGTGCTGGGCAATCCGAATGCGAAGACGCGACTGATCGAATATGTCTCGCTCACCTGTCCGCATTGCGCGGTGTTTGCGGCAGCGGGCTGGCCGGGGCTCGAACCCTATATCCGGACCGGCGGGCTGGCGCTCGAGGTGCGGACGGCGGTGCGCGACCGCTTCGATCTCGCGGCGACGTTGCTCGCCCGCTGCCAGGGGCCGCAACGCTATTTCGATACCGCCGCGCTGATCTTCGCGCATCAGCAGGAATGGATGGCGAAGGCGAGCGCCTGGGACGCGACCGCGCCGGATCCGTCGACGCAACCGCCCGCCGATGCATTGATCCAGTCAGCGCAAGGTGCGGGCCTCGATACGCTGCTGGCGGCACGCGGCTACACGCCGGCCTCGATCCGCGCCTGCCTTTCCGACAAGGCGGCGGTGGCGGCGGTGACGGCGATGGCCAACGAGGCGTGGGACCAGCGCAGGATCGCCGGCACGCCGGCTTTCATGATCAACGACGTGGCGATCGACGTGCATGATTGGCCGTCGTTGCAGCCGTTCGTCGCCGATGCGGTGAAGTAGCGATGGGATTCCGGTTTATGCGTATCGATCATGTTCGGCGTCTCGGCATCGTCGCGCTGGCGCTCGGCCTCGCTGCGTGCGGCAAGCAGAACGAGAGCGCGAACAGCACGGCACCGGCGGTTTCGGCGCCGACCGCACCCGCCGTCGCAGCGCCGTCCCGCGACTGGACCGAGCAGGTCGCCGCAACGTCCGACGGCGGCTTCGTGATGGGCAATCCCAACGCGCCGGTGAAGCTGATCGAATATGGCTCGCTCACCTGCCCGCATTGCGCCGAGTTCGCGGTCGATCATGAGCCGACGCTCAAGGCGAAATATGTCGCGACCGGACGCGTCAGCTACGAATTCCGCAATTATGTCCGCGACGGCTTCGATCTCACCGCGGCACTGCTCGCGCGCTGCAACGGCCCCGCACCCTTCTTCAAGATCGTCGAGCAGCTCTACGCCACGCAGCAGAATTGGATGGGCAAGATCATGAACCTGGCGCCCGCCGAGCAGCAGCGCATTCAGGCGCTGCCGCCCGATCAGCAGGGCGTCGCGGTCGCGCAGGCCGCCGGGCTCGATCAGTTCATGAAGCAGCGCGGTGTCGGCTGGGACAAGGCGCAGGCCTGCATCAAGGACGAGAAGGTGCAGAACAAGCTGCTCGACATGCGGAAGGTCGCGGAGACGCAGTTCCAGCTCCAGGGCACGCCGACCTTCGTGATCAACGGCAAGGCCGTCGGCAGCGCGACCTGGGAGGATCTCGAGCCGCAGCTCAAGGCCGCGGGCGGCTGAGCGGAGCGACCGCCTCCGCCATGCGCATCAAGCGGCTCAAGCTGACCGGCTTCAAGAGCTTCGTCGATCCGACCGAGCTGCGCATCGAGCCAGGGCTGACCGGCGTCGTCGGCCCCAATGGCTGCGGCAAATCGAATCTGCTCGAGGCGATCCGCTGGGTGATGGGCGAGAGTTCGCCCAAATCGATGCGCGGCGGCGGCATGGAGGACGTGATCTTCGCCGGCACCGCGGCGCGGCCGCAACGCGAGTTCGCCGAGGTCTCGATGCTGATCGATCGTCCCGGCACGGGCGGGCCGGAAGAAGGCGAGGTCGTCCGCCGCATCGAGCGCGGCGCCGGCTCGGCCTATCGGTTGGATGGGCGCGACGTGCGCGCCAAGGATGTCGCACTGCTGTTCGCCGACGCCGCCACTGGCGCCCATTCGCCGGCGCTCGTCAGCCAGGGCAAGATCGCCGCGGTGATCGCCGCCAAGCCGGCCGAGCGGCGGTTGATGCTGGAAGAGGCGGCAGGGATCGCCGGGCTGCACGTCCGCCGCAAGGATGCCGAGCAGAAGCTGCGCGCGACCGAGACCAATCTCAACCGGCTCGACGAGCTCTTGTCCGACATGGAGCAGCGTGGCGCCGCGCTGCGGCGCCAGGCGCGAGCAGCGGAGCGGTATCGGCTGATCTCGACGCAGCTCAGGACGGCTGAGGCGCGGCTGATCTATGCGCGCTGGCGCGACGCCGCCGCCGCCGCCGAAGCGGCGAAGCGCGAAGCCGAGGTGGCCGAGGCGCGGGTCGCGACTACCGCCGAGGCGCAGCGCGGCGCTGCGATCGCCGCCGCCGATGCCGCCCGACGGCTCGCCGAGGCGCGAGCCGCCGCACTCGCCGCGCGCGATGCCGCTGCCGACGCGGCGCGCGGGCACGAGGCGATCGTCGCCGAGCGGGCGGCGCTCGACCGGCGGATCGGCGAGCTCGGTCGCCAGAGCGCCGCGCTTGAGGCTGATCGCGCGCGTGAGGCGGCGCTGGCGCAGGACGCGACGACGGCGCTGGCGCGGCTCGCCGCGGAGCAGGAAGCGCTCGCCCAGCGCATGGCTGCCGCCGAGGCAACGCTGCCGACGCTGCGCCCGCGCCGCGAGGCGTCCGAGATCGCCGTGCGTGCCGCCGAGCAGGCTTTGGCAGAGGCGATGGCGGCCGAGGCCGCAGCATTGGGCGAGGCGCGCGTCGCCGCCGCCGCGCTCGTCGCGGCGCGAACACGCGCCGATCGCGCCCAGCAGGAAGTCCGCCGACTCGATCAGGAGCGTGCCGCGCTCGGCGACGATGCCGCGCTCATCAGTCAGCAGGCGCAGGCGAAGGAGAAGCGCGCGGCCGCCGAGCGCGACGCCGATCATGCGGCGGACGCGATCATCGCAGCCGAGGCATCGCGCGATCTCGCCGAGCGGGAGCGTGCGTCTGCGAGCGAAGCGCTCGCCGGAGCGGAAGCCGAGCTTGCCGCGCTTCATGCCGAGCAGCGCGCCCTCGCACGTCCGGAGAAATCCCCTGGCGGCGTCCGCGCGCTCGATCGCGTCCGCGCCGGGCCGGGCTATGAGCGCGCGCTGGCTGCGGCGCTGGGGGACGAGTTGCAGGCAGCCATCGGCGAGGGGCCGCGCGCGTGGACTGGCGCGTCGGGAGACGGTGATCCGGCGCTCGGCGACAGGCTCGAGCCGCTGATCCTTCATGTCACCGCGCCGCCCGAGCTGATGCGGCGGCTCGCGCAGATCGGCGTGGCCGAGCGCGACGACGGCCAGCGGCTCGTGGTCGGGCAGCGGCTGGTGACGCGTGACGGCGTGATGCGGCGCTGGGACGGGTTCGTCGCGCGCGATGCCGGCGCCGAGGCGGCCGAGCGGCTGATCCGCGCCAACCGGCTCGATGCGATCGCGGCGGCGCTGCC
>JAFAZF010000079.1 GCA_019239915.1 Sphingomonadaceae bacterium
ACGCCGCTCGCGCTGCTGTTCCACGAGCTCGCGACCAACTCGGCCAAATATGGCGCGTTGTCGGTGGCGGACGGCCATGTCGATCTCGTGGTCGCCGACGAGGGGCGGGACATCGTCTTCCGCTGGCGCGAGGTCGGCGGTCCGCCGGTAAAGCATCCGGGCGAAGATACCGGCTTCGGCTCGAAACTGATCGAGCTGAGCGCGGTGCGACAGCTTGGCGGCGCGGTGGAACGCGAATGGCGCGCCGACGGCCTCGTCGCGACGATCCGACTCCCGGCCTCCTCGCTCAGCCGCCCGTCGACGAGCTGACCGAACCGAGCGGGACGACGTTGTCGTTGGCGGGGCGGCCTTGCGGCGACGCCGCCCATGCCGCCGCCGCGAGGATTGCCTCGCGATCGAACGGCTTGCGGACATAGGCGAGCGCACCGTCTATCCCCTCACCGATCTGGCCAGGGTTGGCCGTGACGAAGATCGAGCGGATGCCGAAGCGCTTCCACAGCTCGCGCGCGATCCGCGGCCCGGTTGCGCCGTCGCGCAGGTTCACGTCGACGAAGGCGAACGCACAGTCCGGCGCGGCGCCGATCGCTTCCTCATGATCCGCCGCGATCGCACAGATGCCGTAGCCGCCGTCAGCGAGTAGCTGCTCGAGTTCGAGCGCGACGAAGATCTCGTCCTCGACGATCAGGATCGGGCCGGGCGGACGCGGTGACATGGATTAGGAAAACCCGAGACGGCTCGCGGGTTCCGTTCTTTTTACCGCCGTGACGATGCCGATCAAAGCGTTGCGGGTCTGCAACGTTTTACTAATCGCGCGTTAACCGTGCAACGCTTTGCGCACCCGGCACTCTGCTTTATGGAACGCGGACGACCACGCCGGGGAGCACCTTGATCCATTTTCTCGCTGCCGCCGCGCCGCTCCAGTGGAGCGCGCTCGGCCTTTCGCCCGTCGCGCTTCATCTCGGCGCCTTCCAGATCCGTTGGTATTCGCTCGCCTATATCGCCGGCATCCTCATCGGCTGGTGGTATCTGCTGAAGCTGCTCGATCAGCCCGGCGCGCCGATGGCGCGGCGCCACGCCGACGATCTCGTCTTCTACGCCACGCTCGGCATACTGATCGGCGGCCGGCTCGGCTTCGTCACCTTCTACCAGCCGCAGATCTGGCGGCATCCGGTCGATGTGCTCAAGCTGTGGGAAGGCGGTATGTCCTTCCACGGCGGCGCTTTCGGCGTCGTCGTCGCGATCCTGCTGATGGCGCGGAAACATGGGCTCAGCGCCTTGCGCCTCCACGACTATGTCGCCTGTTGCGCGCCGTTCGGACTGTTCTTCGGCCGCATCGCAAATTTCGTGAACGGCGAGCTGTGGGGCCGGCCGACGACGCTGCCTTGGGGCATGGTCTTCCCGCGCGCGCCGGACAATCTGCCGCGCCATCCGAGCCAGCTCTACGAAGCCGGTCTCGAGGGCATCGGCCTTTTCCTGCTCCTCGCCTTCTTCTTCTGGCGAACGGACGCGCGCTACCAGCCCGGCAAGCTGCTCGGCCTGTTCCTCGTCGGCTATGGCCTCATCCGCTTCAGCCTCGAGAAGGTACGCGCGCCCGATGCCGGGCTCGAGCATCTCAGCTGGGGCCTGACGATGGGGCAGACACTGAGCTTCCCGATGATCTTCGTCGGCATCTGGTTCATCGTCACCGCCAAGGGCCGGCGCGTGCGCGTCGAGCCCATCGCGGGAGGGCCGAGCGTCGCCTGATCTGGCCGCCCGCCTCGCGGAACGCATCAGCGAGACGGGGCCTGTGCCGGTCGCCGAGTTCATGGCGCTCGCCAATGCCGAATATTATGCCACTCACCCTGCGATCGGCGCGGCCGGCGACTTCATCACCGCGCCCGAGATCAGCCAGATGTTCGGGGAGATGGTCGGGCTGTGGTGCGCCGACATGTGGCAACGCGCTCGCCAGCCCGCGACGCACCTCGTCGAGCTCGGGCCGGGCCGCGCCACGCTCGCCGACGACGCGCTCCGCGCGATGCGCCGCGCCGGCTTCGAGCCCTCGGTCCACCTCGTCGAAACCAGCCCGGCGCTGCGCGAGGCGCAGAAGGAGCTGATCGAGAATGCGACCTGGCACGAGCGCATCACGACGCTGCCCGAAGACAAGCCGCTCCTCATCATCGCCAACGAGTTCTTCGATGCGCTGCCGGTGCGCCAGTTCATCCGCACGCTCGCCGGCTGGCGCGAGCGGATGGTGCGGAACGGATTCGACGGACTGGAGCCTTGCCCCGGCGAGAAACCGTCCGAGGCGATCGTGCCGGCGCGTCTCCACGATGCCGATCCCGGCGGCATCTGGGAGGATTCTCCGGCCTCGGTGCGGATGATGCGCGCGCTGGCGAAGCGCGTCGGCAAGCAGGGCGGTGCGATCCTGGTGATCGACTATGGCTATGCCGGCTACGCCGCCGGTGACACGCTGCAGGCGGTGCACGCGCACGCCTATGCCGATCCTTTCGCGCGGCCGGGACGCAGCGATCTCTCGGCGCATGTCGACTTCACCGCGCTGGCCCGTGCCGGTGAGGGCCAGGGCCTCACAGCGTTCGGCCCGGCGACGCAGGGCGACTGGCTGACCGAGCTCGGCATCGGCACGCGCGCCGCGCTGCTCGGCCGCGCCAATCCGACGCGGATCAACCAGATCGAGGCCGCGCGCCGGCGGCTGATCGATCCGCAGGAGATGGGCGAACTGTTCAAGGTGCTCGCGCTCGCACCCGATCGCTGGCCCGACCCTACCGGCTTTCCGCCCCCTCCGTTACGATGAAGCTGATGACGGTATTCGATGCAGTCGGCGTGATCCGCAGCACGGCACTGGCCGACGTGCCGCACGGCTTTCTCGGTCGTTCTGGTGGCGTATCGAGCGGTGTCCATGCCGGGCTCAACGTCGGTCTCGGCTCCGACGACGATCGCGCCGCGGTCGCCGAGAACCGGCGGCGCGCGGTGCAAGCGGTGCTGCCGGGCGCCAAGCTGGTGACGCTGCATCAGGTCCACTCTCCCGACGCGATCGCCGTTACCGCCCCCTTTCTCGACGACGCCCGGCCGCATGCCGATGCGCTGGTGACCGATCGCCCCGGTCTGCTGCTCGGCATCCTCACCGCCGACTGCGCGCCGATCCTGCTCGCCGACGCCCGCGCCGGCATCGTGGGCGCGGCGCATGCCGGCTGGAAGGGCGCGCTGGGCGGCGTGATCGAGGCGACCGTGCGCGCGATGGAGCGGCTCGGCGCCACGCGCGGCGACATCGCCGCCGCGGTCGGCCCCTGCATCGCGCGCGCAAGCTATGAGGTCGACGACGGCTTCCGCCGCCGCTTCGAGGAGGCCGATGCCGCGAACGAGCGCTTCTTCCTCTCCGGCCGCCCCGGCCACGCGCAGTTCGATCTCGAGGCCTATGTCGTCTCGCGCCTTGCCGAGGCCGGCGTCGGCCGCGTCGAGGCGCTTGGTCTCGACACCTATGCAGACGAGGCGCGCTTCTTCAGCTTCCGTCGCGCCACGCATCAGGGCACGCCCGATTACGGCCGCGAGATCAGCCTGATCGCGCAGCCTGAGTGACGCCGGCCGCCTCCGCGCGAAAATCCGTTTCGTTACCGTGAACAACTGCGCGGCGAAGCCGTTGTAGCGCGGACAATGGAGCCCCGCATGAAACGCACGCTTACGATCATCGCGCTCGCCACCACCCTGACGACGCCGCTCCCGGCGCTCGCGCAATCGGATGCGCCGGCGGTGCATCACTATCACGGCCATGGCAGCCATTATCGCTACCGCTGCAAGCGGAGCAGTGGCCGGACCGGCCTTCTTGCCGGCGCAGGCGGCGGCGGTCTCGGCGCGGCAGCGCTCGGCGCGGGCCCCGTCGGCATCGCAGCCGGCGTGATCGGCGGCGGCTTGCTCGGCCGTCACCTCGACAAGAAGCACGACGCCGCACAGAACCGTCGCAACGGCTGCTGATCCGCAGGATCGCCGCCCCTGCGGCGGCGACTGTCAGGCAGCGTTCGCCGAATAGGCGTTGAGCCAGGTGTCCGCGGCCGACGGCGACAGGAAATATTGCACGGTGTCGACCGCTTCGGTGACGCGCTTCATCTGTAGCTTCAGCAGCGACGATGACACGATGACCGCGACGCGATCGCCTGGCTTGGAGATGATCTGGCCCTGCGCCTGCATATACTGGATCAGCTCGGAGGTCTGCACATGGGCTTTCGTGCCGTCTACGAGCACCAGCGCATAACCCAGTCTCGCGCGCGATTTGTCGTACGCCGCCCTTACCAGCGGATAGAATTCGTTGAAATCGTCAACCGACCAGATGCCGAACGTTTCTATGCGAACGGCGGCCCTCGCCTCGTCCCAGTGGATGACGAACTTCCCAGCGCTTTCGCCAATGACGATCATTCTTCCTCTCCGGTCGCTGCGGCGATACCGAAAGAACGGTAAATGCGCGGTTACAGGAGCCTCACCGGCTGGCCTCGGCGGCACCGTTAGCCGGACTAACGCGGGGCGATCTCCTCCGGCGCCGCCAGCTGGGCCACGATCCAGCCGTTGCCGTCGGGATCCTCCAGCATCGTGAAGCGGCCCCAGGGCTCCTGCCCGATCGGACTCGGCGACGCGCCCGCGCGCTCAAGCCGTGCATGCTCGGCAGCGATATCGTCGACATGCACCATCAAACCCTGCTGACCGCCGGGCTTGAGGCTGTCGAACCAGGTGACGAGCGCGATCGTTGCGCCGCCGCTCTTCGGCTGGAGCTGGATCCAGCGTGTGCCCGGCTGCATCTCCTGCTCACGCAGCAGCGCAAAGTTCATCACGCCGGTGTAGAAATCGCGCGCGCGGGTCTGGTCGGTCACGGGTACCGAGACGATGGCGATCGGCATGGCTTGTCTCCTGAAGGCAGTTGATGCGTTATCGCAACAAAGCCGGGAGGTAGCCATGACGGACCATAAGGTGCCCGAAACCGAAGCGGATCTGAGTGGCGCGGCGCCGCCGCACACAATCGCCCGCCGCCACGCCAAGCCGGACATCCGCGAGATCGGCGGCCGCAGGCTGAAGCCTGCGACGCTGATGATGGGCCACGGCTATGATCCCGCGCTTTCGGAAGGATCGCTGAAGCCGCCGATCTTCCTGACCTCGACCTTCGTGTTCGAGAGCGCGGCGGCGGGCAAGCGCCACTTCGAGGGCGTCACCGGCAAGCGGCCGGGCGGCGCAGAGGGGCTCGTCTATTCGCGCTTCAACGGTCCGGATCAGGAGATATTGGAGGATCGCCTCGCGGTGTGGGAAGCGGCGGAGGAGGCGCTCAGCTTCTCGAGCGGCATGTCCGCGATCGCGACGCTGCTGCTCGCGCTCGTCCAGCCGGGTGACGTCATCGTCCATTCAGCCCCGCTCTATGCCGCGACCGAGACGCTGATCGCGCGCGTGCTCGGCCGGTTCGGCGTGCAGTGGCTCGACTTTCCGGCCGGCGCCGACGCGGCGCGGATCGCCGAGGTGCTCGATCGCGCGAAGGCGCAGGGCCGCGTCGCGCTCGTCTATCTCGAAAGCCCGGCCAACCCCACCAACCAGCTCGTCGACATCCAGGCGGTGGCGGCGGCGCGGGACCGGCTGTTCGCCGACGGGGATGCCAAGCCGCCGATCGTGATCGACAACACCTTTCTGGGGCCGCTGTGGCAGCAGCCGCTGCGCCACGGCGCCGACATGGTCGTTTACAGCCTGACCAAATATGCCGGCGGGCATAGCGATCTCGTCGCCGGCGGCGTCACCGGCGCCAAGGCCGCGATCGATCCGATCCGCGCGATGCGCAACACGATCGGCACCATCCTCGATCCGCATTCGTCGTGGATGCTGCTCAGAAGCCTCGAGACGCTGGAGCTCCGCATGACACGCGCGGGCGAAAACGCCGCCAAGGTCTGCGCCTGGCTGCGCGACCATCCGAAGGTCGAGCGCGTGGGCTATCTCGGCTTTCTGCAGGAAGGCAGCCGCCAGGCGGACATTCACCGCCGCCACTGCTCGGGCGCGGGATCGACTTTCTCGCTCTACCTCAAGGGCGGCGAAGCCGAAGCGTTCCGCTTCCTCGATGCGCTCAAGGTCGCGAAGCTCGCGGTCAGCCTCGGCGGCACCGAGACGCTGGCGAGCCACCCGGCCGGGATGACGCACCTCTCGGTTGCGCCGCCACGTAAGCGCGAGCTCGACATCGGCGACAACCTCGTCCGCATCTCGATCGGCGTCGAGGATGCCGACGATCTCCTCGCCGATTTCGAGCAGGCGCTGGAGGCGGTTTGAGCTCGAGACTCGCCTGAACCGGCTTCATCCGTTCCGCCGAAGCCGCGGGAGCCGCAGTGTCCGTCCCGCGACGTTCAATAATCCTTGGACACCCGCACATGCGCGCTCTGGCGACCGATCGTCGAGACGGTCGAGAGCAGCGAAAGCCAGCGGGTAAGCTGGAACTCGACGTTGGTCGCCGAGTAGCCCTGGCCGTCCGTCACCAGCTCCACATAGGTGCGGCGGCCGATATACTTGCCGGCGGCGACGCTGGTCTTCTGACCCGTCGTGATGTCGGCGGGCAGGATGCGGAGCCGATCGAGCCCGATCACCTTGCGCACCGCGTTGATCGGGTTGAGCCCGCCACCACCCTTGCCCTCGAACGAGGCGACGGCGGCGGCGAGCTGCAGCGCCTCCGGCGCCGAGAGGTTGGCGACCGAGGTGCCGAACAGCAGCCGGCTCAGAAGCTCGTCCTCGGGCAGCGCGGGTGTGCTGGTGAAGTCGATCTGCGGCTGAAGCCCGGTGCCGCCGACATGGATCTGCGCCTGGAGATCGGTGACGTTGGCCTGCGCGGTGATGTCGAGCACCGGATCGATCGGCATCGACCCCGTGAAGCGGATCGCGCCGCGATCGAGATCGAAGCGCTTGCCCGCGAAATCGAACGAGCCGCGGACGAGATCGGCGCGGCCGAGGATGCGCGGATTGTTGACCGCGCCCTTGAGATCGAGTTTGGCGCGCCATTCGCTATCGAGACCGAGCCCGGCGACCTGGAGCTGGTTGCGCGCATCGGCGTGGATGTCGAGCTGCCAGGGCACGGGCGGGGTGGCGACGACCTCCTCGTCGGCGGGCTGGTTGATCTCGGTAACGGCGAGGTGCGGGATCGCGGTCGCCTGCGCGCGGCCGAGGCGAAAGCGGCCCTTCTCGATCTGGACGTCGCCCGCGATCGTGCCGCCGCGTCCGTCCGACTTGATGCTGACCGGGCCGGTAACGGTGGCGGCGATGTCGTCGCGATCGAGCAGCTGCGCCTTGTTCGCCTGCAGCGCGATGTCCATGCCGAAGCCGTGGGTGGCGCCGAAGTCGAAGCTGGCGCGGCCGGTGACGCTGCCATTGCCCTTCGTCGATCCGGCGAAGCTGTCGATCACCAGCTTCGATCCGCCGAACGCGCCGCGCGCGGCGATGCCGTCGATCACGGTGCCGGTCGTAGCGCCCTCCAGCCGCGCCTTCTGGGTCGCGAACGAGCCCTTCAGCGAGGGATTGGCGAGCGTGCCGCCGATGTCGGCGCCGATCGCGACCGGGCCGGACAGGTCGATCGACTGGACGCCGATCAGCCGCCACAGCGTGTCCGCCGGGCCGTTATAGCGGAGCTGCGCGAACAACGGCGCGGTGGTGAGCCGCGTGCCGAGATCGCCGGTCGCGGACAACGGCGCGATCCGCGCCTGCGCGCGCCCGATCACCTGGCCGCCGCTCGCCACCACCGCCCGCGCGGCGGCAGCGCCGCCGGCGAGCACGCCCGCGAGACCGACGTCCACGGGTGCCGACGACAAGACGAGCCCGGCGCGGGTGAGCCCGCGCACATTGAGGTCGATGCGGCCCGAAGGCGGCACGCCTGCCGAGGCCTGGGTGTAGCTGAGCTTGCCGGTCGCGCTGCCGCCGAGGCGGAGAGCGGGATCGAAGATGTCCAGCACCGCGAGCGGCATGGCATCGAGGCTGGCGTCGAGCGCGTTGGCGCTTGAGCCGCCGAAGCGACCGGCGACGGTGGCGGCGCCGCCGCCGAAGGCGAAACCGGTCGGCGCAAGTTTCCAGGCGTCCCCGTCGCGCGTGAGCAGCGCCGGGCTCGTCAGCTTGAGCGGGCGGCCGTCGACATTGCCCGCGCCGAGCAGGCGCATGCTGCCGGGCGCGACGTCGGCGACGGTCTGGACCGCATAGGCGTGGCCGCGATTGCCGGCGAACGACGCACGGATCGTGCCGCGATCGCCGATGAGCCGCGCGTTCGCCGCGAGCCGCGCGAGGAAGAGCGTGCCGCGCTTGAGGCCCTGCGCGCTCAGCGTGACGTCGGTCTTGGTGCCGGCGGGATCGAGCAGCACGCTGCCATCGATGCGGCCGCGGCGCGCGCTCGTAGCGATGCTGCCGGCAAGCGTCGCGTCGGCGAGCGCGAGGTGCGCCTCGATCTTCTGGATCACGCCGACGGGTGCCAGCACCAGCGCGCCGTCGATGCCGCCGCCGCCGACGCGGAGCGTGCCGTCAGCGCCTTCCGGCAGCGCCTTGAGATTGCCTGACAGGCGCGTGCCGGTGACGTTCAGCGCGGCGACGTGGATGACGGTGGTGCCGCCCGGCGGCGTCAGGATCGCGCCGGTCGATGCGAAGGGTCCGAGCGTGGAGCCTCCCGCCGCCTTGTAGTCGAACCCGGCCGGCGTCGGATCGAGCGCGAGGTTGACGCCCGCGAGGCCGAGCGCGGGCAGCGGTGCGGCGAGTTGGATGTCGAGCTTGGGCTTGGCGATGTCGCCGTCGAGGCTGAGCTTGAGCGGACCGTAGCGCGCATGCGTGCCGCCGCCGATGAACTGGAAGGTGCCGTCGCGGCGCCTGAGCCCCGCCCCCGCCAGGCGCAGGGCGGGCGCGGTGAGCACGAGGTTGGTCAAGTGCATCGTGCCGTCGGGATCGCGGACGAGGCCGGTGTCGAGCGACGGCAGGCCGCCGGCGAGGCCGCGCAGAAAGCCGTTGTCCAGTCGCCGTACCCAGGCCTTGCCATGGCCAGTGACGAGCGTCTTGCCGCCCGGGCCGGGGACGACACGCAACGTCGTGTCGACATCGACGATGCCGAGGCCGGGGATGAGATAGCGCTGCAACCCGCCGCCAAGGTTGACGACGAATTGGCCGGTGATGAGATCGACCATCAGCGCGAGCTTGGCCGTGAGCTTGTCCGACCTCAGCGCCAGCCCTTCGCCGGTGAGCAGCTTCGGCGTCACCTTGAGCAGGCCGTCGACGCTGAGATTGCCGAGGATGCCGCCCGCCACCGTGCCGGCGCCGGTGACGCGCGCCGCGGTGAGTCTGATCGGCACCGTGACCGGGCTCTTCGAGAAGCGGCCGCGTCCGGTCGCGCGGACTTCGTCGAAGCCGGTGTTGTCGAAGGCGATGTGCGGCGAGGCGAGCTGATAGCCGAAAGCGGAGCCGGCGAACGGCCCGTCGATCGTCATCCGCAGCCGTACGCCGTTGCCGCTCATGTTCGGGAACAGCGCCGCCGGGCGGAGCAGCCGCCCGTCGATCAGGATGCCGTCGAACATGCTCCTGGCGAGATCGATCGTGCCGGTGGCGTCGAGCGCGAGCGCCTCCGAGCGCAGGCCGAGGCGGCCGTTGAGCCGGCGATCCGCCAACGTGGCGCGTCCGCTCACTGCAACGTGCGGGCTCGTCAGCCGCTGCAGCTTGCCCTGCGTGATCGAACCGTCCGTCACCCTGCCGCCGAGCGTGTAGACACCGGCGCGCACGCCGAGCCCGAGCGAGGCGATCGGCACGCCGCCGACGACGAGACCGGCGCGGCCATTCCACCGGCTCCAGCTCCCCTCCCCGCCGAGATCGAGCGCGAGCGCCTTCTTCGTGCCGATCATGCCCGCGACGAGGCCGTCGCCGGGGGCGCGCAGCGTCGCGCCGGCATCGAAGCGATCCTGATCCGGGGCGGCATCGAGATCGAGAGCGAGGCGATCGTTCGCGGTCGAAGCCGCCGCGAGCCGGATCAGCGCACGGCGGTGATGGATGTCCGCGGTGCCGCTGATCCGCGCCAGGCGGCGCGTGCCGGCCACCGCCGGCTCGAAACGGATGCGCGCATCGAGCTTGCCGATGTGGATGTCGAAACTCGGAAGCAGCGGCGCGTTGCCGGTGCGGCGGAACTGCGGCAGCCGCCGCAGGATGACGAGATCGGATTCGAGATCGTCGATGCGCAGCGCGTTGCGCAGCCACCAGGTCGGCCGCCAATCGAGCGTCACCTCGGGCGCTTCGAGGAACAGGCCCTTGGGATCGGAGAGTCGCAGGTCGCTCAGGCGCATACTGCTCCACACCGATCCGTCGATGCGTCCGACATGGACGCGCAGGCCGGTCGGTGTCCTGATCCGCGCGATACGATCGGCGAGGAAGCGGTGGCCGGCGTCGGTATCGATCCCGAGCAGCACCGCGATCGCGAGCAGCAGCGCGGCGAGGAAGCCGCCGCCCACCCAGCGCAGCACCCTGCCGCGCGCAGCCGGCTGCGGCAGGTCGATCAGCTGGGTGGTCGCCGCGTCCACCTAGAAAGCCTGCCCGAGCGAGACATAGACCGCCACGCGGGTATCGCCCTTCTGCGGATTGACCGGCGTGCCGAGATCGACGCGGATCGGTCCGAAGCTCGTATAGTAGCGCACCCCGATGCCGGTGCCATAGCGCAGGCCGGTGAGCCGCGGCATCGTGCTCGAATAGAGGTTGCCGCCATCGAAGAACGGCACGACGCCGAAATTGCCGAAGCGGATGCGCGCCTCGAGCGCGAATTCGTTGAGGCTCTTGCCGCCGACGGGATCGTTGTCGATGTCGCGGGGGCCGATGTCCTGATAGCCATAGCCGCGCACCGAGCCGCCGCCGCCCGAATAGAAGCGCTGCGAGGGCGCGATGCGGCTCGCGTCCGGCCCGAAGATCGATCCGAAGCGCAGCCGTCCAGCAAGCACCACCTTGCGTGACACCGGAACGTAGTAGCTGCCGTCGAGCTGGACGATGGTGTAGCCGAATGTCCCGTTCTGGAACGAGAGCGACGGCGAGACGTGCGAGGAGAGGCGATAGCCGCGCGTCGGATCGAGCAGATTGTCCGAGCCGTCATAGGCAAGGCTGAGCGGCACGAGGCCGATGAAATAGGTGCGGTCGCGCGGCTGGCCGGTCGCCTGGATGACGTCTTTCTCGTCGGAGGCGAGCAGTTGCCCGCCGACGCTCCACGTCCATTTCTTCTGCCAGATGATGTTGGTCTGGCGCTCGATGCCGGCCGAAACGCTAGCGGTCTTCGCCTCATAGGCGGGGCGCTTCTGGTGATCGATCGCGAGCTGGCCGGTGAGCGCCTCGTCGCGGCTGCGGAAGTTGCTGCGGCGATAGTTGGCGGAAAGCGCCTGCTCCTGCGTGCCGACGATGCCGCGAAAGGTTACGGCGCCTTCGGGCGGCAGCAGGTTGCGATGCTCCCAGCTCAGCTGCAGGCTCGCGCCCTCGCCGGTGCCGTAACCGAGCTCGGCGGCAACGGTGCGCGGCGGCGCCGGCTCGAGCCGCACGGCGAGATCGGCGACCTGCGGATCGGCGGTCTGGATCGGGGTCAGCTGGATCGTCGAGACGAGGCCTGTCGCGATCAACGCGCGCCGGAGGTCGTCGATACGCTTGGCGTTGAGCGGATCGCCGGGATGGAGCCGCGCGATCTGCGCGATGTGCTGCGCGGTGAAGAGGTGCCTTCCGCGCAGCTCGAAGTGGCCGAAGCGTTTGACCCCGTTGGGCGCGACGGCGAGGCTCAGCGTCGCGGCATGCGCGTCGTGATCGACGACGATCTGCGGATCGTCGAGCTTGGCGAAGACATAGCCGCGCTCGCCGAGCGCCGCCTTGAGGCTCGCCTGCGCCGCGTTGACCTTGTCGGCATCGACGGGATCATCGGGTTTCAGCGTGAAGGCGGCGCGCAACGCCGGCGCATCGCCGGCCGTCGCATCGAGACCAGGCAGGGTGACGCTCGAGAAATGGTAGATGCCGCCGGCCGTCGCGATCAGCCGGACGCGGATGCGCGCGTCGGGCTGCGCCTCGACCTTGGTATCGACCTCGGCGTCGTAAAAGCCTTCGGCGACGAGCAGCGCGCGCAGCGTCTCGGCGTCCTCGGTGGCGCGGCGATCGATCTGCGCGACGTTGGCGGGCTTGCCGGCGCTCTGGACGAGCGTCGAGACGCTGTCGAAGCGGGCCCGCAGCGCCGTGCCGCCGGCAGCGTCGATCCCCTCGAGCACGACGGTGTAGCGCTGCGCGACGCCGGCATCGATCGCGGCGCGGGGCGCCTGCGCCTTTCCGGTCGGTCCGGTTGCGGGCGCGGCGCCGGGCGCCGCCGGCGCCGCCGCCGTCGGATCGGGCCAGGCGACGCCCAGATCGGGCAGCGCCTGCATCGGTGAATTGGGATCGAGCTCGCCCCCCGGCGAAGAGGATATGGAGGAGGTCAGCGGCGACGGCGGCGGCGCGCCCGGGGGTGGCTGCGCGTGCGCGACACCGGGCAGCGCCCAGAAGGCTGCGGCGAACGGGAGACGCGACGCACAATGCCGCAACGCGACAGGGAACATGTCGGGAATCTATCGTGACGAGGTGCGGACCGCCAGCATTTCCCGATCAGGCCGGCTGCATTCGGCTCAATGGCGCGTCGCGTCGTCGCCCGCTTGGGTCAGCACGTCGAGCATCCGCTCGACGCGGCGCCAGCGCGTGAAATGGATATGGTTGCCGATGCGCCGGCTCTGCTCGGCGCGACGCGCCGCCTCGCCGCGCGCTTCCTCGCCGAACAGCCCGATGAGCTCGACGGCTCCGTCCACGGCGGCACGGTCGGCAATGAAATGCAGCGTATCGAACATCGAGGCTCCCTTGCACGGCTATCCCGATAGCTTGCCAACCCGTAACAGCCGCCTGCGGGAAATGGCGAATGCGACGTTCACCATCCGGCGGGGATCGCGACGAGGTCGGCCGGCGACCATTTACGCAACAACCATTCGCCCTGCGAAGTCGAAGGGCACGCGCCGGCAGTGGCTGTGCTTCGACTGCGCTCCGCACGAACGGCGGATGGTGGCATTGTCCAGCCTGAAGCGCGCCGATATTGCGCCGGCACCGCGTAGCTGCCAGAGCGCGCGCCATGGCCGAGCCCTCCAGCCCGCGCGCCGGCGGCGCGATTATCGCGCTCACCACGATCGCCGGCGCGCTCGTCGGCAAGCTCGCGCACCAACCCTCGATCGGCATCCTGGTTGGTTTCGCGATCGGCGTGATCGTTTCGCTGCTGATCTGGCGGGCAGACGCGAAGCGCGGGAACTAGCGGGCGCCGCTTTCTGCGTTGCGCGGCACGCCGGGTTACGAACAGAAATCTCGCGAGCGGCTATTGCGGCCGCGCTGTCCCCACAGCATGACCTCGGCCCAGAGCCCGCCGCGTCTCCCGCGGCGCGCTTCATTCGGCGCCGGGACGGCAAGGGCGATCGGGCGCCGATCAACATGGGAGAAGGAGAAGGATGATGGGTAAAGCGATCCTCGCTGCCGCCGTCGCGCTCGCGGCTGCGGTCGCGGCTCCGGCATTCGCGCAGATGCCGCCGCCGCACGACATGCCCGGCGGCCCGCCGGCGGGCCACGACATGGACCGGCACGACATGGGCCGGCACGACATGGGCCGGATGGACCATCGCCATGGCGGCTGGCATCACCGCCGCTGCAGCTGGACCTGGCATCACCATCACAAGGTGCGCCGCTGCTGGTAGTCTGATCGCGGCTGGGGATGGCGGCAAGCGCGCCTACCCCAGCCGCCTTCCCACCCAGACGACGCGGCCAATCACCGCCAACTCCGCCGGATCGCAGTCCGGCCAGCTCGGATAATCCTTGTTGTCGCTGACGATCGCGACGCGGCGGCGGACGGCATCGACCGCGAGCCGCTTGACGATCAGCGCGCCATCCACCCGCAGCACGTAGATGCCGTCGCGCAAGGCTTCGCCGGCATCGCCGCGATCGACGAGGATCTCGTCGCCGGCGGCGAGCGTCGGCAGCATCGAATCTCCCGCCACGCGAATGATCGAGAGCGCCGCCGGATCGCCGCGCGCCGCCTCGCGCAGGAAGCGCCGCGAGAAGCCGAGCGTGCCGACGCCGCGCTCCTCGCCCGCGATCGCGCCCGCGCCCGCCGCGGCGCCGACGTCGAGCCGCGGCACGCGCACGACGTCGTCCCGGGCTGGCAGCGACGGCGGCGCGCCGAGCAGCGCCTCGTCGACGCCGAAGAAGCGCGCCAGGATCCGGCGATCCTCCTCCGCGAGCTGGCGCGGCGTGCCGCGGCGGATGAACTGCTGGATGTAGGCGGCATTGCGCCCGATCAGCCGCGAAAGCGCGCTCAGATCGGCGCCGCGTGCGCGCGCGAGCGTCTCCAGGACCGTGCGGGGATCGGCGCCATCCACGCGATCGAGATAGCGATAGGAAATTTCCTAGACAAGTAGGAAATGAGAACAGATGTGGAACATCGCGATTCGATCCGAGCGAGTCGCGAGGAGGTTCCGACCATGCACTTGCTCCACCGGATCGAGCGCCATCTCGATCGCAGCGGCACGCCCGCGACGCGCTTCGGCCGCGAGGCGGTCAACGATCCGCGCTTCGTCATCGATCTGCGCAACGGACGCGAACTGCGGCCTACGACGCGCGCGAAGGTGATCGCCTATCTGGATCGCGCCGAAGAGCAACGCGCATGAGCCGGCTGCTGATCGACCGCGCGCTCGCGGCGCTGCTGCGCGCGCTTGCAGCGGGTGCGGCCGGGCGCTTCCGCATCGCCGAAGCACGCAGCACGCCGTGGGCCAGCGCCACCTTCGAGGGCGCGCGCCATGCCGTGACGCTGGAGCTGGAGGGCGCGGAAGCGGCCGAACGGGCGGCGCGGCTCAGGGAAGCGCTGCCGGAGATGGAGTTCGCGCTGCCGGCGCATCTGGTGGCGGATATCGTGGTCAAGGCAAGCGAAGGCGCGACCTTGAGCTTTGAGACGCTGATCCTTGAGGAAGCCTAGGAAGCCTTTCCCCTAAGCTAAAGCCCCTCCCTGGAAGGGAGGGGTCGGGGTGGGTCGCTATCGGTAGCGCACCTCGCCAATCAACCCAACGCCTGCCCCTCCCTGAGAGGGAGGGGAAAGCCGGTTACGCCGAGCGGCGGCGTTGGGCGAGGCGGCTGAGCTCGTCGAGCGTGCCGCGCATCACCGGATCGCTCGCGGCGGGGCGATCGCTGTGGCCGGCGGCGGCGCGGCGGGCGAGACCGCTCTTCAGGCGATCCATCAGCGCGGTGATCGTCGGATTGGGCTGGGTCGCATCTTCGGGCGCACGCTCGGTGAGCTCGAGCGGCTCCTCCTGGGGGATCGCCGGGCGGGCGACGCGGGCGGCCGGCGCCGAGACGTCGACGTCCATCAGCGCAGTGCCGAGATCGCGCGCCGCGAAGATCGGCGCACGCGCCGGGGCATCGGGATGCGCGTCGGCACGGCGCAGCGTCGGCACCTCGCCGGGCGCCTTGCGCGCCGGCGCGGGCTTGCCGGCAATCTTGAGCAGCTGCCAGGTGGCGACGCCGAGCGCGATCGCGGCGACGACGGCGACGCACGCGCGCGTCGTGCCGTCCGCCTCGGCGACGAAGATCGACGAGAAGAGCGAGGCCGGCATCGCGAAGATCGCGAAGGCGAGCGAGGCGCCCAGCAACGCACCGGCGGGCGCTTCGATCGGCGCCTTGCTGGCGGCTAGCAGGAACGGTCTCAGCTTCATCGTCGTCCGAGTCACAGCGCTCAAGCCCCCGAGCTTAGCAGATGCAGCATCATGATGCGCAACGCTTTGGTAAACGGGGAGGTAAGACTTAATGTTTAACGACCAGTTACGATCTTTCTCGACGAAGGCGCGTGCGCGATCGCGCCTTCCGGGCCAGTTCTCGCGATCGCCGAACAGGCCGGCGAGCGCCGTCGCCAGCGCCTGCGGATCGTCGGGCGCAAACAGCGTGCCGGTCTCGCCATCGGAGATCAGCTCCCTATGGCCGCCAACCGACGAGGCCGCGACGAGCTTCTTCTGCGCCATCGCCTCCAGGGGCTTCAGCGGCGTCACCAGTTCGGTCAGCCGCATCGCCTTGCGCGGATAGGCGAGCACGTCGATCAGCGAGTAGTAGCGGTCGACCTGATCGTGCGGCACGCGGCCGACGAAATGGATGCGATCGGCGACCGGCGACGACGTCGACTGTGCGCGAAGCGCCCCTTCCCGGGGGCCGCCGCCGACGAGCAGCAGCTCCGCCGTCGGCCGCGCCGCGACCAGCGCCGGCATCGCCGCGATGAGATCGTCGATCCCCTCATAATCGTAGAAGGAGCCGATGAAGCCGACCACGTCGGCATCGCGGGCGAGCCCCAGCGCCTGCGCGAGCGCGTCGTCGCGCGGCGGCGGGTCGCCGAACAGACCGAGATCGACGCCGTTGGGCGAAACCGCGATCTTGGCCGGCGGGATTCCCCGCGCGATCAGGTCGCCGCGCAACCCCTCGCAGATCACGACGATAGCGTCGGCGAGCCGGCAGGCGAAGGTTTCGAGCGCACGGGTCGCCCGATAGCGTGCCGAACCTTCGCGGCCGGTGCCGTTGCCGACTGCGGCATCCTCCCAGAAGGCGCGGATCTCGTAGACGAAGGGGAGTTTGCGCCGCCGCGCGACGATCGCGGTGGCGAGCGCGTTCAGCACCGGCGAATGCGCGTGCAGCACGTCGGGCTGCCATTCGTCGACCATGCGATCCAGCCGCCGCGCCAGCGCGCGCACCTCGGCGATCTCACCGAGCACGGGCAGCTTCGGCGAGCGCTTCAGCGCGGCCGTGCGGAAGAAGCTGAGGCCGTCGACGGTCTCGGCCGCCGCGCTCCAGCCTCCCAGGGACGCCGCTTCGTGGCGGACGCCGGTGACCCCCGCGACCTCCAGCCCCATCGCGGCCTGCGCGGTCATGATCGCGCGCGTGCGGAAGGTATAGCCGCTGTGGAGCGGCAGGCTGTGATCGAGGATGTGGAGGATACGCAAAGGAGAGAACCGCCCGCTGCTCAGTCGGCGGGCTTGTCGCACGCGCGAGTTAACGCCCCCTCAACCGCGGTTGCGCTAACGGAGCAGCAGCTTCCGGAGTGCGCCAGCCTTGATCGATCTCTTCTCGCTCGCGCTCTGCCATGCCTTGCTGCTGCTCACCGGCTGCCGGCTGCTGCGCCGCTCCGACCTCGATGGCGAGGTGCCGGCCGCACCTGACGTTGCGCCGCCCGCCGCCCCCGCCCGCAACGGATGGGGCGTCCGCCGTGCATGATCTCGCCTTCGTCGCGTTCCTGTTGCTGCTGCTCGGGCTCGGGTTCCGGCGGCCGTTCCTGTTCGTGCTCGGCTATGTCTATGTGGACATCGTCTCGCCGCAGCGGCTTTCCTATTATCTCATCAACTCCGTCCCGCTCTCGCTGATCTTCTTTCTGCTCGCGGTCGGCGGCTGGCTCGTCGCCGACAGGAAGGAAGGCACGCGGATCGCGCCGCGCCAGATCCTGCTCTGCCTGCTGCTCGCCTGGGTGGCGTGGACGACCGCGCACGCCGATTTCCCGCTGCCCGCGCTCGCCAAGTGGAACTGGGTGTGGAAGAGCCTAATCTTCTCGATCTTCCTGCCGCTGACGCTGCGCACGCGGCTGCGCATCGAGGCGCTGCTCACCTTCATGGTGATCGCGGCGAGCTCGATCATCGTCGTGGGTGGCATCAAGACGCTGGCCTCCGGCGGAGGCTACGGCGCGCTCAACCTCATCATCGACGACAATAGCGGCCTCTACGAAGGCAGCACAATCTCGACGGTGGCGATCGCGATCATCCCGGTGATCCTGTGGATCACGCGCTTCGGCACGATCTTCCCGCCGGAATGGAAGATGCGCATCTATGCCTATGCGCTGTGCTTTGCGTGCCTGCTCATCCCGATCGGCACCGAGACGCGCACCGGCCTGATCTGCATCCTGCTGCTCGCCGTGCTGATGCTGCGCGAGACGAAGCGGCGCATGCTCTACATCGCCGCGATGGGCATCGCCGCCGCGATCGCCGTGCCGCTGCTGCCGCACAGCTTCACCGACCGCATGCAGACGATCAAGACCTACCAGGGCGACGCGTCGGCGGCGACGCGTGTGGCGGTGTGGAAGTGGACCTGGGACTATGTGAAGGATCATCCGCTCGGCGGCGGTTTCGAGGCCTATCGCCAGAACAAGGTGAAGATCGACCTCAAGACCACCAAGGCCAATGGCGAGGGCGTGCAGGTCGCGCAGTCGACCGAGGCCTATGACCAGGCGCGCGCTTATCATTCCGCCTATTTCGAGATGCTCGGCGAGCAGGGCTTCCCCGGCCTCGCGATGTGGCTCGTGCTCCAGATCGCCGGGCTGATCCGCATGGAGGCGGTGCGGCGACGCTTCCGCAAGCCCGCGCCCGGCCAGGAGTGGATCACGCCGCTGGCAACCGCGCTCCAGCACGGCCAGCTCATCTATCTGGTCGGCGCGCTGTTCATCGCGATCGCCTTCCAGCCCTTCATGTTCATGCTGATGGCAGCGCAGATCGGGCTCGACGGCTATTGCGCGCGCGCGTTCCGTCCAGCGGTCCGCCCGATGCGATCGACGCCGGCGCTGCAGCCGGCGTGACCAAGCCGGAGCTCAAGGGCCTGACCGGGCTGCGCGGCGTCGCGGCCTGGTTCGTCGTGCTCTACCATATCCGCAAGGCGCTCGGCCGCAACATCCCGGCAGGCACGCTCGCCGTGTTCGCCAAGGGCTATCTGGCGGTCGACCTGTTCTTCATCCTCTCGGGCTTCGTAATGTGGCTCAACTATGCCGAGCGGCTGCACGCCGACGGCATCGCCGCCGCGCCGCGCTTCCTGCTGCGCCGGATCGCGCGGATCTGGCCGCTGCACCTGGTCATGCTCGGCTTCGCCGCCGCGCTGGTGCTCGCGCTAAACGCGACCGGCCGCTACCCGTCAGGCTTCCCGTGGCACGAGCTGCCGCTGCACATCCTGCTGCTCCAGAATTGGGGCTTCACACGCGCGCTGACCTGGAACGATCCCGCCTGGTCGATCAGCTGCGAGCTCGCCGCCTATCTGATCTTCCCGATCCTGTGCGGTCTCGTGGTGTGGGAACGCTATCGCACGGCCACGCTGCTCGGCGCGGGCGCCGCGCTGGTGCTCGCGCTCTGGGCGTTCTTCGCGAGCCACGGCGCGGCGCTGCTCGGCGCCGACATCCTCCATTACGGCCTCGTCCGCTGCCTGCTCGAATTCGCGACCGGCACGGTCGTCTGCGCATTGTGGAAGCGCTGGCGGAGCGCTGCCTTCGCGACACCGCTGGCGCTGGGGACTGCCGCGATAGCGGGGCTGGCTTGGTCGGCCGGCCTCGCGCCCGAAACGGCGCTGGTCCCCCTCGCCTTCGCCAGCCTGCTGCTCGGGCTCGCGCTTGCCGAGGCGGCCAATCCGCTGCGGCTGGCGCCGTTCCACTACCTCGGCGAGATCAGCTACGCGACCTATCTGTCGCACTATCTGCTGTTCTTCGCGTTCAAGCTCGCCGTCGTGCGCGACGCGCACGCAATGCCGCTTTGGCAGGGCGGCCTGTTCCTGGCGCTGACGCTCGCCGCTTCCGTCGCACTCTACCACGGCGTCGAGCGGCCGGCGCAGAAGGCGATCAATCGGCTGGGCAGAAAAACAGCTTCGCGATCGCCAAGAACCACCCGTTCCCCGGCGAAGGCCGGGGTCCAGTCCTAAACGAACAATCCACGCGGCAGCGTGGAGCGCGCTGCCGCGCGCGATTTTGCCCGGGCTGGACCCCGGCCTTCGCCGGGGAACGGTATCAGCCGAGCCTCAAGCCTCCTCGATCTTGCGGATCAGCGCTTCGGTGAAGGCGGGGATGTCGTCGGGCTTGCGGCTCGTCACGAGATTGCCGTCGACATGGACCTGCTCGTCGACGACGTTGGCGCCGGCATTGGCGAGATCGGTGCGGATCGACGGCCAGCTCGTCAGCGTACGGCCGGCGACGACGTCGGCTTCCGCGAGCAGCCATGGGCCGTGGCAGATCGCCGCCACCGGCTTGTTTTCATCGAAGAAGGCGCGAACGATCTCGAGCGCCTGCTCCTCCATGCGCAGCTTGTCGGGGTTGGCGACGCCGCCGGGCAGCACCAGCGCGTCATAGTCGCCGGGCTGGACCTGATCGAGTGTGAGGTCGGGCGTGATCGTGCTGCCCTTCTCGTCATGCTCCATGCCCTGGATCGGATCGCGCTTCGGGCTCGCCAGCGTCACCTCGGCACCGGCATCGAGCAGGCTGGCGCGCGGCTTGAACAGCTCGGACTGCTCGAAGCCATCGGTGGCGAGGATGAGGACCTTGGCGCGATCGATCGCTGGCATGATTTGCTCCGGGAAGTCGAGGGGTTGATCCGCGTCGATGCACGGGCCGTTCGTGCTGCGCTTTGTCGAAGCACCGTCTTTCTTGTCGGCTGACAGGAAGAACCGCGCTTCGCCAAGCTCAGGGCGAACGGACCTGCAATGGCGCCGTCCGGCGGCTAGAACGAAGCGGGCGCGGAGCCCGTTCCGGAACGTCTGCGCCATTGGTCGCGTTCACGCCTCCCTATGGCCACGCTCCCCGACACGCTCAGCTACGCCCACGACGACGAGCCCGGCATCACCCGCAAGAAGATCGGCCGCGCCTGGGGCTATTTCGATGCCGCCGGCAAGCGCGTCACCGATCGCGACGAGATCGACCGGCTCAACAAGATCGGCATGCCGCCGGCCTACCGGGATTGCTGGTTCTGCGCCGACCCTCGGGGTCACATCCAGGGCATCGGCTACGACGAGAAGGGTCGGAAGCAGTATCGCTACCATGTCGACTTCCGCGCCGCCGCCGAGGCCGAGAAATATGAACGCTGCGCCGACTTCGGCCGCGCGCTTCCGAAGCTGCGCGCCAAGGTCGACGCCGATCTCGGCCGCCGCACGCTCAACCGCGAAACGGTGATCGCCGCGATCGTCCGCCTGCTCGATCTCGGCCGCGTCCGCATCGGCAACGACGCTTATGCCAAGGCGAACAAGAGCTTCGGCGCGACCACGCTGCGGCAGAAGCACGCCAAGGCGAGCGGCAGCCGCGTGCGGCTCGAATATCTCGGCAAATCGGGCAAGCAGCAGTCGATCACCGTCACCGACCGCCGGCTCGCGACGATCGTCAAGCGCCTCCAGGACCTGCCGGGCCAGCGGCTGTTCCAATATGTCGACAATAACGGTGAACGCCACGCGATCGGCAGCCACGACGTCAACGACTATATCAAGCAGGCGACCGGCCGCGACTTCACCGCAAAGACGTTCCGCACCTGGGGCGCCTCGGTGCTCGCCTACCAGCATCTGATCGAAAGCGCCGAGCGGGGCTGCACACTCAAGACGATGCTCGCGCCCGTTGCCGCCGCGCTCGGCAATACGCCGGCGATCAGCCGCAAATCCTATGTCCACCCCGCACTGATCGCGCTCGCCCGTTCAGGTGGGCTCAAGCAAGGCTGCCCCATTCGCCTGCCGCGCGCTAAGCGCTATCTGCAGCCGGCCGAGCGAGGGCTGATCGCCTTCCTCGATACGCTCGGCGAAGAGAAGCTGAAGGAAGCGGCCTGACATCATGGCATTGCCGAAAGTGAAGACGTCGACGGCGACACCCTCGCCGCCGGGGCCGGGCATTAGCGAGAGCCTCGGCAACGCGCATGCCCAGCTTCACCTGCTCGCGCGCCAGAGCGTCGAGTGGGTCGTGCATAACAGCCTTCAGATCGTCGTCTCGGCCGTGATCGGCACCGCGATCACGCTCGCGCTGCTCGGCATCCGCACGCTCGGCACGCGGCTGTGCCGCGAGGGGCGCGGCGGCCACTGGCGGCTGATCATCGGCCGGATGTTCGCCAAGACGAGCTTCTGGTTCTGCGTGATCGTCGCGGTGCGGCTCGTCGACGGCTATGCCGACGCGCCGCCAGCGGTCGATCGTACGATCAACTTCTTCTTCACGGTGATCACGGTATTCCAGGCGGCGGTCTGGACGCGCGAGTTCGTGCTCGGGCTGATCGAGCACCGCGCCGGCGCCGACGAGAATGACGTGAGCGGGCTCGGCTCCGCGATCGGCATCATCCGGCTGCTGGTCAGCCTTGCGCTGTTCGCGATCGCCGCGGTCTTGGTGCTCGACAATCTCGGCGTCAATGTCACCGGGCTGATCGCCGGCCTCGGCATCGGCGGCATCGCGATCGGCCTCGCCGCGCAGGGCATCTTCGCCGATCTGTTCGCCGCGCTCGCGATCATCTTCGATCGCCCGTTCCGGCGCGGCGATTCGATCAGCTGGAGCGGCACCAGCGGCAATGTCGAGGCGATCGGCCTGAAGAGCACGCGCGTGCGCGCGCTATCGGGCGAGCTGGTGGTGATCGCCAACCGCAAGCTGCTCGATCAGGAGATCCACAATTTCGCGCGGCTCGACCGGCGCCGCAACACGGTCGACTTCGCGATCGACTACCAGACGCCGCCGGAGATCGTCGCGCGCATCCCGGACGTCGTGAAGGGCATCGTCACGCAACATCCCAAATGCGTGCTGGTGCGCTGCGGTCTGATCGGCTTCGGCGTCGGCGGCATACTGATCGAAGTGGTGTTCGACGTGCGCTCGGAGAATTACAACGAGGTGTTCGGCGCGCGTAGCGCGGTCTCGGCCGAGATCGTCGCCGCGCTGGGCGCCGAAAAGGTGGCCTTCGTCAACTCGCAGCCGAAGTGACACGTCATGCTCCGGCGCAGGCTGGAGCAGTGGAGATTGAAGCACATCGCTCGCCGCCGGCGCTCCGGCCTTCGCCGGAGCACATCAGCCCCATAGTGCAAGGGTTGGCGCAGCCATGAGGCCGCCATCAAAGCGTATTCCCGGATCGCGATCCTTCGCCAGCAGCAATGGTCCGTCGAGATCGACCCAGCGCGCCCCCTGCGCGGCGTAGAACGCCGGTGCGACGCCGAGCGACGTCGAAAGCATGCAGCCGACCATGACGTCGAGGCCGCGAAGTTGCGCCTCGGCGGCGAGCGCCAGCGCTTCGGTGAGCCCGCCCGCCTTGTCGAGCTTGATGTTGACCGCCTCGTAGCGGCCGGCGAGCCGATCGAGATCGGCGCGATCCTGGCAGCTTTCGTCCGCGCACAGCGGCACGGGCGAGCGCACGCCGTCGAGCAGCGCGTCCTGCCCCGCCGCGACCGGCTGCTCGATCAGCCCGACGCCGAGCGCGGCGAGCGCGGTCGCCTCGGCGGCGACGTCGCGGCCCGTCCAAGCCTCGTTGGCGTCAACGATCAGCCGCGCGTGCGGAGCGCCGCGCCGCACCGCCGCGACTCGCTCGCGATCGCCTTCGCCGGCGAGCTTGAGCTTGAGCAGCGGATAGCTATCCGCCACTTCGCGCGCCCGGCCTTCCATCGCCTCGGGATCGGCGAGCGAAATCGTGTAGGCAGTCGTGAGCGGCTTCGGTGCGGCGAGCCCGGCAAGCTGCCAGACCGGCCGCCCCGAGCGCTTCGCCTCGAAATCCCACAGCGCTGCGTCGAGCGCGTTGCGCGCTGCGCCGCGCGGCATCAGCCGCAGCAGATCTTGCCGCCCTGCGCCGTCGGCGATCGCCTCCGCCTGCGCCAGCACCGCGTCGCGCACGCTCTCGGCGCTTTCGCCATGATAGTAGATCGCGGTCGCCTCGCCGCGCCCGACGGTGTTGCCGTCGCCCACCTCGGTGACGACCACATCGACATGCGTCTTAGCGCCGCGCGAGATGGTGAAGGCGCCGGCGACCGGCCAGCGCTCGATCGTAGCGGTCAGATCACGCTTCAAAGCCCACTCCGTTCGTCCTGAGCGAAGTCGAAGGACGCGCCGGGAACGCAGCGTTCGGGGCACGCACTTCGACTTCGCTGAGTGCGAACGGGGGAATTGTGTCAAGGAAAACCTGACCGCATCGCCTTGGTGGAGGCTAGGCCCGCTCCCGGCAACAGCGCCGTCGCCTGCGCCGAAGGCGGCGCCGGTCTTCCGCCCGGGGACACTCTTATATCGCGTCAGGCCGCGTCGTGCGCCGCCATGAATCGCTCGACCACCGGCGCGATCTCCTCGCGCCAGCGGCGGCCGTTGAAGATGCCGTAATGGCCGACATGCTTGGCGAGATGATAGGCCTTCAGTTCGTCAGGCAGCTTGGTCGCGATCTTCAGCGCCGCCTGGGTTTGGCCGATGCCGGAGATGTCGTCCCGCTCGCCCTCGATGGCGAGGAGCCCGACGTCGGTGATCGCGCTCGGATCGATCTTGCGGCCGCGATAGGTGAGCTCGCCCTTCGGCAGCTTGTGCTGCTGGAACACGTCCTCGATCGTCTGGAGGTAGAATTCCGCGGTCATATCGCAGACCGAGCGATACTCGTCGTAGAAGGCCTTGGTCGCCGCCGCTTCCTCGCCGTCGCCGTCGATGAGGTGCTGGAACATCCGATAGTGGCTCATCAGATGGTTGCCGAGGTTCATCGCCATGAAGCCCGAGAGCTGCAGGAAACCCGGATAGACCTGCCGGCCATGACCCGGATAATAATAGGGCACGGTCTGGATCACGTTCTGGCGGAACCAGGCGAGCGGCCGCTGGGTCGCGACGGTGTTGACGACGGTCGGCGCCTCGCGCGTGTCGATCGGCCCGCCCATCATGGTCAGCGTGCGGGGGCGCGCAGGGTCGCCGTCTTCGGACATCAGCGCGGTAGCGGCATAGGCTGGCACCGAGGGCTGGCAGACGGCGAGCATGTGTGCGCCCGGCCCGATCGCCTCGAGGAACGCGATCACATAGTCGACATAGTCGTCCAGCGCGAAGGTGCCGGCGTCGGTCGGCACCAGCTTCGCGTCGTGCCAGTCGGTAATGTAGACATCGGCGCTCGGCAGCATGCGCTCGACCGTGCCGCGCAGCAGTGTCGCATAGTGGCCAGACATCGGCGCCACGATCAGCAGCTTCGGCCCGCCCGTGACGCCCTCCCGGACGAAACGCTTGAGCTGGCCGAACGGCTTGCGCAGGACGATCTCCTCCCGCACCGCCACTTCGCGTCCCTCGATGATCGTCATATCGAGCCCGAAGTCGGGCTTGCCGCGCCGCGCCGAGGCATGCGCGAACACGTCGAGTCCCGAGGCGACGAGCGGCCCGACGCCGGTGTAGGAGAGCGGGTTGATCGGGCTCTGCAGCCACTCGGCGCCGATGCCGGCGGCGATGCTCGCGCCCGTCAGCCAGGATTGTTGGAGTTCATAGGCATCGTACAGCATCCGAGAACCTTCCCTCCGCGACGGAAGGCTCCGCGCGCACGCAATATAGGTAGCAGCTTGCCCCCTATAAATCGTAACGTACAGAGAGGGTTCCGTCGAATGCCCGCTGCGCAATCGCGGATTGCGAGGTGCACGGGCGGTTCCGAGGCGGAACGGCGGCCGCTATTCTTGAGGTTCGCGCGGCTAAAGTTGGTCGATCACCGCCAGTGCGCGGGCAAGGTAGACGCGATCGAGCTTTCCCTTCTCCTCGGCATTGCCCGCATTCGCGCTCCCGGCGGCCGCGCGCTGTGCGATGCCGTGGAAGATGCCGGAATTGCGAAAGTGCGCGAAGGCGAAATAGAAGGGCGTCAGCAGGCGATCGCTGATCGCGTGCTCGTAATAATAGTCGAAGAACTCCTCCGCGCTCGGGATGCCGAGCGCTTCGAGATCCTGACCCATCATGCCGCCATATTCGTCGAGCGTCGTCTCCCACATGAACGCCCAGACATGGGCGAGATCGACGAGCGGATCGCCGACCGTGCACAGCTCCCAATCGAGCACGGCGGTGAGTTCGGACGTCTCGGGCGCGAAGATGACGTTGTTGAACTTGTAGTCGCCGTGAACGATCGCGCTCTCCTCGTCCTGCGGCATGTTGGCGCGCAGCCAGCCGACCAGCCGCGCGACGTCGGGATCGCTCTCGACAAGGTCGCCCCATTGGCGCACCCAGGTGTTGAGCTGGCGCACGAGGTAGCGCTCGGGCCGCCGGAAGCTCGCCAAGCCGACGGCATCGACATCCACCGCGTGGAGCGCGGCAAGCACGCGCGCGAATTCGCGAAAATAGGTTTTGCGCTCCGCCCTCGGCACCTCGGGGATCGAAGCATCGGCAAACACGCGCCCGTCCACCCGCGCCATCAGATAGAAGGGCGTACCGACGACGTCCGGCTCCTCACGGAAGAGGATCGGCGGCGGTACCGGCACCGGCGTGCCGTGCAGCGCCGAGATGATGCGATATTCGCGGCCGACATCGTGGGCGCCGCGGGCATGCTCGCCGGGCGGCCGCTTGCGGAGGACCATGCGCTCGCCACCGGCATCGATGAAATAGGTCGGGTTCGACTGGCCGCCGCCGATCCGCTCGAGCGCGAGCGGGCCGGCCGCCTCCGGCAGCGTCCGCGCCAGGAAGGCCTGCAGCCTCGCGGGCTCGAAATCGATCTCGGCTCTCGCCGGCGCATTCTCGCTCACGCTGCTCCTCCCGCCATGATCGGCCGCGCCTAGCGCACGATCTTCGTCGCCGGAAACAGAAATGCCGTTGCGGCGATGGTGGCGAGGCGCCGGCTGCTCTATCCGCTGAGCGGGATGCGGACGCACGAGGCGAAGCTATGACCACGGATACGGGCCGCGTCGCCGGAAAGAAGGCGCTCATTACGGGGGGTGCGCAAGGGCTCGGCGCGGCGACGGCACGGATGCTCGCGCGCCATGGCGCCACGGTTGCGATCGCCGACCTCAACCTCGCCGGCGCGCAGGCGGTGGCGCACGAAATCGATGCCGCATACGGCGCCGGCAGCGCCTTCGCCTACCGCCTCGACGTCACCGACCTGACCGGCTGGTCGGACACCGTCGCGCGTGCGGGCTCCGATCTCGGCGGCCTCTCGGTCCTGGTCAACAATGCCGGGATCGCGCCCGTCGGCAACATCGAAAGCGTCGATCTCGAAACCTGGCGGCGCACGATGGACATCAACGTGGACGGCGCCTTTCACGGCACCCGCGCCGCGCTGCCGCTGATGCGCGAGAGCCAGCCCGGCTCGATCGTCAACATCTCCTCGATCGCCGGACTGGTCGCGAGCCACGCCTTCGCCGCCTACAACGCATCCAAGGCGGCGCTGTGGATGCTCACCAAGTCGATCGCGCTGCACTGCGCGCGGGAGGGGCTCGACATCCGCTGCAACTCGGTCCACCCGACCTTCGCCGACACGCCGCTGCTCGAAGGGCTGACCTCCGGCACCCACGAGGAGCGCACCGCCAAGCTCGCCAGGCAGATCCCGCTCGGCCGCATCGCGACGCCGGACGACATCGCCTATGCGGTGCTCTATCTCGCCTCGGACGAAAGCCGGATGATGACCGGCGCCGAGCTCAAGCTCGACGGCGGCATCTCCGCGATGTGATCGATCGCCGAGAAGGGGAGAATGGGATGAGCGAGGGGATACAGTTCGAGGAGATCGTCGACGGCCTCGCCTTTCCCGAAGGCCCGGTGGTGATGGCGGACGGGTCGGTGATCGTCGTCGAGATGGGCACCGGACACATCACGCGCTGCTGGAGCGGGTGCAAGGAGCTGGTCGCCGATCCCGGCGGCGGCCCCAACGGCGCCGCGATCGGCCCCGACGGCGCGCTCTACGTCTGCAACAACGGCGGCATGAACATGTCCGGTTACGGCTTTGCGGACCGCAGCGGCGGGCCGGGCCGGATCGAGCGGATCAATCTCGCCACGGGGCGGGTCGAACGGCTCTACGAGACCTGCGACGGGCGCCCGCTCTCGGCGCCCAACGATCTGATGTTCGCCGCCGACGGCAGCTTCTGGTTCACCGACCTCGGCAAGACAGGCGCCTCTTCCCGGGAGCACGGCGGGCTCTACCATGCCCGACCGGACGGCAGCATGATCCGCTGCATCCACTATGGCCCGGTCTATTATAACGGCGTCGGTCTCGCGCCCGACGAGCGCACCGTCTATGTCGCCGAGACGCCCTCGGCGCGCCTCTATGCCTTCGACATCGACGCCGCCGGCAATCCCGGCAAGCGCCGCATGATCGGCACCGCACCCGGCATGGTGATGCTGGACAGCCTCGCGATGACCGCGGCGGGCAACATCGCGGTGGCGCAGCTCTATCAGGGCGGCGTGGCAACGTTCACGCCCCAAGGCGCAGTGAGCGTGATCCGCTGCCCGGATCCGATGACCACCAACATCGCCTTCGGCGGCGAGGACATGCGGACCGCGTTCCTCACCCAATCAAAGGGCGGCCGCCTGATCCGTGCGCGCTGGCCGGAAGCCGGCCTCCGGCTGCGGTTCAACGGCTGAGGCTAGCGCCCGCGATAGGCCGGCGCGCGCTTGCCCTTCACGGCGGCGAGACCTTCCTGGAAATCCTCGCTCTTGAGCAGGATCGCCTGGTTGTTGACGTTGGCGGACCACTCCGCCTCCATGGACGTCTCGAGCCCTCGGTGCATCGCCTGCTTGACCGAAGCGTAGGCGAGCGGCGCCACCGCGGCGAGCTCCTCGGCGAGCGCCTGGCCGCGCGCGCCTAGGTCGGCGAGCGGCACCACCTCGGAGGCGAGCCCGATCCGCTCGGCCTCCTCCGCCTTCACCGGCAGCCCGCGGAGCACCATCTGCGATGCCCGTCCCAGCCCGATGATGCGCGGCAGCAGGAACAGCCCGCCGAGCGGCGGCATGATGCCGAGCTTGATCCAGCTTTCCTGCAGGAAGGCGTTGTCGGCGAGCAGGCGGAAGTCGCAGGCCAGCGCGAGCTCACAGCCGACCGTCACCGCGGCACCCTGCACCAGCGCGAGCGTGGGCTTCGGGCAATGGTAGAGCCGCTTCGCCGCGCCCTGGAAATGCTGGTAGACCTGCGCCTTGATCTCGCTCGCGCTCATCGCTTCCATCTGCTCCAGGAAGCTGAAATCCGCGCCCGCGGAGAAATGCTTGCCCTCGGCGCGCAGCACGATCGCGGCGACCTCGTCGTCGGCGGTGAGTTGGTCGATGCCCACGCAGATCTCGGCCAGCGTGTGCGGCCGCACGGTGTTGCCCTTCTCCGGACGGTTGATGGTGAGCGTGCCGACGCGAGCGGCGACCTCGACGTTGATGTCCTCGAACTCCGCCACGGCATTCCTCCACAAACCGCATCCGATTCCGCCTTGCACCTAATGGGCGGAACCGACATGCGAAAGCGCGAGGAGAGTGACCGATGAGCAAAACGGTTAGGATCGGCGGCGCCTGCGCCTTCTATGGCGATTCTTCGGTCGCGCCGACGCAGCTGCTGCGCGCGGGCGTCGACTATCTGGTGCTCGACTATCTGGCCGAGGCGACGATGTCGGTGCTGGGTGCGATGCGCGCCAAGCGCGACACGCTGGGCTATGCGCATGATTTCACCGAATGGGTGTGGAAGGACAATCTCCGCCTGATCAAGGAAACCGGCGCGAAGATCGTCACCAACGCCGGCGGCGTAAACCCGCGCGCTTGCCTCGCGCGTATGGAGAAGCTCGCGGCCGAAGCCGGGCTCTCCTTCAAGATCGCCTTCGTCGAAGGCGACGACATGCTGGACGGGGTCGATGCGATCGCCGGCGACCGCGAGATGTTCACCGGCGTTCCGTTCCCGCCGCGCGAGCAGATCGTCACCGCCAATGCCTATCTTGGCGGAACGCCGATCGCGCGCGCGCTGGCGATGGGCGCGGACGTGGTGATCACCGGCCGTGTCGTCGATTCCGCGCTGACGCTCGGGCCGCTGATCCACGAATTCGGCTGGAGCGCCGACGATTATGACAGGCTCTGCGCCGGCAGCCTCGCCGGCCATGTCATCGAATGCGGCGCGCAGGCGACCGGCGGCCTCTTCACCGATTGGGAGGACGTGCCCGATTGGGCGCATATCGGCTATCCGATCGTAGAATGCGCCGCGGACGGCAGCTTCGTCGTCACCAAGCCGGAAGGCACCGGCGGGCTGGTCAGCACCGCCGTCGTCGCCGAGCAGATCCTCTACGAAGTCGGCGATCCGCAAGCCTATATGCTGCCCGACGTGGTCTGCGACTTCACGCGGCTGAAGCTCGAGCAGATCGGCGAGGATCGGGTCAGGGTCTCGGGCGCGATCGGCTATCCGCCGACGGCACGCTACAAGGTGTCCGTCACGCACAAGGACGGCGAGCGCTGCCTCGCCTTCATGCCGGTGGTCGGCCGCGAGGCGGCGCGGAAGGCGCAGCGTCAGGGCGAGGCGGTGATCGCCCGCGTCGAGGAGATCCTGCGCGAACGCAACATCGGCCCGTTCCGCGCCAAGCGGATCGAGGTGATCGGCGCCGAGGCGAGCTATGGCGCCAACGCCCGCGCACAGGACACGCGCGAGGTGGTGTGCAAGGTCGCGGTCGAGCATGATGACGCCCGCGCCTTCGCTGTCTTCCTGCGCGAATTCGATGCGCCGACGACGTCGATGGCGGTGGGCACGACCGGCTGGTTCGGCGGGCGCGGCCAGGTGACGCCGGTGATGCGCGTCTTCTCGACGACGATCGAGCGCGAGGCGCTGCCGATTACGATCACGCTCGGCGACAGGCAGGAGACGATCACCGTCCCCGCACCCGCCCGCGCCTATGACGCCGCCGCCATCGAGCGCGCGGCGGACGGGCCCGCGGCAGCCGCCGCGGACGGCGCCACGCGCACCGTGCCGCTGATCGAGGTCGCCTGGGCGCGCTCCGGCGACAAGGGCGATGCCTTCAACATCGGCGTGATCGCGCGCGATCCGGCGCATCTCCCCTTTATCCGCGCGGCGCTCACCGAGGCGGCGATGGAGGACTATTTCGCGCACGAGTTCGAAGGCGCCGCCAATCCCGGCGTCACCCGCTACGAAGTGCCGGGGCTGAACGCGATCAACCTCCACTTCCACGATGCGCTCGGCGGCGGCCAGTTCGCCTCGCTGCGGCTCGATCCGCTCGCCAAGGGCAAGGCGCAGCAGCTGCTCGATTACCCGATCACGGTTCCCGCAGCTTGAGCGCCGCGTAGCCGACGAGCCCCGCCATCGCGGCCGCGCTCACCAGATAGGGGAGCGCATGCCAGCGATCGTACATGAAGATGCCGAGCGAAGGCCCGAGCACGAAGGTGAAGCCGTTCACCGCGGCGACGCGGCCGGCGACGACGCCCTGCTCGGCGCTGCCGACCGCCAGCGAGGCGCCGGCGGTGAACCCCGGCCGCAGGAAACCGAAGCCCAGCGATGCCAGCGCGAAGCCGACGGCGATGCCGTGCAGATTTGTGGCGAGCGCGACCCCGAGGCAGCCGAGCGCGGACAGCACCGATCCCCAGAACACCATCGCGCGCGGCTGGAGATCGAGACGCGGGATGACGCCCCATTGCGCGAGCAGCGCGGCAAGCGCGCCGCCCATCAGGATCATGCCGATCAGCGGCTGCGCGACGGCCGGCGGCGCGCCGAGCCGATCGATCACCAGAAAGGCGAGCGTCTGCCCCGCGATCGCCTGCGCGTGGCCCGATATCAGGCCGACGAGGATCCACGGCCAGATCCGCTGATCGCGATAGCCGACCTGCAGCTCCGTGTCCGGTGCGGCGGCGGCGGCGGCGGTGACGTCGCTCGGTTCCCCGCCGATCGTCGGCTCGGCGGACGGCACCGCATGCGCATCGGGCGCCATCGCGACGTTGCGCAGTTGCGATGCGATGACGATCGCCATGACGATGCCGAGCAATGCAAAGGCGTAGGCCGGCCCCGCCAGCCCGACGAACGGAAACACGAAGAAAGGCGCCAGCGCCGGGCCCAGGATCGTGCCGAGCCCGAACGCCGATGCGAGCAGGCTCAGCGCCTTCGTCCAGTTCTCGCGCGGCGTGATCGCCACCACCATCGCCTGCGCCGCCGGCGGCGCGGCGGAGCCGAACAGCCCGTAGAGGCCCCGGCCGATCACGAAGCCGACGAACGCGACCGGCGCCGCCAGGACGCCACGCAACCCGGCGGTGAGCGCGAGGCCGCCGACCACCATCGAGCTGATGAACCCGATATTGCCGATCTGCACCATCCGCTTGGCGCCGAACACGCCGAGCCGTTTCGCCCAGGCCGGCGCCGCCAACGCATAGAGCAGCGCCGAAAGCGAGAAAGCCAGCGCGATGAGCGGATCTGGCAGGTGCAGGCTGCGTCCGATCGCGGGGAGCACCGATTGCAGCCCGGTCGTGCCGACGGCCGTCGCCAGCATCACGCAGAACAGCAGCGCTTGTTCACGCACACCTTCGGGCAGCGCGCGCGGCACGGCGACCCGCATCAGGCAAGACCCCGCATCGTCTTGCACCTGCCGCCGCGAAGTCGCTCGAAACCGGTCACGTCATCCCTCAACGCTCCAATCGTCTAGCGAGGGCGCGCGGCATGTCCAGCGACGGCGCGCTCACGTCGCCAGGTCGGTGGGACAGCGTCTGACAGTGCGCCGAACACCGGCGACCCCGACGATCGCCGACTTCTCGAAGCCGGCTCGAACCGATCGTCCTGCGCACCGACGATCTCGCCACCGCCGTCGCCTAACGCATGGAGCGGGCCGGGGCGACAGCCTGCCTCCCTTACCAACAAAAAAGCGGGCGCCCCGAAGGACGCCCGCCCATTTTTTGCTGCTTCTCGACGGCTTAGCGCGCGTCGCTGCCGAAGCGATACTTGAGGCTGAAGCCGAACATCCGCGGCGCGCCATAGATGTTCGAAGCGGTACCCACCGACGACGCCTGCGTCAGATCGTTGCTGCCGATCCGATACAGCCGGTTCAGCGCATTGGTCATGAAGAAGCCGAGGTCGAACGGCTTGCCGTACACGTTGGTCCAGCTGACGTTGAGATCGAGGAGACCATAAGGACGCTCGACCGCCAGCGGATTGAGCGTGCTCGTGTCGTTGAGCGCGATCGACGACTGATGATACCATTGCGCGCCGACGACCACCTTGCCCATGCCCGGATCGAGCGGAAGCGTATAATCGGCGGTCAGCGTGTACTGGAACTTCGGCGTATAGGCGAAGCGGTTGAACGGGCAGAAGGACGCGTTCGTCGTCGCTCCCGCCGGGTTGCAGGCAATCGGATCGTAGCTGACGTTCTTGTCGAACTTGGCGTCCGTATAGGCGAAGCTGCCGCCGATCGTCAGGCTCCGGAACGGAATGATCGCGCCATCGAATTCGATGCCCTGCACCGTGGCGTCGTCGACGTTGCGGACGAGCTGCAACGGCACCGCGCCCGGCACGACGATGCCCTTTTGGATCTTCGAATAGTCGTCGTGATAGGCCGCAAGATTCGCGCGAACCGTCGTCGAGCCCAGATGGAACTGCGACTTGATGCCGATCTCGAACGAAGTGTCGTATTCGGGGTTGTAGACTGGGCTCGTCCCCGCCGGTGCGGTCGCGTTCACACCGCCCGGACGATAGCCTTTGCTCGCCTTGAAGTAGAGGAGCGGGCCCGCTCCGCGCTTATAGGAAAGGCCCGCCTGCCAGGTCGTCGCGTTGAACGCCTGCGTAATGTGATTGCAGGAGGCTGCGCCAAAGAGGGAGGGGAAACCACCCACAGTCCCGTAACTGGTGCAGGCTCCGTGCGGGATCGGCGCGTAAGTCGCCGCAGCGATCCCGGCAGCCGTAGCTGGAACGAATGCCGCGGGCACACCCTCCAACGGCAGGATACCAGTCAAAACAGTAGCCAATTGCGCGGGAGTACCAGCGACGGGACGCAGATAGGTCGCCTCGACCGTGTCGACGGTGTCATGCGTATAGCGCACGCCGCCGTTCACCTTCAGACCCGGCAGCAACTGCTCCAGATCATATTCGCCGGATGCGTAGAGCGCCTTCGATGTCGTCGTCGAATATTGGACGCCGTCGCGCTCGAGAATGCTGAAGGTGAGCGTATCGTTCTCGAACTGGCGGCCACCCGGGTCCTGCTTGTCGGCATAGCCGCCGATCGCCCAGGTCAGGTGATTGTTGAACGACTTGCCGGAGAGGCGAAGCTCTTCGCTATACTGCTTCTGCGAATTGAACAGCAGGCCGCTACCCGGCGTGCCGCAGGCCGAGTGGCAGGTCTCGACGGTGCCGAGATTGTCGCCGCTGAAGCTGGACGCCTCGTCGTCGCGAACGTCGATATAGCCGAAGATGTTGGTCAGCGTCAGCGCATCGCTGAGCTGCGCCACCGTCCGGTTGACGACATAGAGGTTCTTGCGGTTGTCGAAGCTCGGATAGGTCTGGAAGACCTTGCGGGGCCCGAGCGCCTGCTGGTTCGCAAGCTCGCGATTGATCTCGGTGATGTAGCTCGCTGCGGTATAGGGAGTCAGCCCGGGTGCGAAGGGATGCACCGTGCCGTTGCCATCGATCCCGTAGACGCCCGGGAACAGCCCCGCGACACCGCCGACCTGCGCGGCAAGCACAGGATCGTTCACCGCCGCCAGCACGTCGGCCGTGCCGTTGTCGTGGGTGTGCTGGTAAGACACCGTGGTGGTGTTGGTCAGCGTATCGGTGAGGTTGAGCTTGAGCCCGACGCGGTAAGACTCGTAACGCTGATCGTCGAGATCCTGACCATTGTAGAGGTTCGTGGTGAAGCCGTCGCGACGGCCGATCTCGAACGCGCCGCGCAGCAGCACCTTGTCCTCGACGATCGGCACGTTGAGCGCGCCATCGAAGATTTTAGCGTTGTAATCGCCGAGCTTCACCTGAGCATAGCCGCCGAACTCGTTCTTCGGCTCCTGCGCGGTGACCATGACGTTGCCGCCATCGGTGACGCGGCCGAAGTTGACGCCCTGCGGGCCGCGCAGCACCTGCACGTTGGCGAGGTCGAAGAACTGACCCGCGGTCAGCTGCGTGATCGGCACTTCGTCGAAATAGGTGATCACCGCCGGGAACAGCGTGCCATAGGCGAAGCCTTGGCCGCGGATCGAATAGGTGACGTTGTTGCGGTCGCCGATCGACGCGGCAACGCTCAGGCCGGGAACGTCCTTGGTCAGATCGGTCGGCGTGAACGTACCCTTCGAGTTGAGGGTCGCCGGCGCGAGCACCGACACCGAGATCGGCACGTTCTGGAGGCGCTCGTTCGAGCGGCGTGCCGTAACGATGATATCGCCGGAGGCCGGGGTGCCCGCAGCGTCCGCATCGGTCCGGCCCGGCGCGGCGGGAGCCGCCTCCGGCGCATTGGACGAGGCGGCATTCGGCATGGCCTGGGGCGCGCCGGGAGGCGCGTCCTGCGCCATCACTGCGGTGGCCGGGAACGCGATGAGCGCGCCGGAAATGAGCAGACGGTTTTTCAGCGAAACCATTCGATTTCCCTCTCAGAAGCCGGTTCGACCGGGATGGCTTGTCCGTGAGCAGCCGGCGCCAGGCCGGGTCCTGCAGATAACTTGTCTATATGATCGTCTGCTCACTATCGTCAATCATGGCGCCCTTTGGCTTGCCTGCTGAATAATGGTCAATCAAATCAGTGTCTTAATATCCGTATGAGCGACACGATGAGGTATGCGAAAGCTGAATGCTGCCTGCTGTTGCAACAAATCCACACCGGCTATCGGCCGCTCCCCCGACCCACAGGCCGGTCGAAGACAAGTTCCGCGTTTGCCGTCGGCCGCCGGCCCGCGGGCGCCATGCGCAGCCTTGACCGGCGCCCGCCGCCCCCTCATGACGACGGAAACATATAGATCATAGGTTCCGTATGGATGCTGAGGAATTCGCCGCGCTCGGGTTGATCGCGCCGGCACAGCGGGTCGATCCGCCGCTCGGCCCGCGCGACATCGCCTCGATGCTCGGGCCCCGCGTCGCCGAGCAACCGGATGCCGAAGCGATCGTCGATCCCGGCAGGCGGCTGACCTATGCCGCGCTCGATCGCGCAATCGCTGCCGCCGCCCATTTGTTCGAGCGCCTCGGCGTCGAACCCGGCGATCGCGTCGCCGCGTCGCTGCCCAACGCCTGCGACATCGTCGTCGCCTTCATGGCGGTGCAGCGCCTGGGCGCGATCTGGGTCGGCATCAACACGATCCTCTCGCCCAACGAGAAGCGGCACATCCTCGGCCATTCCGAGACCAAGCTGCTGCTCACCGACAGCCGCTTCGCGGCGCCGTTCGATGCGCTGCGGGCGGATCTGCCGAAGCTCGATCATCTCCTCGTGATCGACGACGCGGCGCGCGATCTCGGCTGGGCGACGGTGTTCGCGGCGACGGACGCGCCCGCGATCGCAGCGCGCGAGATCGATCCGTTCGCGCCGGCCGCGATCATGTACACCAGCGGCACCACCGGCGTGCCGAAGGGCGTGGTCCACAGCCAGCACAACATGATCACGGTCTGCGCCGCCGGCTCGAGCTTCGGAATGATGCACCCGGAAATGAAGCGCGGCGTGGTGCTGCCGCTCACGATCACCAACCTGATGATCCTCGGCCCGCTGGTCGCCTTCTGGAACGGCACGAGCTGCGCCTGCGGGCAATCGGTCAAGATCGACCCGCTGGTCGACTGGATCGCGCAGGAGAAGGTCGGAACCTGCGCCACCGTGCCGACGATCGTGCACGATCTGCTCCAATCGGGCCGCGATCTGCCGCAGGGCTTCATCATGGGCGCCGGCGGCGCGCCGCTGCCGATGCCGATCCGCAACGCGTTCAAGGCGCGCTACGGCTATCCGCTCGGCGGCAGCTACGGGTTGACCGAGGCGCCGACGGTGGTGACCGAAACGCGCGGCATCGAGCCGCCGTCCGGATCGAGCGGGCTGCCGCTGCCGCATCTCGTCGTGACGATCCGTGCCGAAGACGGCACCGTGCTGCCCACCGGCGAGGTCGGCGAAGTGTGCGTCTCGGGTGTGACCGAGGGGCCGTGGGCGGGCGTCTACACGCCGGCGCTCGGCTACTGGAAGGATGGCGACAAGAGTACCGTCCTGCTGCGCGGCGGCATTCTCCACACCAGCGACATGGGGCGGCTGGACGAGAATGGCTGGATCTATCTCGCCGATCGCAGCTCCGAGCTGATCCTGCGCGGCGGCTCCAACGTCTATCCGGCCGAGGTCGAACGCGTGCTGCACGAGCATGCGGGGGTCGCCGCCTGCGCGCTGGTCGGCAAGCCCGACGAGCGGCTCGGCATGCGTACCGTCGCCTTCATCCAGCCGGTGCGCACCGGCGAAGAAGACCAGATTCGTGCCGATCTCATCGTGCTGTGCCAGGAGTCGCTCGCCCGCTATAAGCAGCCCGACGAGTGGATCTTCGTCGAGCAGTTCCCGCGCAATGCGATGGGCAAGATTGTCAAGCCGGCGCTGCGCGCGCAGCTCGCCGAGCAACAAGCCGAGCGACAGGAGGCATAGGAATGGACGAGCTGCTGCTGGTGCTGAGCAACGGGAAGCCGGGACGCGAGGCCGACTATGTCCAATGGTATAGCTCGCAACATCTCGACGACGTCAAGCGGGTGCCGGGCGTTGCCGATGGCGGGCTCTACACGATTACGAAGCCGGACGATGCCGCGCGCTGGAGCGTGGCGGCGCGCTATCCGCTGTCGCAGCCGGTCGAATCGGTGCTGCAGGGCTTGTTCGAACGCACCGGCACGGACGCGATGCCGCTGACCGACGCCATCGACGGCAAGAGCGTGCTGATGATGGGCGCGACGCCCATCGGCCCACGCGTGCGCGCCGAGGGTGTTGACGATCGCCAAGATGGCGTGATCTTCGTTGTGCTGACCAACGCAACCGAAGGCGACGACGACGATTTCAACGGCTGGTACAGCGACCAGCATATTCCGGACGTGCTCGCTGTCCCCGGCTTCATCGCGGCGCAGCGTTTCAAGGTCGCCGCGGAGACGGCCGGCAAGGCGAGCCCGTGGCGCTACCTGTCACTCTACGAGGTGGCGCCGGAGGATCTCGACGCCAGCATGGCGGAGCTCCAGGCGCGCGCCGGCGGCGAGAAGATGCCGCTCTCGCCAACGCTGGCGAACGACGTCTACGCCACGCTGTTCTCGCGCGCGGCGTGACGGGCGTTCCCCCCCTTCCGCGTCTCGGGCGGCTGCAGGGACGGACGGCGATCGTGACGGGAGCCGGATCGCTTGGCGCTGGGTTCGGCACCGGCAAGGCGATCGCGCTGCTCTTCGCCTCCGAGGGCGCGCGGGTCGCACTGGTCGATCTCGATCGTGATCGTGCCGAGGAGACCCGTGCCCAGATCGCGGCGGAAGGTGGCGACTCCGCCGTGGTCGTCGGCAGCGTGATCGACGCCGAGGATTCGCTGCGTATCGTAGCCGAAGCGGTGGAGGCGCTGGGATCGCTCGACATCCTCGTCAACAATGTCGGGATGGGCGCCGGTGCCGGCCGGCTGGAGACGATCGATCCGGCGGCGTGGCAGCGCGGCATGGACCTGAACATCGCCAGCGCCTTCCTGATGACCCGCGCCGCTATCCCTGCCCTGCTTGCCGGCGCCGGCAAGGCAATCGTCAACATCGCCTCCGTTGCCGGCATTCGCGCGCACGGTAGCGCATCCTACGGGCCGGCCAAGGCGGCGATGATCCAGTTCACGCGCGAGACCGCGGTGATGTATGGCGCCGAAGGCATTCGCGCGAACGTGATCGCACCGGGCCACATCATGACGCCGCTCGTGGAAAAATTCTCCGCGCCGGCCGCCCGCGACAACCGGCGCCGCGTCGGCGCGCTCTCCTCGGTTGAAGGCGACGCCTGGGACATCGCTTATGCGGCGCTGTTCCTCGCGAGCTCCGAGGCGCGCTTCATCAGTGGCGTCTGCCTGCCGGTGGATGGCGGCGTCACCCAGATCGGGCCGCTCGCCGCCTTCGAACGAATGACAGGGGAATCGATGACGGCCTGACCGCCGATAAAAGCGAGGGGATAGCATGACCGACACCGCCGCGCTGGCCGCTGGCCCACCATCCGGGCGTTCCGAGTTTGCCACCGGATGGCCGATCCTGCTCGCGGGCGCATTGGGCACCGGCACCACGGGCGTCCATTTCATGGTCGTCGGAGCGATGCTCAAGCCGCTCCACGCCGCCTATGGCTGGAGCCGCGGCGAAACCGCCTTCGCGCTGACCATTGCCACGATCGTGATGTCGCTCGTGCACGTGCCGACGGGCATCCTCGTCGATCGGCTCGGGCCGCGGACGGTGCTGGTTCCGGGTACCTTCGTGTTCGGGGTCAGCGTCGCGCTGCTCGGCATCGCGGGACCATCATTATGGTCATGGTATGCCGCCTACGCGGTGTTCAGCGTCATGGTGGTGCCGGCGAGTGCCTTCGTCTGGATGAACGCCATCGCACGCCACTTCGTCGTGAAGCGCGGGCTTGCGCTCGGGCTCGCGCTGGTCGGCTCGGCGCTATTGACCGCGATCGTTCCCGGTCTCGTCCTCAAGCTCGTCGATAGCTACGGCGTTCGCGGCGCCTATTTCGCCATGGCGGCCGGCGCGTGGGCACTGACGTTTCCGTTCGCACTGCTGTGTATCCCCCGCTCGATGGGGAGCGGCGGCGACCCGGTCCATGCGCCGGCGCCGGTGATCGACCGCAAGGAGCGCTGGACGCTGTTGCTCGGATCGCGCTTCTGGCGGATCGCGCTCGCGGTCTGCCTGGTATCGCTCTGGATCGGCACCTTCTCGGTTCACTTCCAGCCGATGCTCACCGACGCCGGCCTGTCGCCGGGTGATGCGGCGCGCGAGGCGGTGTTCCTGGGCATCTGCATGATGTTCGGATCGCTGGGTACCGGCGTGCTGTTCGATCGCTTCAGTCCGCGCTTCGTCGCGGCGATCAGCTACTGGGTTCCGGCGATCGCGAGCGCGCTGCTGCTCGGCTTCCACGGCAGCTTCGTCCTGGGAGCGGTGATCGCCGCGCTGGTAGGGCTGGGGCTCGGCGGCGCGGTCAACGTCCTCTCCTACGTCGGCAGCTATTATTTCGAGCTGCGCCATTATGGCTTCGTGCTCGGCGTGCTCTACGCGATCCTCGCAGTCTCGATCGGCTTCGGCGGCTGGCTCGCCGGCGCGCTGTTCGATGCGCTGGGTAGCTATCAGCTCGTGCACATGCTGCTGATCGCCGGATCGCTGATCGCCGGCCTGCTGCTGCTCTCGCTGCGGCGGGCACCGGACCTGACGCTGCAACCCGTCGCCGCCGCCTGATCGCAGCGCGGCGGCCGATCGTCCATCCGGGCGCTAAGCCTTGGTGCGGGCGTGCATGCGATCGGCCGGGAAGCGCGCATTGATGGTGGTGCCGCCGTCGGCGCGCAGCTCGCTGCCGGTGATGAAGGCTGCTTCGTCGGAAGCGAGGAACAGCGCCGGGCCGGCGATATCCTCCGGCCGCCCGAACCGGGTCAGATGGCGCACGCGCAGCAGCGGCCCCGCCTGCTCATCCGCGATCAGCCTCTCGGCGACATCGGAGGTGATGATCAGGCCGAGCAGGATCGCGTTCACCCGGATGCCGTGCGGCGCATATTCCACCGCCATCGAGCGGGTCGTCGCGTTGATCGCGCCCTTGGCGGCGGTGTAGGCGTCGGCGCCCTCCACGCCCGCCACCGAAACGGTCGATGATATGTTGACGACCGAACCGCCGCGGCCGCTCTCGATCATCGCCGAGATACCGTAGCGGCACATCCAGAAATAGCCGTAGAGCGCGCCGCGCCACAGACTGTCCATGTCCGCCGTGGCGAGGCGCGTGACCGGCGCGTCGACGCGTTCCGAACCACGCTGCAGCTCGGTGGGGCTGGCGTTGTTGACGAGGATGTCGAGCCCGCCAAAGGCGGCGACGGTGCCGGCGACGAGCGCATCGACCTGCGCTTCATCCGAGATATCGGCGCGGAGGAAGGTGGCGATGCCGCCCGCCGCCCCGATCTCGGCAGCGATCGCGCGTCCGCGCGCCTCGTTGCGCCCGGTGACGACGACCTTCGCCCCTTCTGCGGCGAAGCGGCGTGCGATTGCCGCCCCGCAGCCCGCGGTCGACCCGGTGACGAGCGCGACCCTGCCCTCCAGCCGCCCGCTCATTGCGGAATGCCGATGCGCGGCAGGTGGCGCGCGCCGCCATCCATGCAGATCGTCTCGCCGGTGATGTACCGCGCGCCGTCCGATGCGAGGAACAGCACGGCCTCGGCGACCTCGGACGGCTCGGCGACGCGGCCCATCGGGCGGGCGCGGCCGATCGCCTCGAGAGCGGCGGCGCCGGCCGCGCGCTCGAGCAGCGGCGTCCGCGTCGGGCCGGGCGCGACGCTGTTCACGCGGATGCCGTTGCCGGCATATTCGTTCGACGCCGTCTTGCTCAGGCCTTCGACGGCATGTTTGCTCGCGGCATAGAAGCCGCCGCCGAGCGTGCCGCTGAACGCCGCCATCGAGCCGATGTTCACGATCGTGCCGCCGGTCTCCTGCATCAGCATCTGCTTGATCTCCATCTGCATCGCCAGCCAGAGGCCGCGAACGTTGACCGCGAATACCGCATCGAAATGCGCGATCGTCTCTTCCGCGAGCCGCACGCCCTTCTCGGCACTGGCGAGCGAGTTCACGGCGATGTCCAGCCCCCCGAAGCGCTCGCGCACCGTCGCTCCCAGTGCGTCCACCGAAGCCGCATCGGTGACGTCGACGCGATGGAAGCTCGCCTCGCTGCCCTGCGCGCGCAGACCGCGTGCAATCTCCTCGCCATCGTCGCGCCTGCCCGCGATCAGCACCCGCGCGCCTGCCCGTGCAAGAGCGTCGGCACAGGCCAAGCCAATGCCCGAGGTGCCCCCGATTACGAGCGCGGTGCGGCCGTGAAGCACGGCGCTCAGAAGCCGTAGCGGCGCAGCGACGCGTCACGCCGCCGCAGCAGCGTCGCCTGCCGCTCCTCCGCGAAGACATACGGAGTGTCCGCCGGGAGATGATCGCGCAGCTGCGCGAGCGGCACCTTCCTAACCGTAGGCACGACCCGCTTCTCGGTGCGGTACCAGCGCCACTGCGCCATGCCGACGCCGGGATCCTGCGCGTCGATCCAGTTCGGCACGCCAGGGTCTTCGAGCGAAAGAACGAGGCGGATCTTGCCGTCCGCATCGCGCCGCGCTTGCTTGTCGTTCAGCGCGCTCTGATGATGGCTGTAATCGAGATTGTGCCACCAGTAGTCGCTCAGCTGCAGGCTCCAGTAGAGCGCGTCCGGCATCTCGCTTTCGATGATGTATGCCTCACCCGGTTGGATGTCGTAGATATAGTCGAGATAGACAGCTTCGGGGTTGCCGCCCTTGTCGCCGATCACCTCCGGCGCATCGAGCGAGAGGAACGCGAAGACGTCGCCGTCACGGCCGCCCCGATCGACGATGATCTTGGTGCTGTTGAACGAGAAATCGATATGGTAGGCGATGAAGCGCGCCGCCTTCTCGATGCGCAGCGCGACTTCGTCCTCGTCCATCAAGATGCGCGCGCGGGGATCGCGATCGAGGCATTCGATGCGGATGTCGGTACCGATCTCGCCTTCCCAATCGAGCGAGGTCTCGCGCATGTTGATCACGATGTTGTGCGCATCGCGATCGAGCTTCACCCAGTTGCCCTCGTGACGATCGGCCGAGAGGATGACCTCGAACGCGCCGTCGGGCCCGTACTCGATCGTGTCGAAATCGAGATTGGCGATGTTCTTCGAGCTCTCGTCGCCCCAGAACCCGGCGTTGAACTGCGCGTGCAGCCAATGCGTCGTGCCGCGCCTGCCCCAGAGGCGGTAGGTGTGCGCACCGTCGATTGAGCACCAGCGATAGAGAAAGTCGGCGCAAGGCAGGCCCCAGCCCAGCTCGAACGGCAGGAACACCGAGTGGACGTAAAGCGCCGGATATTGATGCCGGGGCGCGACATAGAGCCCGAAGGCGGCCGTTTGGAGCACCTGGAGGAAATAATGCGCCTGGGCGCGCACCTTCGGATCGGCGCATTCCGGCACCGCGAGGAACCGGGCCAGCCCGTCGCGGACCGCGTCATGATAGGTCTCCCAGGCACGCTCGGCCCCGCTCGGTTCCGCCATCGTCAGCCTCCTCCGATGCGACGTGCGCCGCTTCCGTCGAGATCCCCGGGGCCGGCCCGTGCGGATCCGATCCCCCGCACGGCCGCTGCGGTCACGGGTACATGAACATCCCGCCATCGACCATGAAGGTCATGCCGGTCAGGAAGGCGGCGTCGTCGCTGGCGATGAAGACCGCGATGCGGCCGCCATCCTTGTAGATGTCGCCCCACCGCCGCACCGGCACCGTGAGCAGCGCCGCCTTCGATTCTTCCGGATGCTCCTTGATGTGGTTGCGCATCGCATCGGTTTCGATCGCGGGATTATAGACGTTGCAGGTGATGCCGTACTGGCCCCATTCGCGCGCTGCCGTCCGCGTGAGGCCGCGGATCGCCTCCTTGCCGGCATTGTAAGCGACCGATCCCGCATTTCCGAACTGCCCCCAGTTCGATCCGAGATTGATGACGCGCCCGCGCCCCGATGCCTTGAGACAGGGGAAGGCCGCCTTCATGAACCGATAGCTGGCGGTGACGCCGGTCAGCAGCGTGCGATCCCATTCCTCGTCGCGGAAATCCTCGATCCCCGTCAGCACCGGCGACGGATCGGGCTTTTCGAGCGTGCCGAACGCCTGCGCGTTGTTGATCATGATATCGAGGCCACCATAGGTCTCGACCGCCTTGGCGACCGTCGCCTTGATATGATCGTGGTTGCCGACGTCGCAGACCGTGCCGGTCGCGGTGCCGCCGGCGGCCTCGATCTCGCCCAGCGTCTCGTCGATCGAGCCCTGGCTGCGCGAGGCGACCACCACCTTCGCTCCCTCCTTCGCGAGCTCGACCGCCATGCCCCGCCCGATGCCGCGCCCGGCACCGGTAACGATCGCTACCCTGCCCTCAAGTATTCCCGCCATTTTCAATCATCCTTCCGAATTCGATTTTTGGTCGTCGGCATCGCTCAGGGCGACATGAAGTGGCCGCCATCGACCATGAAGGTCATGCCGGTGAGGAACGCGGCGTCAGGCCCGGCGATGAACACCGCGATGCGACCGGCATCCTTGAAGATGTCGCCGTAGCGACGCATCGGGATCTGCATCATCGATTGACGCGACAGCTCGGGATTGACCCGCGCATGGTTGCGCAGTGCGTCGGTCTCGACCGTCGGGTTGATGACGTTGCAGGTGATTCCGTGCTGGCCCCATTCGCGCGCGCCGGTGCGCGTAAGGCCGCGGATCGCCTCCTTGCCGGCATTGTAGGCAACCGAACCGGCGTTGCCGACCTGACCCCATTGCGAGCCCAGGTTGATGATCCGCCCCTGCCCCGACGCCTTCAGATGCGGGAAGGCCGCCTTCATGAAACGGTAGCTTGCGGTGACGCCGGTCAGAAGCGTGCGGTCCCACTCCTCGTCGCGGAAGTCCTCGATCGGTGTGAGGACCGGCGACGGATCGGGTTTCTCCTTGGTGCCGAACGCCTGCGCGTTGTTGACGAGGATATCGAGCCTGCCGAACGCGTCGACCGCCTTGGCGACGGTCGCGCGGATATCGCCATTCTCGCCGACGTCGCAAGGTTGGCCGACCGCCGTCCCGCCAGCCTCCGCGATGAGCTTCAGCGTCTCGTCGATCGAACCCTGGCTGCGCGAGGCGACGACCACCTTCGCGCCTTCCTTTGCGAGCTCGACCGCGATGCCGCGACCGATGCCGCGCCCCGAGCCGGTGACGATCGCCACCCTGCCGTCCAGCGTTCCTGCCATTCCTCAAATCCTCAGTTGATAGGGTCCTGATCGATCACTTCGCGGCCCAACCGCCGTCCACCGGGATGACCAGACCGGTGACGCCCGACGATGCCGGCGAGGCCGCCCACAGGATCGCCTGCGCGATCTCCTCAGGCGTGATCAGCCGGAGCATCGGATGGAACTCGCGCACGATCAGATCGCGTTGCTCGGCCGTCATCGACTTCTCGATCGCCGGCGTCGCGGTGAGGCCGGGGGCGACGACGTTGATTCGGATCTTGTCGGGCGCGTGCATTACCGCGAGCTGCTCGCTGAGATGGACCACGCCGGCCTTGGCCGCCGTATAGGCGGGCGAGGCGAAACGCGTGACGCGAATGCCGGCGAGCGAGGCGATGTTGACGATGCTGCCGCCACCGCCGCGCAGCATCGCACGGATCGCATATTTGGTGCCGAGCATGCAGCTGGTGAGCGATTGCCGCATGGTCGCCTCCCAGGCGTCCAGCGGGGTGTCGGCGAAGCCGGTGGCGATGCTGTCGCCCGCGCCGAAATTGCCGACGTTGTTCACCGCGATGTCGAGCCCGCCGAACCGCGTCTCCGTCTCTTCCACCGCGCGCGCGGCATCGGCCTCGACGGTCGCGTCGGCGCGGATGAAATAGGTGCCGTCCATTGCTTTCCCGGCGGGCTCGGCGATGTCGGTGAAGGCGACCGCGGCGCCCGCCGTGCGCAACGCCGCCACCGTGGCGCGGCCGATACCGCTGCCGCCGCCGGTGACGAGCGCGACCTTGCCGTCCAGGCTGTTGGAAGTCATCGCGGTCACTCGGTGATCCGCCGCGCATAGGCGGCGAGACGGGCATCGCGCTGGGCCTTGCGCTGCGCGGCATCGAACCAGCGCGTGTCGCCGGGCAGGTCGCGCTTGAGCCGATCCTGCGTCGACATGGTGAGCCGCGCGTCAAGGCCGCCGTTGAGCGGGTTGGCGGGAATGTTCTGCCAGCGCAGGATCATGAACACGTTCTCGGCACCGCCGGTGTCGAGCCAGTTGGCGACGCCGGGATCGCGCCGCGCGATGACGAGCCGGATGCGGCCATCACCGTCCACGACGGATTGTGTGCCGGTCAGGCTCGACTGGATCTCGTGATAGTCGAGCGAGCGGTACAGCCATTCGGTGAGCTGCACCGCGACATAGCCCGCGCCTGCCGGGTTATAGTCGAGGATCGCGACGTCGTCCTCGCCGAGACGGAAGGTGCCGTGCGAGAGGCCCTGGGTGACCAGGCCGCCGGTGCCGCGGTTCTGCGCGGGCGGCTGGAGCGTGTTCCAGTTGCGACCGCTCCAGACGTTCTGGAACCAGAAATAAAGGTGGAAGTCGTCGAGCAGGCGGAAGGCGCCGCGGGCCGCCATCTCGTCCAGGCCGATCGGATCGGCCTTCGCCGCACCGATGCGCTCGATCTGCAGGTCGAGCGGCGTCTCCGTCGCCCAGTCCATCATCGAATCGCGCACGAACAGGAACTTCACCTCGGGCGCGGTCGTCATGTGGTTGGCGCGGCCATTGGCGGGCTGGTCGTCGATGGTGACGACGAACTCACCATTGCCATCAATCTCAAGCTGATGATCCTCGATCGTCTGGACGGTCCGTGACGTGCCGTAGTTGGCGGTCAGGGTCAGCGAGACGTTGGCGGGCTTGGCATCTAGGATCCGTCCCCTGATGCGGTAAGAGGTGCCGTGGGCGATGCCGGCGAGCCGGTAGCAATTGTCGGGATTGTCGCCGCCGGTGCGCGCCGCCGGCACGTCATGTCCGTGCCAGCTGTAGCCCGGCATGAAATCGCGCACGAAGCGCGGATGCTGCGCGTCGCTCGCCGCCGCCTTGAACAGCCAGTTGTTGACATATTCGTCACAGAACGCGCCGAGCAGCGGACGCTCCGGCTCGGGGATGCGATCCCCGAAGCCCATGACGAACAGCCGCTCCACCATCATGCGGGCGTTCTTGATGCGCTCGTCGCCGAGCATCGCGGCGACGTCCGCCTCTGCCGCGAACTGGCCGGCATTGGCGATGGGATTGGTCATGCCCGCTTCTCCCGTTTGATCCCGAAGTGGTCCATGTAGCGCGCGAAGGTGCGGTCGATCTGCGCCTCGCTGAGGCCGAATTCGGCGAGCGTATAGACGCGGCCCGGGCCCTTGCCGTGATGATCGGCTTCGATGTGACGCTCCATCGCGTCCCTCGCCGCGGCCGTCAGCGCGATGCCGAACTGGTCGTAGACCCGCGCCACCGTCTCGAGCGGCCGTGCCGTCAGCTCCGCGAAATGGATGTCGACGACGTTCTTCGCGTCCTTGCCCGGGCCGCTGCGCCAGTCGGTATATTGGCTGGTGGCCGCCTCCCACATTTGGAGCTGGGCAAGGCCGAGCTGCAAGGGATCATAGCCCCGGTCCGAGAACAGCCCACGCAGCGCCCGAAACAGCGTCGCGATCGAGGGCACGATCTTTCCGGGATCGCGATGGTTGACGTAGATGAGCGCGTCCGGGAACGCGATCTGCATCTCCGCCCAGGTGAACATGTGGCCAGGCGCCTTGAGCGCCCAGCGCCCGCCGGGCCGGACCGCCTGGAGGTACTGCATCATGCCCAGCTGCCAGCGATAGGCGCTCGGCGTCTTGTCGGCGACCGCCTGCTGATAGGCCGGCACGTTCCAGTAGACGTTGTAGAGCGAGGCGCAGTCGGCCTCCTGCAGGAAGATGCATTCCTCCGGCAGCGCCGCTCCGAAGGGGTGGATCTGCGTCACGTCGGGATGCGTCGTACCCTGATAGTCGAGAATCTGCTGATAGAGCGCGATGCGCTCGTCGGTCTCGCCATCATCGAGCGGCACCGGAATTGCGGCCTCATAGGCGCGTGCGACGCGGTTGGCCGGATCCTGCGCGATAACGCCGTGGAAGAAGGTCGTGCCGGCGCGCGGCAGCCCCGTCCCGATCAGCGGCGCGACGATGCGCTGATCGTCGACCCCCGCTGTCGCCTTGCGCGCCTCGATATAGCGCAGCCGCGAGACCAGCATCGTGAACAGCCGCGTATGCGTGCGGCTCCGTCCCAGCTCCGTGACCTCGGCCGTCGCCTCGATCGCGGCGCACAGCACGGAGAGATCGTGGCGGAAGCGCTCCTCGCTCCAGCGCCGACCGCCCCAGTCGGCCAGGCCGGTGACCGTCTCCGCCTCTGCGATCAGCGTCTCAGCCGCGAGCACGGCCGAA
>JAFAZF010000068.1 GCA_019239915.1 Sphingomonadaceae bacterium
GCCGCCGAAGCCGAGCGCGGCTGCAGCCTTGACGACATCGCGCGGGAAATGATGCGCCTCGTCCCACTCGGCGGCGAACGGCGTGATCGCATCCGCCGTGAAGCGCCGCGCCACCTCCTGGATCGCGCGCTGATCGTCGGTGAGGTCAAAATGGTCGGTCAAAGGCTGTTCCCTTTTCCTCCCTCTCCAGCTGGCGGGGGAGGGTCGGGGTGAGGGGCGGCGGCGGAGCCGGCGCTCTGGCCTCAAGAAGAAGGCCCTCACCCAATCCTCTCCCGCGGAACCGGGAGAGGGCTAGAGCTCGATCACCCCATCGTCGGGATGATGAAGGCGTCGTTGGCGTTGCCGGGGACGCCGGCACCGTCGGGCCAGCGCTGCGTCACCACCTTGGTCTTGGTGTAGAAGCGCACGCCTTCCATGCCGTACTGGTTGGTATCGCCGAACGCCGAACGCTTCCAGCCGCCGAAGCTGTGATAGGCGACCGGCACCGGGATCGGCACGTTGACGCCGACCATGCCGACCTCGACGCGCTGGACGAACTCGCGCGCGGCATGGCCGTTGCGCGTGAAGATCGCGACGCCGTTGCCATAGGCGTGGTCGGAGGGGAGCCGGGCTGCTTCCTCGAACGACTTCGCGCGGACGATCTGGAGGACGGGCCCGAAAATCTCCTCCTGATAAGTCCGCATCTTGGCGCTGACATGATCGAACAGCGTCGGGCCGACGAAGAACCCGCCCTCATGCCCCTGCAGCGTGAAGCCACGCCCGTCGATCACCAGCTCGGCGCCCTCGTCGACGCCCATCTGGATATAATTCTCGATCCTGGCCTTGTGCTGGGGGCTGACCACCGGGCCGTAATGCGCCTCGGCATCGGTCGAGACGCCGACGCGCAGCGCCTCGATCGCCGGGATGAGCTTCTGGCGGAGCCTGTCCGCGGTATCCTCACCGACCGGGACGACGACCGGCAACGCCATGCAGCGCTCGCCCGCCGAGCCGAAGGCGGCACCGGTCAGTTCGGTGACGACCTGGTCGAGATCGGCATCGGGCATGACGATGCCGTGGTTCTTGGCGCCGCCCATCGCCTGGACGCGCTTCCCCGCCGCGACGCCGCGCTGGTAGACATAATGCGCGATGTCGGACGAGCCGACGAAGCTCACCGCCTTGACCTCGGGATGATCGAGGATCGCGTCGACCATCTCCTTGTCGCCATGGACGACCTGGAGCACGCCTTCGGGAAGCCCCGCTTCGAGCATCAGCTCGGCGAGTCGGACCGGCACCGAGGGATCGCGCTCGGAGGGTTTCAGGATGAAGGCGTTGCCGACCGCGATGGCGATGCCGAACATCCACATCGGGATCATCGCAGGAAAGTTGAACGGCGTGATGCCCGCGACGATCCCCAAAGGCTGGCGCAGCGAATAGACGTCGATGCCTGGGCCGGCGCCCTGGGTATATTCGCCCTTCAGCGCCTGCGGGATGCCGCAGGCATATTCGATCACCTCGAGTCCGCGCTGGATGTCGCCCTTGGCGTCGGCGATGACCTTGCCGTGCTCGGAGGCGAGCAGGTGGGCGAGGCTGTCCATGTTCTGCTCGATAAGTTCCTTGTACCGGAACATGACGCGGGCGCGGCGCTGCGGATTGGTCGCCGCCCACGCCGGCTGGGCGGCGAGCGCCGCCTCGACCGCGCGATCGAGATCGGCCCCTACGCCGAGCCCGACCCGCGCCTGGATCCGCCCGGTATTCGGATCGAACACGTCGCCGAAGCGCGTGGCTTCGCCGCTCGTGCCGCCCGCGATGAAGTGCCGGATGTCGCGCACCGCCGTGGCCATCGCCAGTCTCCCAAGGTCTGCCGGGCGCCATCGCGCGTGCAGTGCTGCACGACAACCGATGGACGCGCAGGGCTTGCCTGCATATTTGCAGGCCATGGCCAAGGACATGATAGACTGGGACGATTTCCGCATCTTCCTCGCCGTCGCACGTGCCGGTCAGATCGCGGGTGCGGGCGCCGCGCTTGGCATTGACGCGACGACCGTCGGGCGGCGACTGCGACGGCTCGAAAAAGCGCTCGGCCAAGTGCTGTTCGAGCAGCAGCGCGACCGCCAGAGACTGACCGAAGCGGGCGAGCATCTGCTCGAGCGCGCCGAGGGCGTCGAGCGGCTGATGCGTGAGGCCGGCGGCGAAGCGCGCACGAGCGGCGCTCCCGGCGGCCTCGTGCGGGTCAGCGCGTCGGAAGGGTTCGGCACGTGGCTGGTCGCACACCACCTGCCCGAGTTTGCGACGTCGTTCCCGGACATTCGCGTCGATCTCGTCGCGAGCAGCGGGCTGCTCAATCCATCCAAGCGCGAGACCGACATCGCGATCCTGCTCGCACGGCCGCGCCGCGGTCCGCTCGTCACCCGCAAGCTCACCGACTATGGCCTCAGGCTCTACGCCGCGCGGACCTATCTCGCGGGGCGACCGGCGGTGCGGACGGCGGCCGACCTCCCGAACCATCGGCTGATCGGCTACATTCCCGACTTCGTCTATGCGCCCGAGCTCGACTATCTCGACGAGATCTCGCCCGGTCTCGCGCCGGGCCTGCGCTCGTCGAGCATCAACGCGCAATATCGTATGGCGGCGGCCGGGGCGGGGATCGCGGTGCTGCCCTGCTTCATCGGCGATAGCGAGCCGCGGCTCGCGCGCGTGCTGCCCGCGCTCCGCCTCCAGCGGTCGTTCTGGCTGGTGACGCACGAGGACACTCGCCACTTCGAGCGCATCCGCCGGTTCGGTGATTGGCTGCTGGGCGTCGTCCGCGAGCGGCAGGGGCTGCTAGCGGGAGAGTAAAGCACCCGATGTGCTCCCCGAAAGCAGGAGCCCCGCGTCGCAAACAGAGCGTTCGCGGCGCTGACTGCTGCTTTTGCAGGAGCAGGGCTCACCCGAATCGGCTATCCGCACACGGATGGCAGCGCGATCGGCTCGGCGCCTTTGGTCCGCCACACGCCGTCGAGGAGGCGGTAGGTCTCGCCCGCCGAGACGCGTCTAAGCGTCTGGCAGCCGATCGTCGCCGCCCAATCGCTCAGCGCGACGCCATGCGCCGAGGCCTGATCGGTATAGGCTGCGCGGCGCTTGATGTTGATCGCCTCGACCTGCGCCTTGACATCGGCTGACACCGGCTTGGCGACGCCGAGATAGCCGTCCGCCTGCTCGCCGACCTGACCGGCGGAGATGGCGGCCGCGATCGGCCCGGACTGCGCGAGCGCGACTCCCCAAACGAGTGCGAGCGCCGCGCCCGCGACGAGGATGCGCATCATGCTCATTTCGGGAACAGCTCCGGATTGTTGCTGATGAAGTCGCTGGCGTCCTTCTGCAGGCGCACGATGACCTCCTGCTTCACGTTCACGTTGAGATTGATCTC
>JAFAZF010000003.1 GCA_019239915.1 Sphingomonadaceae bacterium
GAGCTGGCGGCGAAGCTGGAGCTGCCGGTGGCGGCGGTGACGAAGACGGTCGCCGACTTCAACGCGGCATGCCCGACATCGGGCGAGTTCAAGCCGTTCGAGATAGACCATCTCGCCACCACCGGGCTCAGCCCGAAGAAGTCGAACTGGGCACGGCCGCTCGTCAAGACGCCGTTCCGCGCCTATCCGATCATTCCGGCCAACTGCTTCACCTTCGGCGGCGTCAAGGTGAACCCGGACGCGCAGGTGCTCGACTGCGACGGCAAGCCGGTCCCCGGCCTCTACGCGGCGGGCGAGACGATGGGCATCTATCACCAGGTCTATGCCGGCTCCACGTCGGTGCTGCGCGGCGCCACGTTCGGCCGGATCGCGGCCCAGCATGTCGCGCGCACGCATAACGCCGCCTGATGGACTGGGTCCGGGGCGACGGTCCGCGCTGGGCCTCGGTGCCGGACTATCTGGCGGGGCTCGGCATCAACGCGGTGGCGCTGCCGCGCTCGGTGCGCATCGTGCTCGAAGCCGCGCTAGTCGGGCATGCCCGGGGGCAGCTCGGCGCGGCGGAATGCGAGGCTATCGCGCGCTGGCGGCCGGGAGCGGCGGGTGCGGCCGAATGGCGCTTCCCCGTCACCCGCGTGCTGATGCAGGACGCATCGGGCTTGCCGCTGCTGGCCGACCTTGCCGCGTTGCGTGACGAGGTGGCGCGGCATGGGCGCGATCCCGCGACCGTCGATCTCGCGGTGCCTGCGGCGCTGGTGATCGATCATTCGATCGACGCCGACAATTGGGGCAGCGGCGCGCTCGCCCGCAACATGGATGTGGAGTTCGCCCGCAACGGCGAGCGCTACGCCTTCGCGCGCTGGGCCGAGCAGGCGTTCGCGTCGCTGCAGGTCGTGCCGCCGGGCAACGGCATCGTCCACCAGGTCCATCTCGAGCGGATCGCGGAGCTCGTCTCCGTGCACGATGGATGGGCGGCGTGCGACACGGTGATCGGCACCGACAGCCACACCACGATGGTCAACGGCCTCGGCGTTCTCGGCTGGGGCGTCGGCGGGATCGAAGCTGAGGCGGCGCTGCTGGGTCAGCCCCTCTCCTTCGCCGCACCCGAGGTGATCGGGGTCGAGCTCTCGGGCACCCCGCGGCCCGGCATTTACGGGGCCGACCTCGCGCTGGCGATCACCGCGCGACTGCGCGCCGAGAAGGTGGTCGGCGCCTTCCTCGAGTTCTTCGGGCTCGGCGTCGCCACGCTCGCCGTCGCGGATCGCAACAGCATCGCCAACATGGCGCCTGAATATGGCGCGACGCTGGCGCTGTTCCCGGCCGACGACGCGGTGCTCGCCTATCTGCGTGCGCATTGCCGTGACGACAGTGCTCTGGCGGCGGCGCGGTCGCATCTGGAGGGGCAAGGCCTGTTCGGCGCGATTGGGGAAGGCATCGTCTACGATCGCGTCATTCGTGTCGATCTCGGTACGATCGCGCCGGCGCTTGCCGGCCCGTCCCTTCCGCACCAGCATGTGCCGCTGCCCGAGGTCGCGCGTGGATTTGCGGCGGCTTACGAGGGTGAGCCGATCGACGGACGCGTCGTGTTGGCGGCGATCACCTCCTGTACCAACACCGCCAATCTCCGCTCGCTCGTCGCCGCGGGTTTGCTCGCGCGAGCGGCGGTGACTGCCGGGATGCGTCCGCCGCCGCACGTCAAGACGGTGTTCGCGCCGGGCTCACGCGCCGCGACGGCGGCGCTGGGGCGGTGCGGCCTCCTCGCGCCGCTGGAGGCGCTCGGCTTCGCCGTCGCCGCTTATGGATGCGGGCCGTGCGTCGGCAACACCGGCAATCTGGCCGACGGCATCGAGGACGAACTCGCCCATGGCCGCATCGCGGTCGCGGTGCAGTCCGGCAATCGCAATTTCGAAGGCCGCATCCATCATGCGATCCGTGCCGCCTATCTCGGCAACCCGATGCTCGTCGTCGCCTATGCGCTGGCTGGCCGGATCGATTCCGACATCGAAGCGCTGCTTGCGCGCATCGCGCCCACCGACGCCGAGGTCGACGCAGTGCTGGCGGCGGACAGAGGCGAGGCGCGACCGGGCTGGCACCTGCCGGAACAATGGCTGGCGCTGCCCCAGGGTATAGGCAGCCGCTTCGCCTGGTCCGGAAGCTCGACCTTCTTCGTGCCGCCGCCCTTCTTCCAAGACAGGGAGGCACCGCCGCTGCGCCCGATCGCCGACGCGCGCCCGCTGCTGGTGCTGGGTGACGCCGTCACCACCGATCACATCAGCCCGGTCGGCGCGATTGCGCGTGATAGCGAGGCGGCAGCCTATCTCGGTGCGCTCGGCGTGTCGCCGGCGGACGTCGGCAGCTACTCTGCGCGCCGCGTCAATCATGAGGTGATGCTGCGCGGCACCTTCGCCAATCCGCGCCTGCGCAACCGGCTGGTCGAAGCGGTCGGCCCGGTCACGCGATCGATGCCCGCCGGCACGCCGCAGCCGATCCATATCGTCGCCGAGGCCTATCGCGCCGCGGAGCGGCCGATCATCGTTCTCGCCGGCCATAATTATGGTGCGGGAAGCGCGCGCGATTGGGCGGCAAAGGGCACCGCACTGCTCGGCATCCGCGCCGTGCTCGCACGCAGCTTCGAGCGGATCCATCGCGCCAATCTGGTCGCGCTCGGGGTGCTGCCGATCCTGATCGAAGGCGGGGAGGATCCCTGGTCCGGGATTGGCGTGGAGAGCACTGTCAGCGTCTCGATCGACTTCGATCCGGGCACTGCGACGCCGCGAATGGCGTTGGCGGTAGCGCTGCGCGTCGACGGCCAAGCGCAGACCTTGCGCGGCCGGTTAATGGCATTAACTAGCTCGGAGATTGCGCAGCTGAGTCGCGGCACCCTGTTCGACGTCTGCCGCGATGACGCGCTTCGTCTATAGGCGCCGGTTCGGCGCTCGCACCGGGAATTCACCCGATGGCCGACACCTATCGTCTCCGCTGCGCGTACGCCGACCGGGCGTAGCAACGGCTCGCTTTCGCAGGCCCACCCCGTCGACCGCGCCGGGCGGGTGATGCGCGAGACGGTCGCCCGCGCGCTCGTCGATGCGGGTGCCGTCGACGACGTGATCTGGGCGTGCTCGATCCGTTCGGTGCGCAGCGCACGACATGGCGCGGACCGCCTGGTTGGCCGCAGGGCTGCCGATGTACGTGCCGGGCGTGACGATCGACCGGCAGTGCGGCTTATCGCAGCAGGCCGTGCACTTCGCCGCGCAGCGGTGGTGGACAGATCCGCCCACTGTTCGGTAGGGCGCTTGCAGGAGGCCTGATGGACTTTGTCATGTCCGAGCTGTCGATCCGGCAGCGCTACAAGATCCTCGTCTCGGCGATCACGCCGCGGCCGATCGCCTGGGTGACGACGCTCGGCACGAACGGCGTCGTCAACGCCGCGCCCTACAGCTTCTTCAACGCCATGGGCGACGATCCACCGCTGCTCGTGCTCGGCCTGCTCAAGGACATCAAATCCGGCGGCGACAAGGACACCGCGACGAACATCGTCGAGACCGGCGAGTTCGTCGTCAACATGGTGAGCGAGGACGATGCGGAGCGCATGAACCTCTCCTGCGTCGATGCGCCGCGCAATGTCAGCGAAATCGACTATGCCGGCATCGCGACGGCGCCCTCGCACGTCGTCGCGCCGCCGCTGATTGCGAGCGCTCCGGTCAGCTTCGAATGCCGCAAGCGCGAAATCGTCGAGATCGGGCCGCGTCAGCTGATCGCGATCGGTGAGGTGCTGGTCGCGCATGTGCGTGACGAGTTCGTGGACGATGCCGAGCGGCTGTACTTCAACACGCCGGCGATGCGGCTGATCGGCCGCATGTACGGACCGGACGTCTATATCCGCAACAGCGACACCTTCCAGATGCCGCGTGGCTCGTTCGATCCCGATCATCTCCACGCGATGCGCGTTGCCAAGAAAGGCGAAGGCCAGTGACCGGCTCGATCGACAGCCATGTCGACGACGACGGCGTCGCGCGCATCACGATCAACCGGCCGGAAAAGCGCAACGCGCTGACGCATGCGCTGATGCAGGCATTGGGCGATGCGGTGCTCGCGGCGGAGGAGGATGGGGCAGTGCGCGCGATCCTCGTCGGCTCGCCCGGGCCGGTGTTCTGTGCGGGTGCGGATCTCGGCAATCTCGCCGACAGTCCGCCCGATGCCGATCGCGATCCCGGCCATCGCGCGCTGATACTGCTCGCGACCGCGCGCAAGCCGCTCGTCGCCGCCGTGCAGGGCGCCGCGGTCGGCATGGGCGCGACGATGCTGCTTCATTTCGACGCCGTCTACGCAGCGCCCGAGGCAAGCCTGCGGATGCCGTTCGTCGAGCTCGGCCTGACCCCGGAAGCGGGCGCGACCTTCCTCCTGCCGGCGCGTATCGGCCACGTCGCCGCCGCGCGCCTGATGCTGCTCGCCGAACCCGTGCCGGCTGTCGATGCGCTGCGGATCGGTCTGTTCACGGCCGTCGTGGCGGCGGACGAGCTCGCGGAGGCGGCGCTGGGGGCCGCTCGTCGGCTGGCCGCGATGCCGCCGATCGCGCTTGTCCGGACCAAGGCGATGATGCGCTGGCCGGACCTTGAGGCGCATATGGATGCGGAGCAGGCGGTGTTCCGTGCCCTGCTGAGCGGCCGGGAATTCATAGAAGGCGTCGCGGCTCGGCAGGCGCGGCTCGCGACCAAAGAGGGAAGATAGCCATGTTCGATCAGACGTCCACGACGGACGAGGTGCTCGAAGGCGTCGACCTGAAGGGCAAACGCTTCCTGGTCACCGGCGTCTCGGCAGGCCTCGGCGTCGAGACGGCGCGCGCGCTCGTCGCGCATGGCGCCGACGTCGTCGGCACCGCGCGAGACCTCGAGAAGGCAAAGCACGCCACCGGCCACGTCCTCGAAGCGGCCAAGGCGAGCGGCGGCAATTTCGAGATCGTCGAGATGGACCTCGCCTCGCTCGCGAGCGTGCGCGCCGCCGCCGATGCGCTGCTGCGCGACGGCCGCACGTTCGACGTGGTGATCGCCAATGCCGGCGTGATGACGACGCCGCAGGGCAAGACGGCGGACGGCTTCGAAACGCAGTTCGGCACCAATCATCTCGGCCACTTCCTGTTCGTCAATCGTATCGCGGGGCTGATCAAAGCGGGTGGCCGGCTGGTGATCCTGTCTTCGGCGGGGCATCGCTTCTCGGACATCGATCTCGACGATCCGAATTTCGAGCGCACGCCTTATGATGCCTTTGCGGCCTACGGTTATGCCAAGACCGCAAACATCCTGTTTGGTGCGGAGTTCGATCGCCGCCATCGCGATCGCGGCGTCCGCGCGACCGCGCTGCACCCGGGCGGGATCAAGACCGAACTCGGCCGCTACCGCACGCCCGAGACGACCGAGCGGCTTGATGCCATGGTCGCGGGCCTCGCCAAGCAGGATGAAGCCGAGGGCCGCGAGCCCTATCGCTACAAGAGCTTGGAGCAAGGCGCCGCCACCACGGTGTGGGCGGCAGTCGTCGCGCCGGCCGAGGCGGTCGGCGGACGCTATTGCGAGGATTGCCACGTCGCCGAAACGGTCAGCACCCAATCGGTGGGGCGCACGGGCGTGCGCGAATATGCGCTCGATCCGGAGCGCGCGAAGCGGCTGTGGGCGATCAGCGAAGAGATGGTCGGCGAGCGGTTCTGAACCAGCGGGCGCGGGCGCTAGCTCTTGGCGGCGGCGCGGATGATCCAGCGGCGGAAGGCACGCACGCGGTCGGGTTCCGATCCGCGCGGCGTGACGAGATAATAGCCGGCCGGGCGGCGCAGCGGCCTGTCGAACGGCCGCACCAGCGTGCCTGACCCAAGCTCGGCGGCGAGGAAGCCGGTCTGCGCGATCGCCATGCCGACGCCCTCGATCGCCGCCTGATAGGAGAGCAGCGAGCTCGGGAACGGCATGAAGCGGGCGCCCGCCAAGGGTCTGTCCGCCGCGACCGCCCAGTCGCGCCAGTCGAGCCGGCGATAACGACTGTGGAGCAGCAGCATGCCGGCAAGTTGTCCCGCGACGATGGCGTCGGCGTTGCGAGCGGCGTAATCCCGGCTGCAAACGGGTTCGATTATGTCCTCGATCAGCAGACGGCAATCGACGGTCGGCCATTCGCCCTCGCCGAACTGTATCGCGACATCCGCGTCGTCACGCTCGAACGCCACCGGCGAGACCGTCGTGTCTAGGCGCACCTCGATATCCGGATGGCTGGCTTGGAAGTCGGGAAGCCGCGGTAGCAGCCAGCGCGCCGCGAAGGTCGAGTAGACGCGCAGCCGGAGCGGCGCCGATCGATTGGCGCTGCGGCGCGCCTCGGTCGCGGCGACGATCGCGTCGAGCGCCGGCGAGACCGCCGCGAGATAGGCAACGCCGGCTTCGGTGAGTTCGACCCCGCGCCGATGGCGATGGAGGAGCGCGGTGCCGATCAGGCATTCGAGCCCGGCAAGTCGACGGCTGGCGGCGGGCTGCGTCATTCCCGCCTTCGCGGCAGCGACCGACAGGCTGCGATGCTGCGCGGCGAGGTTCAGCAGCTGCAGTGAGGTGAGCGACGGCAGGCGCTCCATCTAAACTGACCTGCCATGCCGAAACTGCATGTCTCGGCCAATCTCGGTATTTGCGGCGGACGTCAAGCGGGTCCATTCGCAACGGCGGAGAGGCATGATGATCGATCTGAACAACGGGATCGTGGTCGTTTCGGGCGGCGGTAGCGGCATCGGCCGCGGCCTCGCGCTCAAGGCGGCAGCGCGCGGCGCGCGCGTTGCGGTCGTGGATATCCAGCGCGATGCGGCGGCGGAAACGGTCGCGCTGCTCGCGGCGGCAGCCGGCGAGGCGCGCGCTTACGAAGCGGACGTGACCGATCTCGAGGCGCTGCAGACGCTGGCGAGCCAGATCGAGAGAGACTTCGGTTGCATCAACATGGTCTTCAACAACGCCGGTGTGTTTTCCGGCGGCACGCTCGCGCAAACGCGGCCACAGGATTTCGGCTGGCTGTTCGAGGTCAACGTGCGCGGCCTCTACAATGCCATTCAGGCGTTTCTGCCGGCGTTGGAGCGCACGGCGGCGGCGGGAGGGCTCGCGCACTTCGTCAACACCGGTTCGGAAAACTCGCTCGCCGTGCCGCCTCTGGGGCCGTTCAGCGCCTATACCGCGACCAAGCACGCGGTGTTCGGCATCACCGATTGTCTGCGCCGCGACGTGAAGGGCAGCGGGATCGGCGTTTCGCTGATCTGCCCCGGCCTCGTGCAGACCAATCTCTGGAACGCGAAGCGGACGCGGCAGGATCGCTTCGGCGGCGCGCGCGAGGCGGCGGCCGCAGCGGGTGGCAGTATGGCCGCCGGCCGCACGATCGAGGCGACCGCCGACACGGTGTTCGAGGGGCTCGACGCCGGCGAGTTCCTGATCGTCACCGATCCGCGCATCCGCTCCTTCGCCGCGCCGCGGCTCGACGAGATCGCCCGCGCGCTCGACACCGCCGATGCCCGCATCACCACGCTCTGAAGGATCCCATGAACTTCGACCTCACACCCGAGCAGATCGCCTTTCAGGACGCCGTGCGTGGCTTCGCGCGCGCCCAGCTCGCGGATGGTGCCCTCGAGCGGGCGCACGATCCGCGCTACAGCTTCGATCTCGCGCGCAAGCTGGCGGGGCAGGGGCTGCTCGGCATCATCATGCCCGAGGCGGACGGCGGCGCCGGCGGCACACTGATGGATGCGGTGATCGCGATCCAGGAACTGGCGATGGTCTGTCCGAAAAGCGCGGACGTGGTGCAGGCGGGCAATTTCGGCGCGATCCGCACCTTCGCCGAATATGCCACCGCCGAGCAGAAGGCGAAGTGGCTGCCTGGCTTCCTCTCCGGCGATGCGCTGATCGGCCTCGGCATGAGCGAGCCCGGCGCGGGATCGGAAGTGACCGCGCTCCAGACCAGCGCGGTCGCCGACGGCGACGATTACGTCATCAACGGCACCAAGGTCTTCTCGACGCACAGCGCCGACGCGACGCTCTACCTCGTCTATGTTCGCTTCGAGCCGGGCCTGAACGGCATCGGATCGGTGCTGATCGAGCGCGGCACGCCCGGGCTGACCATCGGCAAGCCCTCGACCTTCATGTCGGGCGAGCAATGGTGCCAGCTCTATTTCGAGGATTGCCGCATTCCCAAGGCGAACGTCCTGCTCGGCGAGGGCGGCTTCAAGAAGCAGATCGCCGGCTTCAACGTCGAGCGGATCGGCAATTCGTCGCGCAGTCTCGCGGTCGGCCGCCATGCCTTCACCGTCGCGCGCGATCATGTGCTGGAGCGCAAGCAGTTCGGCCGCCCGATCGCCGAGTTTCAGGGCCTGCAATGGCAGTTCGCCGAAGCCGCCGTGAAGATGGAGTCGGCGCAGATGCTGCTCTATCGGGCGGCAACGAACGCGGACAAGGGGCTGCCCTCCGCCTACGAGACCAGCATGGCCAAGTTCGCCTGCAACCAAGCCGGCTACGAGGCCGCCAACCTTGCCGTGCAGGCGATGGGCGCGACCGGATACTCGTCCGAGGCGATCGTCGAATATTGCTTCCGCCGCACGCGCGGTTGGATGATCGCCGGCGGCTCGACCGAGATCCTCAAGAACCGCATCGCGGAGGAGGTGTTCGGCCGCCGCTTCGACCAGAGGCCGCCGCGCGCATGAGCCGCACTGAGTCTCTGGGCGAGAATCTCCTCCGGCCACACAGCGTCGCGCTGGTCGGCGCGTCGGACGATCGCAGCAAGACGACGGCGCGGCCGCTGATGTTCCTGCGCCAGCTGGGCTTTGCAGGACCGGTCTACCCGATCAATCCGCGCCGCGAGACCGTGCTCGGCGAACGGGCGTGGCCGTCGCTGGAGGCGTTGCCGGAGGTGCCCGACCATGCCTTCATCCTCGCGCCGACCGAGGGCCTGTCCGACGCGGTGCGCGCCGCCGCTGCCGCCGGCGTGCCGCTCGTTACCGTTCTCGCCGGCGGCTTCGGTGAGGAGGGCGAGGAAGGGCGCGCGCGCGAGGCGGCACTGAAGGCGATGTTGGCGGGAAGCGACACGCGCCTGCTCGGGCCGAACAGCATCGGCATCGTCAACGTCAACACCGGGCTTACGCTCACCGCCAACGCCGCCTTCGCCGAGCCCGAACTGCCGAAGGGCGGGCTGTTCGTCGCCTCGCATTCGGGCAGCATGATCGGCGCGATCCTCTCGCGTGGCATCGCGTGCGGCGTCGGCTTCGCCGGCTTCGTCTCGACCGGCGCGGAGCTCGACCTCTCGCTCGGCGAGATCTGCGAGGCCGTCGTCGACGATCCGGCGATCGACAGCTTCGCCTTGTTCCTCGAGACGATCCGGCATGGCGCCGCGATCCACCGCTTCGCGCTGGCCGCCGCCGCGCGCGGCAAGCCGGTGATCGCCTACAAGCTCGGCCGCTCAGAGCAGGCGGCGGAACTCGCCCAGTCGCACACCGGCGCGATCGCCGGCGAGGACGGTATCGCCGACGCGTTCTTCAAGGATATCGGCATCGCACGCGTCGATACGATCGAAGGACTGATCGAGGGCGCGGCGCTGCTCCGCAGAGTCGGGAACGCGCGGCCCGCACGTACACCACAGGTGGCGGTCGTCACCACGACGGGCGGAGGCGCGGCGATGGTCGTCGACCAGCTCGGCGTGCGCGGCGTCTCGGTGGTCGAACCGACGCCGGAGACCTTCGGCGCTCTCGCCGCCGCCGAGGTCAAGGCGGGTCACGGGCGGATCGTCGATCTCACGCTCGCCGGCACGCGCCCCACGGTGATGAAGGCGGCGATCGCCACGCTGGCTGCCGCGCCCGAGTTCGACATGGTGGTCGCGGTTGCCGGCTCCTCGGCGCGCTTCCAGCCCGAATTGTTGGTGCCCGCCATCGCGGAGGCGGCGGCCGAGGCCTCCAAGCCCGTCGCCGCCTTCGTCGCACCCGACGCGCAGCCGGCCTTGCTCAGCCTGTCGGCGGCAGGCGTGCCCTGCTTCCGCACTCCGGAGGCCGCCGGTGACGCGATCGCTGCGGCATTCGCCCGCCGTGCTCCCAAGCCGCTCGCGCCAGCGCCGCTCCAAGGCCGCGAACGCCAACTCGACGAGGCCGAGGGCTATGGCTGGCTCGCGGCGCTCGGCATCGCGTCCGCGCGGCATGCGCTCGTAGGTCCGGACGCCGTCGCATCGCCGGTTGGCTATCCCGTCGCGGTCAAGCTGCTGTCGGCGGATGTGCTGCACAAGACAGAGCTCGGCGGTGTCGCGCTTGGCGTGGCCGACGATGCCGCTTTCCGCGCGGCCGTCGCTCGCATCGTCGAATCGGTGCCGAAAGCCGACGGCGGGGCCGTCGAGCGCCTCATAGTCCAGCGTATGGCACCCTCGGTCGGCGAGGTGCTGCTCAGCGCGCGACGCGATCCCGATGCCGGGCTGATCGTCATGCTCGCCGCCGGCGGCATCCTTGCCGAAATCCACAAGGATCGCAGCCTGCGCCTGGCGCCGGTCAGCCGCGACGAGGCATGGGACATGATCGGCGAGGTCAAGGCACTCAAGGCGCTCGCCGGCTATCGCGGGCGCCCGCGCGGCGATCTCGACGCGCTGGCCAATGCGATCGTCGCGATCTCGAATGCCGGCCCCGAGACGATCGAGGCCGAGATCAATCCGCTGCTGGTCGGGGGCGAGGGAGCGGGCGTCGTCGCGGTCGATGCCGTGGTGCGGATCGTGGAGGAGAGGTCATGATCAAGGTGATGTTGTTCGTGAAACGCAAGCCGGGTCTCACCCACGAGGAGTTTCGCGCGCGCTACGAAAGCGGGCATGTGCCGCTGGCGATCTCCGAGCTGCCGCATCTGGTCCAGTATCGCCGCAATTTCGTGAAGCCTACGCCTGGGATGGCAGAGGTCGACTTCGATGTCGTTACCGAGTTCTGGTTCGACAACAAGGAAGGCTGGAAGGCGACCGCCGCCTATGCGCTCGATCCGGTGAAGGGCAGAACGCTGGCCGACGACGAGGCGGTGTTCATGGATCGCAGCACCATGCGCTTCGTGATGGTCGAGGAGGAGATCGCCGACGTCGATGCCGTGCGCGCGAGCCAGCGGGCATGATCGAAAGCCTCGCCGAGAAAGCGAATGGCGATGCGCTGCTCGTCCATCGCGGCCGCTTTCTCGATACCCGCTTCCTGCTCGGCGTCGGCGAGGAGCAGTGGCTGGTCCGCATCCTCGACGGCCGCGTCGCCGAGGTGACGAAGGGGCCGTTCGTGATGCCGCGCTGGACCTTCGCGCTGAAGGCCTCGGCCGCGGACTGGGACGCGTTCTGGTCGCCGAACCCGCGTCCCGGCTACCACGATCTGTTCGCGCTGATCCGCTTCAAGCGCCTCGCCGTCGAGGGCGACATGCATCCGTTCATGGCGAACCTGTTCTACTTCAAGTCTTTGCTCGCCAAGCTCCGGAGGGCGGCATGAGCGCGCCCGCTTATGAGCCGATCGTCGGCCGCTACCTGCGCCTCGACTTGCTCGGCAAGCCGCACCGCCTCTATGTCGAGGAAGCGGGCGAAGGCATTCCCCTGCTCTGCCTGCACACCGCGGGCAGCGACGCGCGCCAGTATCGCGCGATCCTCAACGATGCCGCGATCACCAGCCGCTTCCGCGTCATCGCCTTCGATCTGCCGTGGCACGGCAAGTCCTCGCCGCCCGAGGGCTGGCATCTGGAGCCCGAATACCGCCTCACCGCCGCCGACTATCGCGCGATTATAGTCGGCGTATCCGAGGCGCTGGGGCTCGATCGGCCGGCGGTGATGGGGTGCTCGATCGGCGGGCGCATCGTCCTCCACCTCGCATTGGAGCATCCGGATGCGTTTCGTGCCGTCATCGGCCTGCAGTCGGGCGGGCATGTCGATCCCTATTACGACACGCAGTGGCTGTACCGGCCCGACGTGCATGGCGAGGTCTCGGCAGCGGTCGTCTCGGGGCTGATCGGCCCTTCGGCGAGCGATACGGATCGGTGGGAGACGCTGTGGCACTATATGCAGGGCGGCCCGTGCATCTTCAAAGGCGACCTCTATTTCTACAAGGTCGACGGCGACATCCGCCCGCGTCTCGGCGAGATCGATGTCGCGCGCTGCCCCGTCTACCTGCTGACCGGCGAATACGACTATAGCTGCACCCCCGACGACACGATCGCGGCGGCGGCTGCGATCGGGCAGGGAACGCACGCGGTGATCATGGAAGGCATGGGCCATTTCCCGATGAGCGAGGACCCGGAAAGCTTCCTCGCGCATCTGCGGCCGGTGCTCGACAGGATCGCAGCGGCATGACGACGCGCGCCGAAGCCGTCGCCGCCTATCCGGCGCTCCGCCTGTTCATCGACGGCGAATGGCTGGGCGAAGGCAGCCTGCCCGTCGTCGATCCGTCCACCGAAGCCGAACTCGGCAGGCTCCCCGCCGTTTCGGCGGCGGAGCTGGACCGCGCTTTCGCAGCGGCGGAGCGGGCCTGGCCGGCGTGGCGAAGGGTGCCGGCGCTGGAACGCGCGCGGCTGATCCTCCGGGCGGTGGCCTGGCTGCGCGAGCGGCGCGAGGAATGGGCGGCGCTGATCACGCTCGAGCTTGGCAAGCCGCTCGCCCAGGCGCGGCTCGAGACCGACACCGCCTGCGAGATGTTCGAATGGGCGGCCGAGGAATGTCGCCGCCTCTACGGCCGCCAGGTTCCGTCACGCACCGGCACGATGCGGATGACCGCCTCGATCGAGCCGATCGGCCCGGTCGCGGCGATCGGCGGCTGGAACGCTCCGGCGATCACCCCCGCGCGTAAGATCGCCGGCGCGATCGCCGCGGGCTGCACGATCGTGATGAAGCCGTCCGAGGCGACGCCCGCCTCCGCGCTGATGATCGCGCGCGCGTTCGAGGCGGTGGGGCTGCCGAACGGCGTGGTCAACATGGTGTTCGGCGATCCGCCGACGATCGGCACCGCCTTTGCCACCGATCCGCGCATCCGGATGCTGACCTTCACCGGCGGCGGCCGCGTCGGCAAGATGCTCGCGGCGCAGGCGACCGACACGCTGAAGCGCGTCGTGCTGGAGCTGGGCGGTCACGCGCCGGCGATGATCTTCGCCGATTGCGATGCCGAGGCGGTGGCCAAGGCGGCGGCGACGGCCAAATTTCGCAACAGTGGGCAGATCTGCACCTCCCCGACGCGCTTCCTGGTCGAGCGATCGATTCATGATCGCTTCCTCGCCGCGTTCGGTGAGGCGGCAGCGGCGATCCGGGTCGGGGATCCGTTCGAGGATGGCGTCGCGATGGGTCCGCTCCAGAACGCACGCCGGCGGAGCGACATCGCCGCGCTGGTCGATGACGCTCGCGAGCGCGGAGCAACGGTGCGGCAGGGCGTGGCACCTTCGGGCGCCGGTTTTTTTCACCCGCCGACATTGCTCTCCGGTCTCGATCCCGCGGCGCGCGCGCTCAACGAGGAGCCGTTCGGCCCGATCGCGCTGGTGGTGCCCATGGACGATGTCGACGCGATCATCGCTGAGGCCAACCGGATGAGCTTCGCGCTCGCCTCCTACGCCTTCACCAACGATCTGCGTCTCGCCGAGCGGCTGGGCCGCGAGATCGAAGCAGGAACGCTGGCGATCAACCACTGGCAGGCATCCTGGCCCGAAACGCCGTTCGGCGGCTGGAAGGAGAGCGGCGTCGGCCTCGAGGGCGCCGCCGAGGGCCTGATGGCCTTCTGCCAGACGCGCTTCGTCTCGGTGCAATCGGGCGGATGACGGGATCGGTCGAAACCGCGCTCAGCTTCGGCGACGAGGCGAACGGTCGAATCGTCCTGCGCGGCCACGATCTCGCCCGGCTTGCGCAATCGCATGGCTATGAGGATGTCGTGGCGATCCTGTGGCGTGTTGTCGTGCCGGCTGACCTGACGAAGGAGGTGCTGGGTGCGGCGCGAGCGCGGCTCTTCCCCAGGCTGGCGTCGTTGGAGGCTCTCGCCGCCGGCCGATCGACTGCCGATGCGATGCACCTGCTGCTTGCCGCGCTGCCGATCGACGGCGCGGTCGCGGCCGTGGCTGCCACCGGTCTTGCCGCGACGCTGGCGATGCGCTCCGCCGGTGGACTGCCCTGGCTCGCGCCCGATCCGGCACTGGGCCATGCCGCCGATCTGCTGCGCCTCGCCACCGGCGGCGCGCCCGATGCGGCGACCGCCCGCGCGCTCGAACGCTACATGATCCTCATGATTGACCACGGCGTCAGCGCCTCGACCTTCGCGGTCCGGATCGCCGCCTCGACCGGCGCGGGCCTCGCCGGCTGCGTCGCCGCCGGGCTTGCGGTGCTGGAGGGGCCGCTGCACGGCGGCGCGCCCTCGATGGTGCTCGACCAGCTCGACGAGATGCAGGGCGTGAGCGACGTTCCGGCCTACGTCGCGCAGCTCCGTGCGCGCGGGAAACGCGTCGTCGGCTTCGGCTCGCGCGCCTACCAAGGCGAAGACTTGCGATCGGCGCTGATGCACCGCCAGTGGGAGGCGATCGGCGGCGCGACTGGAGCGCGCTTCGACGCGGTGGCGACGGAGGCGGCGCTGGCGGATGCGCTTGCCGCCGCCGGCAAGCCGCTGCGCGCCAACGTCGAATATTATGCCGCGCTGCTGCTGGAGGCCTGCGGCATTCCGCGCGCCGGCTTCACGCCGATGTTCGCGGCCGCGCGTGCAGCCGGGTGGATGGCGCATGTCGCGGAACAACGCGCGGCGGGCAGAATGATCCGACCGCAGACGCGTTATGTCGGCGCGCTGCCCGGATGCTAGCGCATCCCGCCGACCGCGGCTTATCCGGCGCGGAGGCTCGCGATCGCCTCGTCAAGCGTTTCGAACCAGCGACGATTGAGATTGTCGCGCTCCGCGGCGCGGTTGGCCTGCAGGCGCGTCAGCGCTGAGTTGGTGACCGCCGCACCACGCCGGAATCCGCGCGGCACCAGCTCCTGGGTCACCTTCTGCATCGCCTCCTGCACCTCCCGCGACTGCGTCGGAAAGCCAGTCATCTTCGACACCATGTCGAAGGATTGACCTGGCCGCTCGGCAAGGCGGTTGCGGAGCGCGGCGTAAAAGCCGTCGACGGTCTCTAGCGACCAGAAGCCGCGCAGGGTCGCGATCAGTATCGGGCCGTTGCGATCCCAGGCGATATCGAACCCCGCGTCTTCCTGCACCTCTCACCCGTCGTCTGCCGCGACTGCGCCCTGTCTAGGCGGTGGCGTCGATTAGTGCCAGCCGGCGATCGCTTACTCATCCGGCCAGCGGCCCATTCGTCGAGATCAGGCAGGTTAAGTTTGTCACCGGCCTGCCCAAAAGCGGTGGCGGGTGGAAAGCCGCCGCGCCGTGCGCTGGTCCATGCCGCCACCGAGTTCTGCGGCTTCGACGGCGAGATCGCCAGTACGATCGGCGAGAAACGGTTCTCCGTGCTCGAGGGGCCGGTCGGCTGGGCGCCGACTATGTGCCGATCGGCTATTCGACCGAGATCGAGAACAATCAGATACCCGGCAAGGCCGCGATCGCCGCCAGCGTCCGCGCGCTGGTGGAGGCATAGTCTCCGGCCACCGAAGCGCTGGGGGGCGATTCCGGCTTGCGCGGCTTCCGCTGAAATAGGATGCTGAAAGCAAGAACGAGGAGAGCGAGGATGGCCACGGCTCTGGCTGGGACGGGACGCCCGACGATCAGCTATCGCGAGGTGCTGGAGAAGGATACACGGCCGACGCCGCCGCTGATGCGCGAGCAGACGCTGGACATGGAGCTCGAGCGGATCCCGGCGAGCCGCTACACCAGCCCCGAATTCTTCAAGCGAGAAGTCGAGAAGGTCTGGTTCAAGACCTGGCAATATGTCTGTCGCGAGGAGCATGTCCCCAATGTCGGCGACACCCATGTCTACGAGCTGCTCAACAAACAGGTGATCGTCACCCGGCAGGCGGACGGATCGCTCAAGGCGATGCAGAATGTCTGCCTGCATCGCGGCCGCAAGCTGGTGACGCAGGGCGGTTGCAAGCAGCAGTTCCGCTGCCCCTATCATGGCCTCACCTGGAACATCGACGGCAGCTTCAAGGAAAATCCATTCGGCTGGGACTTCCCGCAGATCGACGCGAAGAACTTCCCGCTGCCGGAAATCCGGTTGGAGACCTGGGCCGGCTTCGTGTTCATCAATTTCGACAAGGATGCCGAGCCGCTGCTCGATCAGCTCGCGCCGATGCCGGAGCATTTCGCGCATTGGCGGATCGAGGACTGCACGATGGTCGCGCATGTCGGCAAGATCGTGCCGGCCAACTGGAAGGCGACCTGCGAGGCGTTCATCGAATCGCACCACGTCTTCACGACGCATCCGCAGCTCAACCCGACCAACGGCTACGAATCCTGCCAATATGACGTGCTGTCGGATCACGTGACCCGCTTCATGAATCCGAGCGGGATGACGCCGACCGTCTATCACGAGCAGCTCGACGAGGAGCAGCGTATCCAGCGCATGTTCCGGACGAGCGGCCGCATGGGCGACGACAAGCCGATGGATCCCGAGCCCGGCATGACCGCGCGCAGCTATGCCGGCGCGGTTTCGCGTCAGCTGCTCGAGAACGAGACAGGCCGCGATTTTCAGGAGGCCTGCGACGCCGATCTGGTCGACGGCATCTCCTATGATTTCTTCCCCAACTTCCATCTCTGGGGCGGGCTGCGCGACAAGATCTGCTATCGCTTTCGCCCCGTCGGCCTCGATCCCAATCAGACTTTCATGGAGGTTATGCTGTTCCGGATCGCGCCCAAGGACGGGCCGAAGCCGGCGCCGGCCGCCTTCAACATGCTCGGGCCAGATGATCCCTGGAGCTCGGCGACCGAGCTCGCATTCCTGGCCAGTGTCTACGATCAGGATCAGTCGAACATGGGCCCGGTGCAGGAGGGGCTGCGCGCGCTCGGCGACGAGGGTGTCATCCACTTCAGCCAATATATGGAGGTGCGCTGCCGCCACCTCCATCACATGGTCGACGTCTATCTGAACCGCTGATCGATGGGCGCGTCGACGCCGGCTGGCGATGGTGGAACCGCGGGGGCGGGCGCGGAGGACGAGATCCTGTACGAGGAGCAGGATCGCGTCGCCTATATCCGGTTCAATCGGCCCGAGGCGATGAATGCATTCTCGCGCGAGATGCGGCAGCTGCTGGCCGAGCATATCGCGCGTGCCGAAGTCTCGCCGGCCGTCGGCTGCATCGTGCTCACCGGCGTCGGCCGCGCCTTCTCCGCGGGCGCCGACGTCAAGCGGCTCGGCAGTTCGGACGTGCAGCGCTCGCGCGCCGACACGCTGCTCGACGATGTCGATGCGCTGCGTCGGTTCCAGCGCGAGACCGTGCTGAAGCTGCATGGCATGGCCAAGCCTTCGATCGCGGCGGTGAACGGCCATGCATTCGGCGTCGGCCTTTCCTTCGCGATGTGCTGCGACATCCGCTACGCGGCGCGATCCGCGCGGTTATGTCCGGGGTTCGGGCGGATCGCGATCACGGGTGACACCGGTCTGATCTGGTTCCTGACGCGCACGATCGGACGCGCGGCGACGCTGGAGTGGCTGTACACGAGCGAGATCCTCTCGGCGGACGAAGCGGCACAGCGCGGCGTCGTGAACCAGGTCTTCGACGATGCGGCGTTCGCCGAGCGGACGCATGAGCTCGCGGCCCGCATCGCCGCCGGATCGTCGCGCACCAACGCCGGGCTCAAGGCGAACGTCGAACTTGCGCTGCAAGCCGATCTGGCGACCTCGCTGCACCAGGAGGCGTTGTCGATCAGCACCGATCTGCTGTCCGAGGATCATCGCGAGGCGGTGCGCGCGCTGCTGGAGAAGCGGCCGCCGCGTTTCAACCCGTGACGGCGTCCGGCCCTAGTCCTCCGGTGTCGCAACCCACGCCGCGAGCCGTTCCGCCATCGGCCGGTAGGTCAGCTCGGTGAAACAACCGAGGCTGTCGACCGTATCGAGGTGGACGATCGCACGGCCGCCGTCGGGCCGCCTGGTGTCGGTTTCGAACACGATCTCGGTGCCCTCGGCGTCCCGGTCGAGATCGTCCGTCGCGATGCCGATGTGGAAGATGCCCTCGCCGCGCTCGCGCAGCCATTCCTTGGCATTGCCCTCGCCGATCCCGGGTTCGATCATCTCGAGATGGATCGCACCCCATTGCGCGAAGGCGTTGCGGTTGGCGATGCGCCCCCGCCAATCGCGATACCGCGCCTGATAGTCGGTATCCATGCGCTTCCAGCCGGTGAGGCCGAACAGCCGGCTGTAGCGTTCCATTCCCGCTTCGAGATCGGCGACGACGACGCCGATCTGGTAGACCGACTTTCCGGGAGGGAGCGGCGGTGGCTGCATCATCTCCTGCTCCTCATGCGCCCTCCAGGCCGTCCCGATTCCTGAATAATCGGCACGCCAAATCCCGAGACGTGTTGCCGCAGGACCCGATATCTTACGGCCGATAGCTTCGAAGATCACGTTCGGAAGGTCACGCTCCCGGCCGCGGAACGCAGCGGAAATGCACAGTGTTTCGTGACCTTCCGCCCGGCGTGACCTTCCGCCGGCGAATTCTACAATCAGAATGAACCGCTGGGATCATGCGCCGGATAGCACTCTGTAGGAAAGCGGAATGTGCGCTTGTGGTGGTTAGCTGCCGTTCCAACGCGGCGCAGGCCCGTGGAAGTATCGCCTCCGCCATCTAGTATGCTGACCCGCATGACGAAGAAGGGCATCAGCAACGTGACCGAGCTTAAGCAGCCTACGCCGCCTGCGAATAGCAGAAGCAATCTGAACCGCCCGATCAGGTGGCATATCTCGCGGTATCGACACCAGAAAGGCAGAGTATCCGAACATGAGGTGCGCAGCGAGCTGCCGCTCTACTCTAAGTCCGGCTCGTTCGCAGAACCTCTTGCGTAGCCACAGACGATCTTTTCTACCTCGCAGACCAAGCCGGGGGAATGATGTGTCCATGAGCGGCCATACCAACTTCTGTGCGCGTCCGCTATTGGGCGTTAGCTGCCCTACTAATTTCGTCACCCTGGGCTTAACCCGGGGTCCCGCTGCCTTCAATCAAACGATCCGCCGAGCCGGAGTGAAGAAGCAGGGCCCCGGTCGTTGATCGATCGAATAGCGCACGCGCCGTCCGCGCGGCCTATGCCCGACCAGGACAGCGCTGCCTTCGACGGTGAGCGTCCGTCGTTTCGGACCACGGCGAGTGCCTGCGAGCAACAATCCGGACGTGGCGGCAGCCTCCGGCCAAGTCGGACAATGGTCAATCGACGTCCGGCGGCGGACCGGCGCCGGCTGTGGCGGCCGCCCTTTCCGGATGAAGCATCGCCTGGTCGATCGGTTCGGACGGATCGCTGATCTGATGTCTGACGCGGCTTGCGGCCATTCCTTTTCGCGGCGATGACGAATTGCGTGGCGGCGCTTCCTGCGGCTAAACCGTATGCGGAAGCGGCCGGCCCGCGCAGGAGTTTGTCCGGCGCGTTGGGCGCTCTCGAGGAGACGAAGGCTGATGCTGCTGTACGAGCAGGACGGACCGGTCGTGACGCTGACGCTGAACGCGCCCGAGCGCCGCAATCCGATCACGGACGGCGAGACGATCGACGCGATCGTCGCCGCGCTCGATCGTCTCAATCGCGACATGACCGTGCGCGTCGCGATCCTCACCGGCGCCGGCTCCGCCTTCTCGAGCGGCGGCGACGTCAAGAAGATGGCGGCACCCGACGGGCCGGCGTACATGCCGGCGGTCGCGACGCGAAGCTGGTATCTCGAAGGCATCCAGCGCATCCCGGTCGCCTTCCAGCAGCTCGAGGTGCCGATCATCGCGGCGGTGAACGGACCTGCGATCGGCGCCGGCAACGATCTCGCCTGCATGTGCGACATCCGCATCGCGGCGCGCTCGGCGCGCTTCGCCGAGAGCTTCGTCAAGGTCGGCCTCATCCCGGGCGATGGCGGCGCATGGCTGCTGCCGCGCGTGGTCGGGCAATCCAGGGCCCGCGAGATGGCGTTTACCGGCGACATCGTCGATGCCGAGCAGGCGCTCGCCTGCGGCCTCGTTTCGCAGGTCGTCGACGACGGGGATTTGCTGCCCGCCGCACGCCGGCTCGCCGATCGCATCGCGGTCAACCCGCCGCATGCGGTGCGCATGACGAAGCGGCTGATGAACGAGGCGCAGGGGCAACCGCTTGCCACCGTGCTGCAGATGTCGGCGGCGTTCCAGGCGATCGCGCACACGACGCGCGATCATCTCGAGGCGGCGACGGCGTTCGCCGAGAAGCGCAAGCCGGTGTTCGAGGGCCGCTGACGGCGACGATATTCAGGGAGACGATAGGTGCGGATCGGCTTTGTCGTGCAGAACCAGGCGGCCGGCGCGATCGCGCAGGTCTCGGCGCTCGCGCCGCAGCTCGAGGCGATGGGCTTCGATTCGCTGTGGGCGACCGACCATATCGTCGGCGTGAACGCCTTCGCGCAGCATGGCTACGGCCCGATCTGGCTCGAGGTGCTGAGCGCGCTCGCGTTCATGGCGGGGCAGACGACCCGCATCCGCGTCGGCACGAGCGTGCTTGTCGCCCCGATGCGCGACCCGGTCTACACCGCCAAGGCGCTCGCGACGATCGATCAGCTCTCGAAGGGGCGGCTCAACGTCGCGGTCGGCACCGGCTGGTCGAAGGCCGAATTCCACGCGGTCGGGCGCGGCGCCTATCATGAGGAGCGCGGCAAGGTCACGGACGAGACGATCGCGATCATGCTGCGCTGCTGGGAAGGCGGCCAGTTCGATTGGCAGGGCGAGCATTTCCAGTTCCGGCCGATCAGCTTCGAACCGGTGCCGGTTCAGAAGCCGCACCCGCCCATCCTGATCGGCGGTCCGTTCGTGCCGCCGGTGATGCGGCGGATCAAGCGGTTCGGCGATGCCTGGCATCCGTCGACGCTCGATATCGCGGCGCTCAAGGAGCAGTCCGCGCAGGTCGACGAGTTCGCCGAGCGCGCGGTGCCGGTGGTCAACCGCCTGACCTTCACCAACCCGCCCGACGATGCCGAGATCGCGCGGCTGATCGCCGCCTGCGCCGAAATGGGGTGCGCAGAAACCGACGTCGACCTGCGCTCGACCGACTATGACAGCGCGGTGCGCGGTGCCGAACGCGTGATGCGCATCTATCGCGAGACCGGGCTCTCGCGCTGATCACACGCTTCGGTCCCGGCGGGGCGGCGTGTAGTTCTGCACACTCTCGCCGCTCGACATGGGGGTCCGGACGGGGCGATCGGCCGTCAGGCGCTTGGGCCGATCCGGCAATGATGCATGCGACATCCTCGGCTTGCCGCGTGCTGGGACGGCGCCCGGTCCTGCGGGCGTAAGTGTCGGCATCCGCTTCCGGATGTCACGGCGATCAAAACCCGCCGCTCGCCTGCGGCATCGGCGTCGCGACGAACGTGAAATAGCCGCCGACGATGCCGGTGTAGGTCGTCATCAGCCGCCGTGCGAGATTGTCGTCCTTCGCCTCGACCGCCTGCGTGACCTCGGCGAGGATGTCGATCATCCGTTCCGGGGCGTTGGCGCTTGCGACCTTCACTTTGAAATTCATCAGGTAGCGGGCAATGATCTTCAGGAAGAGCTTGAGGACATCGTTCTGCGCGACATCGGCGAGCGTGACATAGTAGCGTTGCAACCCGGCGCGATATTCCTCGAAAGGAATGCCCTGGACGTGCACCGTCGCGGCGCGTAGCTCTCCCATGCGCGTGCGATCGGCACGCCGCGCCGCGAGCTGGGCGATCGTGCTCAGCAGGTTGAACCACAACTCTGCAAACGCCTGCGGGCCGATCTCGGCCGCGTGCAGATAGGTTTGCGCGGTGGCGATCGTATACTCCGGATCGGGCTCGGCGACCGCGAGGCCGCCGCCTTGGCCGCGCTTCGAGCGCAGGATCGAATGGACCTCGAGCTTGCGGACCGCCTGCCGGATGATCCAGCGGCTGACGCGGTAGCGCTCCATCAGCTCGGTTTCCTGGCCGAGCCGATGCCCCGCCTGCCAGCCATGCTCGCGAATGTCGTTGACGATCGCGCGCGCCAGCCGTTCGGCCGCCTTGTTGTCGCGGGCCTGATCGTCCGCCGGAGCCTTGGCCGGCGCGGTCGCGGCTTTCGTCTTGCGCGTCTGCTCGCCGAACGACTCCCTGCGCGCGCTCAGATTCTGCCGCACGATCTGTTGCGCGAGCGATGCGTCGCCCGCCACGATCGCTTCGACCATCGCGCCGATGTGCGCGCGCGTCTGGCGCAGGACAGGCGTGATCTTCGCCGGCGTTGGGATATTGTGCCACACCAGATAGGTGAGCACGCGCACGAGCGTGCGCATGAACAGCGCGATCGCCGGGTTGCCGGATGCGTCGGCCACCGCCAGCCGCACCGCCATCAGCGCCCGCTGATATTCGGCGAGCGACGTGCAGCCATCGATCTGCGCGACGAGCGCCCGCAGCCTGGTAATCCCGTCGCCATCGATCGCTTCTGCGGCGAGCTTCACCGACAGCGTCTCGATGACATCGAACGCTTCGAACAGATCGTCGAACGAGACGTTGGCGAATTCGAGATGGCTGGCGATCGTGCGCACGATCGTCTCGCGCGCCGGTGCGGTCACGATCAGGCCGCCGCGCGGACCGCGCTGCATCCGGGCGGCGCCCTGCGCCTCGACCTGGCGGACCGCCTCGCCGAGCGTCGCTCGGCTCACCTTGTAGCGCGCGATCAGTTCGTTCTCGGTGCCGAGCAGCGCGCCGATCGGCCAATCGCGCGCGCGGATCTCGTCCATGATCGTGCTCGCCACCTTCTCGGCGAGCTTGATCTTGCGCTTGGCGTCAGCGGGTGGCGCGAGCGCCGGCGAAGGACCGCTGGCCTCGCTCACGCGGCGAGGTGGGCGGCGGGGGCCGCGTTCGACGGAGTCATTACGATCATCTCGTTGCGCGGCGCCTCGTGGCGGAACAGCAGGTGATCCATCAGCTTAGCCGAAACCGCATCGCGATCAACCGGTGGCCCGCTGCCGCGCGGCCGGCGCGAGCGGTTGATGCGCAGCCGCAAGCCGCTCAGGCAAACAGTATGCACTTAGCTGAGCATACGAGCGAGTTCGGCTGAACGCGAAGAACCCACCCGCAACGGCATTGCCCCTGCCGGTGGCAGTCTGCCCACATGACCGGCCCAAACCGCCGCGCGTGCGGTGTGCTTGACCGGGCGATGGCCCCGCGCGCACTAACGCGGTGCTAAGGGGGCGAGAGGTGAGGATGGTGTCGGGATTTCAGCGCGCGTTGTTCGCGCTGGCCCTTGCCTCGCCTTGCCGCATCGCCTGCGCTGCGCCGCCGCCCGACCCCGCAATTCTGGTGATCGGCCGTGCCGGCGATCTCACCGGCATCGCGGCCTCCGCCAGTCAGGGCGAGGTCGGCGCGGCGGATCTCGCCTTGCGTCCGCTGCTGCGGCCCGGCGAGCTGGTCGAGCAGGTTCCGGGCGTGATCGTCACCCAGCATTCCGGCAGCGGCAAGGCCAACCAGTATTTCCTGCGCGGCTTCAATCTCGATCATGGCACCGATCTCGCGGTCTCCGTCGACGGCGTGCCCGTCAACATGCCTAGCCATGCCCATGGCCAAGGTTATGCCGACCTCAACTTCCTCATCCCGGAGCTGGTCGAGCGGATCGATTACAAGAAAGGGCCCTATTACGCCGAGGTCGGCGATTTCGGCTCCGCGGGCGCGTTCGACCTGCATCTCTACGACACCATGCCGCAGCGCCTGCTGAAGCTGGAAGGCGGCCTATTCGGCTATGGCCGCGGGGTGATCGCCGGCACGCAGGCGCTCGGACCGGACAGGCTGCTCTACGCGCTCGAACTCGAGCATGATGACGGGCCGTGGGCGAAGGGCGACGACGCGCAGAAGATCGATGGCGTGCTCCGCTATGCATCGGGCGACGCCCGCAATGGCTGGACGCTTACCGCGATGGCCTATCACGACCGCTGGAATTCCACCGACCAGATCCCGGATCGTGCCATCGCCGGCGCGCCCGATCCGGTCGGGGCAGCGGCCGCACCCGCGCCCGATCTGATCTCGCGTTGGGGCGAGATCGATCCGTCCGACGGCGGCCGCACCGGCCGCTACGCCGTCAGCGCGGACGCGCGGTGGTCCGGCGATCGGAGCAGCACCCATGTCAGCATCTATGCGCTGCACTACGACCTCGATCTGTTTTCGGACTTTACCTATTTCCTGGACGATCCCGTCCATGGCGACCAGATCGAGCAGCGCGACCGTCGCTGGGTGTTCGGCGGTCATGCCGTCGAGACCTGGCGGCACCGGCTGTTCGGGCGGCCGTCCACCACGACGGTCGGTCTCGATCTCCGCGACGACGCGATCGCCAATGGCCTCTATCACAGCGCGGAGCGACGGCGGCTGAGCGTAACAGCGGTCAACCATGTCGAGGAGACGACGGTCTCCCCCTTCATCCAGAATGAGACGCGTTGGACGGGATGGATGCGCACCGTGCTCGGGCTTCGGTCCGACGCGATCCGGATGAGCGTTCGCAACTTCGTCGGCGGCGATTCCGGCAAGGTTTCCCGCGCGATCGTGAGCCCGAAGGCGGCGCTGGTCTTCAGGCCGTGGCAGAAGACCGAGCTCTATCTGGATTACGGGCAGGGCTTCCATTCGAACGATGCGCGCGGCGTGGTGTCGCGTCTCGATCCGGCGACGGCGCTTCCGAAATCCGAAGGCGAAGAAATCGGCTTGCGCACGACCGTGGTGTCGGGCTTGCGATCGGAGTTGTCGCTGTGGCGGCTCCATCTCGCATCCGAACTTGTGTGGGATGGCGATGCCGGCACCAACACGCCGAGCGGGCCGACGACACGCTACGGCATCGAGTTCGCCAACTGGTACGATCCAACGCCCTGGCTTACGCTCGATGCCGATTACGCCTGGTCTCACGCGCGCTTCACCGATCACGAGCCGGCCGGCAACCATGTTCCGGAGGCGCTGGTCTCGACCTTCGACGGCGGCATCGCGGTGCACGATCTTCCCGGCCGCTACGCCCGCTGGTCGGCGGGGCTGCGCCTGCGCTATTTCGGGCCACGCCCGCTGACGCAGGACGGGGCCGTACGTTCGAAGGCGACGACGCTCCTCTATGCGGACCTCGGCTACCGCCTGTCCCGGCGCATCATGCTCGGCCTGACCGTCTTCAACCTGCTCGACAGCCGCGCCAGTGACATCGATTATTTCTACACTTCGCGGTTGCCGGGCGAACCCATGAGTGGGGTGGACGACGTGCATACCCATCCTTCGGAGCCGCGGGAAGTTCGCGCCTCGATCACCGCGACCTTCTGATCTGCGGTCGCGACGAGGAGATCGGAGCGCCGGTCGCCGGCTGAGATCGCTGTCGATGTTCCGCATAGCGATAAGGCCCGTGTCCGGCGCGTCGGGCGAATCGGTCCTGAGAGGCGCGCGCAGATGATGACGTCTCGCGGCTTCCCTCCCGCATCGGTTGATCTATAGCGGCGGCACTCATCCGGCCGGCCGCTCTCGTCATCGCGAGCGTGTTCGGTCAGCCTGGAACATGGGAGACACAGATGGAATTGCACGGCACGGCCGCGATCGTGACCGGCGGCGCCTCCGGCCTCGGCGGCGCGACCGCCGAGATGCTGGCGAAGGGGGGCGCGAAGGTCACGATCTTCGATCTCAACCCCGACCTCGGCATCGCCAAGGCGGAAGAACTGGGCGGCCATTTCGTCAAGGTCGACGTCACCGACGAGGTCGGCGTGCAGAACGCGATCGAGGAGGCCGAGGGGCTGCACGGCAAGGCGCGCATCTGCGTCAATTGCGCAGGCATCGGGCCGCCGGCCAAGGTCGTCGATCGCAACGGCAACCCGCTGCCGCTCGCCGACTTCGCGAAGATCGTGAACATCAACGTGATGGGCACGTTCAACGTGCTGTCCAAGTTCGCGGCGCGGATCATCAACGAGGCGCCCGTCACCGAGGACGGGGAGCGCGGCGTGATCATCAACACCGCCTCGGTCGCCGCGTTCGACGGTCAGATCGGCCAGCCTGCTTATGCTGCTTCCAAGGGCGCCATCGTCTCAATGACGCTGCCGATCGCGCGCGAGTTCGCCCGTTCGGGCATCCGCGTGATGACGATCGCGCCGGGCATCTTCTGGACGCCGTTGCTGGGCTCGCTGCCGCAGGACGCGCAGGACAGCCTCGGCAAGCAGATCCCCTTTCCCAGCCGCATGGGCCGACCGGACGAATATGCCATGCTTGCCCAGTCGATCATCGCCAACCCGATGCTGAACGGCGAAGTGATTCGCCTCGACGGCGCGATCCGGATGGGCGCGAAATGAGCGGCGCCTATCCGGGTGTCGGCCCCGAGAAGACCGCCGAGATCGCAGCGAAGGTGGAAGCCTTCGTACGCGATGTCGTGATCCCCTACGAGAGCGATCCGCGCCACGACGAGCATGGCCCCACCGACGAGCTGATCGCCGAGCTCAAGGAGAAGGCACGCGCCGCCGGCGTGCTGACCCCACACATCCTGCCCGACGGCCAGCACCTCTCGCAGCGCGAGACCGCTATCGTGCTGCAGAAATCCGGCCTGTCGATTCTCGGCCCGCTCGCGGTCAACACCGCGGCGCCGGACGAGGGCAACATGTACCTGCTCGGCAAGGTCGGCAGCCCCGAGCTCAAGGAGCGTTTCCTGAAGCCGCTGGTCGAGGGCAGGGGCCGCTCGGCCTTCTTCATGACCGAGCCGGCGCTGGAGGACGGCGCCGGCTCCGATCCGTCGATGATGAAGACGACCTGCCGCCAGGACGGCAATCACTGGGTGATCAACGGCCGCAAGAAGTTCATCACCGGCGCCGACGGCGCGATCGTCGGCATCATCATGGCGAAGTCCGAAGGACCGGGTGGCGGCGCCTGCATGTTCATGGTCGATCTGCCCGATCCGGCGATCCAGACCGTCCGCGTGCTGCAGACGATCGACGATTCGATGCCCGGCGGACATGCCGAGATCGACATAGTCGATCTGCGCGTGCCGGCCGATCAGATGCTCGGCAATCCCGGCGAGGGTTTTAAATATGCCCAGATCCGGCTGTCGCCGGCGCGGTTGTCGCACTGCATGCGCTGGTACGGCGCCGCGGTTCGCGCCAATGAGATTGCGACGGACTATGCCAATCGCCGCAAGGCGTTCGGCAAGACGCTGATCGATCATGAGGGCGTCGGCTTCATGCTCGCCGACAACCTGATCGACCTCAAGCAGTCCGAGCTGATGATCGACTGGTGCGCGAGCGTGCTCGACACCGGCGAACTCGGCACGGCGGAATCGTCGATGGCGAAGGTCGCGGTTTCGGAGGCGCTCTCGCGCGTCGCGGATCGCTGTGTCCAGGTGATGGGCGGCACGGGCGTGACCCGCGATACAATGGTAGAGAAATTCTACCGCGAGATCCGCTGCTTCCGCATCTATGACGGCCCGACCGAGGTCCACAAATGGAGCCTAGCCAAGAAGATCAAGCGCGACTGGACCGGTGCGACTGCGCCGCTCAGCCCGCATGAGGAGGCTGCACGCGCCCGCTAAACGGCCGGCCGATCGGCGGGATATCTATAGAGGATATAGATGTTGAGATGGGCACGGCCTTGTGCGGCCCGCCCATCTCTTCTACCGCTTTTGTGCAGCGCGGGAGCGAAAGCGGCATGGCGATGGGCGACAAACTGAGCGGTCAGACCGTGCTCGTCGAGCAGCGCGGGGCGATCGAGATCGTCACGCTCAACCGCCCCGATGCGCTGAACGCGCTTTCGGAAGCGCTGGTCACCGAGCTGGCGGACTATATTCACGGGCTCAAGCATCGCCCTGAATGCCGCGTGGTGATTCTGCGCGGCGCTGGACGCGCCTTCTGCGCCGGCCTGGACATCAAGGAGAATCTCGGCCCCTCCAACGAGACGCGGCTGCAACGCTCCTGGCGAGTGCAGACCCGGCTGGCCGACGTGATGCGGACAATGCGTGCGGTGCCGCAGCCGTTCATCGCGCTCGGACATGGCGCGGCGTGCGGCGGCGGTTTCTCGCTGATGCTGGCGTCGGATGTTCGCTTGGGCGCGCCGTCGCTGCGCATGAACGCTGCCTACATCAAGATCGGCCTCGGCGGCGCCGATATCGGCTCGAGCTATTTCCTGCCGCGTCTCGTCGGGGCGAGCCTAGCTGCCGAACTGCTGCTTACCGGCCGGTTCATTCATGCCGATCGCGCGCTGCGTCTCGGGCTGCTGAGCGATGTCGTCGACGAGGACAAGCTGCTCGACGCGGGCCTCGCGCTCGCCGACGAGATGGTCGCGAACGCACCTTATGGTCTGGCGCTGACCAAGCAGGCGCTCAACCTCAACATCGATGCGCCCTCGATCGATGCCGCGCTCGCGCTGGAGGATCGCCAGCAGGTGATGCTGACCAGCAGCGACGACCATCTCGAAGCGATGACCGCCTTTGTCGAAAAGCGGCCCCCCGTCTATCACGGGCGCTGAAAACCGCGATTCTCACCTCGATCCTTCCACGCCGGAGACCGTCTCTTGCTCGATACCTCGACCCGCACCGCCTTCAACGAAGATCATGCGATGTTCCGCGACACGGTGCGCAAGGTCTTCGAGCGCGAGCTCATCCCCAATCTCGATCGCTACGAGCAGGAAGGGATCGTCGATCGCAAGTTCTGGCTCGCCTGCGGCGAAGCCGGGCTGCTCTGTCCGACGGTCAAGGAAGAATATGGCGGGCTCGGCCTCGACTTCGGCTACAATGCCGTCGTCACCGAGGAAATGAACTATGCCGGCTCCTCGGCCGGCATCACGCTCCAGTCCGACATCGTCGCGGAATATGTCGAAAAATACGGGTCGGAAGAACAGAAGCTCAAATATCTGCCGAAGATGGTGACGGGCAAGTGCATCACCGCGATCGCTATGACCGAGCCTGGCACGGGGTCCGACCTGCAGGCGGTGCGCACCACCGCGCTCAAGGACGGCAACCACTACGTCATCAACGGCTCCAAGACCTACATTACCAACGGCCAGAACGCCGACATGACGATCGTCGTCGCCAAGACCGACCCTTCGCTCGGCGCGAAGGGCGTCTCGCTGATCCTCGTCGACGCGGATACGCCCGGCTATAAAAAGGGGCGCAACCTGGACAAGGTCGGCATGCATTCGGCCGATACTTCGGAGCTGTTCTTCGAGGATGTGCGCGTGCCGATCACCAACTGCCTCGGTGCGGAGGGGCAGGGATTCGTCTACCTGATGAGCCAGCTGCCGCAGGAGCGGCTCGGCATCGCGATTGGCGCGCACGCTGCGGCCCAGCGCGCGTTCGACGAAGCGGTGTCGTTCACCAAGGATCGCAAGGCGTTCGGCAAGACGGTGTTCGAGTTCCAGAACACCAAGTTCACGCTCGCGGACATGAAGAGCCAGCTTCAGGTCGGCTGGGCGCATCTCGATTGGGCGCTCGCGCGCCACATCCGCGGCGAACTGACGACCGCCGAAGCATCCGCCGCCAAGCAGTGGCACACCGATATGCAGGGTCGCATCGTCGACATGGCGCTCCAGCTTCATGGCGGCGCGGGCTATATGAACGAGTATATGGTCGCGCGGCTCTATCGCGACGCGCGCGTCACGCGCATCTTCGGCGGCACCAACGAGATCATGAAGGAGGTCGTCAGCCGCTCGATCTGATCGGGCGGCGCGGTCGCTTGCGGGAGAAGGTCGATGGCGGAGCCGTGGCAGGAGATCGAGGCGATCCGCGTGCTCAAGGCACGCTATTTCCGCATGGTCGATACGAAGCAGTGGGCCGCGTGGCGGGCATTGTTCACGGACGATTTCGAAGCTGTGATCGATCATGCCGTTTCGCTGAGAGGCGCGGACGGCCAGTCCGATCCGCCCTATGACGCCGATGGTTTCCTGAAGCTGGCGAGCGATGCCTTCGCGACCGCCGACAGCGTCCATCACGGCCACATGCCCGAGATCGAGCTGCTCTCGCCGACCGAAGCTCGGGGGATCTGGGCGATGGAGGACATCATCGCCCATCCGGATGGCTCCGTGTTCCGTGGCTACGGCCACTATCACGAGCGCTATCGGAAGGATGACGAAGGTTGGCGGATCGCACGATTGCATCTCACCCGCATCCGCCTCGAGACGAGCAAGCCCGCTTGAGCGAGCGTCGCGTCACGATCGCATTCGCGGATGGTGTCGCCGACGTCAGGCTCGCGCGTCCCGAGAAGATGAACGCGATGGACCTGGCGATGTACCAGGGCATCGCGGACGCGCTCGACGAGCTTCGTCATCTGAAGGGGCTGCGCTGCGTCGTCCTGTCGGGGGAGGGACGCTGCTTCTGCGCGGGCGTCGATCTCGGCCGGCTCGGCGACGAACCGGCCCTGCGCGATCTTAGTCCGCGCACGCATGGCGAGGCCAATCTCTTCCAGAACGCGGCCTGGGGCTGGCGGACGCTGCCGGTGCCGGTGATCGCGGCCGTCCACGGCGTTGCCTATGGGGCCGGTGCGCAGGTGATGCTGGGCGCCGACATCCGCATCGTCGCGCCCGATGCCAGGCTCTCCATCATGGAGACGCGCTGGGGCCTCGTTCCGGACGTCGCGGGCATGGCGCTGATCCGCGGGCTGCTGCGAGACGATATCGCCCGGGAGCTGATCTATACCGCGCGCATCCTCAACGGCGAGGAGGCGGCGTCGCTCGGGCTCGTCACCCGCACGGCGGCCGATCCGCACGCCGAGGCGATGGCGCTGGCACGCGCGATCGCGGCACAATCGCCCGACGCGATCCGTGCCGCCAAGCGGCTGATGAATGCGCTTCCGGATGCGACGGCGGCGAACATCCTTCAGGCGGAAGCGGCGGAGCAGACCGCGCTGCTGGCATCCGAGGGCCACCGCGAGACCGTGCGCGCGGCGGCAGAACAACGTGCACCGCTGTTTCGCGACTGATCGGGCCGGAGACGCTGTGCCGGTGGCGGCGCGGGGCCGGGGCCTCAACCGCGTCATCCGCATCGTAGGCGGGCCCGGCCGCATCCGCGTCGCGCTCGAGGACGACTTCCATCACTTCCGGCTCGATCTGCGGCACGACGGCGCGCATGTGACGGCGATCGCGACCGAAGGACTGCGGACGCCATACACGCTGTGCGCCGTCGCCGGGCATCGGCTCGATGAGATTCGCGGCATGGCGCTCAGTGTCGATATGACGGCCACCTTCCGGCTCGCCGATGCGCGTCAGCAATGCACGCACCAGTTCGATCTCGCCGGGCTGGCGGTCGCGGCGGCGGCGCGGGGCACCAGCGCGCGCCGGTACGACATTTTCGTGGAGGACGAGGCGCCGGGCGCGGACCGTCACGCGATCCTGAGCCGCGACGGCGTGGTCGCGCTCGATTGGACGTTGGATGGTGATTACGCCGTCGCCGCGCCGGCGCCTTATGCCGGTCGCGCGCTCGGTTCCGGCTTCACGGCGTGGGTGGCCGAGACGCTGTCACCCGAAGAAGCCGAGGCGGCGTTGGTGCTGCGGCGCGGGGTGTTCATCGCGGGCGGTCGCGCAATCGCCGCGCAGATCGACGACACGCTGCCGTTCGCACCCGTTACCAGGGGCTGCTGGGTCCAACAGCCCACCCAGGCGTCGCGGGCGGCGCGCATCTCCGGCTCGACTCTCGACTTCGGGGGGCGCGCCGTGCTGCTCACGCGCGATGACGATGCCTGGCTATCCGGTTCCGCCTGACGCCTCAGAGCTGGGCCGCCGGCACCTGCAGCGTCAGCCCGTCGAGCGCGGGTGAGACGATGATCTGGCAGGAGAGGCGGCTGCCGGGTCTCGGCCCGAGCACGATCCGGAGCATGTCTTCCTCGTCGGCGCTTGGAGAGGCGAGACGATCGCACCACTGCTCCGCGACATAGACGTGGCAGGTGCCGCAGCTGAGATTGCCGCCGCAGTCCGCGACGATCCCGGGCACACCGGCGGTGGTCGCCGCGCGCATCGCCGATTGGCCCTCCGTCGCTTGGACCTCGCGAGTGCGCCCATCCGGCTGGACGAAGTATAGCCTCGTCACGTGATCAGGCGCTGCGCGGATGGGCGAGCAGCGCGTTCAGTGTCGCGACCAGTGCGATCGGTTGCTCGAGCATCACGTGATGATGGGTGAGCGGGATGGTGACTGGCGCGCCGCAAGTGGGCAGCCCTGCCACGATCGTGGCAAGGTCCCCTTCGTCTATGACATCGCTGTTCCCGGCGTGGATGAAGTCGACCGGCACCGTCAGCCCGCCGATCTCCGGCCCGACATGATTGCGCCGTGGCGCGTGGACTGTCGCGGGATCGAATTTCCAGGTCCAGCGATCCTCGTCGATGCGGCGGATCGAATGACGCGCGACATAATCCATTACGGCGGGGATAGGCCAGTCGCCGGGTGGCATCAGCCGGTAACGGGTTCGCGCCGCGGCGAAGCTGGGATAGATGGTTTCCGGCCGCTCGACTGCTTCTTCCAGGGAACTGTCGCGCGAGAACACACGGCCGTCGATCAGGATCACGCGCTCGATCGCGTCCGGTGCCAGCAGAGCCGCATGGAGCGCGCAGCCCGATCCGAAGCTGTGCGCGACGAGCGCCGCCTTCTTGAACCCGGCGTGACGCGCCGCCGCGAGGATCTCGCGGGCATATTGAAGTCGCGAGTAGGCCGGGCGCCGATCGCTGTCGCCCATGCCGGTGAAATCCGGCGCGATGACGCGATAGCGATCGGTGAAGCGCGGCGCGATATGGTCCCACCAGCGCGCATGCGCGATATACCCGTGCACCAACACGAGCCCCGGCTTGTCGATGCTGTCGAGATTCCAGCCACGATAGCGGACCATTGCGCCTTCGACCTCGACCGCGCGCACCTCGGCTTCCTGCGCCCACGCCTCATGCAACCAATCGGACAGCGGGTCGGGAACCGAGACGATCGCGTGCATCGAACTTGCTTGCCCCACCGCGATTGCCGTCGCAAGCCAATGATCTAGCGGATTGTCACACCGCCCGTGCGCGGCCTATCGCTGCCACGCGCCGCGCCAACGGAGGAATCATGCCCACGATAAGGGAGCGCCTGATCGGCGCCTGGTCGCTCGTCAGCTTCGAGAGCCGTCTGCCCGATGGTCGGACGTCCTCGCCGCTCGGACGCGGCGCGCAGGGGCATATCGTCTATTCGGACAACGGCATTGTCAGCGTGAACCTGTCGCGCGGCGACCGCGTCGCGGGAGGCAGTGGGCTCTTCCAGTTCCGCTCGGACGACGAGATTGCCGCCGTGGCCCGCGGCTACATGGCCTATTCGGGCCATTTCGAGGTCGATGAGGAGCGTGCGGTCGCCCGTCATCATTTCGAGCTCTGCATCGATCCCGCCCTGGTGGGGACGCTGCAGGAGCGGCATGTCCGCTTCTTCGAAGACAAGCTCGAACTTAGCGTGAAGAACGCGAGCGAGGTCAACGGCGTCGGCAATCCCTCCACGCTCGTGTGGCAGCGCGTCTGAAGGAGATCGGCATGACCCATCCCGCCATCGCACCCGGCAACGTCGCGGTGGTCACCGGCGGCGCGAGCGGGATCGGCCTCGCCGCCGCCAAGCGCTTCGCCGAGCTGGGGCTCAAAATATGCATCGCCGATCGTGCAGGCCTCGATGAAGCGAAGGCGGCGCTCGGCGGGGATGTGCTCGCGGTGGAGGCCGACGTCTCCGATCGCGCCGCCGTCGAGGCGCTCGCCAGGCGGGTCACGGAGACGCTCGGTCCTGTCTCGGTGCTGATGAACAATGCGGGCGTCGGCGGTGGTGGCGATGCGCTGTCGAACCCGGAGGGATGGGAGCGAGTGCTCGGCGTCAACCTGTTCGGCGTCCTCCACGGCGTGCAGGCCTTCGTGCCGGCGATGGCCGAAAGCGGTCGGCCGGGCCTGGTGATCAACACCGGCTCGAAGCAGGGCATCACGCAGCCACCCGGCGACACCGCCTACAATGTCAGCAAGTCCGGCGTGAAGGCGCTGACCGAAGGGCTGGCGCACACGCTGCGCGAGAAGAACGCGGCTGTGACCGCGCATCTGCTGATCCCGGGCTTCACCTATACCGGCATGACCGCGCGCCGGCTGCCGGAAAAGCCACCTTCGGCTTGGACCGCGGAGCAGGTCGTCGACTTCATGCTCGAAAGCCTGGACCGCGGCGACTTCTACATCCTTTGCCCGGACAATGAGACGACCCGCGCCCACGACGAGAAGCGCATGGCCTGGTCCGCCGGTGACATCATCGAGAACCGCCCCGCGTTGTCGCGCTGGCACGCCGAATGGAAGGACGCGTTCGCCGCGCACATGGCGGAGTAGTTCGTTTCGACAACTCAGCCTCACCACGTTCGTTCGCCCTGAGCGCAGTCGCAGGGCACGCGCTGGGCTTCGACTGTGCTCAGCCCGAACGGATGTAGTTGATCAGGTTGACCGGATAACGCTGAAGGTGGCGCGCCTCAGCGCCCGAGCATGTCCTTCGCGATCACGATCTTCATCACTTCCGACGTGCCCGCGAAGATGCGGAAGATGCGCGCATCCTGGTAGAGCTGGCAGATCGGATATTCCTGCATGTAGCCGGCCGAGCCGTGCAGCTGGAGGCATTCGTCCATGATCCGGCCCTGGACCTCGGTGGTCTTGAGCTTGAGCGCTGCGGCGGTCGCCTGATCGAGCTCGCCGGCGTTGAACAGATCGACGCAATGGTCGAGGAACGCTTGGCAGGCGAGCGCCTCGGCGCGCATCTCGGCGAGCTTGAACTTGGTGTTCTGGAAATCGGCGACGGTCGCGCCGAACGCCTTGCGCTGCGTCACGAATTCCTGCGCAAGCGCGATCGCCTTCCATGACCAGGGCAGCGACTGGCCGGAGGTGGTCAGGCGCTCCTCAGCAAGGCCGCCGCGCATATAGGTGAAGCCCTGCGAAGCGTCGCCGATCACGTGGATCGGCTCGAGCACGACGTCTTCGAAGAACAGCTCGGCGGTGTCCTGCGTGTGGAAGCCGAGCTTCTCGAGCTTGCGGCCGTTGCGGAAGCCTTTCATTCCGCGTTCGACAAGGAAGAGGCCGAGTTCGCGCGGATTGCCCGGATTGGTCTTGGCAGCGACGACGAAGAGTTCGGCGATGATGCCGTAGCTGATGTAGGTCTTGGAGCCGTTGAGCACCCAGCTGCCGTCGCCACGCGGCTCGGCGCGGGTCTTGAAGCCGGCGATGTCGGAACCGGCGTCGGGCTCGGTCATCGCGATCGCGCAGATCATCTCGCCGGACGCGAGCTTGGGAAGATAATGGCGCTTCTGCTCCTCGCTGCCATGCTTCAGGATGTAAGGTGGCGAGTTGCGGTTGAGCGCGCCCATCCACATGCCGGATTCGAGGATCTCCGCGACCTCTTCCTGCATGATCTGATCGTAGCGATAGTCGGCGAGGCCGAGGCCGCCATATTCCTCAGGTACCCAGTAACAGAGGAAGCCCTGCTCGCCCGCCTTGCGATAGATTTCCCGATCGATCATGCCCTGCGCGCGAAAGCGGGCACGATGCGGCGCGACTTCGCGATCGAGAAAGGTGCGGAAGCTGTCGCGGAACGCTTCGAGCTCGGGCGTATAATGGTTGCGGATCATCATGGGGCGGCGTCGAATCCTCTTGCTCCCGCACGCCGCAACCACCATGTTGGAGCGTAGGTAACGGCATAAAGCACTACTTCCGTGTAGAGGATGTGTCGAGACTCACTGCAGACGGTCGGGAACGGGCATGGCTTTCAAGACGCGCATCACGGAAATGCTCGGGATCGAGCATCCGATCGTTCAGGGCGGCATGATGCATGTCGGCCGCGCGGAGCTCGCTTCCGCGGTATCGAACGCGGGTGCGCTCGGTATCCTCACCGGCCTCACCCAGCCGACGCCGGAGGCGCTGCGCGACGAGATCGAGCGCTGCCGCGCGATGACGTCGAAGCCGTTCGGTGTGAACATGACTGTGTTTCCGACGATCAACCCGCCTGATTATAAGGGCTATGCGCAGGCGATCATCGATTCCGGGATCAAGATTGTCGAGACTGCCGGGACCCCCGCCGTCGCCGAGCTTTGGGAGATGTGGAAGCCGCACGGCATCCGCATCCTCCACAAATGCACCTCTGTGCGGCATTCGCTCTCGGCCGAGCGCAAGGGCGTCGATGCGATCTCGATCGACGGTTTCGAATGCGCCGGCCATCCCGGCGAGGATGACATCCCCGGCCTGATCCTGTTTCCGGCAGCCGCCGACAAGGTCAAGATTCCGCTGATCGCATCGGGCGGCATCGCCGACGGGCGCGGTCTTGTCGCCGCGCTGGCGCTCGGTGCCGAGGGCGTCAACATGGGCACGCGCTTCTGCGCCACCAAGGAAGCGCCGATCCACGACAATCTCAAGCAGGCTTATGTCGATAATGACGAGCGCGGCACGCACCTGATCTTCCGCAAGTTCAAGAACACCGCGCGTGTCGGCAAGAGCGCGGTGTCGGACGAGGTGGTGCGCATCTCGGCCGAGCCGGACGCCGAGTTCGGGGACATCCAGCATCTCGTCTCCGGCGCGAAGGGTAAGGTCGTGATCGACGAGGGCGACATGTCCGCCGGCATCTTCTGGGCAGGCATGACGCAGGGGCTGATCCACGACATTCCCACTGCGCAGGAGCTGATCGACCGCATGATCGGCGATGCGGAGGCAATCGTCCGCGATCGCCTGAACGGGTTCATGGCGGCGAAGATATCCGAGTTCGCCTGAGCATATATTCCGAGAGGATCATCGACATCGCGGCACACGGCCAAGGGGCTGGCGCGCGGATAGGAAGACGGAGCAGATCATGGCCGAAGCTTATATCGTCGAGGCGGTGCGCACTGCCGGCGGGCGGCGAAACGGGCGCCTCGCGGGCATCCATTCCGACGATCTCGGGGCGCTGAGCCTCAATGCGATCCTCGATCGCACCGGCCTCGATCCGGCCGCCGTCGAGGACGTCATCATCGGCTGCGTCACGCAAGCCGGCGAGCAGTCGATGCATGTCGGGCGCTATTGCGTTCTCGCCTCGAAGCTGCCCGCGAGCGTGCCCGCCGTGACGATCGATCGTCAGTGCGGCTCTTCGCAGCAGGCGATCCAATTCGCGGCACAGGCGGTGATGTCCGGCACGCAGGATATCGTCATTGCCGGCGGTGTCGAGAGCATGACGCGCACGCCGATGGGCTCGGCCGCGCGTGTGCCGGAAGGCGTCTCGCCCTATTCGGATTCGGTGCTCAAGCGGTTCGGCGTCGATGGCTTCAGCCAGTTCGGCGGCGCCGAGATGATCGCGAAGAAGCATGGCTTCAGCCGCGACATGCTCGACGCGTTCGGGCTCGACAGCCACAAGAAGGCGCAGGCCGCAACCAACAGCGGTGCGTTTGGCACCGAGATCGTGCCTGTCGACATCGTGCTGGCGGACGGGACGCCGGACGTCCACACCAAGGACGAGGGCATTCGTTGGGACGCCTCGCCCGAGGGCATGGCGAACGTGAAGCTGCTCGTCGAGGGCGGCGTCATCACCGCTGCCACGTCGAGCCAGATCACCGACGGTTCGTCCGCCGTGCTGGTCGTATCCGAGCGCGCGCTCAAGGAACATAATCTGACCCCGCTCGCGCGCATCCATAATCTCACCGTCACCGGTGGCGATCCCGTGATCATGCTCGAGGAGCCGCTGTTCGCCACCGAAAAGGCGCTGAAGCGCGCCGGCATGAAGATCGACGACATCGACCTTTACGAGGTCAACGAGGCGTTCGCGCCGGTGCCGATGGCGTGGCTCAAGCATCTCGGCGCCGACCCCGCGAAGCTCAACGTCAACGGTGGCGCGATCGCGCTCGGCCATCCGCTCGGCGCCTCGGGTACCAAGCTGATGGCGACGCTGATCAACGCGCTCAAGGCGCGCGGCAAGCGCTGGGGCCTCCAGACGATGTGCGAAGGCGGCGGCCTCGCCAACGTGACGATCATCGAGGCGCTGTAAGAACGAGCCCGCCGCCGCCGCGTCCGGCGTTAGATCGGAGTGGCAGCGGCGGGCGCCCTGGGAGAGGGTAGCCATGTATATCACGCAATGCCTGCATCGCATGATGCAGCGCGCGCCCGACGGCGTCGCCGCGATCGATGGCGATCGTCGCACGAGCTGGGCGGAATTGGGCGAGGGCGTCGCGCGCTTCGCCGGCGCGATGCGGGCGATTGGCGTCGGCCCCGGCGACCGGGTCGCGATCCTCTCGCGCAACAGCGATCGCTTCCTCGAATATGTTCTCGGCACGCTCTGGGCCGGCGGCGTGATCAACCCGGTCAATCTGCGCTGGACGGCAGCGGAGATGGGCTATTCGCTTGCCGACTGCGATACCCGCGTCCTGCTCGTCGAGCCAGGGTTCGAGCATCTCCTGCCGCTCATTCGTGCCGAGGCGCCGGGGCTCACGCATGTCCTTTCGACCGGCGAGACGAGCGCGGAGGGCATCGTGCCGCGCAGCCTATGGCTGGCGAACGCGGCGCCGATTGCCGATGCCCTGCGGCGCGGCAACGATCTCGCCGCGATCCTCTACACCGGCGGCACCACCGGCCGCCCCAAAGGTGTGATGCTCAGCCACGCCAACATGGTCTGGTCGGTCATGGGGAGCCTGGCCGAGCCCGGCTGCGCTCCGGGAAGCGTCTTCCTGCATTCCGCGCCGCTGTTCCATATCGGCGCGCTTTCCGGTTTATTGCTTTCGCTGTTTGCCGGATCGACCTGTGCCTTCATTCCCGCGTTCGAGCCGCTCGCGATGATCGAGACTATCGCGCGGCACCGCGTCACCGACGTCTTCTTCGTGCCGACGATGTTGCGCATGACGATCGACCATCCGCGGTTCGCGGAGTTCGATACGACCAGCGTCGAACGCATCCGCTACGGCGCGGCGCCGATCGACGATGTCCTGCTCGATCGCGCGATCGACGCGTTTCCCAACGCTAGCTTCTGCCAGGCTTATGGCATGACCGAGCTGTCGCCGACCTGCTGTCTGCTCGGCCCCGCCGATCATAGCGCGGAAGCGCGTGCGGACGGACGCGGTCGTTCCGCGGGACGCGCGACGACGGTCTGCGAAGTCCGCATCGTCGGGCCGGATGACGCGGAAACGCCGCGCGGACAGGTGGGCGAAATCGCGGTGCGGGGGCCGACGGTCATGCAGGGGTATTGGAACAAGCCCGAGGCGACCGCGGCGGCGGTGCGCGACGGCTGGATGCACACCGGCGACCTCGGCCGCATGGATGAAAATGGCTACGTTACCATCGTCGATCGGCTCAAGGACATGATCATCACCGGTGGCGAGAACGTCTATTCCGCCGAGGTCGAAAATGTTGTCGCGACGCACCCAAGCGTGGCGGCGGTGGCGGTGATCGCATTGCCGGACGAGCGTTGGGGCGAACGCGTCCATGCCGTAATCGTGCCGCGTCCCGGCAGCGCCGCCGATGGCGCGGCGATCGAGGCGCATTGCCGCGCAGGGCTGGCCGGTTACAAGATCCCCCGTTCGATCGAGTTCGTCGAGGCGTTGCCGCTCTCGGGCGCCGGCAAGATCCTCAAGGCCGAGCTGCGACGGGGGCGCGTCGGTTCCGGCTGACTGGAATAAGGCTTTCGAAACAATGCCGGCTACGCAGTAGCGTAGTTATAATATGCCGACATAGCATCTTCCCTTACGCTGATTTCTGATGCAATGCAGCAGAACCCAGTCTCAGGGAGAAACGAAAAATGAATAAGCTGCTCATCGCCGCGATGTCGGCAACCTCGCTTCTGTTCGGTGGCGCTGCGCTCGCGCAAGATGCCGCCGCCTTTCCGCTTCACGCCGGCGTGACGATCCGTTCGTCGGACGGTCATCGCCTTGGCTTCGTCGATCAGGTGTTCACGGGCAGCGACGGTCAGCCGACCGCGGCGCAGGTGATCGTCGATGATCGCCTGGTCAACATTCCCGTCTCGACGATCAAGCCGGTCGATAAGACCCACTTCACGACGAGCCTGTCGTACAAGGAAGTCGAGCATCTCTAATCCGGCCGGCGGCGATCTGCCTTTGGCAGGTCGCCGCTCGCTCCGCATCTGCGCGGGACTCCCGCCTGTCCGGCTCGGCTTCGCGGACCTTGCGGCTCAGCCCTTGCGCTGAAACGCGCCCCGGCGCTCCGCCGCATCCTTGTCCAGGCCCTCGTTGCGCATGAGCTCGTGGGTCAGACCCTGCATGAGCGGCAAGCCGTCGGTCTCGTAGATCAGCTTCTTGTTGGCGCCGTTCGCGTGCCAGCTGTTCGCCATGATCTCCTGCGCGATTTCGCGCGCCCTGGCGGTCAGCTCGACGTCGCTTACGCACTCGTTGGCGAGGCCCATCGCCTCTGCCTGACGGCCGCTGTAGCGGCGGCAGGTGAGCATCATCTCGAGCGCCTTGGCCTGTCCTACCCGGCGCGGCAGCCGCTGCGACATACCCCAGCCGGGCACCATGCCCCATTTCGCGTGGGTGTCGGCGAACTGGGCGCTTTCGCCGGCGATGATGAAGTCGCAGGAGAGCGCAAGCTCGAGACCCGCGGTCATGCACCAGCCATGTACCTGCGCGATCACCGGCTGCCGAAGCCTGGTCAGCTTCTCGAGCGTCAGCAGCTCGTGCCGGATCCATCCGACCCGATCCGAATGCGGTGTTTCCTTGAGGTCATGCCCCGCGCAGAAGCCGTCGCCGGCGCCCCGGATCACCACGCAGCCGATATCGTCGCCTCCGCTCTCGATCGCGGCGATATGGCGGCGAAACTCCTTGAAAAGCGCGCGGTCGATCGCGTTCTTCTTCTCCGGCCGGTTCAGCGTGAGCGTGCAGATCCCGTCGCTATCCTCGCGCAGCACGAGTGCGCCGTTTCCCGAATCGTCCATATGATTCCTCCCGCCGCGCGGCTTTGACCTTGCGCCTATTCTGATCCTTGCTCATGGCACAATCCCAGCTGGCGACGAAGGGAAGAGCATGGCGCGGGCGCCGACATTCGATCTTACCGGCCGCGTCGCGCTGGTGACCGGCGCGTCCTCGGGGCTTGGCGAGCGCTATGCCCGCATCCTTGCCGCGTCCGGTGCCAAGCTGATGCTCGCCGCGCGCCGTGCCGATCGCCTTGAAGCGTTGCGGGCGGAGATCGCAGCCGCCGGCGGCGAAGCCGCGACGGTGGCGATGGACGTTGCCGACGAAGCGTCGACGATCGCCGCCTACGATGCCGCCGAGGCCGCTTTCGGCACCGTCGACACGATCATCGCCAATGCCGGCATGAACTCGGAAGGGCCGACCACCGAGCTGGCGGTCGCGGATTTCGATCAGACCGTCGCCGTCAATCTGCGGGGCGTCTTCCTGACCGTTCGCGAGGGTGCGCGGCGGTTGATCGCGGCCGGCTCAAAGGAGAAGCAGAGCGGCCGGATCGTCATCACCGCGTCGATCACGGCCGACACGATCTCGCCCGGCCTCGCCGTCTACAGCGGTACCAAGGCCGGCGTCGTCCAGATGGGCAAGGTGATGGCGCGTGACTGGGTTCGCCAGGGCATCAACGTCAACATGATCTGCCCCGGTTACATCAGGACCGAGATCAACAGCGAGTGGTTCGATACGGCCGGCGGCGCCAGGCAGATCGAGAAATTCCCGCGCCGCCGCCTGATGGAGGAGAGCGATCTCGACGTCGCGCTGCTGTGGCTCTGCTCGGATGCCTCGCGCGCCGTCACCGGCACGGCGGTGACCGTTGACGACGGTCAGTCGCTCTGATGCCGCGCATCGCGCCCGAACTGCTCGATACCGGACGCTACCCCTTCGTTCACGAAGTCGCGACCCGCTTCGCGGACGTCGACCCGAACTGGCACATCAACAATGTCGCGATGGCTGCGGCGTTCGAGGATGCGCGCGCCCGCTTCATGCGATCGATCGGCGTCCACGATGCGCTGAACGGGATGCGCATCCTGATCGTGTCGGCGCACTACGAGTATCTTGCCGAGGCGCATTATCCCCAACCGATCGTCGTGCATGTCGGCGTGGTCGGGAGGGGGCGGACGAGCTGGACCGTCGGCCAGGTCGCAGTGCAGGCAGGGCAGGCTTGCGGTTATTGCCAGGCGACCTTCGTCGCGCTTGACGATGCCGGGCCGGCCGTGCCGCATGCGCCGATCCGCGACGCACTCGATGCGAACATCATCCGACCGTCGGCAGGGCTCGTGCCATGAGCGGCGCGCTCGCCGGCCTGCGCATTGTCGAGTTCGTCGGCCTCGGGCCTGGACCTTTCGCCGCCATGATGCTCGCCGATCATGGCGCCGAGGTGATCCGCGTCGAGCGGCCCGGCGGCAGCCAGATCGTCGAACGGTCGACGGCGCGCTCGCGCCGCTCGATCACGGTCGATCTCAAGCAGCCGGAAGGGCTGGCGCTGGTGAAGGACCTGTGCCGGTCGGCGGATGGATTGATCGAAGGCTTTCGCCCCGGCGTGATGGAGCGGTTGGGCCTCGGCCCCGACGCGCTGCTCGCCGACAATTCCCGCCTCGTCTATGGTCGCATGACGGGCTGGGGCCAAGATGGGCCGCTCGCGCAGGTCGCCGGCCACGACATCAACTACATCGCGCTGGTCGGCGTGCTCCACATGATCGGCCGCAAGGGCGAGCGGCCGGTGCCGCCGCTCAACCTCGTGGGCGATTTCGGCGGCGGCGGCATGCTGCTCGCCTTCGGCATGGTCACGGCGCTGCTCGCGGTGCGGATGGGCCGCCCGGGTCAGGTCGTCGATGCGGCGATGACCGATGGCGCCGCGCTGCTCGCGATGATGCAATATGGCCTGCTCGGCGAAGGCGGCTACCACGACGAGGCGGGGACCAACTGGCTCGATGGCGGCGCGCACTATTACGACACCTATGCCTGCGCCGATGGGCGGTGGATCAGCATCGGTGCGATCGAGCCGCAATTCTATGCGCTGCTGCGCGAAACGCTCGGGCTGGCCGACGATCCGGCTTTCGATGCGCACGAGGTCGAGGCCGCGTGGCCGATCCTGAAGCAGCGGCTCGCCGAGATCTTCGCCACCAAGACACGCGACGCGTGGTGCGCGCTGATGGAAGGCACCGACGTCTGCTTCGCGCCGGTGCTCTCGATGCGCGAAGCGCAGCGCCATCCGCACAATGTCGCGCGCGCCACCTTCATCGAGGTCGACGGGGTCGTCCAACCGGGTCCTGCGCCGAGATTCTCCGCAACGCCGGCGGCGATGCCGCGATCCGCGCCCGCATCCGGCGCCGACAGCGAAGCGGTCGCGCGCGTGCTCGGCTATGATGACGCGCGCGTCGCGGCGTTGAAAGCCAAGGGCGTGCTCGGTTGATGGCCGATCCGGAGCATATCGCGACGTGGCGGCGGATCGACGATCGCCTCACCACCTCGGGCCAGCCGAGTGAAGCCGAGCTCGTTGAGATCGCCGCGCTCGGCGTCACCCGCGTCGTCAATCTCGGGCTGCACAGCCACGAGAAGGCACTTCCCGATGAGGCTGCCAGCGTTGCTGCGCTCGGCATGACCTACACGCATCTCCCGGTAGATTTCGAGCAACCGGCGCAGGCTGACTTCGATCGCTTCTGCGCGGTGATGACGGACGTCGCCGGGGAGCGGGTGCACGTCCACTGCATCGCGAACCTGCGCGTCTCGGCATTTCTGTATCGATACGATCGAGACGTGCGTGGTGTCGCGGAGGCGGAAGCCCGGCGCACGATGGACACGATCTGGCGGCCCGGCGGCGCCTGGGCGGCCTTTATCGGTGACGAGGACTCGGTCGCGCTGCCGCATCGTGCCGCGAAGCCGGCCGACGGGAAATAGCGCCTTAGCGGATCGCCGGCGCGCTTTGCAGCAAGGAGGACGGAATGGATTTTTTCGATGGCATCGGCGTGGTGGTGACGGGCGGAGCGTCGGGCCTTGGCCTCGCAACGGCAAAGGGCTTTGCCGCGGCCGGCGCCAAGGTCGCGATCTTCGATATGAACGAGGCGGCGGGCGAGGCTGCTGCCAAGCAATTCGGCGGCCTCTACTGCAACGTCAACGTCACCGATGATGCAGCCGTCGAGGCCGGGTTCGCCAAGGCTCGGGCCGCTCACGGCCAGGAGCGCGTGCTGGTCAACTGCGCCGGCGGCGGTGGCTCGGTCAAGACCGCTAGCCGCGATAGGAAGACCGGCGAGATCAAGCACTTCCCGCTCGATATGTTCGAGCGCATCATCCAGGTGAACCTGATCGGCACGTTCCGCTGCATCGCCAAGTCGGCGGCCGGCATGCTGACGCTGGACCCGCTGCCCTCGGGCGAGCGCGGCGCGATCGTCTGCACCGCGAGCGCTGCAGCGGAGGATGGTCAAACCGGCCAGGCCGCCTACTCCGCCTCGAAGGGCGGCATCGTCGGCATGACGTTGCCGATCGCGCGTGATCTCTCCCGCGAGGGCATCCGGATCAACACGATCCTGCCGGGCATCTTCGATACGCCGCTGATGAACGGTGCCCCGGACCATGTGAAGAGCTCGCTCGCCGCCTCGATCCCGTTTCCGAAGCGCTTCGGCGCGCCGGAGGAATATGCGAGTCTGGCGATGGAGATGTGCCGCAACCCCTATTTCAACGCCGAGGATGTCCGTCTCGATGGCGGCATCCGCATGGGCTATCAATAAGGGCCGGGAGCGGTCGCGCGACAGACACGCGCGACCGCTCCGCTCCGCTTACTTCTTCGAGGAATAGCGCGGGAAGAGCTGGGGATTGCGCTCTGCCGCGTAGCGCCTGTGGTGCGAGTTGGGATAGGCCATCGGCTCCTGGCTCGCGCGATCGAGCGCTTCCAGCTCGGCGTCGCTCAGCGACCATTGCGCGGCGGCGAGGTTGTCGGTGAGCTGCTCGTCCGTGCGCGCACCGACCAGCACCGTGGTGACACCGGGCCGCCTGAGCAGCCAGTTGAGCGCGACCTGGCTTGCCGAAACGCCGCGTGCGCCGGCGAGCTCCAGCACCTTGTCGACGACCTTGTTGCTGCGCTCAGTGTTCCAGAACTCGACCGCACCCGTGTCGCCGAGCCGCGTCTTGGTGCCGCTCTGATCCTGGCGGAACTTGCCGGTGAGGAAACCCTGCGCGAGCGGGCTCCAGATCAGCGCGCCGACACCCTCGGAAACGCCGCAGGGAAGCAGCTCCTGTTCGGCATCGCGCACGAGCAGCGAATATTGGATCTGCTGGCCGACGAAGCGCTCATAGCCGTTGGCATCGGAGATGCCGAGCGACTTCATCAGCTGCCAGCCGCTCCAGTTCGAGCAGCCGACATAGCGGATCTTGCCCGCCGTCACGAGATCGTCGAGCGCGCGCATCGTCTCCTCGATCGGCACACGCATGTCCGGGCTATGGAGCTGGTAGAGATCGATCCAGTCGGTACCGAGCCGGCGGAGGCTGTCCTCGCAGGCGGCGATCAGATGGCGGCGCGAGAGGCCGGTGTCGTGATGCGCCTCGCCCATGCGGCCGAACGCTTTCGTGGCGACCAGCACATCCTTGCGGCGCGATCCCAGCGCCCTGCCGAGCTCCTCTTCGGACTGGCCGAAGCTGTAGACGTCGGCGGTGTCGAACAGGTTGACGCCCGCCTCGATGCACATGTCGATCTGGCGTCTCGCCGCCTCGGCGTGGGTGTCGCCGGTGGTGACGAAGCGCGTATTGCCCTCGCCGAAGGTCATCACGCCGAAGCTCAGCACCGAGACTTCGAGACCGCTCCTGCCGAGAAAGCGCGTTTCCATGGGGCCGTTCCTCTTCCTGCCGCTTGCGATGGGCCTGATGAGACCCGAAGAGGGGAACCGCAAGAGGAGCCTGGCATGTCGAAACCCACCCTGCTGGTGATGTCGCGCGGATTGCTGGAGATGGCGCGGCCGCCACAGGACGATTATGAGATCGTCTGTCTCGACGATGCCGAGGATCGCGATGGGCTGCTGCGTGCGCGGGGGTCCGGTATTCGGGCGGTGCTCTGCATGGGGGCCGAGCGGCTCGATGCGGCGCGGCTCGATCTGCTGCCCGATCTCGAGCTGATCGCGGTCACGGCGGCAGGCTATGCCGGCGTCGATGTCGAGGCAGCGCGCGCACGGGGCATCGCCGTCACCAACGCCGGCAACAACAACGCCGGCGACGTCGCGGATTTCGCCGTGGCGCTGATGCTGGCCCATCGGCGCGATCTGATCGCGAATGATCGCTACGTGCGCGAGGATCGCTGGCCGCCGCGGCGGCCGCCCGGCCGCTCGATCGCGCGCGATCGCGTCGGGATCGTCGGGCTTGGCTATATCGGCCTCGCCGTCGCCGAGCGGCTGGCGCCGTTCGGCTGCGCGATCGCGTGGTGGGGCCCGCGCGCCAAGCCCGACGTCGCATGGCGTCGGTTCGCGGATTTGAAGGCGCTCGCGGCGTGGGCGAGCGTGCTGATCGTCGCGGCGCGCGGCGACGATACGTCGCGCGGCCTCATCGGCGAAGACGTCCTCGCCGCGCTCGGCTCGGACGGCTTGATCGTCAACGTCTCGCGCGGCTTCGTGATCGACGAACCGGCGATGATGGCGGCCCTGCGCGAGGGGCGCCTCGGCGGCGCCGCGCTCGACGTCTTCGATCATGAGCCGATCAGCGGCTCGCGCTATGCCGATGTGCCCAATCTCATCATGGCGCCGCACGTGGCGGGGGGCACGCAGGACGCGATCGACGCGGTGATGGCGGCGGCCGTCGACAACATCCGACGGCTGTTCGCGGGAGAGCCGCTGCTGAATCGGGTGATCTGACCGCGGTACTCGGTCGCGCTAGGCCCGGCGGCCGGAATCCCCTAGGCGATCGGGTGCTCCAGGGAGGAACCGTTCGTGGACTATACCAAGCTGCTCTACGACATGGTCGGCGACGTCGCCTTCATCCGCCTCAACGATCCGGATGTCCTCAATGCGATGTCGACGCAGCTCGGCAAGGAGCTGCTCGACGCGCTGCGGCGGGCCGAGAAGGAAGCGCGCGCGATCCTGATCGGCTCGATCGGCCGCGCCTTCTGCTCGGGTGCCAACCTCGGGGACGGCGGCTTCGACCTCGACGATCCCGATCGCGACGCGGGTTGGCGGCTCGAGCAGATATTCAACCCGATGATCCTCGAGATGCGCGCCTCGAACCTGCCGATCGTGACGGCCGTGCGCGGCGCCGCTGCCGGCGTCGGCTGCGGCATCGCCTGCGCCGCCGACATGGTTGTCGCGGGCGAAGGCGCCTTCTTCTACCAGGCCTTCCGCCATGTCGGGCTGACGCCGGATGGCGGATCGACCTACCTGCTCTCCAAGGCGATCGGCCGCGTCCGCGCGATGGAGATGATGTTGATGGGCACCAAGCTCCATGCGCCGCAGGCGCTCGAATGGGGCCTGATCAATCGAGTGGTCGCCGACGACCAGGTCGATGAGGAAGCGCTCAAGCTGGCGACGGAGCTCGCCAAGGGGCCGCGCTCGCTCGGCTTCATCAAGGCGTCGGCTTGGGCCGCGCTGGAATCGACGCTCGGCGAGCAGCTCATTCGGGAGCGCGACTTCCAACGCAAGGCCGGGCGGACCGAGGATTTCGTGGAGGGCGTCAGGAGCTTTCGCGAAAAGCGGCCGAGCGCGTTCAAAGGGCGCTGAGCTCCTGCGTCGGCATCAGCCGAGATAGGTTGAAAGCCGCTCCGCCGCGCCCAGCAGATGCGCCTCGGCCGCGGCTTTCGCGGCCGCCGGATCGCGCGCGGCAATCGCTTCGTAGATGCGCTCATGCTCGGCGTGCACGGCTCCCGCCAGTTCGGGCGCGAGGCGGGCGGTGTTGGCGCGTGCGGTGCGGATGAAGTAACGCACCCGCGCCTCCAGAAAGCGCGAGAAGTCGCGGATCAGCGGGTTGCCGCTTGCGGCGACGATGGCGTGATGAAAGGCGATATCCTCCTCCACGCCCGAGCCCTGCTCCGCCATCGCCCGCTCCATACCGTGAAGCGCGTCGCGGATCGCGGCCAGGTCGGTCGCCGAGCGGCGTTCGGCGGCGAGCGCGGCGGCGGTGGAATCGACGCCGCTCAGAAACTCGATCACCGCCTGCAACTCGGCGCGGTCGGCAAGGTTCGGCGCGTCGATCCGGAAGGACGCGGCCTCGCCCGCGCTCGCCACGAACGCGCCCGCACCCTGACGCGTCACCACCAGCCCATCGTGCCGAAGCCGGCCGATCGCCTCGCGCACCGTCGCACGGCTGACCGCGAATTGCCGCGCCACCTGCACCTCGGTCGGCAGTTGCTGGCCTGGCGTCAGCCGACCATCGACGATCTCGCGGCGCAGCTGCTCGGCGAGCCTGTCGGCAAGCGAAACAGGGCGCTCCAAAGTCTCCGGGCTGGCGGTCATCGGCTCTGCGATCAATCCAGGGTTGAATTTGTCAGGTGACCTGATAGCTGCAGCTTAGCAGGAGGCTCCCGATGCTGCACCAGAATTTCATCGCCGGCGAATGGCTGGATGGCGCTGCGGTCAACGCCGACATCAACCCTGCCAATATTGCCGAGACCGTCGGGGAATATGCGCGCGCCGATGCGGCGCAGGCGGAGCAGGCGATCGAGGCGGCTGCGGCGGCCTTTCCCGCCTGGTCGGCAGCGAGCCCGGAACTGCGCTTCGATTGCCTCGATCGCGTCGCGACCGAACTGCTCGCGCGCAGCGCCGAGCTTGGCCGGCTGCTCGCGCGCGAGGAGGGCAAGACGCTCGTCGAGGCGACCGGCGAGGTCATACGGGCAGGCCGCGTCTTCAAATATTTCGCCGGCGAGGCGTTGCGCGTCACCGGCGATCGGCTCGCCTCGGTGCGGCCCGGCGTCGATGTCGAGATCACGCGCGAGCCGGAAGGGGTGATCGGCCTGATCACGCCATGGAATTTTCCGATCGCGATCCCGGCCTGGAAGATCGCGCCGGCGCTCGCCTTCGGCAATACGGTGGTGTTCAAGCCCGCCGATCTCGTGCCCGGCTCGGCCTGGGCGCTGGCCGAGATCCTGTCGCGTTCCGGCTTGCCCGCCGGCGTGTTCAATCTTGTTTCCGGCCCGGGTTCCAAGGTGGGCCAGGCGATCGTCTCGTCGCGCCATGTCCGCGCCGTGAGCTTCACGGGATCGACCGACGTCGGACGGCGGTTGGCCGGCGATCTCGTCGCACGCGGCGCAAAGGTGCAGCTCGAGATGGGCGGCAAGAATCCGCTCGTCGTGCTCGACGATGCCGATCTCGCCGTCGCCGTCGACGCCGCGATCAACGGCGCCTTCTTCTCGACCGGGCAGCGCTGCACCGCCTCGTCGCGATTGATCGTGCAGGAGGGCATCCACGATCGCTTCGTGACCGCCATGCGTGAGCGCATGGCGGCGCTCAAGGTCGGTGATCCGCTCGATCCCGCGACCGAGATCGGGCCGGTGGTCGACGAGAGCCAGCTTCGACAGAATTGCGACTATGTCGAGATCGCGCGCAAGGAAGGCGCCGCGATCGCGGGCGGCGAACTGCTCGAGCGCGAGACCAAGGGGCACTTCATGGCGCCCGCGCTGCTGACCGACACGCACAATGCGATGCGCGTCAATCGCGAGGAGATATTCGGACCGGTCGCCAGCGTGATCCGGGTGAAGGACTATGACGAGGCGCTCGCCGTCGCCAACGATACCGATTTCGGCTTAAGCTCGGGCATCTGCACGACGTCGCTCAAATTTGCGAGCGATTTCAAGAAGAAGTCCAGCGCTGGCATGGTGATGGTGAACCTCGCGACCGCCGGCGTCGACTACCACACGCCGTTCGGCGGCCGGAAGGGATCCTCCTACGGCCCGCGCGAGCAGGGCGCCTATGCCCGCGAGTTCTACACCGCGGTGAAGACCGCCTACACGCGCCCCTGATCGCGGTGATCAGCGGCGCCACCCGCCTCTTCGCGATCCTGGGCGATCCGATCGCACAGGTCCGCACGCCCGAGCTGTTCAACGCGCTGATGGCCGCGCGCGGCGCGGACGCGGTTATGGTGCCGATGCATGTGCCTGCCGGTGCCTTGGGCGCCGCGGTGACGGCGCTGCGGGCTATGCCCAATCTCGGCGGCTTCGTCGCGACGGTTCCGCACAAGGTCGCGATGCTCGACCAGTGCGACGCGGCGAGCCCGGCAGCGCGTGCGGCAGGCGCGGCGAACGCCTTCCGGCGCACTGACGACGGACGGATCGAGGGCGAGATCCTCGACGGCATCGGCTTCGTTGAAGGGCTGCGGCGCGGCGGCGTCGACCCGAAGGATCGCGACATATACCTCGCCGGCGCCGGTGGGGCGGCGAAAGCCATTGCTTTCGCACTCGCCGAGGCAGGGGCACGTCGGCTGCGCATCTCGAACCGCACCGCGGAGAGGGTTGTGGAGATCGCGGATCGCCTGGCGCGCGCGGGTATGTCGCTGCCGGTCGAGGTGGCGGGCAGCGATCCCTCCGGCTGCGATCTCGTCGTCAACGCGACCTCGCTCGGCATGACGCCCGACGACGCGCTGCCGCTCGACGTGACGCGCCTCACGGCCGACCAGATCGTCGCCGAGGTGATCATGAAGCCGGCGATGACGCCGCTGCTGCGCGAGGCGGAAGCCCGCGGCTGCCGCATCTGCCCCGGCGCGCCGATGCTCGATTGCCAGATCGAGCTGATGGCGGCGTTCATGGGGGCGCCGCGATGACTTCGGAGAGCTTCGATTATGTGATCGTCGGCGGGGGCACGGCTGGCTGCATCCTCGCCAGCCGCCTCAGCGAGGATCCGCGCCGCACGGTGCTGCTGCTCGAAGCCGGCGGCCGCGACACCAGCATGTGGGTCCACATCCCGGCGGGCTTCGGCAAGCTGCTCACCAACGACCGCTTCAACTGGCGCTTCCATACCGAGCCCGAGGAGAACGTCCACGGGCGCTCGATCGTCGTGCCCCGCGGCAAGGGGCTGGGCGGCTCGAGCCTCATCAACGGCATGATCTTCGTGCGCGGTCAGCCCAACGATTACGATCATTGGGCGCAGCTCGGCAATCGCGGCTGGTCGTGGACGGACGTACTGCCATATTTCCGCAAGCTCGAACATTTCGAGGATGGCGGCGACGCGCTGCGCGGCGGCGATGGGCCGCTCAACATCGTCCGTGTCGGCGAGCGCTCGCCTTTGTCCGAGGCGTTCATCGCAGCGGCGGAACAGGCGGGTTATCCGCGCAATCCTGACTATAATGGCGCGGAGCAGGATGGCTTCGGCTATTATCAGGTCAATCAGCGCGGCGGCCGCCGCCACAGCGCCTATGAAGCCTACCTCAGGCCCGCGATGCGGCGCCCCAATCTCGAGGTACGGACCGAGGCGCGTGCGACCCGCCTGCTGCTCGAAGGCAACCGCGTGACGGGTGTCGAGTATCGGCTCGGTGACGGGCCGCCGCGCCAGGCATCGGCCCGCGCGGAGGTGCTGCTCGCAGCCGGCGCGGTGCAGAGCCCGCAACTGCTCGAGCTTTCCGGCATCGGCGATCCTACGATCCTGGCTGCAGCGGGGATCGCGACGCGCCACGCGCTGCCCGGCGTCGGCGACAATTATATCGACCATTTCTGCACGCGCATGAACTGGCGCGTGACCAGGCCGATCACGCTCAACGAGCTGTCGCGCGGATGGCGGCTGGGCCTTGCCGTCGCGCGCTACTTCGCAACGGGGAAGGGCATCCTCTCGCTAGGCACCGGGCTTGCCCACGGGTTTGTGCGGACGCAGCCCGGCCTGAGCGGCCCCGACGTCCAATATTTCTTCATGCACGCCAGCTACGCCAACGCGGGCGATCGACGGCTCGACAAGCTGCCCGGCATGACCGTCGGCGTCACCAATCTTCGCACCGAATCACGTGGCACGATCCATGTGCGCCCCGAGGATCCTGCCGGTGCGCCCGCGATCCGGCCGAACTTCCTCTCCGCCGCCGAGGATCGCCGCGCGCTCGTCGAGGGCATGAAGATCGCGCGGCGGATCATGGAGCAGCCGGCGATGGACCCCTGGCGTGCCTTTGAGATGAACCCTGGGCCGGGCGTCGAAAGCGACGCGGAATGGCTCGATTTCGCCCGCCGCAACGGCCAGACCATCTACCACGCGCTCGGCACCTGCAGCATGGGCACCGGAGCCAGGGCGGTGGTCGATCCGGAACTGCGGATCCATGGGCTGGAGGGGCTGCGGATCGTTGACGCGTCGGTGATGCCGGCGATGGTTTCGGGCAACACGGCCGCGGCCGTGATGATGGTTGCCGAGAAGGCTTCGGACCTGATCCGCGCCGCAGCGCGATAAGCGCTGCCGGCGCGTGGCCACTGCGTCCAAGGCGGTGTGACGATCGCGGCCGCTGGGCTCCCGAAATCACGCTAGAGTGGAAGCGGGACAGGTCTCGACGGTGAAGCTATGACCGGAATTGGCGCGCATGCACCGCTCACCACCGAGGATCGCCTCGCCATTCACGAGTTGATGGCGCTCTACGGGTTCATCCTGGACGAGCGGCTCTGGGATCGCCTCGATCGGCTGTTCACGCCCGACGTCGTCTATGACGCCACGGCCTTTGGTGTGGCGCCGATGCACGGAATCGAAGACGTCCGACGTGCCTGGTCGGATCTCTCGATTCACCCGATCGCGCACCACGCGACCAATGTCGTGATCTTTCCGGGCGACGACGGGCTCGCACGCGTCGCGAGCAAGGGCCTCGGCATCGATCGCAAGGGCCGAGCCCACACGATCGCTTATCATGACCGGCTCGCGCGAACGGAGCACGGCTGGCGGATCGCGCAGCGCACCGCGATCCTGCTGCGCGACGGGATCGAGCGCGATCCCCTATCCTTTCTCGCGCTCACGCAATGGGATTGACGTCGGGCGGCTCGGGTGAAGGCGCGAGCGTCGATCCGCGCAGAAACGAGATGGAGACGAGCACGATGGGCGCGATGCCGCAGATCCAGGATTTCAGAGATGCCGCCTTCAACCCATTCACGGCGGCCAAGGAAGGCGGCGGCGAGGGACGCATCCGCGATTTCCACCCCGAACTTGCGAAACTGCGCGAGCAGAACCCGGTCTACGATGGCGACATCAAGCGGCACTTCGGGCTCGACGCCGATCTGACGCTGCTCGACGTGCGCCATGTCGCGCTGCTCGGCGCGCGCGAGGTGAAGGAGGCCTGCACCAACGTCGAACTCTATTCGAACGCCATCTACATGCCCAATCTTGGCGTGTATTTCGGGCGCTCGGTCACGACGATGGACAATCCGGAACATGCCCGCTTTCGCCGGCTGTTCCAGCAGGCCTTCGGTCCCAAGCAGATCGCGCGATGGGGTGAGGGCATCATTCCGCGCATGATCAACCGCCTGATCGATGGCTTCGAGGCGCGGGGCCATGCCGAGCTCGTGAGCGAGTTCACGCTCTTCTTCCCCTTCCACTTCATCCACGAACTGATGGCGCTGCCGGTGGAGGACCGCGACACCTTTCATCGGCTTGCCTTCGGGCAGATCCTGCTCACCTTCGATCCGGAGCACGGCTACGAAGCGATGGAAAAGCTGCGGAGCTATCTCACGGAGACGGTGACCGCGCGCCGTGCCGCGCCGATCGACGGGGACTTCATGTCGATGATCGCCACCGCCGAGATCGACGGCGAGCGGCTGCCCGACGACGTCGTCATCTCTTTCTTCCGCCAGCTCATGAACGCCGGCGGCGACACTAGCTACAACGGCTTTTCGACCGTGCTCTGCGCGCTGCTCAACCATCCCGAACAGCTCGAGGCGGTAAAGCAGGATCGCACGCTCGTGCCCAAAGCGATCGAGGAGGGGCTGCGCTGGAATTCACCCGTGTGCATGATCTCGCGCACACCCAAGCGCCCGGTCGAATTGGCCGGCGTCAGGATTGAGCCGGGCGATCACATGGCCCTCATCCTACCGGCGGCGAACCGTGATCCCGCTGCCTTTCCCGATCCGGATCGATTCGACATCCATCGCGGAAGTCGCGCGCACGGCGCCTTCGGGTTCGGTTCGCATATTTGCATCGGCCAGCATCTCGCGCGGCTCGAAATGGCGCACGCGATGAACGCGCTGCTCGACCGGCTGCCGAAGCTGCGCCGCGACGAGAGCATGCCGCCGCCCGAGGTCAGCGGCTTCATGCTGCGCGGCCCCGAGCAGCTCTACGTCCGCTTCGACTAGCGGTCAGCCCGCGATCGCGAGCTCGCATTCGGATTGCGCAGGTAGCCGGGCGGCCTCGGCATTTGCTGCAGCGCCGCCGAGCTCGCCCTGCAGCGCCTTCAGCCGCTGCGTCCAGAAATGCAGCGGATATTCGAGCGTGAGGCCGATCGCGCCATGGAACTGCTGGAGATCGTAGCAGATCTTGCCGATGCTGTTCTGCGCGAACACGATCGCGAGCGCAGCGTCCTCGGCGGTTTGCGAAGCCGCCGCCTTCAGCACCAGGCTGCGCATGCTGCGGACCGCCACCGCGCATTCGGCCAACCGATGCTGGACCACCTGAAAGCTGCCGATCGGGCGCCCGAACTGCTGGCGCTCCTTCACATAGGCGACGGTCCGCTCGAGACCGCCCGCCGATGCGCCGGCGATCTCGGCCGCAAGACCGATGCGCCAGAGGGTGCGAAAGCGCTCGACGGTCACCGGCAGCGTCGTCCCGGCATCGGCCTCGTAGCTGCGCGCGATGCCGAACGGATAGCCGAAGATGCTGTCGCAGGGTTCGATAGCGAGCGCATCCGCCGGAACCGCTCGTACCGTCCTGCCGTCGTCCACGAGCAGCGTCCTGGCGCGATCCAGAAAGTGGATCGGCCGTCCCGCCGCGCCGGTTGCCAGCGCGGTCGGGCGGGGCGGCGCGTCCGCGATCAAGAGCGGCGCCACGAGCGCGGAGGCCGCGATCTCGACCGATTGCGGCAGCCGCGCGACGCGCTCGATCAGCAGCACCGCATCGAGCGCGCTGCCGCCGCCCCGGCAGAGGTCATAGAAGCCGGCCTCGTCCAGATCGGCCTCGATCGCGTCGGCCGGCAGCCAGAACAACGCCGGATGGTCGGAGCGTTCATGAGCCGATGCCAGCCGATCGAGCGTCGTCAGTATCTGGGTCTGGTCGTCGGTGAGGTCGAAGTCCATTATGCCGAGCCTTCTAGATCAGGGTGAGGGCGAGCGCGCGCAGTTCCGGCAGGATCACCTTGCCGCCCGGGTTGCGCGGGAGCGGGTTCATCACGCGCCAGAGATCGGGACATTTGTAGCTCGCGAGCTGCTCCTTGCAGAGCGCGCGCAGCTCCGTGACCAGCGCGTCTTCATCCTGCGCGGCGTCGGCCGGCTGGACAAAGGCGAACGTCCGCTCGCCCAGCCGCTCGTCGGGAACGCCGACGACCGCACAGGCCGCAACGCGCGGATGGGTCTCGATCACCCGGATGATCTCCTGCGGATAGACGTTCGATCCGCCGCGCAGGATCAGCTCCGATTTGCGATCGGAAACGAACAGCCAGCCCGCCTCGTCGAGGTGGCCGACATCGCCGGTGCGCAGCCATGGCGTCGCCGCCAGCGCTGCGCTGCGCGCCGGATCGCGCCAATAGCCGGGCAGCGGCGTGTAGACTCCAGCCCACGGGCCCTCGGTCGTCGCTTCGACGCAGATCTCGCCGGTGGCGCCGGCGGGAAGCTTCTCGCCGCGCTCGTCGCGGATGGTCAGCGCGATATGCGGTAGCGCCAGGCCGCTGGATCCTTCGGGCGCGTCGCCCCGCGCGCGCGTCTCGGTGACGATCGTGGGCGCTTCGGTGAGGCCGTAGGTGTTCGTCACCCAGAAGCCGTAGCGTTCCTGGAAGCGCCGTGCGGACGGCAGCGACAACGGCGCGCCGCCGGAGAGCACCGCCTTCAGCGGGGACGGCGGCGTTTCCACCCGCGCGAGATCGTAGATGATCGCGGAGACGGCGGAGAATACCTCGACACGCTCCGCCTCCAGCCAGGGAAGCAGCTCGTCGATCCGCGCCCCCTGCGCGCAGAGGCAGGCGGTGGCGTTCAGGAAGGCGATGAGCGGGCCGACGACCATCACGTTGGTGATCGTCAGCGGCAGGAACACGCCGCGCCGGCTAGCGGCGCCCGTCAAGCCGAAGGCGGTGATCGCCGCGGCGGGGGTCAGCAGCGAATGCTGGCTGTGCAAAATCCCCTTCGGCTCGCCGGTGGTGCCGCTGGTATAGTTGATCGCCGCAATCGCATGCGGGTCGATCGGACGGCGCGAGAAGCTGGTATCCACGTCGCGCAGCCAGGTGCCGGCCGAATCCATCTCCTGCACCGCCGTCAGCGTGGGCACGTCGGCTCGGAACGGGGCGAGTTCGCTTATCGCCGCGGCGTCGCCCAGGAAGATCGCGGCGCCGGCGTGGGCCGCGAGGCGCGCCTTTTCCCGCGGCGGCAGCGCACGGTTGAGCCCGACCCAGATCGCACCCACGCGCTGCGCGGCAAGGAACGCGATGACGATGTCGCAACCATTGGGCGCCGAGCAGGCGATCCGGACGCCGGCATCGGCGCCAAGCTCGACGAGCAGCGCGGCCGCGCGATCCACAGCGGCGTCGAGCGCGCGATAGCTGTAGCGGCGCGTAGCATCGACCAGCGCCTCCTCGTCCGCCGCATGCGCCAGCCCGCGATCGAGCACCGAAGCGATATCGCGCGGACCCTCGGGGATCGCACGCGGCGTGGGGCGGCCCTCTGTCACTCCCGCCGAAGCCATGCCGTCGTCAGCCGTCGCGGCCATCGAACAGTTTCAGCCCCGGCTCGTGCCAGTCGACCTCGACGAGCTGCCCGGCTTGCGAGAAGGTGACATAGGCCTTGCGCATGTCCGCGCCGCCGAAGGCGAGATTGGTGACGTGGAGGTCGGGCAGAGGATGGTGGCGCACTACGCTCCCGTCCGGCCAGAACTCGGCGATGCCGCCGTTGACGATCGCGGCGACGCAAATCTTGCCGCTCGCGCTCACCGCCAGGCTGTCGAAGCGTGCAGGCCCCAGCATGCCGCCGATGAACGTCCCGCCGATGGGCGCCGGGTAGGCTTTTTTGGCGATCGTCCCCGATCCGGTGATGTCCCAGGCGTAGAGTCGCGCGCTCGCCGTGTCGGAAACGTAAAGCGTCTTGCCGTCGGGCGAGAGGCCGATGCCATTGGGCGACGGCAGCGGATAGATGACTTCGCGGATCTCGGAGCCGTCCAGCTTCGCCCAATAGATGCCGCCGTGCTGGACGTGGCGATGGTGATGCTTGCCCGAATCGGTGAACCAGAACCCGCCGGCGCCATCCAGCACGATGTCGTTGGGACCGGCGAGCTTGTGCTCGCCACAGCGCTCGTAGAGGCGCTCGACCTTGCCGGTCGCCGGATCGACCCGTTCGATCCGGCCGCCGTCATAGTCCTTCGCGGCGCCGATCGGACGGACGATTCCGTCGCGCTCGAGGAAGCGCAGACCGCCATTGTTGCAGACGTAGAGCAAGCCGTCCGGCCCGAGCGCGGCGCCATTCGGGCCGCCGCCGGTTTCCGCCACCACGCTGCAGCTGCCGTCGGGCGCGACGCGGCTCAGGCGGCCGGCCCGAATTTCCGTCACCACGACGGAGCCGTCTGCCATCACCACCGGCCCTTCCGGAAATTTCAATCCGGATGCCAAGATCTTCATGCGTCCGCCCTCTGTCCGCCGCCTGCTACCGGCCCGCTCTCGGGTGACGGACAAGGCCTGTCAATTTGGCGATCCTTGACGATGGGTCGCAGCCCCTTTGCCCCGTCGTTTTCACCGCACCACCGGAAGGTCGAGATGGTTCCGGGCGATGGCGTTGAGCTGGATCTCGGCGGCGCCGGCAGCAATGCCCGACGATCCGGCGCGCCGGTAGGTGGCGTTGAGGACGGGATCGCTGCCGGTGATCAGATAGTCGCCGAGATGCTCGCCGATGAAATCCGTGACGATGCGATCGGCCGCGACGATCGCGTAGCGCGCGAGATTGGTATCCGCGCTGGGCGGCTTGCCCTTCACCCGCCCGTCGATCACGCCATAGCATTGCAGCCGCGCCGCTTCGCACGCGGCCCGCGCCATCGCCGCGCCGGCACGAACGCCGGGATCATCGAACCGCCCCTCGCGCCGCAGGATCGCGAAGGCATGGTCGAGCCCGCGGAGCGTGAGCGCATAGCGCGGCGCGCCGATCCGCTCGTTGTGGAGGATGCCGGTGACGACGCTCCAGCCCTTGTCGAGCTCGCCGAGGATGGCACTTTCCGGAACCTCGACATTGTCGAAGAACACCTCGTGAAACGCCTTCTGCCCCTGCAGCCCCTTGATCACGTTGACGGTGATCCCGGGCGTCGCCATCGGCACGAGAAAGACGGTGATGCCGCGGCGGCCTTCGCCGCCGGTGCGGGCGAGCAGCACGCAATAGTCCGCGATGCTCGCGGCCGAGGTCCAGATCTTCGAGCCGTTGATGACGAAGCCGTCGCCGGTGTGTTCCGCGCGGGTCTGCAGCGCCGCCAGGTCGGAGCCCGCATTGGGTTCGGAGAACCCCTGGCAATAGAAGAGCGTGCCTGCCGCGATGCGCTGCAGATGCTCGGCCTTTTGCGCGGGCGTTCCATAGGCGATGAGCGCGGGGCCGGCCCAGTTCACGCTCATATACTGGTAGCTGCGCGGCTCGCCGAACGCGAACATCTCTTCGTTCAGGATCCAGTGGTGCCACGCATCGAAGCCCTGGCCGCCATATTCCTTCGGCCAGTGCGGCACGAGCAGGCCCTCCGCAGCGAGTTTCGGGCAGAAATCGCGCGCGAATGCCTCGACGGCGTCGGAACCGGTGTCGAACGAGTACGAAAAATGGCCCCAATCGTCGGGCAGGTGGTCGGCCAGGAAGGCGCGCACCCGATGTCTGAAACCGATCTGTTCGGGCGACCAGTCGAAATCCATGATGCAGCGTCGATCCTCAGTCCATCCCGCAAACGACGAGCGGCAGCATCGTGGCCGAGTTCCGGAGCTGCGATCCCGATCGTCATCCGCTTGCTAAGGCAAGCTCGCGAAGTTGACGATAACTTGGGGATGCGCGCATGTCACAGTGGCTGAGACAGCCTGTCACCTGACGCCGCGGCGATCATGATCTACCTTCGGCGCCGCAGCGGGCGGGACGCCGACGGGGTCTTCGCCCAGCGATGCGAGGAGAGGTGATGTCCGGATATTCCCTGCCCCCGGTTCCCCGGCCGGATCATGTCCCAGAAGCGCTCGTCGTCGATTTCGACCTCTATGATCTGCCCGGGCTCCAGGATGATCCGCAGCTCGCGATGCGCGCCTTCCAGCAGTCGGCCCCCGATATCTTCTGGACGCCGCGCAACGGCGGCCACTGGGTGGCGACCCGCGCTGAAGACATCGACGTCATGCAGAAGGACCATGTCCGCTTCAGCCACCATAATGTCGTGCTGCCGAAGAAACCCGACGATGCGCCGCGCGAGCTGCCGCTCGAGGTCGATCCGCCGCGCCACACGGCGCTCCGGCGGCCCTTGACCATGGCGCTGTTGCCGAAGGTTGTCAGCAAGCTCGAGGCCTCCGTTCGCAGTTTGACCGTCTCGCTGATCGAGGGGTTCAGGGATAAGGGCGCGTGCGAGTTCGTATCGGAATTCGCGCAGATCCTGCCGATCTCGGTCTTCCTCGATCTCGTCGAGCTGCCGCGCGAGGATCGGCATCATCTGCTTCCGATCGTCGAGAATTCGGTCCGCGCGCGCGATCCCGATGTTCGCCAAGGCGCGCAGGAGGCGATCTATCGCTATATCGGCGACACGGTGCGCGAGCGCCGCGCGAAGCCGGGAGAGGACCTGCTCAGCCGGCTGATCAATGTCGAAGTCGACGGTGGGAAGATCAGCGAGGCCGAGGCGATCTCCTATGCGACGCTCGTGCTGTTCGGCGGCCTTGATACCGTGGCGGGGATGCTCGCCTTCGTGGCGCGCTTCCTGGCGCTCCATCCCGAACAGCGCCGCGACCTCGCCGGCAATGTCGGCAACGAGGCGTTTCTCCGCAACGCGATCGAGGAGTTGCTGCGCCGCCACGGGCTCGCCAACACGGTGCGCGAGATCACCGCGGACATGGAGTACAAGGGCGTCCGCTTCCGCAAAGGCGAGGTGATCCTGCCGCCGAACATGCTTTACGGGCTCGACGAGCGGAAGGTCGACGATCCGCTGAAGGTGGATTTCAGGCGACGCGCGCCAATCCGACATGCGATCTTCGGACAGGGACCGCATACTTGCCCCGGCGCGGTGCTCGCGCGCCGCGAGCTCAAGATATTCCTGGAAGAGTGGTTGCCTCGGATACCTGATTTCGCGATCACACCCGGAAAGCGCGTGCGCGTGGAGTCGGGCCTCGTCTTCGGTGTGCTCGAGCTGCACCTGTGTTGGCCTACCAGTTGACCGGCTTCAGACCGAACCGGGGGTTGTGACGTGCCGTCTGGGCATCTTTGCGCGCTGGTCACAAGCCCGCATGTGATGCTTTTTGACAGCCGCATCATCCAGGCAATGCCGGATAAGATCTTGATAAGGCAGCGCTATTGGATAGGGCGAGCAATTTCCTGCGTATTTGCGGCGGATCGAGCCGCAGCTCTCCAGGTCTCGTGATGGGATGCCGTCTCTAGGCTTTGGTTCACATCGCTCGCGAAAAATATAGAAGGGGATGCGCACCGCGCAACTTACCGGACCGAACGAGCCCGGACCGCAAGGTGCCTGAGGGGAGTCGGAAATGGACAAGTTCGTCGAGATGGAGATCTTCGCTGACGTCGTCGCGCGCGGCAGCTTCTCCGCGACCGCACGCGCGAAATCGCTGTCACCGTCCGGGGTGAGCAAGCTCATCCATCGTCTCGAGACGCGGCTGGGCATCCTCTTGTTCAAGCGGGACACGCGTCAGGTCGCGCTCACGCCGGAGGGCCATCAATATCACGAGGGCGTGCAGCGCGTTCTCTCGGCAATGGCCGAGCTCGAGGCGCAGAACGATGCCGCCGTCGGCCTGAACGTGACGGGTCAGCTCAAGATTCTGTGCTCGTCCAGCCTCGCGACGCGGGTCATCATTCCATTCGTCACCGAATTCAGCGAACTCTATCCGGGGCTCGACATCGAATTCGTGGTCAGACCCGTGGCGTCTTTTCAATCGCTCGATCCGGCCATCGACCTCGCTTTCTACAGCGCGGAGATGCCGTCGAGCTCGCTGATCGCCCGGCGGATCGTGACCACACAGCATGTCATCTGCGCGGCTCCTTCCTATCTCGCGAAATGGGGCACGCCGACAACGCCGGATCAGCTCGCCGACCATCGATGCATGAACTTTTCGATGGAAGCGCCCTGCAACCATTGGCCGATGCAGATGCCGAACGGCGAGATGCGGCGGATGAACATCCGGCCCCAGATCGTGGCGGACAATTCCGAAATCCTGCTCTCGCTGGCGTGCAACGGCGCCGGCATCGGGCGTTTCTCCACGTTCCAGGCGCGCGCCGACATCAGCGCGGGCCGCCTCGTGCCGGTGCTGGAGGAATATAATCCCAGGATCGGCCAGGCGATCTACGCCGTCTATCATTCGCGGCGCTACGTCAGCCACCGCATCCAGGTGTTCCTCGATTTCATCGAGAGCCGGCTCGCGGCCGCCGAAGCGCCGCCGCCCATTGCCGTTCCGAAGATGCGCCTGGTTTCGGCACGCGATTGATCGAGAGCATGCTCGGCAAGCGCTTACGCTGCCGTCTTGTGGTTGGATTTTCGCCGGTTCAGCACAGGTGCTGTGACGACGCGAAACCCGCGCCACGAGAGACGACGCGGCGAAACTATCTTATGGGATGAGGCAATGCAGGCCTGCTGATCACATCGAGCCTGCCAATGACAGGATCAGATGAGAGCGGCGGAGACCGCCTTCAGGGGGAAAGACCATGCGAATTCACGTCCTCGCGCTGGCGCTGGCGGGCATCAGCTATCCAACGTTGGTGAACGCGCAGGCCGCCACGCCGGCAGACGCTGCGCAGACCGCGCAAGCACAGCCCGCCAACTCCGCCGGCGTTCAGGATATCGTCGTCACCGCGCAGCGGCGCGAGGAATCGCTGCAGAAGGTGCCGCTGTCGGTCGCGGCGCTCAGCAACGCGCAATTGCAGCAGCGCGGCATCACTTCGCTCGCCGGGCTTCTCTATAGCGGCGTGCCGGGGCTCACCGTGGTGCCGTTCGCCGGCGCCGAGAACCAGCTCGTGTTCAATATCCGCGGCATCGCGGCGATCGACCCCGGCATCGGCCTCAACGATCAGGGCGTGACGGTCTACACCGACGGCGTGCCGATCGGCCGCACCAATGGCGGCGGCATCGAGCTCGTCGATCTCGACCGTGTCGAGATCCTGCGTGGCCCCCAGGGCACGCTGTTCGGCCGCAATGCGGAGGGCGGCGCGATCCAGTTCGTGTCCAAGCGGCCGAGCGGCAAGTTCGACGGCTTCGTCGACGGCCAGCTCGGCAACTATAACGAGCAGCGCATCATGGGGCAGGTCGACCTGCCTGAATTCGCCAATATCTCGATCAAGGTCGGCGGCCTCGTCGATCGCCACGACGGCTATGTCGAGAACGCGCCGACCGGCCCGAACGACAGCCTGCCCAAGGGCACGCACCAGGACTTCGACTTCAAGAACCAGAAGGCGTTCCGAGTAGCGGCGCTCTGGAAGCCGGCGCCGAACTTCAACGCCTATTACGCGTTCGACTATTCGAACCTGCACTTCACCAACATGTACCAGCAGCGCTTCGGCGGCCGCGTCGGCGTGACGCCGGCGTTCGCCGCCGCCTGCACGGGCGCTGCCAGCGATCCGCTCTTCTGCAGCTTCCTCGCGGCCAACACCTATACCGGCACGCAGCAGCCGGAGCCGGGTCGGAGCAGCGTCTCGGCGCTGCCCAGCTATGTGCCGGACAATATCAACAAGAACCAGGGTCATACGCTGATCCTGACCTACGACGCGATGGACAACCTGCAACTCAAGTCGATTACCGGTTATCGCCGCGTCGACGAGGTGAGCCTCAACAATCTCGATACTTCGACGGTCTTCGTTCAGCTGATCCCGAGTTCGCTGTGGACGACGCTGCCGGTCGGGACGCAGGCTGCTGTCGCGGGTACCGTCGCCAATGCCGAGATCCACCAGCACCAGCTCAGCGAAGAGCTGCAGGCGATCGGCACCTTCGGCAGACTGCAGCTAACGACCGGCCTCTTCTATTATCACGAAGTGCTGCGCGACATCCGCTTCAACGGATTCAACTATTCCTACGTGACGGACGGCACCAGCACGTCGCTGACACCCGAATCCCTCGCCGAATATTTTCCGTTCGGTACGGGGCGCCAGCAGTACAATGCGCACGCCGACTCGTTCGCTGCCTACGGCCAGGCGACCTATACGCCGGACGTCCTGGACGATCGGCTCAAGCTGATCGTCGGCTTGCGCTACACGCATGACAAGAAGGTCTTCCATCGCGTCGTCTTCGGCGGTGCGCCTGACGACCTGCTTGCACCGATCTTCAAGAAAGGGCGGGTCGATCCGGCCTTCACGCTCAGCTTCCAGGCAACGCCGACTCTCAACCTCTATGCGAAATATTCGAGCGCGTACCGGGCCGGCGGTGTCGGCGTGCGCAACACGCTGGCGCTCGACGTCTATGGTGAAGAGGTCAACAAGAGCTTCGAGGCCGGCTTCAAGAGCGAGCTGTTCGATCATCGCGTCCGGTTCAACGCCGACGGGTTCTACAGCCGGGTGAGCGGCTATCAGACCTCCGAAGGCAATGACCCGATCAACCCGGCCAGCACCGATACGGTCAACCTGAACGGCACCGTGAAATTCTATGGCGCCGAGACGGAGCTCACAGTGGTGCCGGTGCGGAATCTCACCCTTACGGGTAGCTACGCCTATCTTGGCTTCAAGGCACCCAAGACGGTGTCGGATGCGCTCGGCACCTATGCGCTCGAGCTGCCCAATGCGCCGCATCACCAACTGAGCCTGAGCGGCGACTATGTGATGCCGACCAATAGCGAGGCGACGATCCTGTTCCACGGCGATTACAGCCTGACGAGCAACTATGTCTCGAACCCGGTCGAGTTTCCCGGGGTGCGCTTCCCGAGGCAGTCGCAGCACACGCTGAACGCCCGTGTCGGCGCGCAGCATATCGGTTCGGGGCCGGAGAAGCTGTCGGTCTATCTGTTCGTGAAGAACATGCTGAACAGCAAGGACTATGACTACGGCTACAACATCCGCGAGACCGATCCGAACGGCCCGACCTTCGGCGGCATCGCGGTCGCGACCGCGCCGCGCCTGTTCGGCGCCGAAGCCCGCGTCGACTTCTGACGGTCATCGGCGAACGTGAACGGGCGTTCGCGCCCAGCCACGTTCGCCGGTCGAAGAGGTGTCAGAACGACATCGGCAGGGTGAAATAGCGTTCGAGAATATCGTCGCGATGCACGACGAGGATCGGCGGTAGCGGCCGGTCCAACGCCGCGGCGCAGACCTCCGCCATGGCGCGATAGGCATCGGGCATCGGGCATATCGATGCCGGCATCGACGCGAAGAAGTTGGAGAAGGTCGTCCAATAGATGTCCGCCGCGCTCAGCCGCGTGCCGATGAAATAGCGGCGGCCGACGTCGCGCTGGGCGGTGAGCCTACGTGCCAGCATCCCGATCACGGCGTTGACCCGTATCCGCGCGTGATCGACGTCGGCACCATCCGCGAACCGCGCACGCAGCGGCCCGGCGGGAGATCGCGCGTCGCCCTCCGCGGCGGCGAAGGCGAGCGCGCGCGCGTTCCAACCGAGCCCGTCTTCGCCGCAGATCTCGTGGCAAAGGCCGAACATGGCGGCGCGCTCGTCCTGATCGGCTGGCAGCATCGGCGGATCCGGTGCGAGCCGCTCCGCCAGCATGATCATCTCGGACCACAAGGCGCGCGGTCGCTCGTCCTCGAACATCGCGACCGGTGCCGAACGTTGTCCGGTCCAGCGATAGAGCGTTTCGTTGGCGCCACCCGCCTCCTGGACGACCGGCACATAGTCGATCCGCTTGATCTCGAAGATCGCCTTGACCGCCTCCGACCACGGGCCCGGATAGCCGCGCGTGAAGGCGATGCGCAGACCCGGCAGCGTCAGCGCGTCCTCGGCGCTGACATAGGCGTTCCGCATCAACGCGCTCCTCTTCGGCGGCGGTGGCTTCAGCCTTCGATGTCGAGCGCGGAGCGGATCGCCTCCGCGACGATCGCGCTGCTGTCTTCGTCGCGCGATTGCGGCATCTGCATCCGGTTGTGGCAGAAGGCGAAGGCGAAGCGCTTCTGCATGTCGGCGAAGCCTTGGGTGTTGCCGGCGCCGGGATGGCAGATCACGCGGCGATAACGCGCGGCGGCGCAGGGCGGATTTTCCTGGCCGAGCCAATAGCCCGCCTCGCTGAGCGGCAGCGGCTGGCCGTACATGACGATGTCGGGCTCGTCGGCGTTCGAACGCGGCTGGTTGAACGTGGCGACCCGCTCGGCGGAGAGCAACCGCACGCCATCGAGCGCGCCGCCCTGCGCGAGCATCGCCCAGAAGCGGGCCGAGCTACGCGCGTTGAAGATGCCGCCGACACCCGCGATCGGCGCGCGCATCACCTCCGGCCGCTCGAACACCGCGGGAATGAGATCGACCTGCGGCGGCATCGAGGCGGAGTAGAGTTCCGGCCCGTTGGTGATCGGCTCGTAGGCGAGGCTGAGCTTCGCGACGCGCGGTGCCGCCTCCTCCGGCAGCCCGACCCACAGATCGGTGATACCCAGCGGCTCGGCGATCTCCTCGCGAACGAAGCGGCCGATGTCGCGATGTTGGGGATCGGTGCGGCGGACGAGCTCCCCGATCAGCCAGCCATGCGTCATCGACTGGTAGAGCGCGCGACTGCCCGGAGGCGCGATCGGCGTCAGCGCGGCGATCTGCGCAATCATCCAATCCCAGTCGCACATCTGCTCGGGCGTCACGCCGACCGGCATCTGGGGAACGCCGGCACGATGCGTGATGACATGGCGAACGGTGGTCGCCTCCTTGCCGTGCTGGCCGTATTCGGGCCAATAGGCGACGACCAGATCGTCATAGCCGATGTGGCCGCGCTCGATCTGCATGTGCAGCGCCGTCACCACCACCGCCTTCGTTACCGAATAGACGTGGAAGATCGTGTCGGGCGTGACCGGGCGGCCGCTCGCGGGATCGGCGATGCCCTCGCTGACGTCCACTACCTGCTCGCCGTCCAGATAGGCGGAGACCTGGACGCCGGTCTCGCGCCCCTCGTCGATCAGGCGCAGGACGGTGTCGCGCACGGCGGTCTCTGCGCGGCTGCCGCGCGATGCGATCGTGGTGGCCATGGTTCTCTCCGTTCGTTCGGTTGCGTTCGAGGCTAGTGGGCGCGGCTAAGTCTGGTCAACGCGGCATTGCGCGGCGTCGCGATCGTCGGCGACGCTCGGGAAATGGCAATGGACGCCGCCGTCCACCGGGATCAGCGTGCCGGTGAGGAACGGCGCGTCGCCCGAGGCGAGCAGCAGCGCCACGGCGGCGACGTCGGCCGGCGTGCCGGGATCGCGGACCACCTGATGGCGGCCGAGCCGCGCAATGTCCTCGGCCGTCAGGTTGTTCGCGATGACGTTCTGCGTGAGGATCATGCCCGGAAGGATCGCGTTGCAGCGTATCCCATCGTGGCCGTAGCGGGCGGCGGTGTACTTGGTCAGCAGGTTCAGCCCGGCCTTGGACGTCGTGTAGGCGGGGCGCACCCATTCCGGCAGATCCTGCGCGCTGGTCGTCGAAATGTTGATGATGGTGCCCTGCTTGCGCGGCAGCATCGCGCGGAGCGCATGCTTGCTGCACAGCATCGGACCGCGCAGGTTGACTGCCATCGTCCGCTCCCAGAGCTCAAGATCCATGTCGTGGATGTCAAGATCGGCATTCATGATCGGACCGCCGACGATCGCGGCGTTGTTTACCAGCACGTCGATGCCGCCGAACCGCGCGACGAATTCCGCAAGCAGCGCCTCGACCTGCGCTTCGTCCGAGATGTCGGCGGTGAAGGCCTGCGCATCGCCGCCCGCAGCGCGGATGGCGGTGGCGGCCGCCTCCGCGCCCGCCGGGTTGCGGCTGCCGACGACACCGACGGACGCGCCATGACCGGCGAACACCGCCGCCATCTCGGCGCCGAGGCCGCTGCTGGCGCCGGTGATGAGGATCGTCTTGCCTTGGAGCCGCTTCATGTCCTCTCCTCCTCTGGCCAATGGCGGTCAGGCCAGCGCGCCGCCATCGACCTCGTGGAACGAGCCGGTCACGAAACTTGCTTCGTCGCTGAGCAGCCACGCGACCAGCGCGGCGGCCTCGTCGGGGCGACCGGGCCGGCCCAGCGGCGTAGCCTTCGCCTGCTCGATCAGGCGCGGCGATATGCTGTCGCGGCCGGGGCGGATCAGCGGCGTGTCGATCATGCCCGGCGCGACCGCGTTGACGCGGATGCCGGCCGCCCCGTTCTCCTTGGCCGCTGCGGCGATCAGCGCGTTCATGCCGCGCTTCGATGCGCTGTAGGCAGACATGCGCGGCGTCGTGCGGTGCGCGGCGATCGAGGTGACGCAGCAGATCGTACCCGCCGACTTATGGGCAAGCATGTCGCGGAGCACCGCGCGCAGAACCAGCATGGTGCCGCGCAGGTTGACATGGATCATGCGGTCGAATTCGCCGACGTCGATCTCGGCGACCGGTTTCGGCGCGCCGATCACGCCGGCGCAGTGCGCAAGCAGGTGGAGCGCGCCGAAGCGCTCGTGCGCGGCAGTGACGAAGGCGTCGCAACCCTCCTCGCTCGCGATGTCCGCCGTCAGCGTGCGGAAATCATCGCGATCCTGGCCGAAGCCGGCTTGGCGGTCCACGGCGACGACGCAGGCGCCGCCTTCGAGCAGCCGCGCCGCCACCGCTGCGCCGATCCCGCTCGCCGCGCCGGTAACGACGGCGACCTTGCCGGCGAAGCGCAGCGAGGCCGGCACCGCCATCTCAGACGAGCCGTGCGGTCACGGCGGAGAAATCGAAATGCGGCGCGATCCGCTCGGGGAACGCTGCCGCGATCGGCAGATTGTCGAGCGCACCGATCCGCCAAAGCTCGCGCCGATCGTGCGGATCATAATCGTGCGCGCCATAATGGAGCGTGCAGCGATTATCCCAGATCACCACGTCGCCGGGCCGATGCGAGCGGCGCACCGTGAACTCGGGCTGCGCGGAGATCTCGCGCAGATAGTCGAGAAGCACCATGCTCTCCTTGCGGCGCAGCTGCGGAATGTGCGTCAGATAGCCGCTCGTCACGTAGAGATGCTCGCGGCCGGAATGCGGGTGCCGGCAGACGATCGGATGCTCGATCGGCTTGGCGCTGGTATCGCCGAGCCCCTTGAACACATGGACGCCGGTCAGCGTCCGCGCGAGTTCCTTGATCGGATGCGAAAGCGCTTCGAACGCGGCATATTGGTTGCTCCAAAGCGTGTCGCCACCGCGACGAGGCGTCTCGACGAGCTGGAACATCGCAATCGCCTCGGGAACGCGCTGATAGGTGAAATCGGCGTGCCACATGTCCGAATAGTTGTGCGTGTTCTTTCCCGGCACCGGCGTGATGAAGCGGCCGAGCGAGGGAAATTGCGCGTCGCGTCGCGGATCGCTCGGATCGAGTATGTTGAGCTCGCCGAACCGCGAAGCCAGCGTGCACATCGCCTCTGCGGAAAGATGCTGGCCGGGCAGGAACAGCACGAGATGATCCGTCAGCAGCGCTCTCAACTCCGCGAACAGTCCGTCATCGTTCAGCCGGTCGGCGAGCGTCACGCCCGTAATCTCGGCGGCGAATGTACCGCCGCGCGGCGTGACGGTAAGCGACTGCGCGATCTTCGCTTCGATGTTCATCGCTGGAGGCTTCCGTTCTCCGCCCCGCGGATGCTCCGCGCGGGCAACCATCGGATAGGGAGCCGCACGCGCGCCGGTCAATGATGTCGCCCATCACAGCGCCGTGGAGCGCGGATCAAAGCTCGACGCGCTTGGCCGATCAGTTCGCCGCGCGTGTGTCCAGCGCGGCCTCGTAGCTCGCCGATTGCAGAAAGCGTGTCTTGCCGAAGCCGTCTTCATAGGGCGACAGGAAGGCGGGCAGGAACACCATCTCGCTGAACCTCCAGCCCTGCGCCGTGCGGCGCATCTTGCAATCGTAGCGGCCGCAAACCCACAGCGCCTCCCCGTCCGGCGTCACCAGCGGGCACAATCCGGACCATGATCCGGTCGCGCCGTCACCGTCGATCTCGATGTCCGGGTTCATCGTGATGTGGACGCTCATGCTCGCGGCATGGCCGAGCTCCGCGCACCAGCGCTGGATTGCCTCGCGGCCGTGCCAGCGGCCGGCGGTGCCAGCATCCCACATCGCGTCCTCGGTGAAGGCCTGGCCAACGGCCTGCGGATCGCGATTCGCGCCGGCCCAGCCGGTATCGTAGTTGCGGCAGTAGCGCGCCATCAGGCGGCGGATCGCCTCGATGTCTTCCAGCCGTCGGATGCGGGCTTCCAGCGATGCCGCCTGCTCCATCTCGCGTCTCCCATGCTGCTTGCCGTCAGGGAATGAGGACGATCTTGCCGCCCAGGCCACCGGCTTCGACGAGCCGCTGCGCTTCCGCCGCCTGCTCGAGCGGCATGCGCCGGGCGATCGGCACTTCGAGCGTGCCGGACGCGACGTCGGCGGCCAGCCTGGCGAGCCGCTCCGCGTCTGGATGAAGGCCGATGAACTGCGGCGTCGCCGGCAGCCCCGCGGGGTCGATCGGCGTCGTCGAGACGGTGATGATCCGGCCGCCGGGCCGCATCCGCCTGCACAACGCCGCGACCTCTGGGCCGCCGACCGTATCGGCGACATGATCGAAAGCGAGATCGTCCGGGATATTGCCGCCCAGTTCGATCACCTGGGTGGCGCCGAGCCGCTCCGCCTCCGCGAACTGCGACCGCCGCACCGCGGCGACTACCTTCACGCCCATCGCGAGCGCGGCGTGCAGCGCGAAGCGGCCGACCGCGCCGGTGGCGCCGGTGATCAGCACCGTCTGGCCCGGCTCGGGCCGGACATGTTCCTCGATCTGCTGGACGCCCGTGAGCCCGCCAGTGGGCAGCGCCGCCGCGATCGCCATGTCGAGCCCGTCCGGCACCTTCGCACAAACCGCGGCATCGCGAACCGCATATTCGGCATAGCCGCCTTTTTCGATGGCATCGAGATGCACGATCACGCGATCGCCCGGGGCAAACCGGTCGACGCCGCCGCCCAGCGCCTCGACGGTCCCGGCGGCGTCGTATCCGACGACATGCGGCAGGGGCAGGGGTATATGCGCGCGGAACATGCCTTCCCGCCATTTATAGTCCGCCGGGTTCACCGCCGCCGCCGCGATCTTGACGAGGATCTGCCCGGCACCGGGCTGCGGCATCTCGACCTCGGCCGGCTGCAAGACCTCGGGCGGACCATAATCGGCGAACTGCATCACGCGCATGGCAGGGTTCTCCTCGTGGTGTCACCGCGCCTTCGAAACGGCCATCGGAGTTCCGCTCATAGGATCGGCCGCCGCTCCCGCCAAGCATGCGCCGCGTACGAGCGCTTTCGAAATCGCGCACTATTTCCTAGAAGCGCTTCGCTGGCACCGGTTGGTCAGCCGGAGGGAGGATTGCGATGGGCGTGCTCGATCAATTCAGGCTGGATGGCGGGGCGGCGGTGGTGACGGGCGGCAGCCGCGGCATCGGCAAGGGCATCGCGATCGCCCTGGCCGAGGCGGGCGCGGACGTCGTCGTCGCGGCGCGACGCGCGGACTCGCTGGCGGAGACCGTCGCGGAGATCGGCCGGCTCGGCCGCCGGGTGCATGGCGTCGCCTGCGACGTTTCGCGGCCGGAGGAGGTCAGGCGGCTCGCCGACGAGGCCGTGGCGAAGCTCGGCAAGGTCACGATCTGGGTGAACAACGCCGGCGGCCAACCCGATATGAAGGTGCGGCCGTTCGTCGAGGTCAGCCACGAGAACTTCCAGGCGCAGGTCGATCTCAACCTTACATCGGTATGGGCAGGCTCGGTCGAGGCCGCGCGCATCCTTCCCCCCGGCGGATCGCTCATCAATATCTCGTCGTCCTCGGCGCGCTCCAACCGCAACATGACCTTCGCGCTCTATGGCGCGCTCAAGGCGGCGCTGAACAATCTCACCAAGACGCTGGCGGTAGAGCTCGGGCCGCAAATCCGCGTCAATGCCGTGGCGCCGGGGCCGGTGCCGACCGAGGCACTGCATAACACGCTCGGCGTCACCGCCGAGACCGAGGACGAATTTCTGCCGATGATGAACGTGCCCCTCCAGAGCTGGGGCACGCCGGCCGACATCGGCGCGGCGGTCGTCTTCATGGCATCGCCCGCCGCACGCTGGATCACCGGCGAGTGCCTCTTCGTGACCGGCGGTCTCTAGGGAGCGCGATCCTGACCTCAAGCGCCATGATCATGCCGCCACGGCGGCGGGCGTGGCGGACCGGCGGGCGATTACCATGGTGATCGGCAGCGTCACGACCAGCGTCGCGATGCTGACGAGCAGGAACAGCACGCTGCCGCCGAACCGCGCGCCGATCTGCGAAGCGAGGATCGGGAAGAAGATCTGTGAGCCGTAGAGCGCAAGGTTGGCAGCGCCGAGCGCCGGGCCCGAGCGCTCGCCCAGCGTTTCGCTGATCGAGGTGTAGAGCGCGGCGATATAGCCGACCGTCCCGATGCCGGCGAGGCAGAAGCCGACGGTGATCAACGTCCAGCTTCCCGTCATCGCGATGAGCACGCCGCCCAGCCCGAAGATGGTGAGGAAGACGACCAGCGAAGACCGTGTCCCGATCGCGCGATGCACCGGGCCGTAGGCGCCCGAAGCGAGCATCGCCATGAGCGACATGATCGAAAGCGAGAGCCCGCTCTTGGCGGGATCGGGGATGCCCACCTCCGCCATGTAGGTCGGCCCATAGAAGGACCCTGAGCTCATGCTGAGGCCGAAGATCGCAATCGCGAGGACCAGCGGCGGCTGGAGCCCGCCAAGGATCGAACCGCGCGGCGCGCTCGCTGCGTCCGCGCTCGCCTTCGGCGTCGCTCCCGGCAGCCCGAGCACGAGCGCGAGCACCGGCAGCAGGGCAAGGTGGATGAGGAAGCTGTAGTGCCAGCCGTGCTTCACGAGCAGACCGACCAGCGGATAGGCCGCCGCGATGGTGACGGACCCCATCAGGTTCAGCATTCCGAACATGCCTGGCCGCTGTTGCGCCGGCAGCGAGGCGATGCCGGCGAGGCTCGCCGCGAGCGAGGCCGAGACACCCAGAGCGATCACGACGCGTGAGAGCAGGATCAGCCAAAGATTGTCGAGTACGACCGGTGCGACGCCGCCCAACACGTAGAATAGTATGCCCGCCAGATAGACGGTGCGGTAACCCAGCCGATCGACGAGTCGTCCGAAGGCAGGCGAGGTCAGCGCGAAGGCGGGCCCGCCGATCCCGGCGATCGCGGGGATGAGCATCGCGGCATGCGGTGCAGAGGCGAACTCCGCCCGCATCGCGGGCAGTGGAATCCCGATCGTGAAGATGCCGATGCCATTGAAGCTGCTCCCCATCATCAGCGCCAGCCGCCCGAGGAAGGGTATCGGCGGCCCCTCGGCCGCGTGGGTTTGCGCGGATCCGGCGCTCATGTCGGGCATCTCTCCAATCTTTTGTGTTGGAGGAGCCTAACGGGTCGCCAGCGAAGGTCCAGCGGCCGGTTCAGCCGATCGTCGCGGTCGCTGCCATGATGTTTCCCCCCGCCGCGTTGCGAACCGCGAGCGCGAGCGTCTCGCCGTCGCGCTCCCCGGACAGCGTGATCGGCTCGTCGGCGAAGGCGGGTTGCTGCGCGCGGAAGGTGAAACGGATCAGCCGGTTGGAGCCCAGCGCGCGATCGGCCAGGTCGAGCAGCAGCGTCGCCATCAGCGGTCCGTGGACGACGAGACCGGGATAACCTTCCATTTCATGCGCATAGGGGAGGTCGTAATGAATGCGATGGCTGTTGAAGGTGAGCGCGGAGTAACGGAACAGGAGCGCGGGCGAGGGGGTAATCGTGCGCGACCAAGGCCCCTCTGCCGGTGGATTGGCGAAGACTGGGGCAGGCATCGGCGGGGGTGCGCCGCTGGCCGGCTCGCGATAGACGATCGTCTGCGTCTCCTCGATCGCGGTGGCGCCGGCGGCACGGGTGATATGCTCGGCCGTCACGAACAGGAGCCGCCCGCTGGAGCCCTGCTTGTCGACCCGATCGACGATCCGCGATTGTCGCTCGATCGCCGTCCCGATCGGCAGCGGTGCGAGGAAGCGCACGTCGCTCGCCGCCCACATGCGGCGCGGGGGCAGTGTGCCATCGGGCAGCGGATGACCGTCCGGGCCGAGGCCGGCGGTCGGTGCCTCCGGCGTGGCGAGGCACCAGTGGATGCCTTGCGGCGCGACGTCCGTGCACGGCTCGCGATCGAGCGTCGCGGCAAAGCGGGCGGCAAGCGCGGGGGTGAGCAGATCGGTCCGGATCTCGTCCATCAATTGCGCACCGCCAGCAGCCCGCGTGCGATCACATGCGCCTGGATTTCCGCCGCGCCCTCGAAGATGTTGAGGATCCTCGCATCGCACAGCACGCGGCTGATCTCGCTTTCCAGCGCATAGCCGTTGCCGCCGTGGATCTGCAGCGCATTGTCGGCATTGGTCCAGGCGACGCGCGCGGCGAGCAGCTTGGCCATGCCCGCCTCGACGTCGCAGCGCCGGCCCTTGTCCTTCTCGCGCGCGGCGAAATAGGCGAGCTCGCGCGCAGCGACGATCTCGACCAGCATCATCACCAGCTTGTCGGAGACGCGCGGAAAATCGAACAGCGGCTTGCCGAACTGCCTGCGCTCCAGTGCATAGGACAGGCCCAACTCATAGGCGCGCCAAGCCACGCCGACGGCGCGCGCGGCGGTCTGGATGCGCGCGCCCTCGAAGGTGCGCATCAGCTGGCGGAAGCCCTGCCCCTCATCACCGCCCAGAACGCCGTCGGCGGGCACCGCGAAGCCGTCGAACATCAGTTCATATTCGCGCATGCCGCGATAGCCGAGCACGGCGATCTCGCCGCCCGACATGCCGGCGGCGGGGAAGGGATCGGCCTCCGTCCCGCGCGGCTTCGGCGCGAGGAACATCGAGAGCCCGGCATTGCCCGGTCCGCCGGTGCGCACGAGCAGCGTCATCAGGTCCGATCGCGCGGCGTGGGTGATCCATGTCTTGGCGCCGGAGATACGCCAGTCGCCGTCCGCATCGCGCACGGCGCGGGTCTGCAGGCCGGCGAGGTCCGATCCGTTGGACGGCTCGGTAAAGACCGCGGTGGGCAGCACCTCGCCACTGGCGATGCGGGGCAGCCAGTCGGCCTTCTGCGCCTCGGTGCCACCCGCGGAGATCAACTCGCCGGCAATCTCCGATCGCGTGCCGAGCGAGCCCGCGCCGATCCAGCCGCGCGACAGCTCCTCGGTGACGACGCACATCTCGAGCTTGCCGAGACCGAGACCGCCATATTCCGGCGCGATGCAGATGCCGAAGGTGCCGAGCGCCGCCAGCTCCGCGATCAGCGCGTCCGGGATCAGCGCGTTGGCAAGGTGCCAGCCATGCGCGTGCGGCGTGATCTTCTCGGCGGTGAAGCGGCGATACTGATCGCGGATCGAATCGACAATGTCATCGCCGAACTCCTCTGCAATGCCACCGCCGTCGCGGATATGCGCGGCTAGCCGTGCGCGCGCCTCGGGCGATGTGCCTGTCGCGACGATCGTCGCGGTCTCGCCAAGGAAGCGCGCGGGATCGAGCCCCAACTGCTGGGGGCGGACGAACTCGCTGGCGCTGATCGGCAGGCCGCTACCGATCTGCGCGCAATATTCGCCGAACGCGATCGTCAGCAGCGTCCGCTCCGCCTCGCCCAAGCGGCCGCGCGCATCCAGATCGCGGCCCCAGGCGAGCAGCGCCTCCAGCGCCGCGACTGTGGTCTCGATCCAGGCGAGGCCGTGGGCGGCACGCTGTTCCGGATCGAGCCCGGCGGCCTCGATCCGCGCGCGAACCGCATTCCGCGCTTCGCCAGCGAGCCGCCGCGCGGCGTCGGCCGCCTCGGCAAGGCGATCGATCGTCACGCCACGAGCCCCTCGTCGTGCAGCTTGCCGATCGCGCCGGATGTGAGCCCAAGCACCTCGGCGAGAACCGCATCGCTATGCTCGCCGAGGCGAGGCGCACGCACGGGCGGGAGCCGCTCCTCCTGCGGGATCGTCGCCATCGCGCCGGGCACGGGGTAGGAGAGGCCGCTCGCCTGCTCAATCGTCGAGAAGACCGGATTGTCGGCGACCAGCACCGGATCGCGCGCCGCTTCGATCATCGTGCGGTACGGGCCCCAGCAGCAGCCGAGCGCGTCGAACACCGAGCCGAGGTCGGCGGCGGTGCGTCGCGCGACGGCCGCCTCCACCAGCGGCACCAATACGTCGCGATGCTCGAAGCGCACGCCTTCGTCCCTCGCGAAGGATACGCCACGCTCCGCTTCGATCGCCGCAACCGCCTCGCCTATTCCGAGCGCCTTCATCAGGCCGGTCCACTGTCGCGGCGTGATCGCCATCACCATCAGCCGCTCGCCGTCCGCGGTCACGTAATCGCGGCCGAAAGCGCCATAGACTTCATTGCCGTAGCGGGCACGGTTCTCGCCGGTGGTGAGAACCTCGGCGAGCTGGCCGAGATTGGCGATCGTGGCGATGCCGACATCCGACAGCGGGATGCGCACCTCCTGCCCGCGGCCGGTCTCGCGCCGGTGCCGCTCGGCGGCGAGCAGCGCGAAAGCGGCATAGGCGCCGGTGAGGAGGTCCCAGGCGGGCAGCACGTGGTTGACCGGCTGCGCGCCGAGGCTCGCGGGGCCGGTGATCTGCGGGATGCCGAGCGCGCAATTGACGGTGTAGTCGAGCGCGGGCCCGCCGTTCGCCTGCCCCATGATCCGTACCGTGACGAGATCGGCCCGGCGCGCGGCAAGCTTGTCGTGCGAGAGGAAGCCCTCGACGGGATAGTTGGTGACGAACAGCCCCGCCTGCTCCCCCGCCGCGGTGGCGAGCGCGGCGAGCAGTTCGCGCCCCTCGGGCCGGCCGAGATCAAGCGCGACCGACTTCTTTCCTTTGTTGAGCCCTTCCCAGTAGAGGCTTGATCCAGCGTCGTTCTTCGGCCAGCGATTGAAGTCCGGTCCACCGCCGATCTGATCGACGCGGATCACCTCCGCGCCCATCTGCGCGAGATAGAGACCAGCGCTCGGCGAGGCGACGAAGGACGAGGCCTCCACCACCCGCAGCGGCTTCAGGAGATCATACATCAGCCCTGCGCCGCAAACTCGCGGAGCATGTTCTTGGCGATGACGAGCTGCTGGATCTGCGTCGTGCCCTCGTAGATGCGATAGACGCGCACGTCGCGATAGAAGCGCTCGACCTCGTATTCGGCCATGTAGCCGGCGCCGCCGTAGATCTGCACGGCGCGATCGGCGATGCGTCCGCAGGCCTCGGTCGCGAACAGCTTCACGCAGCTTGCCTCGGTGGAGAAGGGCAGGCCGTCTTCGGCGCGGCGCAGCGCATCGGCGAGCATGCTCTCGGCGGCGTAGAGCTCGACCTTGGAATCGGCCAGCATCGCCTGGATCAGCTGGAAGTTGGCGATCGTCTCGCCGAATGCCTTGCGCTCGGTCGCGTAGCGCAGCGCGCTCTCCAGGATGCGCCGCGAATAACCGATCGCGCTCGATCCGACCGAGAAGCGCCCGGTATCGAGCGCCATCATCGCTGTCTTGAAGCCCCGTCCTTCCTCGCCGCCGAGCAGGGCGGAGGCGGGCACGCGCACATCCTCCAGCACAATGTCGCCTGTCAGCGCGCCGACCTGGCCCATCTTCTTGTCGGGCTTGGCGCGGGTGAGGCCCGGCGTGTCGGTCGGCACCAGGAAAGCCGAGACGTGCGCGTTCTTGGGCAGGTTCTCGGCCGATGTGCGCGCCATCACCAGCACCATGTCGGCGATCGGCCCGTTGGTGATGTAGCGCTTGGTGCCGTTGAGGACGTAGTGATCGCCGTCCTTTGCCGCGCGGGTGCGCAGGCCCGCGGAATCGGAGCCGCTGTCCGGCTCGGTCAGTCCGAAGGCACCGATCGCGCCGGCGGCGAGCTTGGGCAGCCATTCGCGCTTCTGCTCGTCCGTGCCCGCATTTCTGAGCGCGGTGCAGATCATGCCGGTGTTGATCGAGAGCACGGCGCGGAAGGCCGGCGCGGCCCAGGCGATCTCGGTGATCGTCTCGATATATTCGGTGAGGCTGAGGCCGAGGCCGCCATATTCGGTGGGGACGGTGAGCCCGAACAGGCCCATCTCGCGCATCTCCGCGAGCACCCAGTCGGGCAGTTGCCCCAGCTCCATCACCTCTGGCTCGGCGGGCACGAGCCGCTCGCGTACGAAGCGGCGGATCTGGTCCTTGAACGCGGCGAAGGTCTCGGCGTCCATGGAGCGGCCGGTGGCGGGCCGATCAAGCATCGGCCAGGCCCACGATCGCGACCGCCGAGACGTTTTGGCTCGGCATGCCGCCGAGATTGTGGCTGAGCGCGAGGCTCGGCGGGGTCTTGCGCTGCCGCTCGCCGGCGCGGCCGAGCAGCTGGAGGTAGTTCTCGTAGATCATCCGCAGGCCCGAAGCGCCGATCGGGTGGCCGAAGCATTTGAGGCCGCCGTCGATCTGGCAGGGCACCTGGCCGTCGGCGTCGAACACGCCGTCGAGCACATCGCGCCAGCCCTCGCCTTCCTTGGAAAGATAGAGGTCTTCCATCGTCACCAGCTCCGTGATCGAGAAGCAGTCGTGCACTTCGGTGAGGCTGATCTGCTCGCGCGGATTGGTCACGCCGGCCTCCTCATAGGCCTTGGTCGCGGCAATGCGGGTGGTGTGGAAATAGCTGCCGTTCCAGCCACCTCCTTGCTGGAGCTCCCAACCGTTCGAGGTCGAGATCTGTAGCGCCTTGACGGTGACGAGGTCTTTCTTGCCGAGGCTGCGCGCGATTTCCGGCGTGGTCACGATCGCGCACGCGGCGCCGTCCGACACGCCGCAGCAGTCGAACAGGCCGAGCGGCTCGGCGATCATCGGCGCGCCGAGCACGGTCTCCATGTCGACCGCCTTGCGCAGGTGCGCCTTCGGGTTCTTGGCGCCGTTGGCGTGGCTCTTGACCGAAACGTGCGCCATGGCGCGCTTGAGGTCGTCCTTGCCGACGCCGTGCGCGGCCCGATAGGCGGAAGCGAGCTGGGCGAAGTTGCCCGGCGCCGAGCCGGTCACGCCGACCATGTCGAAGGTCGTGCCGCGGGTGCGCACCGGCAGGCCGCCATAGCCCGTGTCCTTCAGCTTCTCGACGCCGAGCGCGAGCGCGATGTCGGCCGCGCCGGACGCTACCGCATAGACCGCGCCGCGGAAGCTCTCGGTGCCGCTCGCGCAATAATTCTCGACCTTGGTGACGCCGATGTTCGGCAGCCGCAGCGCCATCGAGAGCGGAATGCCGGAAGGGCCGATGTTGACCGCATCGAACGCGACGCCCAGCCACGCGGCGTCGATCTGCGAGCTGTCGATACCGGCATCGCCGATGGCTTCCTCGAACGCCTCGACCATCAGCTGGTCGGCATCCTTGTCCCAGCGCTCGCCGAACTTGGCGCATCCCATGCCGAGGATCGCCACCTTGTCCTTGATGCCGCGTGCCATAGCTCAGGCCTCCTTGGCGACGGGTGCCGCCTTCCAGAAATACTTCGTGAAATCACGCATCTCGTCGGTGCCCTTGATGCGGAACACCATCTCCATCTCGCGCCCCACCTCGACATCGTCGGCGCTGACGTCGGCGAATTCGATCATCATCCGGCCGCCGCCGTCGAAGTCGATCATGCCGTAATAACTGGGGGGCGCGGGCGAGTAGGTCAACGCGTCCGCCGTGTAGGTGACGATCTTCGCGCGCTTGTCGGCGAGGGGGTAATCCTCCTGCGTGTGCGCGGCGTGATCGTTGGGATTCACGCTGATGTCGCTCCTGGGGAACTGCACCGTGCCGGTCTTGGTGCAGCGGCCGCCGACGAGGCCGAGCACCGCCTTGCGGTTGCGCCAGAGCGTCGTGCCGGGCTGCTTCTGGTCGGCCTCGGCGCGCATGCCGCGTTCGAGATCGAGCAGGCCGCGATGGAACAGCCAGCGCAGGTAGTTCTCGTCCTTCTGGCCGCGTGCCAGGCTGCCCTTCACACCCTTGCGAGGGCTGAGCTTGGCCAGCGCCTCGGTGGTCTCGAGCAGGATCAGGTCGACGCCCTGGCCGAAGCCGACCAGCAGGATTTTCTCGCCTGGCTTGGCGGCTTCCAGAGCTGCCACAAGCAGCAGCAACGGATGCGCCGCACCGCTGTCGCCGACGCTGGCGGACAGCACGTCCGCGACCGCCTCAGGCTTGATCCCCGCCTTCTTGGCCAGGCCGTCCGGCACGCCGCGCACCGAAATCGGCACGATGAACTTGTCGATCGTGCCCGCCTCGACGCCGAGCGCCTTGAGCCCGTCTTTGAGCGCGCCGCCGATCAGGCCGGTGAAGCCCTCGTCGCGGATCCAGCGGCTCTCCCAGCCATAGTCGAAATCCATGCCGGTCGAGCGGTAATGATCGACGAAGTCGATCGTCGTGCTGTAGCTGCCCTTGAACAGAGCGACCGCATCGCCGGAGCCGACCAGCACGCCGGCCGCCGCATCGCCGTTGACGAGCTCGCCTTCGGACGCCGGCCGCGCCTTGCGCATCTCCGAGGCGAGGACGAGTTGCACCCGTCCATCTCCGCTGCCGCCGCCCGCGCCCTTCAGCGCCTGGATCAGCAGCGAAGTGGCGGCGCGCATGCTGCCGGTCACGTCCATCGCGCCGGTCTCGTCGGCGAGGTTCAGCGCTTCCTTGATCACGCCGCTGTTCTGCCGGTCGACGAAGGGCAGGGTGGTCGAGGCGAGCGCCACCGATCCCACCGTCGTGCGATCGACGCCCTCCAGTGTATCGCGCGCGGCCTCGACCGCCATCGTGATCGCGTCCTCATCCCAGTCGCCGATCGCGCGCTCGCCCTTGGCGAGACCCTTCAGGCCGCCCGCGAACCAGGCGTTGGCGGCGTAGATCGAGGCGCGCTGGAGGCGCTTCTTGGGGATATAGGCGCCAAAGGAGAGAATGCCGCCAAGGGGACCATTCGTCATGCGAACTCCGCATAGCCGTTGTTGAGGACGACGAGGTCGCGTTCCGCGACCCTCGCGCGGAAGGCGGCATGGCCGCTGCTGGTCCGCCAGATCTCGGTCACGATCGTTTCGCCGGGATAGACCGGCGCAGAGAAGCGTGCGCCGATCGCCTTGAGCTTCGCCGGATCGTTGCCGCACAACGCGCGGACGATCGCGCGTCCGACGATGCCGAAGGTGCACAGGCCGTGCAGGATCGGGCGATCGAACCCCGCCTTCTTCGCGACCTCGGGATCGATGTGCAAAGCATTGTAATCGCCCGAGAGGCGATAGAGCAAAGACTGTGCAGGGAGCGTGGCGATCGCCACGCTTTCGTCGAACGCGCGCTCGGGCGGGGCGGGGCGGGGCGCCGGCTGGCCCTCGGACGAACCGCCGAAGCCGCCGTTGCCGCGCAGGAAGCTGGTATTGTTGACCGTGGCGAGCAAGGTGCCCGCGCCATCGCTCAGCGTCCGCGTCTGGCGCACGACACAGCCCTTGTCCGCGCCCTTGTCGTAGATGCCGAGCACGCTGTTCGTGCCGACGAAGCGGCCCTCGGGCGGCAGCGGGCGATGCAGGATCACCTCGGTCTCGCCGTGGAGGATCTTCGTCGTGTCGACGCCGAGCGCCGGATCGGCCCAGAAGCCGAAGCCCGGATAGCCGAGCACCACCGCCATCGTCGGAAGTGCCGTGAGCCCGCGCTCGTAGACGAAGGGCAGCTCCTCGGCGCCGACGCCGAGCGCATAGAGCTGCGTGTCCTTTGCGGTCCAATCGACCGCGACGTCGATATGACGCGCGCGCAGGAGCTCGGGATCGAAACCGGCCACGGTCAGACCGGATCGTAGGGCCAGATGTCGGCCGAGCGCTCGAGCGGGCCGAACACCGGCTTCATCGCCGGGATCAGCTCCTCGGCGATGCTCTCGACCGTCCAGCCCTCCGAACGGTGCATCGTCTTGATTGGCCGCGGGCGCGAGAAGACGAAGATCTCGTTCTTGCGCACGCCGAAGATCTGGCCGGTCACGTCGCTCGCCGCGTCGGACAGGAGGGCGGCGACCATCGGTGCGATCTTGTCCGCGGACATCGTCTTCATCCGTTCGACGCGCAGCTTCTCGGCCTCGGTCTCCGCGGGGATGGTGGCGATCAGCCGGCTCCACGCGAACGGCGCGATGCAGTTCGAGCGGACGCCGAACTTCTGCATGTCCAGTGCGATCGAGTTGGACAGGCCGACGATGCCCATCTTCGCGGCCGAGTAATTGGCCTGGCCGAAATTGCCGATCAGCCCGGACGTCGAGGTGAAGTGGACGAAGCTGCCCGAGCCCTGGTCCTTGAAATAGGGCGCCGCCGCCTTCGAGACGAGAAACGCGCCGTTGAGGTGGACGTCGATCACCTGCCGCCAGTCGACTTCGGAGAGACGGTGGAAGATGCGGTCGCGCAGGATGCCGGCATTGTTGACGACGCCGTCGACCCGCCCGAACGCCTTGACCGCATCCTCGATGATCGAGGTCGCACCCTGCGGATCGGCGACGCTGGCGCCGTTGACGATCGCCTTGCCGCCGGCGTTCCGAATGATCGAGACGACCTCTTCGGCGGGTCCGGCGTCGTTGCCCTCACCTTCGGCGGAGGCGCCGAGATCGTTGACGACGACGGCTGCGCCTTCCTTCGCGCAGAGCAACGCGATCTCGCGCCCGATCCCACGCCCGGCGCCGGTCACGGCGACCACCTTGCCCTCCAGCATCTGCGACTCGGCCATCATTTTCCTCTCGCGATCGACTGCGGCTTCATAGCGGGCACGGCGCTGCATTCAACACTGCGAATGGACATTCATCATCATGAATGCCAGAATCGGCGTGCATGGATCAGCCGACCCGCTCTACCGCCAGTCCGCCGCGCCCGCTCGTCGGTTCCGTGGTACAGGCGATCGCCGTGCTTCGCCATCTCGGTCGGCTCGATCGCCCCGAAGGCGTCACGGCGATCGCGGCGCGCCTGAGGCTCAGCCCGAGCAGCTGCTTCAATATCCTGAAGACGCTCGCGGCCGAGGAGCTCGCGACTTTCGACCCGCAGACGCGCGCCTACAGCCTCGGCCCGGGCGCGATCGATCTCGCCCGTGCCGCGCTCGGGCGCGACGAGGTCGTCCGCGCCGCGCGGCCGGCGATGGACGGCATCGCCGAGAAGTATGACGTCGCGGTCGGCCTGTGGCGGCTCGGCAGTGGCGAGCGGCTGACGCTGACCGCGCTGTCCGAGAGCGAATCGGCGACGCGTATCCATCTGGTGATCGGGCAGCGCCAGCCGGCCGAAGCCGGCGCGACCGGTCGTGCGGTGCTCGCCGCCCGCGGCGCATCCGACGCTGCCATCCGGAACGCCTGCGCTGCGGTGCGCTGGCGGCAGCCGCCGTCGCCTGCCGACTATGTCGCTCAGGTTCGCGCCGCGCGGGCGAAAGGTTGGGCGCTCGATGCCGATCAGATCATCATCGGCGTGACCACCGTCGCCGCGGTGATCGCCGATCGGGAGGGCCAAGTGCGCTTCAGCCTGTCCGCCTCGACCTTCACCGGGCGCGAGCCGCCGCGCCGCATCGAGCAGATTGGCGAAGCGATATGCGATGCCGCGCAGGCGATCGCGCGAAGCATCTATGGCATCGCCGCGGCGCCGGCGGCATAAGGCCCGAGCCCGAGAAGGTCCCACCGATAATGAGAGATGCCATGATCGATACCCTCGTTGAGCGACCCGAAAATGTTCCGCCGGAACTGGTCGTCGACTTCGACTTCTTCGCGTTGGGCGACAAGGACGAGGATATCCAGCTCGCCTTCGCCGCCTTGCATGACGGCCCTGACATCGTCTGGACACCGCGCAACGGCGGCCACTGGATCGCCACCCGCGCGGCCGATTTCGACGTGATCCAGATCGATCACGAGCATTTCAGCCATCACAATTTCAACCTGCCGAAGAACGGCATCGACGCGACCTCACTGCCGCTCGGGCTCGATCCGCCCGAGCACACACCGTTTCGCCGCCTCATGATGCCGGCGTTCATGCCGAAGGCGGTGAAGGCGCTCGAAGGCGTGGCGCGGGAGACGGCGCGGGCGCTGGTCGCGAAGATCGCGCCGCAGGGAAGGTGCGAGTTCATCGAGGAATTCGCCAAGATCCTGCCGATCAACGTGTTCCTCGGCATGGTCGATCTGCCGCTCGCGGATCGCGACATGCTGTTGCCTTGGGCCGAGATCGCGGTGCGCTCGCCCGACATCGCGCAGCGCGCCGACGTCCATCACAAGATGCAGGGCTATCTCGGCCGCTATGTCGATGCGCGCATGGCCGAGCCCGGCGATGACATCATCAGCATGATTGCGAAGGGCGAGATCGATGGCCGGCCGATCACGCGCGAGGAGGTGCTGCGCATGTCCACGCTGCTGCTGTTCGGCGGCCTCGACACCGTCGCTTCGCAGCTCGGCTTCATCGCGCACTACCTCGCGCGGCATCCGAAGCAGCGCGCCGAGCTCGTCGGCAATCCGAGCCTCAACCAGGTCGCGTGCGAGGAATTGATCCGCCGCTTCGGCCTTCCCAACACCGCCCGCGTGCTGACGACGGATTACGACTATAAGGGCATTCGCTTCCGCAAGGGCGACATGATCCAGATGCCCAAATGCCTCTACGGGCTCGACGATCGCGTGAACACCGATCCCAGGACCGTCGACTTCCACCGCAAGCCTTCGACGATCAAGCACGCCGCGTTCGGCGCCGGCCCGCACACCTGCCCGGGCGCGGTGCTGGCGCGGCGCGAGATCATGGTGTTCTTCGACGAGTGGCTGCCGGCGATCCCCGATTTCGAGCTCGATCCCGACGACGAGGTCGTCATGGCCTCCGGCCCGGTGAACGGCGTGCTGCGGCTGCCGCTGCGCTGGAAGGTGTGAGCCGCAAGGCCTGATCGAGGCGACGGAGGCGACGCGATGAAAGACATCTGCGCGCTCTCCGCGGCCGAACTCAGCACCGCCTATGCCGGCCGCGCCCTCTCGCCGGTGGAGGTCGTGGAGGCCGTGCTGGCGCGCGTCGAGCAGGCCGATGCGCTGCTCGCCGCGACCTGGGCGCTCGATCCGGTTCGCGCGTTGCGGGACGCCCGCGCTTCCGAGGCGCGGTGGTTCGCGGGCACGCAGAACGGCCCGCTCGACGGTGTTCCGGTCACCGTCAAGGAGATGATCGCGACCGAGGGCGTCGCGCGCCCGCTCGGCACCGCGGCCGGCGACATGACCCCGCAGCCGCGCGACGCGCCGCCCGCCGCGCGGTTGCGCGAGGCCGGCGCGATCGTCTTCGCCAAGACGACCAATCCCGATTACGGGATGCTCTCGTCGGGCCTCTCGAGCTTCCATCGGCTGGCGCGCAATCCCTGGGATCCGCACTGCACGCCGGGCGGATCGAGCGCGGGCGCCGCCGCTGCGGCGGCGGCCGGCTACGGCCCCATCCACATCGGCACCGACATCGGCGGCTCGATCCGGCTGCCGGCCGGGTGGTGCGGCATCTTCGGGCTGAAACCCAGCTTCGGGCGCGTGCCCATCGATCCGCCCTATATCGGTCGCGTCGCCGGGCCGATGACGCGCACCGTCCGCGATGCCGCACTCGCGATGGCGGCGCTCTCCGGCGTCGACGAACGCGACTATATGAGCCTGCCGCCCAAGCGGATCGCCTGGACCGACCTCAACCACAAGGTCGCCGGGCTCCGGGTCGGTTTGTTGACGGAGGCTGGTTGCGGCCTGCCGGTCGATCCCGAGATTGCTGAAGCGGTGATGCGCGCCGCCGGCCTGCTCGAAGCCGCCGGTGCGATCGTCGAACCGGTTCAGCCGTTCCTGACGCGCGCGATGCTCGACGGGCTCGATCGCTTCTGGCGCATCCGCTTCCTCGACCAGACGCGCGATCTGCCGCCCGAGCGCTATGCGCGCATCCTGCCTTACATCCGGGCATGGCTCGAGCCGGCGCGGGATTATGATGGGCTCGCTGCCTATACCGGTTTCGATCAGATCATCCGCATGCAGGAAGCGGGCGCGGCCGCTTTCGCGCGCTTCGACTTCTGGATCTCGCCGACGGCGCCCGTGGTTGCGTTCGCCGCCGAGAAGGCAAGCCCGCTCGACGATCCGGCGCGGCCGTTCGAGCATATCGGCTTCACGGTGTGGAGCAACATGACCGGCCAGCCGTCCGCCTCGATCAACTGCGGCTTCACGGCGGCCGGGCTGCCGATCGGGCTGCAGATCGTCGGACGGCGCTTCGACGATCTCGGCGTGCTCCGCTTCGCCCACGGCTTCGAGCAGCTCTGCCCGATAGACCGGCCCTGGCCACGACCATGGCCGGATCGCGAGGAGAAGGTGGCGTGATGATCGGACCCGGCCCGCGCAACGCGATCACCGATGTCGCCGGCCTGCGTGTCGGCCACGCCACCGACGCACGCGCTGGCACCGGCGTCACCACGCTGTTTCCCGACGGGCCGTGGACGGCGGCGGTCGACATCGGCGGCGGCGGCCCCGGCATCCGCGAGACGGAAACGCTCGCGCCGGAGAATCTCGTCTCTGGCGTCCATGCCGTCGTGCTCACCGGTGGATCGGTGTTTGGCCTGGCAGCGGCGGACGGCGTGACGGCACGGCTCGCGGCGCGCGGCATCGGCCTGCGCCTACGGCCGGAGGGGCACGCCATTCCGATCGTGCCCGCGGCGGTGCTGCACGATCTCTCGGCGCCGGGCGACAAGGGGTGGGGTGAGGAGCCGCCCTATCGCGCGCTGGGGCTCGCGTCGGTCGACGCCGCGAACGCCGCGTTCGCGCTGGGATCGGTGGGTGCGGGGCGCGGCGCCCGCGTCGGGAACGGCGCCGGCGGGATCGGCACCGCATCGCTCGCGCTCGGAGACGGGCTGATCGTCGGCGCGCTCGCGGCGGCCAACGCCGTCGGCACCGCATTCATGCCGGGTAGCGACGTTTTCTGGGCGTGGCCGTTCGAGATCGACTGCGAATATGGCGGACGCCGGCCGCGGGACCTCGCCCCGGCGATCGAGCCGATGCCCGAGGCGAGCAAGCTTGCCGGGCTTGGTCGGCTGTCGCCCGGCGCCAACACCACGCTCGGCGTCGTCGCGACCAACGCGGCGCTGACCAAGGCGGAGGCCAAGCGTGTCGCGATGATGGCGCAGGACGGCATCGCGCGGGCCGTCAGGCCCGCACACACACCGTTCGACGGCGACCTCGTTTTCGCGCTCGCCAGTGGCGAGATCGCGCTGCCGGAGGATGGCGCGCGCTGGCAGCGCATAGCGCGGATCGGTTCGGCGGCGGCGGACACGCTCGCGCGCGCCATCGCGCGCGGCGTCTACGAGGCGATGCGCCAGGAAGGCGAGGATTGTTAGAGGGAGGCGCCGACGCCGCGCTTCAGAAGCGCCTCAGCGACAGCCGATCGGCGGAATGGTCCGCCTGCTTGTGGATCACGACGTCGGCGCGCTGGCGGGATGGCAGGATGTTCTCGATCAGGTTCCGCAGGTTGATCGTCGCCCAAAGCTCCTCGGCATAGGCGCGCGCCTCCGCCTCGCTCGCGCTGGCGAGATGGTGGAAATAGCTCTCCGAGCGTTGGAAGGCGGTGCGCTGGAGCAGCAGGAAGCGTTCAAGATACCAGCTGCGCACGTCTTCCACTTCGGCATCGACATAGATCGAGAGATCGAAGAAGTCCGATGCGGTGTAGGCCGGCGCGGGCCGCGCGCCGCTGCCGATCTGAAGGACGTTGAGCCCCTCGAAGATCAAGATGTCGGGCTGATCGACGACGAGCTCGCCGCCGGGTACGATGTCATAGGCTTCGTGCGAATAGACCGGCGAGGTCGCGCGGCCGGTTTCGCGAATATCCGCGAGGAAGCGGATCATGCTGCGGATATCGTAGCTTTCGGGAAAGCCCTTGCGCTTCATCAGGTCGCCCGCGAGCAGCTGCGCCTTCGGGTAGAGAAAGCCGTCCGAGGTGATGAGATCGACCCTCGGATGGTCCGGCCAGCGCGAGAGTAGCGCCTGGAGCACGCGCGCGATCGTGCTCTTGCCGACGGCGACGCTGCCGGCGATCGCCAGCACATAGGGACGTCGTTCCGCCGGACGCCCGAGAAAGTCGTCGGCGACCCGCGCGGTTCGCTTGGCGGCATCGAAGTGGAGGTTGATGAGGCGGGTCAGCGGCAGGAAGATATCCGCCACCTCGCCGAGCGGCATCGGCTCGTTGGCGCCGCGCAGCCGGCGCAGCTCGGCCTCGTCGAGCAGCAGCGGCACGCTCGAGCGCAGCCGCGTCCACTCGTCGCGCGTGAAGATCGAATGGCTCGTCGCGCCCGTCATGTCGTCGCCACGGCTATCGCGGTCGCACGCGATACGCCAGACGGCCGACGCGCTTTTGCGCCGCAGTGCGACATGTGCGTCCCTATCCGGAACCAGCGGAGCGTTTCCCCAAAATCAGTCGTCGCGTCGGCGCGCCTTGGCGCGGGCCGCCTTGGCGAGCCCGAGCCGCACGCCGATGCCGGCGAAGGTGAAGATTGGCGGCTTCCAGATTACGAGCGCCTGCCGCCGCGCGCGCTCCGCTTCCTCGCGGCGCAGCCGGCGCAGCTCGATGAGCGTCTGGCGATAGCGATACCGATCCTCGCGGCTGATCCGCCGGCGCTCCAGCTTCTCGAGCAGCACCGCCTCGGCGTCCTGGCCATGGTCGCGGATCAGCCAGCGCGCCTGATCGCGCGCGCGGCTCCGCAACTCGATGCCCAACCGGCCGAACCTCTCACGCACGGTAATGTCCCTTCGCAGCCGGGCCTACCGAATCCGTCGTTAATATTACGTAGGCTTAGCATTGCGCGTCGAGCCCAGCCTGTCATGCGCCAACGCGCGACGGCCGCATCAGCGCCATCAGCTGCACGTCGATCCATTCGCCGGCGACGAACTGCGCCTTGCGCAGCACGCCCTCGGGCTCGAAGCCGCAAGCGCGATAGAGCCGGATCGCCGCCGCGTTGTTGGCGAACACCTGCAGCGCGATGCGGCTGAGGTTGAGCTGATCCCAGCAATAGCCGACGGCGAGCGCGAGTGCCTCGCGACCGAAGCCGCGGCCGCGGTTCCGCACATCGCCGATGCGGATGCCGATCGTGCATGATCGGTGGATCGGATCGACGTCGCGGATCTGGACGAAGCCGACGATCTCCGGCGCCGTCAGCGTGCGGATCGCGAAGAACACGCGCGTGCGATCGTCGGCGGCGTCGAGCCAGAACGCTTCCTCGCGCTGCCAGCTTGGCGGGCGGTAGGGGGCGTTGAGCCGCGCCGTCGCGACATCGTCTGACCAGCGGAACAGCGCCTCGACGTCGATCGGCAGGATCGGGCCGAGGCAGATCGCCTCGCCGAGGATCATGCCGCGCTCACAGCAGCGCCTGCGTCATCTCGCACAGCCGGATGAGTCCGAGCATCGCGACCGCGATCAGCGCGGCGGCGACGAGCGACCACAGGCCGCCGATGACCCTCGTCGCGACGATCCGCGCTTGCTCCACGATTATCCGAACAGGCGCGCGAGGTGCGCCACGACATGCTCGTGGCCGAGCAGGTGCGGCGCGGCGATGGCGAGCCCGAGTGCGACGCCGGCGAGCCAGCTGCGCAGCTCGATCGAGGTGCGCGCGAAGAGGGTGCGGACTCGGGCGGCGTTCATTCCGTCCCGGTTCCGAGGCTCGCGTGTCGGGCGGATTGCAGCGCGTCTCAGCGGTGAAATTCATGCTGCGGACGCTCCGCTGTCACCTTCGCCGCGCGTTGCTCAATACCCCGGCGTTCCGGTAGCGGGTCCGATATCGCTGGTCTTCATGCATAGGAGGTGCCGGGGTGTCCGACCTGATCGCATTGCATTCCATCGGCCATGTCGTAGGCGGTCGCGTCGCAGCCGCTGACGACGATTGGGACGCCGTGCAGGCACGGATAGTGCTCGCGTCCGAGTTCACGGCGGAGGCGCTCGCCGGCCTGGAGGACTTCAGCCATGTCGAGATCGTCTTTCAATTCCATCGCCAGGACGTCGCCGGGATCGTCGCCGATGCGCGGCATCCGCGCGGGCGCAGCGACTGGCCGCGCGTCGGCATCTTCGCGCAGCGCGGCAAGGCGCGGCCGAACCGGATCGGCGTCTCGGTCTGCCGGCTGATCGCGGTCGAGGGCACCACGCTCACGGTCGCCGGGCTCGATGCGATCGACGGTACGCCGGTCGTCGACATCAAGCCGGTCATGACCGGTTTCCTCCCGCGCGGCGCGATCCGCGAGCCCGACTGGGCACGCGCGATCATGACGCGCTATTGGGAAGTGCCTTGATCGCTGCCGCCGCCAACCCAGATTGTTCTCCGGAGCGACGAGGAGATCGAGGCGCGTGGTGAAGGCTTTGCTGATCGGCTTGGCTATCGTCGCCGGGCTGGCCTTCGGGTTGCGCTATCTCGCGCCCGTTCTCCTCGACCGGACCTATTATCACGGACCCGAGAGCGGCCATTATCGCGAGGGTCGCTTCTTCAATCCCGATGCCGCGCGCGATCTCGAAGCGAACGGGCCACGGCGTTTCCCACTCCGGCTGATGATCCGCTTCATGCTCGGCCGCGACCGCGCGCCGTGGCCGCGATCCGTCGCGGTCACGCCCGCCACGCCGCCGCAGCGCGTCGACGGCGAGACGATGCGGGTCACCTGGATCGGCCACTCCACCGTGCTCGTCCAGACGCAGGGGCTGAACATCCTCACCGATCCGGTCTGGTCGGCGCGCGCCTCGCCGTTCGGCTTCATGGGTCCGAAGCGCGTGCGCGAACCCGGCGTGCGCTTCGATGATCTGCCGAAGATCGACCTCGTGCTCGTCAGCCACAATCATTACGACCATCTCGACGTCGCGACACTGAAGCGGCTGTGGCAGCGTGATCGGCCGCTGATCGTCACGCCGCTCGGCAATGATGCGCTGCTGGCGAAGCAAGGCGTGACCGCCATCGCCAAGGATTGGGGCGAGCGCGTTCCCGTCCGCCCCGGCGTGGAGGTGGTGATCGATCGCGTTCACCACTGGACCTCGCGCTGGATGTTCGATCGCAATCGCGCGCTGTGGTGCGGCTTCACCGTGGTGCTGCCCGGCGGCAACCTGTTCTTTGCGGGCGACACCGGCGCCGGCGACATGCGCTGGCCCGAGGAGGCGGCGCGGGCGGGGCCGGTGCGGCTCGCGCTCATCCCGATCGGTGCGTATCTGCCGCGTGAGGTGATGCGGGCGAGCCACATCGGACCGGGCGATGCCGTCGCGATCTTCCAGAAGCCTGGCGCCGCCTATGCGCTCGGCGTCCACTGGGGCACGTTCCAGCTTTCGAGCGAGCCGATCGACGCGCCGCCCGAGCTCCTCGCCCACACGCTCGCGATCGACCACATCGCGCCGGACCGCTTCCGCACCATCGAGGCAGGCGCCGCATGGCTCGTGCCGTCGCTCGAAACATACCGAAATCTTGCCGAAACATTACAGGACGACACCGCGCGCATGCGGGCGGGATCGCCCGCCCCGGCCTCGGGTCGCAACGGTTAGGCCGGGCGCGGGGAACGCCGGCCGCAACCGGCGTTCCCCAAGTCGTGCGATCGTCCGGGCTTATTCGGACCCGATAACGGCATGGCAAACGCGATCTTTACCTTCGCGGTCTAGAGGATCCGCCAGGCGTCGCTGCCGTGGGGACCAGATATGTCGGCGATTTCGAGTGCGTTGAGCAGCATCGGCAGCGCGCTGATGCACCCGCAGGCCGGCCGGCTCGATGGCCGCATGCAGGGGTTGCTGCAGTCGGCGGTTTCTTCGGGCAGCGTATCGGCGAGCGACCAGACGGCGCTTTCCACCGCGATCGACGATATCGGCAGCCAGCTCGCCTCGGGCATGGGTGCGAGCGCTGCGGCGTCTTCGTCGTCGCCGGCGACCGCGACCCCTTCGGGCACCGCGCTCGACAGCAGCGATCCCAATGCCATGTCGAGCAAGGTCGACGGCCTCATCGACAATGAGGTCACCGACGGCAAGCTCACCTCCGATCAGGCCGGCGAGCTCAAGTCGTTGTTCGCCAAGGCCGCGAACCATATGGCGGCGCACGGCCATCACCATGGCGGCGGCGGCATGTCCGCGCTCGCCAGCCTTTTCGGGGACAGCAGCGGCACCACCTCGACCGATGACACCAGCGCCAGCACGTCGAGCAGCGCATCGGCGGACGGCAGCGCGATCGACTCGCTCGCCGGCACCGCGAACAGCGCGCTCAACGGCCTCGCCGGCTTCGTGACGCAGCTCCGCAACGCGGTCAGCTCGAACGCGGTCTACGGTGTGACCGGTGCCTCCGGTATCGGCCTCGCCTCGCTGCTCGTCAACGCCGCGGCATGAGGCGCCCCGACCGCTTCGAAAATCTAGAGCATTTCTTATCAGCCTGAATCGGTAGCATCCGTTCGGGCTGAGCGCAGTCGAAGCCCGGCCGCAGCGCGTGCCCTTCGACTTCGCTCAGGGCGAACGGGCGTTGGTGGCCAGAGTGACGGAACGTGCTCTAGCGAATAGCTCCGACCCGTTCGTACCGAGCGAAGCCGAAGTGCGTGTTTTCGCGATGCCGCTCGCGGCACGTCCTTCGACTTCGCTTGCGATGACCGGACAGAGAGAGTCTGTCTAAAACAGCTTGAGCTTCCGCACCTCGTCGTCGGTGAGTTGGATGCCGAAGGTTTCGGCCAGCGCCGCGCGCAGCTCGTCCACGCTGGCGAGTTCGGCGGGGCCGCCGTCGCGGCTCAGCTTGCGGTCGACGAGGCTGGCAAACCCCTCCTCCGTCGCGATCGAGGCGACGACGAACGTCGTGAAGCGCGTCTGATAGGCGGTGGCGGTGTAGTGGTTCGCCATCACCAGATCCATCGCCCAGACCGGATCGGTCGAGAAGCTGTATTGCGGCGACCACTCGCTTTCGCCCTTGCCCTTGCGCGCGAGCAGCCAACCATGATCGTCGTCGCGGGCGAGGCGATGGCGCGCGCCGTCGGCGGTTTCGACCTCGTGCCCGTCGATGAGTGGCATCGGCGGCGTGTAGCTGCCGCCGAAGCCGGCGTCCGCGATCCACTCCTGGCCATCGAGCGTGACGAGGTTGAGCGTGTGCGTGCGCGGCGGCGTCGTGGCCGGCGGCGTGCCGAGCCAGACGCGCGCAAGCAGCGGCCGCGCTTCGAATCCCAGCGCCTGCAGCGCGCGCAGGAAGAGCTGGTTCTGCTCGAAGCAATAGCCGCCCCGCCGCCGCGTCACGAGCTTGTCGAACACGCGGTCGGGATCGAGATCGATGCCGCGGCCGAGCGGGATGTCGAGATTCTCGAAGGCGATCGCGAGGCGATGCGCGCGCTGGAGCCGGGCAAGCCCCTCGGCGTCGGCGGCGGGGCGCTCGGTCAGCCCGATGCGCGCGAGATAGGCGTCGATATCTATTTGCAGGCTCCGACCAATGTGCTCGAGACGCTCGCGGTCATGTTCATGCCGCCGCGGCTGCTGTCGACGACATGTGAGACGGCGGTGTAGCTCGTCGGCGTGTAGTTGCCGCTGGTGCTGATTGTCGTCGCGCCGCCGCCGTGATTGCAGATCATCGTCGCGTCGAGCTTGCCGCCCGCCATCGAGTAGTTCTTGAACTGGCAGCTCTTGTCGTTCGAGATCAGCGCGCGTGGATCCTTGGCAGCTTCGTCCGGCGTCACGCAGTGCGTGAACGTGTTCGGATGCCCCTTCATCATCTGCGCGATCCCCGACGGCGCGCCCGGCATGTCGACGGCGGTGACGGTGGTGGTCGTCCGCCACATTCCCGGCTGGACGATACCCGCGCCGGCGGTCGTCGACAGCGCCGCCGTCGCAAAGGCTCCCAGCAAGATCCGCCAACGCATCATCGTCTCCCCATGCCCTCGACGATGCTAGCCGATTCCGGGGGCATGGGAAGGGGCGAAGCGCCGAAGCCCGGCCGGCGATCCCAGAAAGGACCAGCGTCCGCGCCGAGGATGTCGACGCGCTGCTCTTCCGTGCTTTCGAACAAGCAGGCAGGGCTCCGATACGGCCGTCGCGGACGGGCGAGACAGCGCTCGTTCCGTCCGCGCCGCCGGCTCAGCGCGCGTAGCTGATGCCGGCCCGCACCTCGTCGATCGCCATGTCGATGTCGCGGATCGCGGCGACGCGGTGGCCACCCTTGTCGGCCTCGGCATGCTGCAGCGCGTCGCGCGCACCGCGGAGCTGATCGAGCGCCTGATGCATCAGCGGCTGGTCGGCGATCGCCTTGGCGGCGAAGCCCGCGCCGCACGCCGTCGCGACGGCGGTGACGAGCGCGATCCTGCGCAGTGACGTGGCCATCCTTCTCTCCTGTCGTTTGTCCGGTTTGTTCCGGTTCCGTGATGATGCGGCGTGGCGCAGGCGGACTCAAGTGAACTCCGCGCCGATTGCGTGTGCCGGTGGGCGGTCCCATCTTGTTCTCATGGCCATCCAGATTCGCACCAGCCTCGCTGAGCCCGAGGCGCAGCCGATGTTTATGCCGCACCGGCCCGAACGCCCGCCGAAGAGCGAAGGTGGTAAGGCGTTCCGGCTCGCTTCCGACTACGAACCGGCGGGCGACCAGCCGACCGCGATAGCCGAGCTCGTCGCCGCGGCGGAGGCGGGCGAGCGCGATCAGGTGCTGCTCGGCGTCACCGGATCGGGCAAGACGTTCACGATGGCCAAGGTCGTCGAAGCCTTGCAGCGGCCGGCGCTAGTGCTCGCGCCGAACAAGATCCTCGCCGCGCAGCTCTACGGCGAGTTCAAGAGCTTCTTTCCGGACAACGCGGTCGAATTCTTCGTGAGCTATTACGATTATTACCAGCCCGAAGCCTATGTGCCCCGCTCGGATACCTACATCGAGAAGGAAAGCTCGGTGAACGAGGCGATCGACCGGATGCGGCACTCCGCGACCCGGTCGTTGCTCGAACGCGACGACGTGCTGATCGTCGCCTCCGTTTCCTGCCTCTACGGCATCGGTTCGGTCGAGACTTACTCGGCAATGACCTTCGCGCTGAAGAAGGGTGAGAGCGCCGATCAGCGCGAGATCATCCGCAAGCTCGTCGCGCTCCAGTACAAGCGCAACGAGCAGGCGTTCGCGCGCGGCAATTTCCGCGTGCGCGGCGACGCGCTCGAACTGTTCCCGTCGCACTATGAGGATACCGCCTGGCGGATCGGCTTCTTCGGCGACGAGATCGAGAAGATCACCGAATTCGATCCCCTTACCGGCAAGACGATCGCCAACCTCGATTACGTCAAGGTCTATGCCAATTCGCATTATGTGACGCCGGGGCCGACGCTCAAGCAGGCGACCGAGGCGATCCGTCATGAGCTCGCCGAACGGCTCAAGGAGCTTGTCATGGAGGGCAAGCTGCTCGAGGCCCAGCGGCTCGAACAACGCACCAACTTCGATCTCGAGATGATCGCGGCCACCGGCAGCTGCGCGGGGATCGAGAATTACTCGCGCTTCCTCACCGGCCGCCTGCCCGGCGAGCCACCGCCGACCTTGTTCGAATATCTGCCCGAGAACGCGCTTCTGTTCGTCGACGAGAGCCACCAGACCGTGCCGCAGGTCGGCGGCATGGCGCGGGGCGATCATCGCCGCAAGATCACGCTCGCCGAATATGGCTTCCGCCTGCCGAGCTGCATCGACAACCGGCCGCTGCGCTTCAGCGAATGGGACGCGATGCGCCCGCAGACCGTTTGCGTGTCCGCCACGCCGGGGCCGTGGGAGCTCGAGCAGACCGGCGGCGTGTTCGCCGAGCAGGTGATCCGTCCGACAGGGCTGATCGACCCGCCAGTCGAGATCCGCCCGATCGAGGACCAGGTTGATGATCTCGTCAATGAATGCCGGCAGGTTGCGGCGAAAGGCTATCGCACGCTCGTCACCACGCTGACCAAGCGCATGGCCGAGGACCTGACGGAATATCTCCACGAGGGCGGCCTCAAGGTCCGCTACATGCATTCCGACGTCGAGACGCTGGAGCGCATCGAGCTGATCCGCGACCTCCGGCTGGGCGTGTACGACGTGCTCGTCGGCATCAACCTGCTGCGCGAGGGGCTCGACATTCCCGAATGCGGCCTCGTCGCGATCCTCGATGCCGACAAGGAGGGCTTCCTGCGCTCCGAGACCTCGCTGATCCAGACGATCGGGCGCGCCGCGCGCAATGCGGACGGCCGCGTCATCCTCTACGCCGACAGCATCACCGGATCGATGGAGCGCGCGATGGCCGAGACCTCGCGCCGCCGCGAGAAGCAGGAGGCGTACAACGCCGAGCACGGCATCACGCCGGAAAGCGTCAAGCGCGCCGTCGCCGACATCGTCGGGCACCTCGCCAGCCGCGACCAGGTGACGGTCGACATCGACGTCGAGGATCGCAGCCACATGGTCGGTCACAATCTGCGCGGCTATATCGAGGAGCTCGAACAGAAGATGCGCAAGGCCGCCGCCGACCTCGAATTCGAGGAAGCGGGGCGCCTGCGCGACGAGATCCGCCGGCTCGAGGCCGACGAGCTGGGCCTTCCTGGCGAGCCGAGCAAAGCCCCCGTCCGCGGCAACGCGACGCTCGGCAAGCCGGGCACGCGAGCCGGCAAGTACGGACGGACGCAGAAGACGCGGATGCGGGGGGCGCGGCGTTAGTATATTGCGCCGACGATTAGTGCGCCTATACTTGGACCTGCGTCATCAGGGCCACTTCCCGCGAATGGTGAGTAGACGCCGAGCGCCGTGGATCGGCAGACATCGGCAACTTCTCGCTTAGGATGGTCTTGCTATGACCCGCATCGCTAAACTCTACGCCGCCGTTCTCGCCAACCCGCGTGCCTCCCTCGCCTTTCGTGAATTCCAGGCGCTGGTGAAGGCGTTCGGCCTCACGCTCGAGCGACAGCGCGGCAGCCACCGCGCCTGGACGCATCCACGCTGCGCCCGGCCGTTGATCCTTCAACCGCGCAAGGACGGCAACGCCAAGCCCTATCAAGTTCAGGAGTTTCTCGATATGATCGAAGAGGCTGGATTGAGCATCGGCGAATGACTTCACCGCATTATCACATCAACGTGTTCTGGTCCGCGGACGATGAATGCTGGATTGCGGACGTGCCGGATCTCCGGCCCTGCTCGGCGCATGGAGACACGCCTGCCGAAGCAGTCGCCGAGGCCCAAATCGCGATCGAGCTTTGGCTCGAAGTGGCGTATGACAAGGGGTTCCCAATTCCTGAGCCGCGCTATCGCCCGGCGATCTACGCCGCCTGAGCGACGCGCCTTCAGCTCTCGTCCGTCCGCGTCTTGATCTTGTTGGGCAGGTCCTTGCCCTTGGTTCGGCGCGAGGCGAGCTGGACCGGGTTCTTCTTCTTCCATTCCTTCCAGGTCATCGGGCCTTCGGGCGTGTCGATGATGGTGTCGTCGAGGGACATGGGGTGCGCTCCCGATCAGGGCTTCGTCTTCCGGCGGTTGCGGCCGCGGGTCATCGGATCGGGCTTCGGCGGCGGGCGCCAGCCAGGCGGCGGCGTCACCCGCTGGCGGCTCGTGCCGATCCCCATGCTGCCCGGCTGCTGCCGCGTTATCCCGCTCGTGTCGAGATCCGTGACCGCTTCCGGCGCCGCGCCGCCGCGCAACAGGTTGAGAATGTCGCGGAGACGCTTGGCCTCCTCGAAATCGAGACCTGCGGCAGCGGCCTCCATGCGACGGCGCACATCCTCGATGCTGTCGGTCATGCCGGCACGATAACGCGCGGCGGCAGGATCGGAAGCATCGCGGGAGTCCTCGCGATGCTCCGGCGAAGAGCGCTGGCGGCAAGCGATATGCTCTCGGCTTCAAGGCTCCGGCCTTCGCCGGAGCACCGCTGCTCAGAAAATCACAGCGACCAGCGCTCCACCCGCTTAGGGAAAGCCTGGTGCCGCCAGATGCCCTTGAGATCGGCGACCAGGCCGCCGTCGACGGCCAGCGCGGCGACCTGTTTCGGCGTCATCGCCTTGTAGCGGGCGTGGGGCACGGCGACGAGGACGAGATCGTAGCGCCTGTCGAGCGCGTCCGGCTCCATCGTCAGGCCATATTCCTCCATCGCCGCGTACGGGTCGGCAAGCGGATCGTGGACGGTGATGCGGTGGCCGAGCGCGTCCAGGCGGCGGATCACGTCGATCACCTTCGAGTTGCGTAGATCGGGCACGTCCTCCTTAAAGGTGAGGCCCATCACCAGCACCTCGCCGCAGCGGCCGTCGCAGCGCGCGTGCAGCTTGTCGGCGACCCATTCGCCCATCGCGTCGTTGGTCATGCGCCCCGACAGGATGACGTCGGGGAGGTGGCCGAGCTGCTGCGCGCGGTAGGACAGATAATAGGGATCGACGCCGATGCAGTGGCCGCCGACGAGACCCGGCTGGAACTTGAGGAAGTTCCATTTGGTGCCGGCGGCGTCGAGCACGTCCCAGATCGAGATGTCGAGCTTCGAGAAGATCTGGGTGATCTCGTTCATGAAGGCGATGTTGATGTCGCGCTGCGCGTTCTCGATCACCTTGCCGGCCTCGGCGACCTTGATCGAGGCGGCGCGGAAGGTGCCGCCGATGGTGATGCGGCCATAGATGTCGGCGAGCCGCGCGGTGACCTGCGGGTTCTCGCCGGCAACGACCTTCATGATCCGCTCGACGGTATGCTCCTTGTCGCCCGGATTGATGCGCTCGGGTGAGTAGCCGAGAAAAAAGTCCTTGCCGCGCTTGAGACCCGACAAGCGCTCGAGCTCGGGCCCGCACAGATCCTCGGTGACGCCGGGATAGACGGTGCTCTCGTAGACGATGATGGTCTCGCGACCGGGTTCGATCAGCCCGGCGACGGTGCGCGTCGCGCCTATCACCGGACGGAGATCGGGCAGGCGGTTGGCGTCGACCGGCGTCGGCACGGTGACGATGAAGACGTCGCAGCCGCGCGCCTTGTCGGGATCGCTGGTGAAGCGCAAGGGCGAGGCCTCGAGCCGCGGTCCGTCGACTTCGCGGGTGCGATCGCGGCCGGCGCGGAGTTCGGCGATGCGGCCGGGATCGATATCGAAGCCGATCGTCTCGAACTGGTCGGCAAGCGCGACGGCGAGCGGCAGCCCGACATAGCCCAGCCCGACGACGGCGATGCGCGGATCCGCGCCAGCGATCATGCCAACACTCCATCGGCGGGCAGGAGGCCCGCTCGCCGCCCCTGATGGCAGGATCGGCCTAGATTTCGGTTAACACGGTGGTGGCGATCCGCCGTGCTCCTGCGAAAGCAGGAGCCGTCGCTTGCTGCCTTGGGCTCCCGCTTTCGCAGGAGCACGCAGTTCTGTTAAGCCGCGAGCCGCTGCTGGCCGAGCAACAGTCGCGAGAGCGCGAGGAAGCGCATCGGCCGGCCGATAAAATAGCCTTGCCCGATGTCGCAGCCCATGCCGGCGAGCGCGTCGAGCGCGCTGTCGGTCTCGATGCCTTCGGCGACGACGCGCTTACCAAGCGAGTGGGCGAGCTCGATCGTCGAGGCGACCATCATGCGGTCACCGGCGCTGCGGTCCATCGCCTGCACGAAGCTCTTGTCCACCTTGATTTCGTTGGCCGGGATCTTGCGCAGATATTCGAGTGTCGAAAGGCCGGTGCCATAATCGTCGATCGAGACGTTGACGCCGAGATCGCGCAGCCCGCCGAGCACGCCGAGCACGTTGGCGTCGTCGCCGAGCGCCGCGGTTTCGGTCACTTCCAGCGTGAGATGGTGCGGGCTGAGGCGGTGTGCGGCGAGCACCTCGGCAATGCGGGCGGCGAGGCCGGGGCTGTCGAGCAGCCGCGTCGAGAGGTTGACCGCGATGCCGAAGTCGATGCCGTGCCCGTTGATCAGCGCCGCGGCGCGCACCGACTGGGTGAGCACGTGAAGCGTCAGCTCCTCGATGCGGTTGCTCTGCTCGGCCGCGGGGATGAACGCGTCGGGCGGGATGAATCCCTTGACCGGGTGCGTCCACCGCACCAGCGCCTCGGCACCGATGATCCGCCGCGAGACAAGATCGAGCTTCGGCTGGAAGGCGGTCCACACGTCGCCCGCCGCGATCGCGGCGTCGAGTTCGCCGAGCAGCGACAGCTTCCAGTCGGCGTCCTTGAGTTTGCCGGGATCGTAGAGCTTCCACTTGAGCCCGTCGGCGAACGCTTCGTCGGCGGCGACCAGCGCGCTGCCGATGCGGTTGCCGATCGCGCGGCCCTGCTCGGCATCCACGCCGAACGCGACGACGAGATCGAGGCGGCGGCCATCGACTGCGATCGGGCTGCGGAACAGCGCGTGAAGCGCGTCGAGATGGTCGCCCATCGCGCCCTCGGCGATGTCGCCGAGGAACCAGGCGAAGAGGCCCTCGTCGCCCTGGTGGATCGACTGTCGGCCATGGCCGAGCGCGAGCCGGTCGGCGATCTGCTCGACCAGCGCCTTCTCCATATCCTGCGGCAGCGCGGCGGCGATCTCCGAGAAATTGGTGACGCGGGCGACGACGAGCGCGCCGCCCTGGCTGCCGGGGGCTTCGCGCAGCGCATTGAGGTTGGGCAGGCCCGAGATCGCGTTGGTCGTGCCGCGCAGGCGATAGCGGTGCTGATAGATGAGCCAGAGCCGGTTGCCGAGCACGATCAGCAGCATCACCAGCGCCGCGTTCGTCTCGACGACGAGCGACATGCGATCGAGCAGGATCGGGAGCAGCAGCGTTGCCGCGAGCGCGGCCGAGAGCGCAACCACCGCAGGCGTGTGCCGGCGCAGCGTCAGCGTCGCGCCGACGACGACAAGCGCGAGCCCGAACGGAATTTCCCAGGGCACGTCCAGCGGCAAACCGCGACGCAGCGTCTCGGCGCCGAGGACATGGAAATAGGCGCCGGGAATCATGCTGTAGCCGGGTGCCAGCCACATGTCGCCGATCTGCAGCGAGGCGGCGGCGACGATCACCTGCTTGCCGGCCAGGCGCGATGCCGGAACCTTGCCGTTGATGAGGTCGAGCGCGGAGATGGTCGGCACCTTGCGGGGATTGATCGCGAAATTGATCGGGAAGGTCGCGCCTTCCGGACCGTTCGTGCCGCCGAGCACGGCGGCGAAGCTTGGGATCGGCCGTCCCGCGAAATCGACCGCGAAAGGCAGCCGCAGGAACGAGGCGTTGCGGTTGTAGTCGGCATCGATCGAGGCGAGGCCCGCATAGCGGCGGAATGCCGGGATCGGGAAGAAGTCGGTGCGCGCGCCGGTCAAGGGATCGATCGTGTAGCGCACCGCCAATATGGCGCGGCCGCCGGCATGCTGGAGCGCGGCCGCGAACGCGCGGTCGTCGGTTCGGTTCGAAGGCGCGTAGAAGCTCATGTCGAACAGCACGCGGCGTGCGCCGAGATCGACGATGCGATCGAGCAGCTGCCCGTAGAGCCGGCGCGGCCATGGCCATTTGGAGAGGTTGGCGAGGCTGCGATCGTCGATCGCCACGATCACCGTATCACCGCTCGGCCGGCGTTCGTTGATGGTGTTGCGGATCGTCCGGAACAGCGTGTCGATCGGTTCGCCGAGATCGAAGGTGCCGAACAGCACGCCGATCAGCGCCACCCATAGGAACAGCCTTCCCCGCTTGTTGCGGAGCGCGGCCTTGAAGCGGCCTGCAGGAGGATGCGTCGCCATGGTTAACCGTCCGTTTTGGACGGATGCCAGCGAATGGTTAGCAAATCGCAAACGGCGTGCGCCGCCCGCGTCGCGGCGGCGCCCCCGCATTCACGCCCGCCACCGGTTTCGCGCCGCACGTCGACGCGCTAGGGCGCCGGCATGAAGGCGATCATCATCAGCGCGGGGCAGGGTTCTCGGCTGCTGCCGCTCACGCTCGATATGCCCAAGTGCCTCGTCCACGTGAACGGCCGTGCGATCCTAGATCATCAGATCGTCGCGCTTCGCGCCGCGGGGATCGCCGAGATCGTGGTCGTAGGTGGCTATCGCTACGAGCAGCTCGCCGCGCATGTCGCCGCCGCCTCGCCGCGCGGACGGGTGAGCATCGTCCGCAACCCGTTCTGGGCGGCGGGAAGCAGCATCGGCAGCGTCTGGGCGGCGCGTGCCCACCTCGACGGACCTTTCTGCCTGCTCAACGGCGACACGATCTTCGACGAAGGTGTGTTCGACGATGCGCTGGCGGCGATGCGGCCGGGCGTGAACCTCGTCGTCGAGCGGCTCGGCGATGCCGAGCCGGACGACATGCTGGTCGCGGTGGAAGGTGGCCGCGTCGCCGCGGTCGCCAAAACGCTCGATCGGGCGGCCGCGACGCACCGTTCACTGGGAATCGTGCTGTCGCCGGATACCGCGGGCGGCGGCTATGCCGCGATGCTCGAGGCGGTGATCGGCGCGCCGGGCGGCACCGACGCCTATCACCACGCCATCGTCGATCGGCTCGCGCGGTCCGGGCAGGTCATCGCGCTCGAGAACAGCGGGCCGCATTGGCAGGAGATCGACACCCCCCAGGACATCGATCGCTGGACGCGCGATCATGTCGAGTCCCCGCGCGCGACGGACTAACGCACGTTGGCAATCACTCTGCGACGAAAGGAGTGTCGGTTTCGACGAGACGAACGGCACCGCAGCGAAGTCCTTGCGTTATCGTAAAAAATCCGATCCGCAATGGAGGAAGCGCCGATGCGCTGCCGCTCAATCCTGCTGGCCTGCGCGATGATGATCGCGCCGCTGGCGACCGACCCGGGCCTCGCCCAGAACCTCGATAGCGAAGCCGCCACGCTCGCTCCCGGCAAATATGCCTGGAACCAGGATGCCGGCGCCGAGGGGCCGATCAGCATCGTCGTCAGCCTGCCGCGCCAGCTCGCCTACGTCTATCGTGGCGGCACGCTGATCGGCGTTTCAACGGTATCGACCGGCCGCGACGGCTATCCGACGCCGACGGGAACCTTCACGATCCTGCAGAAGGCGGCGATGCACAAGTCGAACCGCTATAACGATGCGCCGATGCCGTGGATGCAGCGGCTGACGTGGGACGGCGTCGCGCTCCACTCCGGCAGCGTGCCCGGCTATCACAGCTCGCATGGCTGCGTGCACCTGCCCGATGCTTTCGCGCGCGAACTCTATGGCATCACCCGGGTCGGCGCGACGGTGACGATCACCGACGATGACGGCAGCGGCGCGGTCGACGACATCTCCGCGCCTCCGGTCGACGATAGTGCCGAGGCGACGCCCGATGCGGGGCTGCGGGTGGCATCGGCGCGGTGATCGTTAAGCCTCTCCCCCGGAAGGGAGGATTTCGGGGGGGCAGTCTCTAGCCGGAGCGCTCCGATCGATCGTAACCCATCCCCCAGCCCTGCCTTTCAGGGAGGGGAGAGATAACCCGCCTCAATCCTCGCGCTTCGCCTGATCGAGCAGCTTCTCGCGGCGCGCCGCGTCGGCTTCTTCGCGGGCGCGTTCGGCCTTAGTCCGACCGTGCTTGGCGCGATTGGCCGCCGCTGCGTCGCCGGCTCGCGCGCGCGTTTTGGCCTTCCGCGCCTGCCGCAGGTTGATGATCTCGGCCATGACCTAGCAAAACCCCGTTCGTGCTGAGCCAGTCGAAGCACTGTTATTCTTGATGTGAAGAAAGAACAGCCCTTCGACAGGCTCAGGGCGAAGGGCGTGGTCGTTCGTCGAGCCAGCGCGCCGCTGCGTCCGGGCTCGCCTTGCCAGTATCGCGATCGACCATGTAGTTCGCCTCGCGCATCCGTTCCACCGAGATCGCGCCGACCAGCGGCTGCAGCGCGGCGATGAAGTGCGCGTCATGCGCATGCGCCGGCGAGACCAGAAGCAACGCGTCATAGGCGGGCAGCGCGCGCGCCGGATCGTCGAGCAGCACGAGATGCTGCGCCGCGATCCGCCCGTCGCTCGAAAAGGCGGAGATCACGTCGGCCTGACCCGCTGAGAGCGCGCGGTACATGAAGCTCGGTGCGTAGGCGCGCGTCTCGCGGAAACGGAGATGATAGGCGCGCTCGAGCGAAGTCCATTCGGGGCGGCTCAGAAATTCGAGATCGGCGCCGAGCGCGCGCTGCGGCGCGTGCGCGGCAAGATCGGCGATGGTGCGGATGCCGAGCGCCTTCGCCGCGTCGGCGCGCATCGCCAGCGCATAGGCGTTCTCGAAGCCGATCGCGCCGACGAGCCGCGCCCCCGAACGCTTCGCCAGCCATGTGCCGATCGCGGCGTTCATCGCCGCGCGCGGCGGATGATCGGTGCGGCCCATCGTGTCCGACCAGATCGTGCCCGAATAATCGACATAGACATCGACATCGCCCGCCTGCAGCGCGCGCAGGATAACCGCCGATCCCAGCCCCTCGCGATAGGAGACGCGGTAGCCCGCGCGCTCCAGCCGTGCGCCGATGATGCGGGCGAGAATATATTGCTCGGAGAAGTTCTTGGCGCCGACGACGACGGCGCGCGGCTCCGGCATCAGCAGCGGCAGCGCGGCGGCGGCGATCCCCGCCGTGACACCGGCCGCGCCGAGCAGGATCCACAGTCGCCGCCGCTTGGCGATACCGTGCTCGATCAGCGCGAGCAGCCAGTCGGCGGCGAGCGCGAGCGCGGCGGCCGCGATGCAGCCGGCGAGCACCAGCACCCAATTCTCGGTCTGCAGCCCGGCGAAGATCAGGTTGCCGAGGCTCGCCGCGCCGACGGTGGTGGCGAGTGTCGCGGCGCCGATCGTCCAGACCGTCGCGGTGCGGATGCCGGCCATGACGACCGGCGCGGCGAGCGGCGCCTCGACCAGCCGCAGCCGCTGAACCGGCGTCATGCCGACACCATCGGCAGCGTCCAGCACGGCGCGGTCGATCCCGCGCAGTCCGGCCACCATGTTTCTGAGGATCGGCAGCAGCGCGTAGAGCGCGAGCGCGAGCAGCGAGGGCAGGAAGCCGAGCGCGGGTACGCCGCCGCCGAGCAGCGCCGAGAGCCCGAGCAGCAGCGGGTAGAAGAGTGCGAGCAGCGCGAGGCCGGGGATCGTCTGGATGAGCCCGGCGACGCCGAGGCTGACCGCCGCCAGCCGCGGCCGTCTTGCCGCCGCCAGCCCGAGTGGTAGCGCGATTGCGAGCGCCAGCCCCAGCGCGGCGGCGGAGAGCAGCACATGCGCGGCGGCAAGGCCAGGCAGCGGCGCCAGCGCGTCGAGAAGCGAGGGGGTCACAAGCTCCTCCCCAGAATGGGGAGGGGGACCGCCGCAGGCGGTGGAGGGGGAGTCGATCCAGACGACGCGCTTGCGGCATGCCCTCTCCACCACGCCGCTGCGCGGCGCGGTCCCCCACCCCGTGCCGGGGAGGATCTACCCACCCCGCAACGCCTCCAGCGCCTCGGCCTGCCGCGCGGGGACGGCGACCAGCGCCGCCGCCTCCTCGCCCGCTTCGCCGGCGAGCATCGTCTTCGGCGTCGCATCGGCGACGACGACACCCTTCGCCATCACCACGATGCGATCGGCCATCAGCAGCGCCTCGGCCATGTCGTGCGTCACCATGATCGTGGTGAGCTCGAGCCGATCGTGGAGATCGCGATAGCCGCGCGCGAGCGCGTCGCGCGTCACCGGATCGAGCGCGCCGAACGGCTCGTCGAGCAGCATCAGCGAGGCACCGCCCGCCAGCGCGCGCGCGACGCCCACGCGCTGCCGCTGCCCGCCGGAGAGCTGCGCAGGCATCCGCGCCGCATAGTCGCGCGGCAGCCCGACGCGCTCGAGTTCCGCACCGACATCGGGCGCGGCACCGCCGCCGATCCGCGCGGCGATGGCGATATTCTCCGCGACGCTCATGTGCGGAAACAGCCCGACATCCTGGAAGACATAGCCGATGCCGCGCCGAACCGCCGGTGCGGAGATTCCCGCGACGTCGCGCCCGTCGATCGATATGCGGCCTTCGTCGGGGATCACGAGCCGGTTGACCATGCGCAGCAGCGTCGACTTGCCCGCGCCCGATCCGCCGACCAGCGCGACGAAGCTGCCGCCGGCGATCTCAAGCGTCACGCCCGCGACCGCGGTGCCGCCGCCGTAGCGCTTGACGACGTCCTCAAAGGTGACCGACCGGCTCACGCTCATACTGTCGCGGGCGCGGAGGGCGAGGTCAAATCATCCCAACCCGTTCGCGCTGAGCCTGTCGAAGCCTTGTCCTTTTTGGCTGCTGCGAGAAAAGAACGGCCCCTGGACAAGCTCAGGGCGAACGGTCGAGGCTGGTTAGCCCGCCGCCCGCCGCTCGTCCGCCGTCCGCAGCACCTCATAGGCGGCCTGCACTTCGCGGAAGCGCTGTGCCGCCTCCGGATCGCCGGGGCGGAGATCGGGATGGTTGGCCTTGGCGAGGATGCGCCAGGCGTCGCGGATTTGCTCCGTCGTCGCGTCCGCCTCGAGGCCGAGCGCATCGAGCGCGCGCATCTCGTCGCGCGAGCGGCTACCGTCGCCGGGCCCCGCCCACTTATAGTGGGAGGACTGGCGGAAGCCGCCCGCGTCGCGGCGCTCGTTCGCCTCGCGCTCGGCCGCTTCCTCGGCGGAGAGGCCTTCGAAATAATTCCAGTTGCGGTTGTATTCGGCGGCGTGCGCCTCGCAGAAATACCAGCGTTCGCGGCTGTTGGGCGATTTGGGGGCGGGGCGATCGCCCGGCTCCTCGCAGCCGTGACGGTCGCACAGGCGCACGCGTGTCGCGCCGCGCTCGCTGCCGTAGCCGCGCCAGCGGGGGAAGCCCCAGTCGTTCGAACGGGATTGCTTGGCCATGAGAGAGCGGATGTAGCGTGCCGTGCGCGGCTTTGCGATGACGGATGCGACAGGATTCGCGTGCGAAAGCCGAGCCGTGCTCCGGCGAAAGCAGGAGCTCAGGATTATCGGCGGCGACGCGTGCGGTGCTCGGCTCGTGCGTTCGCGGGAGCCCATGATCTTCCGGCTTTCGCTAGCGCCACCACCGCCACAGCGCGAGCAGCAACGCGGCGATAGCCGGCGCCTCGAGCGCGGTGCCGCCATAGCCGCTGTCCGCCGCCGCGCCCGCCGTCGCCCCGGCGACGAAGGCGAGCCACAGCGCGATGTCGAGCCAGGGCAGCGGATCGCCGCGGCGCGCGAAGCCGGTGCCGATGCGCACCAGCGTGCCGGTCATGTAGGTGATGCCGACGCCCGATCCGTCGGGGCGCATGAACACCGTATTCGCGATCCCCATCGCCAGCGCCATCAGCGGCGGCGCGTAGCCGTAGCGACCGTGGCCGTAGAGCGCCGCCGCGATCGCGAGCAGCACCGCCTGGATCGAGAGCAGCACCGGCGCGCGCCGCGTGCCGAACCTCTCGCCGATCAGGTTGCCCGCCGCGACGCCGCCGACAAACAGGATGACGAGCCCGAAGGCGAAGCGGGCGAGTGGCCATTGCGATTGCCCGAGCGCGACGCCGAGCCGCGTCGAGTTGCCGCTCATGAACGAGACGAAGAAGCCGCCGAGCTCGAGCCAGGCGATCGCGTCGACGCAGCCGGCGATCGCGGCGAGCACCAGCGCGGCAACACGGTCGTCGGGGCGCTGCGAGAGCATGGGAGGCTCGCTAAAGGGTTTCGGCGGCGCTGAAAAGGCGGCCGGTCGGGTGCCGCAGCATGTTCCCCTCCCTGGAAGAGAGGGGTTAGGGTGGGTAGGCTGGCGAGGTGGGCCGGCGAACGCGACCCACCTCCGACCCCTCCCTTCCAGGGAGCGGAGAAACAATTGCCAGAGGGTCTGTAAGCCGGGTTCTGTCCGTTCCCGCCTGCGCGGGAACTGGGCGACCATTCCTCTAGGCGGCGGATCGCTCCGCCGCTCCAGCAACCAACCCGGACCGCCGACCGGAGACAGGCCATGCGCGGTCCCTGTTCGGTCTTGCTCCCGGTGGGGTTTGCCGTGCCGCCCCCGTTGCCGGGCGCGCGGTGCGCTCTTGCCGCACCGGTTCGACCTGACCGTGCCGAAGCGACGGCGGTGTGTTTTCTGTGGCACTGTCCCTGGGGTCGCCCCCGCCGGCCGTTAACCGGCACCGTGTCTCTCCGGAGCCCGGACTTTCCTCGCCTCCCGCAAAGGAGCCGCGGCCGCCCGACCCTCTGGCGGGGCGAGGGATACGCCAGTTGAGATATTTCTCAAACTCCGTTCGCCCTGGCAGCCGCTGAGCGCAGTCGAAGCGGCGACCGTCGCAGGGCAAGCGCTTGCGGCCGCACTTCGACTGCGGCTTCGACAAGCTCAGCCTCCGCTCAGCACGAACGGCACGGTATCTGGGAGGGGGCGGTCACTTCTCCCCCGTCGCCCTTGCCGCGGCGGCCTTGTCGCCACCGGTCAGCAGCGAGAGCAGGATGGCGCGGGTTTGGCCGCAGATCACGCCATCGATCTTCTCCGGACGGAAGCGGCGCTGGAAGGCGCGCACCGCCGCCTCTGTGTCGGTCACTTCATAGCCGAAGCGCTCGAGCGCGAGCAGGAAGCCGGCGTCGTCCCACAGCGGATCGACGAGATATTTGTGCGGCCGCGGCAGCGCGAGGCGAACGGCGGCGAGCCGTTCCCAGTCGAACAGCTCGCCCGGGTCCATCTTGCGCGCCGGCGCGACGTCGGAGTGGCCGACGATGTTGCCGCGCGTGATGCCGTGGCGCCCGACGATCTCGTTCATCAGCGGCATCAGCGCCGACATCTGCGCCTCGGGAAAGGCGCGGTAGCCCCATTCGTGGCCGGGGTTGACCAGCTCGATGCCGATGCTGGCGGAGTTGACGTCGTCGATGCCGCGCCAGTGCGAGCGGCCGGCATGCCAGGCGCGGTGCGCCTCGTCGACGAGGCCGAAGACGCGTCCATCCTCCTCGATCAGATAATGGGCCGAGACCTTGGCCTCCGGATCGCGCAGCCGCGCGAGCGCGGAGGGCCCGTCCTGCATGCCGGTATAGTGCAGCACGATGATCGTGATCGGCAGCGTGCGCGCGTCGAAGTTCGGCGAGGGCGCCGCGATCGGATCGGTCATGTGCGCGCTATAGGCCGATCGCCGCTGCGGGCACAGCCTAGGTTAGGCCGCGCGCCCGGCAGCGCCGGATCGGGAGAGATCGAGACGCGGCCGGTAGAGCCCGCGCGCCTCGTAGTCGGAGACGAAGGCGTCGCTGTTGCCGATCACGGTTTCGCCGGCGCCGAGCATCAGCACGCCATCGGGCGCGATCGCGCCGGCCAGCCGCCCGAGCACGAGCCGGCGGACGTCGCCCGAGAAATAGAGCAGCACGTTGCGGCAGAGGATCAGATCGAACAGGCCGAGCGGCGGCTGCTCGACGAGGTTGTGCGCCTGGAAGCGGACCATGCGCCGGATCGCGGGATCGATACGCCACTGCTCGCCTTCCTTGCGGAAATAGCGAAGCATCCGCCGCACCGGCAGTCCGCGCTGGATCTCGAGCTGCGAGTATAGGCCCTCGCGCGCGCGGTCGATCGCGCTGTGCGAGACGTCGCTCGCGAGGATGTCGACCGTCCAGCCGTCCCACAGCCGCGGCATGTCGGCGATCAGCATCGCGAGGCTGTAGGCTTCCTGGCCGGTCGAGCAGGCGGCGCACCAGATCCGCAGCCGCCGGGTCGTCTCACCGCGCGCGTGGCGGAGGCGGCCGAGGCCTTTCTGCTCGAGCAGATCGAACGCGGCGACGTCGCGGAAGAAGAAGGTTTCGTTGTTGAGCAGCGCGTCGACGACGATGTCGGCGAGATGCGGCTCGCCGCCGCGCACGAGATGGTCGACGAAGCCGTCGAGCGTTTCGATGCCGCGCGCCTTCATCAGCGGCCGCAGCTCGGTTTCGATCCGCCAGCGGCGGCCCTGGCCGAGCTGCTGGCCCGAGCGCGTCTCGAGCATGCCGGCAAGGATACGGACGGCGCCGTCGCTTATCTCCACGGGCCGGCTCCCGAGGCGATGTCGGCGCGCAGCCGGACATGCCCCGCTAGCGCGCCCGGCGCGGCGACGAGGCTCGCCAGTCCGGCCGTCGCGACCGCGCCGGGCATGCCCCAGATCACTGCGCTCTCGGCATCCTGCGCGAGCACCTCGCCGCCCGCGGCGATCACGACGGCGGCGCCGATCGCGCCGTCGCGTCCCATGCCGCTCAGGATGACCGCAATGCCATGCGCGCCGAAGCAGCGTGCCACCGCCTCGAGCATCGGATCGACCGACGGCAGGCAGGCGGACGGCGCCGGCGCCTGATCGAGCCGGACGCGGACCTCACCGCCGCTGCGGGCGAGCCCGAGATGCGCATCGCCCGGCGCCACCAGTATCTCGCCGGCGCGCAGCTGCATGCCTTCGCGAGCGACCGCGGCGGGTCGGCCGGAAAGATCCCGCAGCTGCGCCGCGAAGAAACGCATGAACGGTGCCGGCAGGTGCTGCGTCACCAGGATGGGTGCCGTGAAGCTTGGCGGGAGCGCCTTGAGGAAGGCGGTGAGTGCGGGCAGGCCGCCGGTCGAGGCGCCGATCGCGAGGCACTCGATCGGCCCGGCGACGCTCGGGCGCAGCTTGAATGACGCTTCGGCCTGGCGGCGGCGCGCGATGCGCTTGGCGCCGCGCTCGGCATGGCCGATGCGGAGGAGCTTGTCGGCGAGCAGGTCGGCGAAGCGGCCGCCGAAGCCGCCGCCGAGCGAGGTCGGCTTGGGCAGCGTGTCGGAGGCGCCGAGTTCGAGCGCGCGCAGGCAGGCCTCGGCGCCCTCCTCGGCGATCGCCGATACGATGAGGACATGCGCGCCGTCGCCGCGGGCGATGATCTCGGGAAGCGCGGTCAGGCCATCGGTGCCCGGCATGGCGACGTCGAGCAGCACGATGTCGACGCTGGTCTTGTCGAGCAGCGCGAGCGCCTGCGCCACGCCGGAGGCGGTGCCCACCACCTCGAACTCGTTCCGCCCGGCGATCGCGCGCGCCAGGATCGACCGTGCGACGATCGAATCGTCGACGATCAGCAGTCGGAGCGGGCGGAGCGTGACGGGTCGCGCCCCGTCGCGGGCATCGCGTCGCGGTGCCGTTCCCGGCATGGCATGCGCCTCAGGCGACGCCGACCAGCTGGAGCTTGTTCTCGAGCGTCTCGCGGTCGAACGGCTTCATCACATATTCGTCGGCGCCGGCGTCGATCGCCGCGCGGATGTGCGCCATACCGTTCTCGGTGGTGCAGAAGACGACCTTGGGCCGCGACGGCAGCTCGGTCTGACCCAGCGCGCGCAGGAACTCCATCCCGCTCATCACCGGCATGTTCCAGTCGAGCAGTACGACGTCGGGCGGGGTCGCCTGACAATGTTCGAGCGCCTCCTGGCCGTCGCCGGCCTCGGCGACCTCGAAGTCGAGCGTCTCCAGAATGTGGCGCGCGACCTTGCGGATCACCTTGCTATCGTCGACTACCAGGCAGGTCTTCATCATGTCCTCGCGGATCGCGTTTGAGCGTTGGATAGCGGTTCGGCGTAACGGCTCGGTTAACGGCGCCTCAGGCAGCGCGCGCGGCGGGGCCGGCGACGAGGGCGGCGGGATCGATCAGCAGCAGCAGCGCGCCGTCATGCTCGAGCGCACCGACGGCGATCTCTCTCCAGCCCGCTGCCAGCCGCCCGCGCACCGGCGCCGGCTGCGCGCCGATCGCGGCGACGTCGTCGATCGCATCGACGAGGAGGCCGTAGAGGTGGCCCTCCACCGTCGCGATGATCGCCGGCATCAGGGCGCCGCGCTCGATTCGGCCGACGCCGAGCGCGGCGTGCGTGTCGATCACGGTGAGCACGCGCGAGCGCAGCGCGGCGAGCCCGGCGACATGCGCCGGCGCGCGCGGCACCGGTGCCAGCGCCTCGAGCTCGACGACCGATTCGACCGCCGTCGCGTCGAAGGCGACGCGCTGGCCGGCGATGCGGGCGAGAAGATGCAGCCTTTCCATCGCTCAACCCTTTCGCACGACGCGGCCGAGCGCGTCGATGAGCGCGGCGCGATCGTAGCGGTAGATGCTCTCGTCGGCCGGGCCGGCGCCGGCCGGCGCGCTGCGGAGACGGATTACCGGCGCGAGTAGGTCGGCGGGCGCGGGCGCCTGTTCGCTGGCGATGACGATGTCGGCACGCGCCGGATCGACCGCGCCGTTGAACGCGGTGCGATAGCCCGCCGCCTCGACGAGCGGGCGCAGCACTTCGCGCGTCCAGGGATCGGTGGCATCGCCGAGCAGGCAGAGCGGGCGGGCGTCCTCGTCCGGCATGCTCGCCTGCGCGCCTTCGGCGAGCAGCCAGTGGGCGTCGAGCAGCTCGATCGGTCGGCCCGCGATCAGCAGCACGCCGGCGATGCGCCCGGGCGTCGCCGCGGGCATTGCGGGCTCGGAGACGTCGACGACGTCGATCACGTCGCTGACCGCGATGCCGAGCGTGGTCGCGCCGTCGCTGATCAGCAGCACGCGCAGCCGCGCCTCCGGCTCGATCGCGATCGTGGCGCTGGCGATGATCGGCACCAGCCCGTCCTCGTAGATCAGGTAGAGGCGGCCGCCGATGAAACGGACATCCTCGCCGATCACGTCGATGATCCGCTCCACGAGCGACAGCCGGATGGCATATTCGGCGCCGTTGCGGCCGCGGAAGAGCAGCATCGCGACCGCTTCGATCGGCGTCTCGTCCTGATCCTCGTCCTGTTGGGCTGCTTCGCCGTCCAGCAGGCCGGCGACGGCGGCGATACCCGCGGGATCGATGAGCAGCATCGGCTGGCCATTGTCGGGCAGCGTCGTGCCGGCATAGAGCCCGGTCGCCATCACCGCCGGTGCGGCGGGTTTCACGACGAGCTCCTCATGGTCGAGCACCTGATCGACCGCGAGCGCGCAGCGGTCGCCGCCGGCGAGCCGAAGCACGATCAGCGTACGGTCCTCGCCGGGCGACGGTTCCGGCAGATCGAGCAGCGTACCCAGCTCGGCGAGCGGCATGCGGCGGCCGCGGATCGTCGCGAACGTGGCGCCGGCGGCGGTCTCCAGCGCGACCTGACCGCGTCGGGTCGTGACGATCTCGTCGATCGCGGAGCGCGGCACCGCGAAGCGCAGCCCCCCGGTGATGATCGTCAGCGCCGGGATGATCGTGAGCGTGAGCGGCACGCTGAGCGCGAGCCGCAGGCCATGACCGGGCTGGCTCTCGATGTCGACGGTGCCGCCGATCCGCTCGATATTGGCGCGCACCACGTCCATGCCGACGCCGCGCCCGGAGATCGCGGTGATCTTGTCGGCGGTCGAGAGGCCGGCCTCGAAGATCAGCGCCAGCTTGCGCGTGCGGCTCATCAAGTCGGCCTGCGTGCGGGTCACGATGCCGGCGGCGATCGCCTTGTCGACGAGCCGTTCGGCGTCGATGCCGCGGCCGTCGTCGGCGATCTCGATGAGGATGCGGTTGCCGCCCTGCCGCGCGCCGATGCGCAGACGTCCCGTCGGTGCCTTGCCGGCCTTGAGCCGCTCGGTGGGAGGCTCGATGCCGTGATCGAGCGCGTTGCGGACGATGTGCGTCAGCGGATCGCGCAGCATTTCGATCATCTCGCGATCGAGTTCGACGTCGCCGCCCTCGATGTCGAGCGTGACCTGGCGGCCGAGTTCGACGGAGAGATCGCGCACGAGCCGCGGCAGCGCCGCGAACAGGCTGTCGATCCGCTGCATGCGCGTGCGGGTGATCGCATCGCGCATCGCCGCGACGCAGACGGAGAGCCGCTCGAAGGCGGCGTCGAGCTGCGGATCCTGCTCGCGCTCGCGCAGCCGGCGGGCGAGCTCGTTGCGCGCGAGCACGATGTCCGAAACGCCGCTCATCATGCGATCGAGCAGCTCGACCGGCAGGCGGATGCTGCGCGCCGGCGCGCGGGAGGCGGATAAAGTGGCGGCCGGCGGCTGCGCGGCTGCATCGGGCATCGCGAGTGCCGGCGCCGCCCGCGCTTCGAGCGCGCGGACCAGCGCGCCGTCATCGTCATCGGGGAAGTCCTCGCCGGCTGCGAGTGCCTCGACCATGCGGCCGATCCGGTCGATGATCGCGAGCACGGCGGAAACCAGCGCGGCATCGGGCGTGCGCTCGCCCGCGCGCACCGCCGCGAGCACGCTCTCCGCGCCATGCGCGAGCGCTTCGAGGCGCGGCAGGTCGAGGAAGCCGCAGCTGCCCTTCACGGTGTGGACGAAGCGGAAGATCGAATCGAGCCGCTCGCGATCGTCCGGCGCGGCCTCCCACGCGACGATCTCGCCGGCCAGCGGCTCGAGCGTCTCGCGCGTCTCCGCGATGAATTCGGCGAGCAGTTCGTCCATGGCCCTTCCCGGCAAGGTCGGGCCCGCTATCCGCCAGCGATGGTAAAGATCGCGTTAGTGGTGCCGCGCGATCAGAACGGCAGCTTGAAGCCGGGCGGCAGCGGCAGGCCGGCGGTCATCTTGCTCATCTGCTCGGCGCTCTCGGCATCCGCCTTGGCGCGGGCGTCGTTGAACGCGGCGGCGACGAGGTCCTCCAGCATCTGCTTCTCGGAGGGCTGCATCAGCGAATCGTCGATGGCGACGCCGAGGATGCGGCCCTTGGCGGTGGCGCGAACCTTCACCAGCCCGCCGCCGGCGGCGCCCTCCACCTCGATCGTATCGAGGTTCGCCTGCGCCTTGGTGAGCTCGGCCTGCACGTTCTGCGCGGCCTGCATGATCTTCTCGAGGTCCATATCTGCTCCAGTCAAATAAGCTTCGCGTCCGGAAACGCTTCGAAGGCGGCGGCGACGACGGGCGCGCGCAGGATATCCTCGCGCGCGGCGGCTTCGGCGGCGTCGGCCTGCTCGTCGAGCGTCGGCTGCGCCTCGCCTTGCTCGTCGAAGCGGACCGTCCAGGCCATGCCGGTGGCGCGCTTGAGCGTGCCGGCGAGATCGGCGGGCAGCGGCCGGTCGCTGCGTAGCGACAGCGCGGGCGGCGCGTAGCGGACGAGCCGCGCCCGGTTGCGCAGCAATGCGGCGAGCCCGGGCTCGCGCTGATGTTCGAGCAGCGCGATCAGAGCGGCGAAGTCTTCCGGAATGTCCTCAACCCCACCGCCGTTCGTGCCGAGCGCAGCCGAGGCACGCTCTTGCGGCGCGTCCCTCGACTGCGCTCGGGACGAACGGTCATCTGGTTGAGAGGGAGGGGCAGGCAGCGCCTCGCCGCTCTGCAGCCGCCGCAGCAGCTCGCCCGGATCGGGCAGTTGGCTGGCATGGATAATGCGGAGCAGCCCCATCTCCGCCGCCTCGATCGCGAGCGGGCTGCTCTGCACCTCGTCGAGGCCCTTGAGCAGCAGCTGCCACAGCCGATGCAGCGTCGCGTAGCCGAGGCGGCTCGCCCATTCGGCATAGGCCTCGCGTTCCTCCGCCGATTGGGCGGGATCGGACGCGGCGCCGACCTTGACGCGGGTGATGCCGTGCGTCGCCTCCAAGAGCCCGCGGAACACCGCCGCCGGCTCGACGCCGAGATCATATTGATCGTGGAGCGCGGCGAGCGCCGCACCCGCCTCGCCCGCGAGCAGCAGCCCAAGCAGGTGGCGGAGCGCACCGCGATCGGACAGGCCGAGCATGTCGCGGACCTGCGCGGCGCTGACGCCGCTGCCGGCCTCGGCATGGGCGATCGCCTGATCGAGGATCGAAAGCCCGTCACGCGCGCTGCCCTCCGCGGCGCGCGCGATCAACGCCAGCGCTTCCGGCTCGGCCTCCACCTTCTCCAGCTCGGCGACATGCGCGAAGTGCGCCGCGAGCTTGTCCGCCGGGATGCGCCGCAGATCGAAGCGCTGGCAGCGCGACAGCACCGTCACCGGCACCTTGGCGACTTCGGTGGTCGCGAGGATGAACTTCACGTGCGGCGGCGGCTCCTCCAGCGTCTTCAGGACCGCGTTGAACGCGGGCTTGGAGAGCATGTGGACCTCGTCGATGATGTAGACCTTGTAGCGCGCCGAAACGGAGGCGTAGCGCACCGCGTCCGAGATCTCGCGAATGTCGTCGACGCCGTTGTGGCTGGCGGCGTCGATCTCGATCACGTCGATATGACGCCCCTCCGCGATCGCCCGGCAGGGCTCGCATTGGCCGCATGGATCGATCGTCGGCCCGCCGCTGCCGTCCGGCCCGATGCAGTTGAGCGCCTTGGCGATCAGCCGCGCGGTCGAGGTCTTGCCGACGCCGCGCACGCCGGTCATCAGGAAGGCATGGGCGATGCGATCGCGCTTGATCGCGTTGGCCAGCGTCTGGACCATCGCATCCTGCCCGATCAGCTGCGCGAAGGTCTGCGGCCGATATTTGCGCGCGAGCACGCGATAGGCGCCGGACTTGGCCGGCTGCGGCGGCTCGCCGAGATCGAATGCGGGGGAGTCGGGCATCGCAGTCGGTTCTAGCGGCTCGGCGAGGCTAAGGAAAATTCCCTCTCCCATGGGGAGAGGGTCGGGGTGAGGGGCTCTTCCTCATCGAGGCTGGACACCCTCACCCCCCTCTTCCTGAGGGAGCGGGTTTGAAGTCCATCTCTTCGCGGAATCGGTGGGAGCCGGAACGACCCGGTACGGAATCGTTGTGGCTGCTTCCTTCCGGACCTGACCAGGTTGGCGACGGCACCGCCCGCCCGACTCCCGCCGCGCATATGGGCGAAGGGGCGGCGGAGAGCAAGGCGCCGGGCGGCGGCGGCTTGCCCGCGCAGCCGATGCTCCCGATAAGGCGAGGCGAGGAGAACAGAGGATGCCGCTGCCCGGAGAACGCGCCGATCTGCGCAAGGCGCTGGAAACCCACATCGAGGCCGAGCGCAGCCGCGACATCGAGGCGATCGTCGCCTCGCTGTCCGACGATCCCTATTATATCGTTCCCGGCTTCGAGCTGCGCGGGCGCGCGGCGCTGCGGGCGATGTACCAGCGCGCGATGCCCGCGCTCACGCCGGAGAATTCCGACGAGACGCTGCGCGCGCTCGACGATCCGGCGGTGACGACCTGGGGTCCGGATCACATCATCCTCGAATATACCCGCGACTATCCGATCCATTACGGCATGGTCGTGATCGTGCGTTTCGCCGATGGCAGGGTGCGCAGCGAGCACACCTTCTACAGTTCGGCCGAGGGTCCGCCCGCGCTCGCCGGCTCACTGGAAGGGACGCCCGGCGCGACGCCGGTGCGGCGTATGACGGGCTGACGGGGTTCGAGCCGCCTACCTCAACGCCCCTGCATGTTCCGCGCCGCGCCGGGCAGCCGCACCGTCAGGCTGTCGAACCCTTCGAGCGTGATCTGGCAGGAGAGGCGGCTGGTGCGGGTGACGTGCGCGGCGAGGTCGAGCAGGTCTTCCTCGTTGTCGCTGGCCGGCGGCAGCTTGGCGAAGTCGGCGGCGTCGACGATGACATGGCAGGTCGAGCAGGCCATCTGCCCTTCGCAGGTCCCCTCGAGCGGCATGCCGGCGGCCTGGCCCACTTCCAGCAGGCGGCTGCCGGGCCCCGCCTCGACCTGCGTCGCGAGGCTGCCGTCGGGATTGAGGAAGCGGACGGTGACCATCACGCCGCCTGCTCGGCTTCCGCGAGATAGTCTCCCAGCCGCGTCCGCAGATGGGGCACCACGTCGCCGCGCACCAGGAAGGCCGCGATTGCAAGCATCTCTCAACATTGGCCTTCCTCGCCGAAGCGGATCGCGGCGATCTCGGCGGGCGTGATCGTGCCGACGAGGAACCAGCCCATATGGCCCGGCCAGTCGACGCTCGCATAGCGGCGCTGCCAGACCACGCGACCTGGCGGCAGCGGGAGGCCGAATTCCTCTTGCGTCTCGCGCAGCGCGGTTGCGATCGGCGTCTCGTCGCCCTCGCGGCCGCCGCCGGGCAGGTCCCACAGCCCGGGATTGGGAATGCCGGGCTTGTCGTCGCGCTGGTAGGCGAGGATGCGCCCGCCGCAGAGCAGCGCGATCTTGGCGCCGTGGAACGGTGCGCTGGTCATGCCGCCGCCCACTGTTGTTGCCGATCGGCGGCCGCGACGATGCGCGTGATCGCCGCTTCGACCTCGGCCGTCGTCGTGTAGCGGCCGAAGCCGAGGCGGATGCTGCTTCGCGCCTGCGCGTCGGAGAGGCCGATCGCGGTGAGGACGTGGCTTGGCCGCCCCGATCCGCTCGCGCACGCCGATCCCGCCGAGAAGGCGACGTCGCGCAGCTCCGACATCAGGCGCGAGACATCGAGGCCGTCGCGGCGGATGTTGAGGTTGCCGCGCCAGCGTTGCGCGATCGCGCCGTTGACGATCCAGTCCGGCAGCAGCGCGCGGGCGCGCTCCCACAGCGCCGCGACATGGTCGCGGTCCGGGTCGAACCGCTCGAACGCCAGCTTCGCCGCCGCGCCGAAGCCCGCGCAGAGGAAAGGCGCGAGCGTGCCCGAGCGCAAGCCTCCCTCCTGCGCGCCGCCGTGGAGCAGCGGGCCAGGGGAGACGCCATCACGCAGCCACAGCGCGCCGATGCCCTTGGGGCCGTGGATCTTGTGTGCGGAGATCGCGATCATGTCGGCGTCGCGCGGCAGCGGCACGCGGCCATAGCCCTGGACGGCATCGCAGAAGAAGCGCGCCCCCGCGGCATGCGCCATCTCCGCGAGCGCGTCGGCCGGCTGGATCACGCCGATCTCATTGTTGACGAGCATCGCGGCGACGAGCGCCGTCCGATCGTCGATCGCGGCGCGCGCGGCATCGAGATCGACGATGCCGTCGCGCCCGACCGGCAGCACGACGACCTCGATCCCCTGCGTGCCCAGCCACAGCGCGGTGTCGAGCACGCAGGCATGTTCGGTCGCGATCGTGACGAGCTTGCGTCGCCCGGCCGGCGCCGCCGCCATCGTGCCCTTGATCGCCCAGTTCGCCGCTTCGGTCGCGCCGCTGGTGAAGAGCAGGCGCCCGCCAAACCCGAACGGCGCCGCGATCAACTCGCGCGCGACCTCCACCACCGCCTTGGCCGCGCGGCCCATGCGGTGCGGCGAATGGGGATTGCCATACTCTTTCTCGAGCAGCGGCAGCATCGCGGCGCGTGCTTCCGGTGCGAGCGGCGTCGTCGCCTGATAATCGAGGTAGATCATGCCGCGGCTTGCGCGCCCGCGTCGCCACGCGCCGCGTCGGAAATTTCTTTCCACGCCTCGACGAAGCGCCACAGGTCGGCGCGCGACGTGCCGCGTCCGAAGCTCATGCGGATCACCTCGCCGGCCGGCGCCTCGGCCATGCCCATCGCCTGGAGGACGTGGCTCGGCCGCAGCGTGCCCGATGCGCACGCGCTCCCCGCCGAGATCGCGATCCCGGCAAGGTCGAAGCGGATCAGCTGCGTCGCCGCGCTGACGCCCGGCATACGGTAGCTCGCGATCGTCGCGAGCCGCGCCGCGCCGCGCGCGATCACCTCGCCGCCCGCCGCCTCGATCTGCGCATCGACATAGCGGCGCAGCTCCTCGGCGCGCGCCATCCACGCCGCGCCGCCTTCGAGCGCGGCGGCGAGCGCGAGCGCGCCCGGCATATGCTCGGTGCCGCGGCGATAGCCGAGCTCCTGTCCGCCGGAGGGCGCGAGCGTGCCGAGATCGCGCACCAGCAGCGCGCCGATGCCCGGACCCGCGCCGAGCTTGTGCCCCGAGACGATGACGAAATCGGCATCCGGCAGCGGCAGCTTGCCCGCGGTTTGCGCGCAATCGGCGAGCAGCAGCCCGCCCGCCGAGCGCACCAGCGCGATCACCGCGTCGAGCGGCTGCAGCACGCCGGTCTCGCTGTTCGCCGCCTGCACCGCGACGAGCGGGCGCGGCCCCGCCTCCTCGATCAGCCGATCGAGCGCGACCATGTCGATCCGCCCGCTTTCGTCGACCGGCACGTCGAGCGCGTCGCGTGCCTGGCGGCGCACCGCGTCATGCTCCACCGCCGCGATCAGCTGGCGGCGGGCCTGTGCGCGCGCGAGCACGATGCCGATCGCCTCGCTCGCGCCGCTGGTGAAGATCAGCGAATGCTTCCAGTCGAGCGCGGTGGCGACCTGCGCGCGGGCGCTCTCGAGCGCGGCGCGGGCGCGGCGGCCCTCGGCGTGCGGCGAGGAGGGGTTCGCCCAATGATCGAGCGCCTGCGCCATCGCCTCGCGTGCCGCCTTGGTCATCGGCGTTGTCGCGGCATGATCGAGATAGAGGCGCTCCATGGCCTGTCCCTGACTGCTCCCCTCGGCGGCTCGGCGAAGTTGCGCGAGCCCCGCGCGCATCTATATAGCGCGCTCGCTCCAAATCTCAGCTTCCTGAAAAGCAGGTGCAATGCCCGATGTGATCTTCCCCGGCCCCGAAGGCAGGCTCGAAGGCCGGTTCCAGCCGGGTCCGCGGCCGCGCGCGCCGGTGGCGATGATCCTTCACCCGCATCCGCAGGGCGGCGGCACGATGAACAACCGCATCGTCCAGGCGCTCTACCAGGATTTCGTGCGCCGCGGCTTCGCGACGCTGCGCTTCAACTTCCGGGGCGTTGGCAAGTCGCAGGGCGTGTTCGACAACGGCATCGGCGAGCTTTCGGACGCGGCGAGCGCGCTCGATTGGGTGCAGTCGATCCATCCCGAGGCGCAGACGACGTGGATCGCGGGCGTCTCGTTCGGCGCCTGGATCTCGATGCAGCTCTTGATGCGGCGGCCCGAGATCAAGGGCTTCATCTCGATCGCGCCCCCCGCCAACATGTATGATTTCACCTTCCTCGCGCCGTGCCCGTCATCGGGGCTGATCGTGCAGGGAGAGGCCGACGAGGTGGTGACGCCGAGCGCGGTGCAGAAGCTCGTCGACAAGCTGCGCACGCAGAAGCACATCACCATCCACCACGATACCATCCCGAGCGCGAACCACTTCTTCGAGCACGAGATGGACGACCTCATGAAGAGCGTCGACCGCTACCTCGACATGCGCCTGAACGGCGCGGGGTGAGCTTCCTTCCCCTCCTCTTCAGGGGACGGGATCGAGGGGTGGGGTAGAGGCACGCGATGTGCCCGCTATGTGGCCACCCCACCCCAATCCCTCCCCTCGAGGGGAGGGGCTCAGTGTCGCATCGGCCACGTCCAGATCAGCACGTTGGCGAGGAGCACCAGCCCCGCCACGATCATCAGCGTGCCGCGCAGCCGATCGCGGCGCTTGAGGATCAGCCAGACGCCGCCCCAGCCGAGCGCGATCACCGCCAGCACCGCGACGCTCGCGAACAGCGCGTCAGCGCCGCTCACCGTGCCGACCCGTGCGACTCGTCCATATCAGGCAACGGCTTGGCGGATGCCGTTGCGGCGAAGCGCGATGCATTCGGGACGGCGCGAGCCTTCGTTAACGAAACCTGTGGAAAGCGGCCGCGCTGCCCCCGTGCAAGCGATTGGTCCGGAAGCATAATTTCCAATTTTTCATTCCTCTCTCGGCGGCACTTTACAGGGGGGGCAGGCGTTTCTATATCGCGCCCCCGCTGCCCCATGGGACTTCCTCCGCAAGGCAGTGTTGCTTCAACTGAAGACCGTGGGTTCGCCTGCGGCATAGGAGGTCCCTTGAATTGCACAGCGATCATAGCGCGCTGGGGCTAGCGAAGCTCCCCGTCCAGGCCGTGACTGACGGCCTCGACATCGCCAAGAGCCGCCCGGTGCAGCCGGTCACGCTCCTTCGTCCGCACGCCGCCGCGCGGGCCGCCCGGTTCTTCGTCGAGAAGTTCCCGGGCACGCCGCTCTATGCGGTGAAGGCGAACCCGTCGCCCGAGCTCCTTCGCGTGCTCTGGGAGAGCGGGGTGACGCATTACGACGTCGCCAGCCTCGCCGAGGTGCGGCTGGTCGCGCGGACGCTTCCGAATGCGACGCTCTGCTTCATGCATCCGGTCAAGGCCGAGGAGGCGATCTCCGAGGCCTATTACAAGCATGGCGTGCGCACCTTCTCGCTCGATTCGATCGAGGAGCTGGAGAAGATCGAGCGCGCCACCAACGGCGCCTCGGATCTCGCGCTCTGCGTGCGGCTGCGCGTCTCGTCGGACCATTCGAAGCTCAGCCTCGCCGCCAAGTTCGGCTGCGATGTCGCCGATGCCGCGCCGCTGCTGTTCGCGGCGCGCCAGCTCGCCGACGTGCTCGGCGTCTGCTTCCATGTCGGCAGCCAGGCGATGAGCCCGCGCGCCTATGTCGATGCGATGGCGCGCGTGAAGGCGGCGATCCTGTCGGCCGCGGTGACGGTCGACCTCGTCGATGTCGGCGGGGGCTTCCCATCCGTCTATCCGGGCATGGAGCCGCCGCCGCTCGAGGCCTATTTCGGCGCGATCAAGCAGGCGTTCGAGGATCTGCCGATCAGCTATTCGGCGGAGCTGTGGTGCGAGCCGGGCCGCGCGCTGTGCGCGGAATACGCCTCGCTGCTCGTCCGCGTCGAGAAGCGTCGCGGCGACGAGCTCTATATCAACGACGGTGCCTATGGCGCGCTGTTCGATGCCGCGCATATCGGCTGGCGCTTCCCGGTCTCGCTGCTCCGCGAGGAGGAGTCGCGCGCGCCGCTCCATGGCTTCAGCTTCTACGGACCGACCTGCGACGACATGGATCACATGGCCGGGCCGTTCCTGCTGCCGAACGACGTTCAGGCCGGCGACTATATCGAGATCGGTATGCTCGGCGCCTATGGCTGCGCGATGCGCACCAAGTTCAACGGCTTCGAGGCCGAGGGGCAGGCGATCGTCGCCGACGAGCCGATGGCGAGCCTCTATGTCGAGGCGGAACCCGCCATCTCCGCGCGCGTCGTGAAGCTGTAACGCGAAGCGCGGACTAACAATTTCAATCCGGCGAGAGCCGGAGGATGTAGCCGAACCAACCTCGCCTTCACCCGTTCGTGCTGAGCCTGTCGAAGCACTGTCCTTCTTCGTCGCTGAAGAAAGAACAGCCCTTCGACAGGCTCAGGGCGAACGGTTGCAGGTGATCGAGCTTCCGAGGAGTCTCCATGAACAATCCGCAGATCAACGAAGCCCGCAAGGCCGAGCTGCTCGGCACCACCGTCGAGCATGTCGACATCCGCACCTTCGACGCGCGACCGATCGTAGACGCGATGAAGAAGATGAGCTTCACCTCGCGCGACCTCGGCCGCGCGACCGAGATCTACAACCAGATGCTCGCCGATCCCGATTGCGCGATCGCGCTCGTCATCGCGGGCTCGACCTCGGCCGGCGGCTGCATGGACCTCTATGCCGAGCTCGTCCGCTCGAACATGGTCGACATGGTCGTCGCCACCGGCGCCTCGATCGTCGACATGGATTTCTTCGAGGGCCTTGGCCACAAGCATTTCCAGGCCAAGGAAATCCCCGACGACGACACGCTGCGCTCGCTCTACATTGATCGCATCTACGACACCTATATCGACGAAGTCGCGCTCCAGAACGTCGACCACACCATCTTCGAGATCGCCGAGAGCCTGCCGCCCAAGCCCTATTCCTCGCGCGCGTTCATTCGCGCGATGGGCAAATATCTCGTCGAGAACGGCAAGAAGGAGAACAGTCTCGTCAAGCTCGCCTACGAGCATGACGTGCCGATCTTCTGCCCGGCCTTCTCGGACAGCTCGGCGGGCTTCGGGCTCGTCAAGCACCAGGTCGACAGCATGAAGGCGGGCAAGCCCTACCTGACGCTCGATTCGATCGCCGACTTCCGCGAGCTCACCGAGATCAAGATCGCGGCGGGCACCACCGGTCTGCTGATGATCGGCGGTGGCGTGCCCAAGAACTTCATCCAGGATACCGTCGTCTGCGCCGAGATTCTCGGCCATGACGACGTCCAGGTGCACAAATACGCCGTGCAGATCACCGTCGCCGACGTCCGCGACGGCGCCTGTTCTTCCTCGACGCTGCAGGAGGCGGCGAGCTGGGGCAAGGTCAACACCGGCATCGAGCAGATGGTGTTTGCCGAAGCCGGCTCGGTGATGCCGCTGCTCGCGAGTGACGCCTGGCACCGCGGCCTCTGGAAGAACCGCAAGAAGCACGCCTTCGCCAAGATGTTCGCGGATTAGGCAATCCTCCCTCTCCCCGCGGGGAGAGGGTCGGGGTGAGGGGGAGCCCGGCGCAGCCGGGTGTTTCCGCCTCCGAGGTTCCGACACCCTCACCCAACTCTCTCCCTGAGGGAGAGGGCTATCGAACGAAGCTCGCCACCAGCTCCACATGCGTCGACCAGCGGAACTGGCCGACCGGCTGGACCCAGTCGAGCCGATAGCCGCCGTCGATCAGCACCCTGGCATCGCGCGCGAAGGTCGCCGGGTTGCAGCTGACATAGGCGATGCGCGCGATGCCTGACGCGGCCAGCGCCGGCGCCTGCTCCTTCGCGCCCGCGCGGGGCGGATCCAGCACGATGGCCGCGAAGCCTTCCAGCTCCTTGGCGGTGAGTGGGCGGCGGAACAGGTCGCGATGCTCGACCGCGACGCGCCGCTGTGCGCGCTTGGCGGCGCCAGAAAGCGCCAGCGCGGCGTCACGCGCGCCCTCGACCGCGTGAAGCTGCGTGCTGCCCGAGAGCGCCAGCGCGAAGGTGCCGAGCCCGGCGAACAGGTCGGCGATCCGGGCCGCGTCGCCGATCGCCTCGCGCACCGCAGCGATCAGCGCCGCCTCACCGTCCGCAGTCGCCTGCAGGAACCCCCCGGGCGGAAACGGCACTGCGACGCCTCCGAGATGGATCGTCACCGGCTCGGGCTCCCAGCGCGTCTCTGCGCCATAGCCCTCGTCGATCGTGAAGCGTGCGACATGGTGTGCCTTGCCGAAATCCGCGATCGCGTCCGCCGCCGCCAGTCCTTGTGCATCGACCCCTTCGAGCGCGACGTCGACGCCCTGATCCGTCAGCGTCATCATCGCGCTGACGCGGCTCTTGCCCGTCATCAGGCTCAACAGCATCGCGCGCAGCGGCGCCACCAGTGCGAACAGCTCGGGCGTCATGATCTCGCACTGCGCCATGTCGACGATGCGGTGGCTGGCTTCCTCGTTGAAGCCGAGGATGACGCGCTTGCCGATCCGTTCGGCGCGCAGTGAAACCCGCCGCCGCGTCCGCGGTGGCGAGAGGTGCGGCGATCGGATCGCTGGGGCCGAAATGCCCTGCGCCGCCAGCGCGCCGGCGATCCGATCGCGCAAAAAACCGGCGTAGCTCGCGTCGTCGACATGCTGGAGCTGGCAGCCGCCGCAGCGCGGGAAATGGCGACACGGCGGCGTGACGTGATGCGGACCGGGCGTGACCGCGCCCGCCTCGCCGACGCTGTCGCCGGGCGCGGCGAGCGGCACCATGCGGCCAGAGGCGGTGGCGCCGTCGCCGCGCGCCGCGAGGCGGACGATCTCTTCCATTGCCGGCTCGCTCATCGCGAAACGGCGGCGAGCGCGGCCGAGAGATGGTCGATGAGGTCGTCGGCGATCAGCGCGGCCCCCGCGCGGCGCCCGGCCTCGCTGTGCAGCCACAGCGCCTCCTGCGCCGCCTGGAACGGATCGCCGGTCACCGCCAGCCGGGCGACGGCAAGCCCGGCGAGCACGTCGCCCGTCCCCGCGCTCGCGAGCCACGCCGGTGCGCCGGCGCCGATGGCGGCGCGGCCGTCCGGTGCCGCGATCACGGTATCCGATCCCTTGAGCAGCACTACCGCGGCGCAGGCCTTCGCGCCCGCCCGCGCGCGCTCGACCTTGCTGCCGGCAAGAGCGCCGAACAGCCGCGCGAACTCGCCCTCGTGTGGGGTGATCAGCATCGGCTGCGCGCGCGCCGCGAGCCGCTCGGGCCCCTGACGGCCGAGGAGCGTCAGCGCGTCGGCGTCCAGCACCAGCGGCCGCGGGCTTGCGAGCGCCGCATCGAGCAGATCGCGCGCCTGTGCATCGCGGCCGAGGCCGGGGCCGACCGCCGCTGCGCCGATGTGTTTGTCCTCGAGCAGCCGCGCGAGGCCGGCGCCGTCGCCCTCGACATGGCGGACGAGCGCATGCGGTCCGCGCCGTCCGGCGCCCTTGCCGGCGATCGCGACATAGCCGGCGCCGGCGCGCATCGCCGCCTCGGCGGTGAGCATCGAGGCGCCGGGCATCGCACCGCCGACGACGAGCGCATAGCCGCGCGAATATTTGTTCGAATTGGGCGGCGGCGGCGCGATCCGCGGCCGCGCGACGCGATGTAGCCGGCTCTCGGGCGCGCTCATGCCGATATCGGCGACGATCACGCGGCCGCAGAGCGCGGCGGCGGGCTCCAGCAGATGCGCGGGCTTAAGCGCGCCGAGCGCGATCGTCAGGTCGAACGGCGCCGGACAGCCGAGCGCGGCGCCGTCGTCGGTGCCGACGCCGCTCGGCACGTCGATCGCGATGCGATACCGCGCCGCGCGCATCAGCCGCGCCAGCGGCCCGTCGATGTCGTCGCCAAGCGGTCGCGTCAGCCCGACGCCGAACAGCGCGTCGACCAGCAACGGCGCGGGCGCCGCGTCGGCGAGCGGCTCGACCGAGCCGGCCCAGCGGGCACGCGCCGCCCGCGCGAGATCGGTCTTGGGCTCGCCGCTCGCCGCAACACGAACCGCCAAGCCGCGCTCAGCAAGCAGGCGTGCCGCGACATAGCCGTCGCCGCCATTGTTGCCGGGCCCGCACAGAACCAGCGCGGGCTGGCCGCCGCCGAACCGCCACGCCGCTTCCGCCACTGCCGCACCGGCATTGTCCATCAGCGTCGCGAGACCGGTGCCGGCGTCCACCGCCGCCTGCTCGGCGGCGCGCATCTCGGCGACGGTGAGGATCGCGCTCATCGCGGCGCCACCAACGCGGCCGGCAGACGATAGCGTTCGCCGGCGATCGCGACGTCGACGGAGTCGCCGGAGCGGGCGACGGCGATCGGCTCCGCGCCGTCCGCCGCGTTGATCCCGCCCGCGGTATCGATCCGCCGAAAGCCGCCGTCGGGGCGGACGAGCAGCAGCTGCGTGCCGAGCTTCTGGACGCGGCAGCGCTTTGCGAACAGCGCGCCTTGGCCGATCGCGCAAGGAATCGGCGTGCCGGCGACCGGATCGCGATGGCGCGCGTGGCACCCGGCGAGCAACAACGGCAGGAGCGGGGCGACGCGTCGCATCCTCCTGCTGATAGGCGATGTCGGCACACGCGTCATGGTCACAGCAGCCAGGTCGCGAGACGCCAGTCGCCCGGCCGCTCGATTGCCGCGCGCGCGGCGGCGGCGTCGCGCGCGGCGGCGTCGGCGAACAGCGCAAAGCAGGTCGCGCCCGATCCCGACATGCGCGCGAGCGTGGCGCCCGGCTGCGCGCGCAGCCAATCGAGCAGCGACGCGATCTCGGGCACGAGCGCAATCGCCGGCGGTTCGAGGTCGTTGCGCGCCGCCGTCATCGCCGCCAGCGATGCCGCCTCCCCGAGCGGGCCGCTATCCTGCCCGTCCCACGCCTCGAACACCGGCTCGGTCGCGAGCGGCAGCCGCGGATTGAGCAGCAACACCGCCAGCCCGGAGAGATCCGGAGCGTCGAGCGCCGTGAGGCGATCGCCGCGCCCTTCGCCGCGCTGCGGCCGCGTCGAGAGGCAGGCGGGCACATCGGCGCCGAGCGCGGCCGCGATCGCGTGCAGGGCCTCCGCCGGCAGCGCGACCTCCCACAGCCGGCAGAGCAGCCGCAGCGCCGCAGCGGCATCGGCCGAGCCGCCGCCGATCCCCGAGGCGACCGGCAGCCGCTTGTCGAGCGTCAGCGCCGCACCAGCGGTGACACCGCAGCGCTCCGTCAGCACTCGCGCGGCGCGCAGCACAAGATTGTCGCCGTGCGCGGCGTCGAGATCGGCCGCGAACGGCCCTTCGATCGCGAGGCTGAGCGTGTCCGCCGGCTCGGCGCGCAGCACGTCGCCGTGCGCGCAGAAGACGAACAGCGTTTCGAGCCGATGATAGCCGTCGGGCTCGCGACCGCGCACGTGGAGCGCGAGGTTGAGCTTGGCGTGCGCCGTCTCGGCCAGGGTCACGCGGGCGGCGTCACGGCTTTACGGCCGGCCCCAGGTCGACCTTTTCGCTCAGGCGCAGCTTGTCCTTGTCGTCGGCGACGACGAGCGCGGCGTGCCAGGCATAGCGGGCCTCGAGGTGGCGGCCGGCCGCCCAATAGGCGTCGCCGAGATGCTCGTTGATGTCGCTCTGCGCCGGGGAGGCGATCGCGGCCTTTTCGAGGGCCGGCAGCGCGCGGGCGAGATCGCCGCGCAGATAATAGGCCCAGCCGAGCGAATCGGTGATCGCCGGATCGTCGGGGCGCAGCGCGCTCGCCTTCTCGACGAGCTTCGTCGCGGCATCGACATTCTCGTGCCGATCGAGCTCGGAATAGCCGAGATAGTTGAGCGCTACCGCCTGATCGGGCGCGAGCGCGACCGCCTTCTCGAGCGCCGGCTTCGCCTCCGCCCAATCGCCGGACTGCTCGAGCGCGCTGCCGCGCTGCAGCCACAGCGCCCAGGCTGCCTTGCTGTCGCCGGTGAGCGCCAGCGCCTTGCCATAAGCCTGCGCGGCATCGGCATGGCGGCTCAGCGCGTCGTAGATGTCGCCCGCGCGGCTCCAGTCCTGCGCGCTCGCGCCCGGCAGCGCGGTCGCGGCGAGCGCCTCCTTGAGCGCGCCATCCTTGTCGCCCTTGTGGAGCAGCAGCTGCACCTTGAGATCGCGCGCCGCGCCGACCAGCGGATCGTCGGGCGCGACATGGTCGAGAGCGGCAAGCGCGGTCTGGCTCTCGTCGCCCGAGGCGAGCATCGTGCTCACCACCAGCCAGCCCTCGGCATTGTCTGGCGCGATGAAGTTGGCGGTGCGGCCGAGCGTCAGCGCGAGCGGCCCGGCCTGCTCGCGGTTGATGTCGGCGGCGACGCGGATCAGCAGCTCGGCGACGCCCTGTACGGGCGTCGCGATCGCGCCGGGGATCGGCTTGTGCGCGGCGAGCAGCGCGCGCGCGAGCACCAGCGCGGGATCGTCGCCGACGAGCAGCGTCGCCGCCTTGTCGGCATGGCCGGCCTGCGCGAGCTCGGCCGCGGCGGCGATGCGCAGCCGCAGCGAGCGGGCGCTACCCGGGGTTCCCAATGCGAGGATCGCGGCGACGCCGTCGTCGACGCGACCCTCGGCCAGCGTGATCAGCGCGCGCTGCTCGCCGAGATAGCCACCGCCGAGCGCGCCGCCGGCGCCGGTCGCCAGCAGTGCCAGCGGATCGCCGTCGCGCGCGCCCAGCGTTACCCAGGCGGAGAGGCTCGGCGCCAGGAAGGAAAACACGTCCTCGTGCTTCAGCGTTTCGATCTGCGCGCGTGCGCCCTTCCAGTCCTTGTTCGCGATCGTCTCTCCGACGAGCAGCAGCCGGCCCTCGGCGGGCAGCGCCTTCTGCGCATCGAGCGCGCGTGCGGTGGCGATGGCGAGCTTGCGATCGCCGGCGATGATCGCCTGCCGATAGGTGCGCATCGCCATGCGCCGGTTGCCGGGCTCGACCGCGAACAGTGCGCCATAGCCCTGCGCGGAGGCGTCGGCCTGGCCGAGCACGTCGGCCGCGCGCGCGTGGACGTAGGCGACGAGCGGCGAGGTCGCGGGGCGGCTCGCGGCGGCCGGCGCGGCCAGCGATGCGATCATCGCGGACGCCGCGACGAAGCGGGTGACAGGCATGGCGGTCTCCGGACTGTCCTCGCGCGCCATGTCGTCTGCCCGCGCCCCGATGGCAAGCGCCGCGCGCGTTTTTGCCGCAACGCGCGCGCATTCGACGAACGATTTGGCGGCGCGCCGACTCCGGCGCTAAGCGTGGCGTAACAATATTTCTCAGGAGATCGAGATGCGTCCCATCGCACCCGTCGCGCTCGCCGTTCTCGCCTTCGCGCTCGCGCTGCCCTCGTCCGCCGCCGGTCCCTCCGCCGGCGTCGACCTCAGCGGCATCGACAAGGCCGTCGCGCCCGGCGACGATTTCTACGGCTACGCCAACGGCGCCTGGCAGAAGCGCACCGTCATCGCGCCCGATCACAGCGCCGAGAGCACCGACCGGATGCTCGTCGACCTCACCGAGCAGCGTACCGCCGATCTCGTCCGCGAAATCGCCGCGAGCAATCCGCCTGCCGGCAGCGAGGCGCGCAAGATCGCCGACTATTATGCCGCCTTCGTCGATCAGGCGGGGATCGAGAAGCAGGGCGTGGCGCCGCTGCGGCCCGGCCTCGCCGCCATCGCAGCGATCCGCGCGCTGCCGGAGCTCTCCCGCGCGCTCGGCGCCAGCATGCGTGCCGACACCGATCCGTTCAACAATACCGAGTTCCACACCGAGAACCTGTTCGGCCTGTTCGTCACGCAAGGCCTCACCACGCCGGATACGACCGTGCCCTACCTGATGCAGGGCGGCCTCGGCATGCCCGATCGCGACTATTATCTTTCGCCCATGCCCCAGATGGCGAAATACCGCGCCGACTATCTCGCCTATGTCAGCGACATGCTGCGGCTTGCCGGGATCGGCGATCCCGAGGCCAAGGCGCAGCGGATCGTCGCGCTCGAAACGAAGATCGCGACCGCGCAGGTCGACATCGTCGCCAGCCAGGATTCGCGTCAGGCGCGCAACTGGTCGGCCGCCGACTTCGCCGCAAAGGCGCCGGGGATTGACTGGGCGGCGTTCTGGAGTGCCGCCGAGCTGCCGCATCAGCAGCGCTTCATCGCCTGGCAGCCGATGGCGATCACGCGGCTTTCCGCGCTCGTCGCGAGCCAGCCGCTCGAGGTCTGGAAGGACTGGCTCGCCTTCCACTTGATCAACCAATACACCGCCGTGCTGCCGCAGGCGCTCGACCGGCGCGCCTTCGCCTTCAACGGCAAGGAACTCGATGGCACACCTGAGCAACGGGTGCGCTGGAAGCGTGCGATCGCGTCGGTGAACGACGAGCTCGGCGATGCGGTCGGCCAGCGCTATGCGCAGCGCTATTTCTCGCCGCAGGCCAAGGCCGAACTGCAGAACATGGTCGCCAACATCGTCGCGGCGCTCGATCGTCGGCTCGCGGCGTTGAGCTGGATGGCGCCCGCGACCAAGGCGGAGGCGCGCGCCAAGCTCAAGGCGACCTATGTCGGCGTCGGCTATCCCGAAAGCTGGCGGGACTATTCGGGGCTAGAGATCCGCCCCGACGACGCGTTCGGCAATCTGCAGCGCGCGCGGCGTGCCGAATATCGCCACCAGATCGGCAAGATCGGCAAGCCGGTCGACAAGCGCGAATGGTGGATGACGCCGCAGACGGTGAACGCGGTCAACCTGCCGGTGCAGGTCGCGCTCAACTTTCCCGCCGCCTATCTGCAGCCGCCCTATTTCGATCCGAAGCAGGATGCGGCGGCCAATTACGGCGCGGTCGGCGCCACCATGGGCCACGAGATCAGCCACACATTCGACAACACCGGCGCCGACTTCGACGCGAAGGGCGCGCTGCGCAACTGGTGGACGCCTTCCGACTTCGCGCACTTCAAGGCGTCGGGCGCGGCGCTCATCAAGCAATATGACGCTTATGAGCCGCTGCCCGGCGTGCATGTGAACGGCGCGCAGACGCTCGGCGAGAACATCGCCGATCTTGCCGGCCTCGAGGCCGCGCTCGACGCATATCATGCCAGCCTGCACGGCAAGCCGGCACCGGTGATAGAAGGGCTGACCGGCGATCAGCGCTTCTTCCTCGCCTTCGGCCAGAGCTGGCGCGAGAAAAGGCGCGAGGCATCGCTCCGGCAGCGCATCCTCACCGACGTCCATGCCCCCGCCGAGCAGCGCGCGCAGACCGTGCGCAACCTCGATGCCTGGTATCCGGCGTTCAAGGTCGTGCCCGGACAGAAGCTCTATCTGGCGCCGGCGCAACGCGTCCGCGTCTATTGATGCGCCAGCGAGGAGGCCAGGCACCATGGAGCCCCCTTATTATGCGGTGATCTTCACCTCGTCGCGCACCGAGGGTGACGACCTCGGCTATGGCGCGATGGCAGCCGAGATGGAGCGGCTCGCCGCCGCGCAGCCGGGCTATCTCGGCATCGAAGCCGCACGCGGCGGGGACGGTGCCGGCATCACCGTTTCCTACTGGCGAGACGTGGATGCGATCACCGCCTGGAAGCGCCAGGTCGATCATCTCGACGCGCAGCGGCACGGGCGCGAGCACTGGTACGTGCGCTATCGCGTCCGCATCGCGCGCGTCGAGCGCGATTACGCGTTCGAACGCTAAACGCTCGCTTCCGCTCGATCGCTTTCGGCAATAGACAGCGGCGCATGGTGGGCAGCAGCAACAGGGCCGGCAGCGTCGACGCACGGCCCGCGCCGCGATGATCGCGATCGGCGCCAAGACCGCGGTCGTCCTCGCACTGCTGCTGCTCGCGTGGTTGGCGGCCGCGGTGGCGGCGACGGTGTTCGGTCTCAAGCGGCTGCGCGCGGCGGCGGCCGACCAGCGCGAGGCGCGGCGGCTGCAGGCGTTGCTCGGGGCGTCGCCCGCGCTGCCGGTGACCGTCGCCGCGAACGGCAGGCTGCGTGGCGATCCGCGCATCGCCGAACGGCTGGCGCTGGGCGCGCTGCCGCAATCGATCGACGAGCTCGTTCTCGGCGTGGACGACGAGGATGGTGCCGCGCTTGTCCGCGCGGTCGAGAGCGCGCAGCGCACCGGCGATCGCATCACCGTGCCGCTGCGCGTTCGCTCATCCCATCTCGTGCTCACCGCGATCGGCGGGCCGGCGCCCGACGAGCCCGGCGCGGCGCTGTTCTGGCTGTTCGACATGAGCGAGAGCCAGCGCGAGATCGCGCGGCTCGGCGGCGAGGTCGGCGCGCTCGGCGGCACGCTCGACGCACTCACGGCGCTGATCGAGGCGGCGCCGATCCCGATGTGGCATCGCGGACCGGATTTGCGGCTCAGCCTCGTCAACGGCGCCTATGTCCGCGCCGTCGAGGGCGAAAGCGCTGCGGACGTGATCGCGCGCGGGCTCGAGCTCGTCGAGGGGCAGGGCGCCGGCAGCCCGATCGCGAGCGCGGCGGCGGCGCGCGACGAGGGCGAGATGTCGATCCGCACCGTGCCCGCGACGGTCGGCGGCGAGCGGCGGATGCTGCGCGTCGTCGACGTGCCGCTGGGGCCGAGCGGCATCGCCGGCTACGCGCTCGATATAGAGGAGCTGGAGGAGGCGCGCGCCGATCTCAGTCGCTTCGCCTCGGCGCAGCGCGAGATGCTTGATCGCCTCTCCGCCGGCGTCGCCCAGTTCGGCGCCGATCGCGGCCTCGTCTTCTGGAACCGGCCGTTCCTGCGGCTGTTCGCGATCAAGCCCGAATGGCTCGGCGACCGCCCCGAGTTCGAGCGCGTGCTCGATCGCATGCGCGAGACCGGCCGCGTGCCCGAATCGCGCGACTTCCCGGCATGGCGCGCCGAGCGGCGCGGCTGGTTCCAGGCGACCGACGCGATCGAGGAGAACTGGATGCTGCCGGGCGGCATGCATCTGCGCGTCGTGGCGCAGCCGCTGCCCGATGGCGGCCTGCTCGTGATCTTCGAGGACCGTACCGAGCAGGTCCAGCTCGAAAGCGCGCGCGACACGCTGCTGCGCGTCCGCACCGCGACGTTCAACAATCTGTTCGAGGCGATCGGCGTGTTCGCCGCCGATGGCCGCCTTCATCTCTGGAACAACCGCTTCGCCGAGGTCTGGGGGATCTCCGAGGAGGAGCTCACGCAGCATCCGCGCGTCGATCAGCTGGTGAGCGCGGTCGCCAAGCGGCTGACCAACCCGGCGCGTGCCAACCTCATCCGCGAGCTCGTCCGCCTCGCCACCGTCGAGCGGCAGCAGCGCTCGGGCCGCGTCGCGCTGACCAACGGCCGCCATTACGAGTTCGCCGCGGTGCCGCTACCCGACGGCAACGCGCTGTTCACGATGCTCGACATCACCGACAGCCGCCGCATCGAGGCTGCCCTTCGAGAACGTACCGAGGCGCTGGAGGAGGGCGATCGCGTCAAGACCGCCTTCATGGCCAATATGAGCTATGAGCTGCGCACCCCGCTCACCTCGATCGGCGGCTTCGCCGAGATGCTCGAGGCGGGCTATGCCGGCGCGCTGAGCGATACCGGCCGCGACTATGTCGGCGCGATCCTGCAGTCGGTCGGCCGGCTCGGCGGGCTGATCGACGACGTGCTCGATCTGACGCAAAGCGAGGCCGGCGCGCTGCCGCTCGCCGCCGAGCAGGTCGATCTCGCGCGCCTCACCCGCGATGCCGCCGACGACGTCCAGGACCGCGCGAACGACGCCGGCATCGATCTCGTCCAGTCGATCGACGCCTCGATCGGCAGCGTCACCGGCGATCCCCGCCGCCTGCGCCAGGCGCTCGATCACGTCCTCGGCAACGCCGTCGATCATACGCCGGCGGGCGGCCGCGTGCTCGTCCATGCCGAAGGCGATGCCGAGGCGGCGCGGATCACGGTCTCGGACGACGGCCAGGGCATTTCCGCGCGCGAGCAGGCGCGCGTGTTCGATCGCTTCCATTCGGTCGCGCTCGGCACCCGCCCGCGCGATGGCGCGCTCGGCCTCGGCCTGCCGCTCACCCGCCAGTTCGTCGAGGCGCATGGCGGCCGCGTCACGCTCCAGTCCGAGCCGGGGCAGGGCACGACCGTGACGATCACGCTACCGCGGAAGGGTGTCTAGACCGAGGATTGCCGAAGTTGGATCGGCCGCTATCGCCCCAGTAGCAGACGTTCATCCCCCCTCCCTGGAAGGGAGGGGAGCTAGCGGCAGCTAGCCACCAAAAGCGGCCATTTGACCGCTTCGAACATACCAAGAACATCCTTGACAATTCGTCCCGATTCCGCTAAAAGCCGCGCCGTCGCGCAAGGCTTCTGACGAGAGGCCGACACGCGGCGGGATGGGACGACGCGGGGCCACGCGTCGCGATCGTCCGGACGGCCGGCGCGCCAGGGTTCGGGGTCGAAAATCCTGAAGCATCGTAAGTTCAACCAGGCCAGCGCCAAGCTGCCATGCTCGTGCTCTTATGTGCATGGCCCACGGCGTCCGCCACAACGAGCCAGTTCCCGCCGCCGGCCCGATGCGCCGACGGAAATGGGCGAGGTGCTCCCGCCGGAAAACTGGGACACCGGCAAAGCCCCGAGGGCCGCGAGGCACGCGAGGGGCGCCGGCCGTTTCTCCCGCTCTGAGCCGAGCAACCGGAGAGGTGCGCGCGCATTTCCAACAGCCTTGATCCCTCTCGCGCAATCCGGGGAAGATCGGTTTGATCTTGCGTTCGTGCTGAGAGCCGCTGAGCCCTTCGACCGCCTGCCAAGGCAGGCGTTCAGGATAACTTCGATGCTGCGTATCGACGTCGAAGCGGCGTCTCGAAGCACGGCCACACGCCCTTCGAGACGGGCCTTCGACTGCGCTTCGGTTCGCTTCGCTTCGCTTGGTTCCTCCTCATGGTAACCGGTGATTCAAATCGGCGCGGCGTTGCTCTACGGCTGTTCCCGTGCTCCATCTCCCCGATCCCGCGGCCACCGAGGCTGCCGGTGCCGCGCTCGGCCGCGTGCTGCGCGCGGGCGACGTCGTCGCGCTCCACGGCGATCTCGGCGCGGGCAAGACGACGTTCGCGCGCGGGCTGCTCGCGGCGCTCGGGCTCGCGGGCGAGGCGCCCAGCCCGACCTTCGCGATCATCCAGCCATATGCGCCGCCCGAGGTCCGTCTGCCGCTCGCGCACGTCGATCTCTACCGAATCGAAGAGCCGCAAGAGCTCGCGGAACTCGGCCTCGACGATCTCCGCGAGGGGGGCGCCTTGGTGATCGAATGGCCCGAGCGGCTGGGCGACGCCCTGTGGCCGGACGCGCTCCGCCTGTCGCTCGCCGCCGCGCCGGACGGCGGCCGCGCCTTGACTTGGGCCGCCGCCCCGGCATGGGAGGGGCGATGGCCGCCGCCGCTCCCGTTCCGCTGATGCGCCGATGATCCCGCCGCCGCACGCGCCCGCCTTCCTCGCCGCGAACGGCTGGGGCGGTGCCGAGATCAGGCCGCTCGCGGGCGATGCCTCGTTCCGCCGTTATTTCCGCGTCCTGGCGCCGGGCCGCACCGCGGTGCTGATGGACGCGCCGCCCGCGCACGAGGATGTCGGCCCCTTCCTCCATGTCGCGCAGCATCTGATCGCGCGCGGCTTCTCGGCGCCGCGCGCGCTTGCCGAGGATCGCGCCGGCGGCCTGTTGCTGCTCGACGATTTCGGCGATCGCCTCGTCGGGCCGCTACTCCGCGACGAGCCGGCGCTGGAGGAGGGCATCTATCGCGACGCCGTCGCGCTGCTGGTCGAGCTCGCCAAGATCGCCGAGACGAGCGGCTTCGCCCCCTATGACCGTGCCGTCCTGCGGCGCGAGGTGGCGCTGTTCCCGGACTGGTATGCGCCGGCGCTCGCGCTGGACGTCGACCGCGACGGCTTCAAAAAGGCGTGGGACGCGGTGCTCGGCGCGGTCGACAGCCCGGCGGCGCCGGTGCTGGTGCTGCGCGACTATCATGCCGACAACATCATGCTGCTCGATCGGCCCGGGCTGCGGCGGCTGGGGCTGCTCGATTTTCAGGACGCGCTCGCCGGCCACCCCGCCTACGATCTCGTCTCGCTGCTGCAGGATGCGCGGCGCGACGTCGCGCCGGCGCTCGAAGCGGCGATGCTCGATCACTATGCGCGGCTGGCCGGCGGCATCGATCGCGCCGCCTACGAGATCCTCGGCGCGCAGCGGAACACCAAGATCCTCGGCATCTTCACGCGGCTGTGGAAGCGCGACGGCAAGGCCAGCTATCTGCCGATGCAGCCGCGCGTGTGGGGCTATCTCGAGCGCAATCTCGCGCATCCGGCGCTCGCGCCCGTCGCCGAATGGTATGCGCGCAACGTGGCCGCCGAATTCCGCGCCGCCGCCTGGGAGCCGCTGCCCGCATGAGCCGTTTCGCCAAGCCGCTCGCGCTGCGCCCCGATCCGCGCGTCGATGCCGCAGCACCGCTGCCGGATACCGCGATGGTCCTCGCCGCCGGGCTCGGCCTCCGAATGCGCCCGCTCACCGTCGACAGGCCGAAGGCGCTCGTCGAGGTCGCAGGAAAGCCGCTGATCGACCATGTCCTGGATCGGCTCGAAGCGGCGGGGATCGCCCGCATCGTCGTCAACGTCCATTATCTCGCCGATGCCATGGAGGCGCATCTCCGCAGGCGGCGCGGCGCGGCGGAGATCGTCATCTGCGACGAGCGCGCCGAGCTGCTCGAGACCGGCGGCGGCCTCGCGCATGCGCTGCCGCTGCTCGGCGACAAGCCGTTCTACGTCGTCAACGCCGACAATCTCTGGCTCGATGGGCCGGCCGACACGCTGCGGCTGCTCGCCAACCGCTGGGACGGCGACGCGATGGACGCGCTGCTGCTCGTCGTGCCGTTCGCACGGGCGAACTGCCACAAGGGCATGGGCGATTTCCACATGGATGGCGCCGGCCGGATCGCGCGCCGGCGCGCGGGCCGCGTCGCGCCGTTCGTCTACACCGGCATCCAGCTCGTCGCGCCACGCTTCCTCGCAGACGCGCCCGGCGGCGCCTTCTCGACGAACATCCTCTGGAACCGGGCGATCGAGGCGGACCGCTGCTTCGGCGTCGTCCACCAGGGGCTGTGGTTCGACGTCGGCACGCCCGCCGCCATCCCGGTGACGGAGGCGATGCTCGCCGATGGCTGAGGGCCAGAGGCCGACAGCAGACCCGTTCGTCCCGAGCGAAGTCGAGGGACGTGCCACACGCGCATCGCCTACGTGTCTCGACTTCGCTCGACGCGAACGGATTGAGGATTGACCGGGGAACGAGCCGACGGTCCGACCTCCGCGTCCATCCAGCCGCGCGTCTTCACCATCCCCGCGCATCGCGCCTTTTCCGATGCGCTCGTCGCCGGGCTGCTGGCGCGGACGCGCGGCGATCCGCTCGGGCTTTCGCGCGCGCTGATCCTGCTGCCCAACAACCGCGCGATCCGCGCCGTGCAGGATGCGTTCGTACGCCGCGCGACCAACGGCCTGATCCTGCCGCGCCTCGTCGCGATCGGCGATCCCGATCTCGACGAGGCGATCGGCGCCGCGCTCGATCCGATCGAGGGTGATGACCCGATCCCGCCAGCGATCGACCCGATGGCGCGGCGGATGATCCTCGCGCGGCTGATCGAGGAGGAGCGCGCCCGCGTGCGCGATCCGGTCGATGGTGTCGAGGCGGTGCGGCTCGCCGCCGATGTCGCGCGCACGATCGATCAGCTCGCGGTCGAGAAGAAGAGCGTGGACGATCTGCTCGCGCTCGATCGCAGCGGCGAGCTCGCGGTGCATTGGCAGCGCGCCTACGCCACCTTCGCGGTGGTGGCGACGCGCTGGCCGGCCGAACTCGAACGGCTCGGCCGCATCGATCTCTCCGATCGTCGCGACCAGCTGCTCGCGGCGGCGGAGCGGCGCTGGCGCGCGGCGCCGCCGGACGGGCCGGTGATCGCCGCCGGCATCGCGACGCCGGCGCCGGCGGTGGCGGCGCTGCTCGGCCGGATCGCGGCGCTGGAGCAGGGCATGGTCGTGTTCCCGGCGCTCGATCTCGCCGTGCCGGAGGAGGAGTGGCAGGCGCTCGGCCCGCATGCGTCCGATCCCGCGACGGGCGCGCGGCAACGCTCGATCGAGACGCACCCGCAGTTCGCGCTCAAGCTGCTGCTGCAGCGCATGGGCGTGGCGCGAGGCGAGGTGGCGCTCTGGCGCGGCGGCGGGTGCGCGGCGGCATCGCCGGCACGCAGCCGCGCGATCGGCAACGCGATGGCGCCCGCAGAATATAGCCACAAATGGCAGGCGCTGAAGCCGGCGGATCGGCGGCTGACCGGCGTGCGCGCGCTCGAGCTCGCGACCCCTGCCGAGGAGGCGCAAGCGATCGCCATCGCGATCCGCGAGGCGCTGGAGACGCCGGCGCGCACGGTGGCGCTGGTGACGCCCGATCGCGGGCTGGCGCGGCGCGTCTCGGCGCATCTCCAGCGCTGGGGGATCGCGGCGGACGACAGCGCCGGGCGGCCGCTCTCGGCGACGCCGCCGGGCGCCTTCCTGGTGATGCTGGCGCGGGCGGCGGCGGAGCGCTGGGCGCCGGTACCGTTGCTCGCGCTGCTCAAGCATCCGCTGGTGAAGGCCGGCGCGGGCAGGGCGGCCTGGCTCGCCGAGGTGCGGCGGCTGGACGCGGCGTTGCGCGGGCCGCGGCCGCCAGCGGGGCTGGATGGCGTGCTGGGCTATCTCGGCGAGACCGCCGACTGGTTTGGCGGCGTCGCCGGGATGCTGCGCCCGCTCGACGAGGCCTATGTCCGTCACGAGCCGCCGACCACGCTAATCGCGCGCCTCCGCGAGGCCGCGGATGCGCTCTGCGGCGAGGCGCTGTGGGCGGGCCCCGACGGGCGCGCCGCCGCCGAGCTGTTCGAGACGATCGAGCGCGAGCTGCCGGCCGGCCCGCGCGGCCTCGCGCCCGAAACCATCGCGCCGCTGCTGGAGCGGCTGATGGGCGAGATCGCGGTGCGGCCGCCGCAAGGCGGTCATCCGCGCGTCGCGATCTGGGGCCTGATCGAGGCGCAACTTCAGCACGCCGATCTCGTCATCATGGGCGGGCTCAACGAGGGCATGTGGCCGGCGCCGCCCGCACCCGATCCGTGGCTGGGCCCGGGCATCCGCGCCGCGCTCGGCCTCTCGGGGCTGGAGCGCCGCATCGGCCTCGCCGCGCACGGCTTTGCGAGCCTGCTCGGCTCTCCCCGCGTGCTCGTCACGCGGGCGCGGCGCGATGCCCGCGCACCGGCGATCGCGTCGCGCTTCTGGCTGCGGCTCGAGGCGATGACCGGCGGCATGACGCGCGAGCCGCGCATCGGCCGCTGGGCGAAGCTGCTCGACTGGGCCGCCGACTTCAAGCCCGCCGAGCGGCCGAAGCCGCGCCCGCCGCTCGCCGCGCGCCCCAAGACGATCCACGTCACCAAGCTCGATCGGCTCCAGGCCGATCCCTTCGCCTTCTATGCCGACGCGATCCTGCGGCTGAAGAGCTGGGACGCGGTCGATGCCGAGCCGAGCGCGGCATGGCGCGGCAGCGAGGTCCACGCCGTGCTCGAAGCCTGGTGGAACGAGGACCGGTGCGATCCCGCCAAGCTCCGCGCGCGCGCCGAAGCGCTGCTCGCGCGTGCCGACACGCACCCGGTCGTACGCGCGCTGTGGACGCCGCGGCTGATCGAGGCGATCGAGTGGATCGCGCAGCAGACCGCCGACGATCTCGCCGCCGGCCGCCGGCCGATCGCCGCCGAACTTTCGGGCGAGGCGGAGGCGGGCGGGGTGACGCTCAAGGGCCGCGTCGATCGCATCGATCGCGCCGCCGACGGCAGCCTCGCGATCGTCGACTACAAGACCGGTCAGCCGCCCTCAAGCAAGGCGGTGGCGAACGGCTATGCGATGCAGCTCGGCCTGCTCGGGCTGATCGCCGAGCGCGGCGGGTTCGAGGGCGTCGCGGGCGTTGCCGGCGCGTTCGAATATTGGTCGCTGGCGTCGAAAGCGGGCGCGCTCGGCTTCGTGCAGAGCCCGGTGCTCGGCCGTAGCGCGCTGATCGCGCCCGAGGATTTCACGAGAAACGCCGAAGCGAAATTGCGCGATGCGGCGGCGAAGTGGCTGCTCGGCGAGGAGCCGTTCATCGCCAAGCTTCATCCCGAATATGCCCCTTATGCCGACTATGACCAGCTGATGCGGCTCGACGAATGGTATGGCCGCCAGGGGGATGCGGCATGAGCCGGCTCAAGCGGCTGCAGCATCTGCGCGGCGCGCAGCGCGACGCGGTCGATCCGCAGGCTAATGTCTGGCTCGCCGCCTCGGCGGGCACCGGCAAGACGCATGTGCTGAGCTCGCGCGTGCTGCGGCTGCTGCTGCGCGGCGCCGATCCCTCGGCGATCCTCTGCCTGACCTTCACCAAAGCGGGCGCCGCCGAGATGGCCGAGCGCATTCATGCGCGCCTCGCCGATTGGGTGCGGCTGCGCGACGATCTGCTCGCGATCGACCTTGCCGCGCTCGGCGAGAATTTCGGCCCCGACGATTTGCCCCGCGCGCGCCGACTGTTCGCGCGCGTGCTCGATGCGCCCGGCGGTGGCCTGCGCATCCAGACCATCCACGCCTTTGCCGCGACGCTGCTCGCGGGCTTTCCCGAGGAGGCGGGGCTGGTGCCCGGCTTCCGTCCGATGGAGGAGCGCGAGGAGACCGTGCTCGCCGCGACCGTGCTCGCGGACATGCTCGTCGATGCCGAGAACGGCGGCGACCTGCCTTTGATCGCCGACGTCCAGACGCTGAGCCGGCGGCTGGGTGAGGAGGGCGCGCAGCGCTTCCTCCGCGGTTGCGCGCGCGCGCCCGACGCGATGGCGGCGCTGGGTCCGGCGCAAGGCATCGAACCGCAACTGCGCCGCGCGATGGACGTGCCCTCCGGCGACGTCGAGGCGGCGCTTGCCGAGGCCTGCGCCGACGAACGGTTCGATTGCGCGACCCTCGCGCGGATCGCCGCCGCCAACGCCGCCTGGGGCACCAAGACCGGCCTCGGCCATGCCGACACGATCACCGCCTGGCGTGCCGCATCGCCTGAAGCACGCGCTGCGACGCTCGAGGCGCTCGCGAGCGTTTTCCACACCGGCAAGGGGGAGCCGCGCGCCGTGCAGAAGGGGCAGATCGCGGCCGAGGCGGATTATGTCGCGCTCGCCGCACGGCTCGGCGATGCCTGCAAGGCGCTCGTCGACCTGCGCGCCAAGGCCGGCTTCGCGGCGATGCTCGCCGCAGCACTCCGCGCCGGGCAGGCCTACGCCGACCGCTACACCGCCGCCAAGCGCGCCGCCGGCCTCGTCGATTTCGACGATCTGATCCGCCGCACCGTGTCGCTGCTCCAGAGCGACGGCATCGCGGACTGGGTGCGCTACAAGCTCGATCAGGCAACCGACCACATCCTCGTCGACGAGGCGCAGGATACCAACGTGGACCAATGGAGCATCGTCGCCGCGCTGGCGGGCGACTTCTTCGCGGGCGAGGGGGCGCGGCAAGGCGTCCGTACGATCTTCACCGTCGGCGATTTCAAGCAGGCGATCTTCGGCTTCCAGGGCACCGACCCGCAGGCCTTCGCGGCGGCGCGGCTGGCGTTCGAGACGCGCGCCGACGCGGCGGATCGAGCTTTCGCCAACCTCGCGCTCGAGCAAAGCTTCCGCTCGACGCCGCCGGTGCTGGAGCTCGTCGATCGGCTGCTCGACGAGATCGGCGGCGAAAAGCTCGGCCTGATCGAGCCGCATGGCGGTCATCGCAGCGCGCGCGACGGCCTGCCCGGCCGCGTGACATTGTGGCGCCCGCACACGCCCGCCGGGCCGGACGAAGAAGGCGAGGCGGAGGGCGAGGAGGGCTGGCTCGACGATGCCACGCGCAGCTTCGCGACGTTGCTCGCCAAGCAGGTCCGCGAGTGGATCTACGGTCCCGCGCCGCTGCACCTCGCCGCCAGCGGCCGAGCGCTGAAGCCCGAGGACGTGATGATCCTCGTGCGCAAGCGCGGCGCGCTCGCCGCGCTGATCGTCGCGCGGCTCCATGCCGAGGGCGTGCCGGTGGCGGGCGTCGATCGGCTGCGGCTGACCGCGCCGCTGGCGGTGAAAGACCTGCTCGCCGCGATCCGTTTCGTGCTCCAGCCCGAGGACGATCTCAATCTCGCCGGGCTGCTGGTCTCGCCGCTGTTCGGGCTTAGCCAGGACGATCTCTTCGCGATCGCTTATGGCCGGCGTGGCAGCCTGCTGAGCGCGGTCTCGCGGCGCCAGGATTTCGCCGCGACGGCGGATGCGCTCAACGCGCTGCTCGCCACCGCCGATTTCGGCACGCCCTATCGCTTCCTCGAGGCGATCCTGTCCGATCCGATGGACGGTCGCCGCAAGCTGCTCGAGCGGCTGGGTGAGGAGGCGCGCGATCCGATCGAGGAGCTGCTCAACGCCGCGCTCGCCTTCGAGGACGAGACCACGCCCTCGCTCCAGCTCTTCCTCGATTGGTTCGATCGCGGCGACATCGACATCAAGCGCGATCCCTCCGCGCCGCTCGACGCGGTGCGCGTGATGACCGTGCACGGCGCCAAGGGGCTGCAGGCGCCGCTCGTCATCCTCGCCGACGCGACGCTCGATCCCGACGACACGTCTGCACGATCGATCCATTGGGAGCGGGAGGGCGCAAAGGTGCCGATCGTCCGCCCGCGCAAGGCGGAGCGCTTCGCCCCCTTCGCCGACGCGATCGAGCAGGCCGAGCGCAAGGAGCGCGAGGAGCATTGGCGGCTGCTCTATGTCGCGCTGACGCGCGCGGAGGAGCATCTCGTCATCGGCGGCGCGCTCAACGCGCGGCGCAAGGGCGCGGCACCGGCGGAGAGCTGGCACGCGGCGGTCGAGCGCGCGATGGCGGCGCTCGGCGCGGAGCCCGAGGAGGACGCGCGCTGGGGCGCCGCACGCCATCACGCCGGCGGCACGGTGCGGGGCGGCGGCGCCGCACGGCGCGTCGCGTCCGCCCGTCCGCTGGCGCCGACGCCGGACTGGCTGCGCCGCGCCGCGCCGGAAGAACGTCGCCCGCCGCGGCCGCTCGCGCCGTCGTCGCTCGGGCCGGACGACGTCGCCGATCCGCCGCCGAGCCCGGCGCTTGCCGCCGCGGCGGAGCGCGGACGGCTGCTCCACGCGCTGTTCGAACGGCTACCGGCGATCGCGCCGGAGCGGCGGCGGGAGAGCGCCGAGCGCTGGCTGGTGCGGTCGGCCGGCGTCGCGCCCGAAGACGCCGCCGCGCTTGCCGCCGATGCCTGCGCGATCATCGCCGATCCGCGCTTCGCCGACATCTTCGGTCCGGATGCGCTCGCCGAGGCGCCGATCGCGGCGGTGGTGGAAGGCGCGGTGATCGCCGGCACCGTCGACCGCCTGCTGGTGACGGACCGCCTCGTCCGCGTCGTCGACTTCAAGACCGGCCGCCGCGCGCCGGCCTCGCTCGCGGCGGTGCCGGCGCATCATCTCCGCCAGATCGCCGCCTATGCCGCCGCGCTCGCCACGATCTTCCCCGGCCGCGTGATAGAGGCGGGGCTGCTCTACACCGCCGGGCCGCACCTCATCGCGGTGCCCGATGCGGTGATCGCCGCGCACAAGCCAGGGTATCCGGGCGGTGAACAAAGCTTGCGCGCCGTCCGTTGAGCCGCCGCAACGTCCGCCCTAGATAGACAACAAGCAGATGGAGTTGTGCCCATGGCCACCAAGAAGATCACCGACTCGAGCTTCCATTCGGACGTCATCTCGGCGGACCAGCCGGTGCTGGTCGATTTCTGGGCGGAGTGGTGCGGGCCGTGCAAGATGATCGGCCCGGCGCTCGAGGAACTGTCCGACGAGATGGGCGGCCAGGTGACGATCGCCAAGATCAACATCGACGACAACCCCGACGCGCCAGCGAAATATGGCGTGCGCGGCATCCCCACGATGATCCTGTTCAAGAACGGCCAGCCCGCCGCCACGCAGGTTGGCGCCGCGCCGAAGAGCCAGCTCAAGCGCTGGATCGAAAGCGCGCTATAGACCGGCTTCGAGCTGACTGACCGGAAGAAGCCAATGCGGCCTGATCAATCAGCCCTAGCGATCCCGCCGGTCAGGGCGCGTAAGGCAGCTTAGCGTTGCCGTGCACTAGCACCATTCCGGTCGCGCAATCGCTTGGCGCGGGACCATGCGCGCGGAGCGCGTCGAGCTCGGCCTTTGCGGCGGCGCGGTCGGATTGGTAGGCCGGCTTGGTCGCCACCACGGCCATCGTCGCGGATGCCGAGAGGAAGCCGCCTTCTACGGCGCTCTCATTGTGCGCGCCGCAGATGAAGCGGCTGTCGCCATAGACGCGGCCGCGCTCCAGGATCGCCTGCGCGCGATCGGGGGCGAGTCCGGCGAGGATCAGCGCCCACGTCCAGCCCCAGGTCGTGTGGCCGGAAGGATAGTCGTAGCTGATGCGGCCCACCTTCTGATCGAACAGCTCGGATTGCGGCTGGCAGATGGGTCCGCGATCGATCTGGAACGGCCGCAGCCGCTGGTAGACGTCCTTGGCATGCGCGGTCTGCGCGCCGGTGTCGGCGCCGGCACGCTGGACGAGCGCGACCAGCTTCGGCGCGTTGTCCGGCGTCAGCGCCACGCCCGCCGCGCAGCTGAAGTCGCGCAGCATCGCCGGCGCGCCGGTCTCGACGTCGGCCGTGGCGAGCACCCAGCGCGGGCTGCCGGCGAGCGCACGCGTCGCGCGGAAGATCTTCCGATCGGCGTCATAGCGCGGGTCGCCGGGGCGCGGCGCCGGCTCGAGCACATGCGTCACGTCGAACTCACCGGGGTCGAGGTAGCCCTTGGCGCGATCGGCCGAGCCGGCGGCGCCGCCGACGACCGCGATGGCGAGAAGCATGGCTGTCAGGCGCAGGCTGCGATGCACGAGAACCTCCCCCGGAATGACGGCGCTCCATATCGCGGCGGGGCGTCGTGCGAAACCAGCAAGCGCGCCGCGATTGCGCGTGCGCGGCGCAGGCGATAGCGGGGCGGCCATGGCAGCGCAGGTCCGCTTTGAAGTCGTCGACAATGTCGGGATCGTCACGCTCGATCGGCCCGAGCGGCTGAACGCGCTCGATGATCCGATGCACGAGGCGCTCGACGCCGCGTTCGTCCGCGCCTTCCACGACGATGATGCCCGCGTGATCGTGCTGACCGGCGCCGGGCGTGCGTTCTGCGCCGGCGCCGACCTGACGCGGCTCGAGCGGCTCGTCGCCGAGGGCGCGGCCGGCTACGGCATTCCGCGCCCGGGAGAGGTCGCGCCGATATTCGCGGGGCTCGATGCGCCGGCCGAATATCTCACCACCTACACCTTTCCGCTTGCGCTCAAGAAGCCGGTGATTGCGGCGGTGAACGGCGCCTGCGTCGGCGTCGGCATGGTGCTGGCGGCCTGCTGCGACATCCGCTTCGCGGGCCGTTCGGCGATGTTCTCTGCGGCGTTCGCGCAGCGCGGCGTCGTCGCCGAGTTCGGGCTCGGCTGGATGCTGCCCCGGCTGGTCGGCGCCAACGCGGCTGCCGATCTGCTCTTCTCCGGCCGCCGGCTGGAGGCCGAGGAGGCGCTGCGGCTCGGCCTCGTCTCGCGCGTCGAGGAGGATGATGCGCTGCTCGATGCGACGCTCGCTTATGCGCGCGCGATCGCGACCGGTGCTTCGCCGCGTTCGACCGCAATCATCAAGCGGCAGCTGCAAGCGGCGCCTGTCCAGAAATTCGGCGAGGCGAGCGGCGAGGCCTATGACCTGCTGATGGAAAGCCTCGCCAGCGAGGATTTCGCCGAATCGACGCTGAGCTTCAGGGAACGCCGGCCGCCGCGCTTCACCGGACGCTAAGGCCGCATCGCAGGAGGATGACAGCATGACGACGACAGCGACCGCAGCGAGCGCCATCGACGAACCCGATCTCGCCGAAGCGTTCCGCGCGATCGTCGCGCGCCGCCGCTCGGTGCGCGCCTTCGAGCCGACGCCGGTGCCCGAGGCGGCGATCCGCGACGTGTTCGAGCTTGCGCAGTGGAGCCCCTCCAACTGCAACACGCAGCCCTGGGCGGTGCGGATCGCGAGCGGCGCGACGCGCGACCGCATCGCCGCGGCGCTGCTCGCGCATATAGACGATGGCGGCCACCAGCAGGGCGATCTGCCCTATCTCCGCAAGCTCTATCCCAGCGACTTCAAGGAGCGGCAGGTCGCGCATATCCTCTGCCAGCAACAGGCGCTCGGCATCGATCGCGACGACAAGGCCTCGCGCATGGACCTGTTGCGGCAGCAGCTTTCCTTCTTCGGTGCGCCGCATGTCGCCTTCCTGTTCATGCCCGCCTGGGGCAACGAGCGCGAGGCGAGCGACGTCGGCATGTTCGCGCAGAGCCTGCTGCTCGGCCTCGCCGCCTTCGGTCTCGCCGGCCTGCCGCAGACGCTGCTCGGGCTCTACGCTCCGGTCGTGCGGCCGCTGCTCGAGGTCGGCGAGGACATGAAGCTGCTGTTCGGCATCTCCTTCGGCTACGAGGCGAAGGGCGCGCCCGGCGTGCGGCTCGACCAGACACGCGAGCCCTGGGGCACGACGGTCCGCATCATGGCATGACCGCCGTCACGGCACGAGGATGATCGGCCCCGCCGCGCGCGCTTCGAGCGCGCGATGCGCCTCGGCGGCGTCCGCGAGCGGGTAGGGCGTGCCCGGCTCCGCGCGGAGCGAACCCGCCGCGATCCGCTGCCAGAGATCGTCGGCAAGCGCGATCAACGCGCTCCTGTCTGCGATATAATGCGCATAGCCGGGGCGGCTGATGGTCGCCGATTTCGGGGCCAGCCGGCTGATCTCGAAGGGCGGGATCGGCCCCGATGCCTGGCCGTAGTTCACCAGATGGCCGCGTACCGCGAGGCTGGCGAGCGAGCGGTCGAACGTGTCCCGCCCGATCGCGTCGTAGACGACATCGGCGCCGTGGCCGCCGCTGATCTCCATGACCCGGCCGACGAGATCTTCGCTCCGGTAGAGGATGACGTGCGCGCAGCCGTGCGATCGCGCGATCGCCGCCTTCTCCTCGGACCCGACCGTCCCGATCACGCGCACGCCGAGCCCGGCGAGCCATTGCGCGAGCAGCCACCAGCCGCGGCGTGAACCAGCGCCCACTCGCCGGCGCGCGCGGGATGGACGCGGGTTGCGAGAATGCCCGCCGTCAGCCCCTTGAGCAGCACGCTCCCCGCAAGCGCGGTCGAGATCCCGTCCGGTAACGTGATCGCGAGGTCGGCGTCGAGCAGCCGCTCCTCGGCATAGCCGCCATAGCTCTTGTCGAGATAGGCAATGCGGTCGCCGACGTGGAATCCCTCCACTCCCTCGCCGACCGTGACGACGACGCCGGCCGCCTCCAGACCCGGAATGCCCGGCAGCGGCAGCGTCTGGTAGAGGCCGGAGCGCACATAGGTATCGTGGAAGTTGACGCCGATCGCCTCGTGCCGGACGCGCAACTGGCCGCGGCCGGGAGCGCCGACGGCTACGTCCTCGAGGCGCAACGCCTCGGGGCCGCCTGGTTCGCGCAACATGATCGCCCTGGTGCTTGCCATCGTTTCTGCCCCTGCTTCCGCCGATGGAGCATGGCCTTAGCCGTTGCCGGGCGAGGGACAAGCATCGGGGCGGCCCATGGACCGCGCGTCCGGTTCAAGCGGAGGCGTTATCGATCCAGCGCATCCTTCATCTTCTCGGCCATGGCGAGATGGCCGGAGATCAGCCCTGTCGTCGTGCTCGCAAGTTGGCGCAGTGCCGCGTCGTCGCCGTTCGCGGCATATTGCTGCTGGACGGTCAGCGCCGAATGATGCGCCAGCGCCTGCTGGCGCGCATAGGTCTTGTCGAAATCCGCGCCGCGCAGGCTCTGGAGGGCGTTCAGCATCTGTGCCTGATCGCCGCCCAGCGCGTCGGGCGGCGGCGCGAGGCCCTCGCGCGCCGCCGTGTCCTTGAGCTGGCGGCTCGTCTCGCCATGATCGTGGATCATCTGCGTCGCGAAGGCGCGCAGGCCGGGATCGGTGGTCTGCGCAAGCGCGGTCGTCCCGGAAAGGATCTCGAACTGGTCGGACTGCGCCGCCGCCATCAGATACTCGCGGGTCGGGCGCGAGCCGGGCTGCTGCGCCCGGGCGGTGGTGGGGAGCAGTGCGGCCACCGCCAGAATTACGGCCACCGCGACGGTGTTGCGCATCGCTGCTCTCCTCAGGGCTGCCCTTGGCCGCCGCCGGCACCGTAGATGTTGCCGGTGGTGTAGCTGCCGTCGTCCTCGGCGAGGCGCACATAGATGCCGGCGAGCTCGGCGGGCTGGCCGGGTCGGCCGAGCGGCGCGGTCGCTCCGAAGGTGACGAGCTTGCCCTGCGACGCGCCGCCGGAAACCTGGAGCGGCGTCCAGATCGGGCCGGGCGCGACGCCGTTCACGCGGATCCCCTTGGGGCCGAGCTGCTTGGCGAGCGATTTCACGTAGTTCATCGTCGCCGCCTTGGTCTGCGCGTAGGCGTAGAGGTCGGGCGCAGGATCATAGGCCTGTTCGGAGGTCGTGCCGATGATCGCGGAGCCCGGCTCGAGATGCGGGACCGCGGCCTTGATGATCCAGAACGGCGCGTAGATGTTCGTCTTCATCGTCGCGTCGAACTCCTCGGTGGTGAGATCGAGGATCGACGCGACCGACTGCTGGCGGCCGGCATTGCAGACGAGGATGTCGAGCCCGCCGAGGCCGCTCACCGCACGTTCGACGAGATCGCGGCAGAAGCTCTCCGAGCGCAGGTCGCCCGGGATCGGCACGCCCTTGCGGCCGGCGCGGCGGATCAGATCGATCACCTCGCGTGCGTCGGGCTCCTCCTGCGGCAGATAGTTGATCGCGACGTCGGCGCCCTCGCGGGCGAAGGCGATCGCCGCCGCGCGGCCCATTCCGGAATCGCCGCCGGTGATCAGCGCCTTGCGGCCGCGCAGGCGGCCGCTGCCGACATAGCTCGCCTCGCCATGATCGGGCCGTGGATTCATCTGCCCGGCCAGGCCGGGCCACGGCTGGGACTGGGCCGGAAACGGCGGCTTCGGATGCTTGCTGCGCGGGTCCTGCTTGCCGCCGCGCGCCTGACCGGCGGCGGGCGCGGCAGCCATGGCCGGTGTCGCGAGCGCGGCGGTCGCGCCCAGCGTCGCTGCTCCCGTCATCACCTGACGGCGCGTCGTATCGTCCATCGCTGACCCCTGTCCGAGCATCGACGCCAAGTCGCCGCTTGCCCTAAACAATGGAAGGCGTTGGGAAGTTTCCTGATCTGGATCAGCATGGGCGATTGTTCGCGGCTGCCGTGCTCAGCCCTTCGCATCCGGCGACATCGCGCCGCGCCGCAGATCGTCGTCGCCGGTGAGCGCGTGCAGCCCACGGCGGATGCCATATTGCACGCCCCAGCCGATCGCATAAGTAACGAGGATCGGCGCGACCAATCGCAGCGCCCCTTCGATGAAATAGCCCTCGAGCGCGCCCTTGACGCCGCTCTCGCCTTCCTCGCGATCGATCGCGGCGCCGACCAGGATGCCGAGCAGGTTGTTGGCCATTGCCCATCTCCGAACATGAGGCCAGTCAACGCGCGGCCCGCGCCGGGGCTCCTCCCGTTCCGCGGATATCTATGTCTTTACCCGCAGCGGCGTGACCGCCTCGAACAGGCCACGAAACCCGCCTCGCGATCCGCCGCATCGATGCTCGGCATCTCGGCCGTGCCTGCCCGTCGGCCAAGTTCGCGCATCATCTCGCGCGGCTCTTCGGTGTCGACCTCGTAGACCGCGAGATGCCGCCATGGCAGGTCAGGCGTCGCCCCGGTCGGCGCCAGCCTGTAGCGCTGCGCGCCGACCATGCCCGGTATGCGCAGTACATCGCCGACATGCTGCTCGCCATACCAGCGCACATACTCCTCCTCGCGGCCCGCCAGCGGCCGAGCGAGCGCGATCAGGCGATAGCGCGCGCGGCGGCGATCCTCGGCCGTGCGGCCCGGCGCGGCCTGCCACTCGCCGAGCGGCAGGCCGAACACCCCGTCGATCCCATCGAGCGCCTCGCTCGCCGGCATCGACGGGCCACCCATCCGCGTCTGAATTTCGGCAAGCGCCGCGGGCCCCTGGGCGGTCTCGATCTCGTAAAGCAAAGCGAAGCGCCATTGCGCCTCGCGCGGCACCGCCAGCCGGAAGAACTGGCCGTTGAGGATCCCGGGCACCGCGACGATGTCGGCGACATGCCGGGTGCGATACCAATCGATGTACTCCTCCTCCCTGCCCGGCTTCGGGCTGGTGAAGGCAAGCAGCAGATCGGGCATCGTCTCGGTTCCTTGTTCAGAAGATGTGCGGGCGATGGCCCCATCAGGCCGCGCGCGCTGGCGCTAGGACGTCCTTCACCTCGGGCGGCGCCGCCGCGCGAAACCTTCGGAGGAAGCCGAACGGGTCGGTGCAGAAGTTCGGATCAGGCGCTGGTCGCGGCGGGAGCGGACCGCTGCCGCGGGACAGCCGACGCGCCATCGACCGGATCTCCGCACCCCAGATCTCCGTGCTGTTTCGCGGGCTAGGGAATGATGGTCGGGGAGAGAGGATTCGAACCTCCGGCCCCTGCCTCCCGAAGACAGTGCTCTACCAGGCTGAGCTACTCCCCGACGGAGTGCCGGCTGGGCTGCCTCGGGAGGCGGCCGGCGGCTCAAGTCGCGTGCCTATAGGGGCGGTGTTCGCGCTCCGCAAGCAGGCAATCGCGCCTTCGCCGCAACGCCCTTGGCGCGCGCTCCGCAGCGCGTCGCTCAGCCTTCCACCGCCGCCAGCATCGCGGCGAGATCGACGAACTTCTCGCGCGGGCTGCCGGCGCGGGCGCGGGCGTTCTCGGCCGCCTCGATCCGCCGCCAGTCCCCGAAGCCGACGGCGCGGACGCCGCGCTCCAGCAGCAGCGCGTCGAGCCCGGCAGCGCCCTGGCGCGTGCTGCCCGCCTCGGTGTCGGCGGCGATGAGATCGACGATCGCGAAGCCGTCCGGCCGGTTGGTGCCGATCGTGCCGGTCGGCCCACGCCGCGCCCAGCCCACTGCGTAGAGCCCGCCGGCGCCATTCGCATCCGGGCCGCCGACGGCGATGCGGCCGTCCTCGTTGGCGAAGCGGCCAAGCTTCTCGTCATAGGGGATGCCGGGAATTGGCGGCGTGCGGTAGCCGATGCAGGCGACGACGAGGCCGCAGGGGATCTCGTAGAGTTCGCCGGTGCCTTCCGCGCTGCCGCCCTCGGTCAGCCGCGTGCGCTCGACGATGATGCGCTCGGCGCGGCCGTCGCCCTCGATCCGCACGGGACGCGCGAAGAAATCGAAGTCGATGATCACCGCCGCGTCTTCGCGGGGGTTGGCGGCGAAGGCGCGGATATGGCCGACCGACTTGCGCAAGCCGGGCTCGAGCGCGGCGTCGCTGGCGGGATCGGGCAGGTCGGCGGGATCGACATGCGGCGCCGCGCGCGCGAGATGGCCGAGCTCGCCCAGCTCCTTGGGCGTCATCGCGATCTGCTGCGGCCCGCGCCGCCCGAGCAGCGTGACGCGCAGCACCCGGCTGCGATCGAGCGCATCGATGGCGTGGTTGACGATGTCCGAGCCGGCGAGCTCGTCCCGCGTCTTGGCGAGGATGCGCGCGACGTCTAGCGCGACATTGCCGTTGCCGACCACCACCGCGCCGCCGTGGCCGAGCGGCGGATCGAGCCGCGCGAAATCGGGGTGGCCATTGTACCAGCCGACGAACGCCGCCGAGCCCATCACGCCGGGGAGATCCTCGCCCGGGATGCCGAGCGGGCGATCGTGCGGCGCGCCGGTGGCGAGCACCACCGCGTCGTAAAGGCCGCGCAGCTCGTCGATCGCGATGTCCTCGCCGATCGTGACGTTGCCGACGAAGCGGACCTGCGGGCTGAGCGAGGTGCCCTCGTAGCGCTTGTAGACCGCCTTGATCGACTGGTGATCGGGCGCGACGCCGGAGCGGATCAGGCCATAGGGCACCGGCAGGCGATCGACGATGTCGACCTGGACCTGATCGCCGAACGTCTTGAGGCAGGCCTCGGCGGTATAATAGCCCGCCGGCCCCGAACCGATGATCGCGACGTGGCGCATATGGCGCTCTCCTCTCCTCAGCCTCGGAAGGTGACAAAGGTACCGCGACGTTCGCCGATCGCTGCGGCGAGCCGTGTGACATCCGAGGCGGAGGCGGCGGCGAAGGCTCGGCGCACGATCATGGGCGATGATGTGACACGGGAGGGAGGGGTAGGAAAGTTGTATTTGGAAATGGGCTGGCGGCGCAGGCCGCTAGGAAGGCTCACTCAATCGCGCGTCGGATAGGCACGGCGCACTCAAGCGCGCGGTGCGCGGCGTGAGCGACAAGGTGCTGATCAGCAGCTCAAGGAGCTGGAGGCCGACGGCATCGTGACGCGCATCGACTACAAGAAAGTGCCGCCGCACGTGGACTATGCGCTGCCCGAGCTGGGGCGGAGCCTGCAGCAGGCGCTGGTGCCGCTGTGCGCATGGGGGACGGAGAATGTGGAGGCGGTGCGGGGGGTGATGGAGCGGCGGGCGACATAGCGCGACTCCACTGTTCCACTTCGTCAGCGCCCATTCACGCAGACGGATTTCAAAAGAAAGGCGACGATGCTATACGCATCGCCGCCAGTGAAGCTCCGAGTTTCTAGGCTCATCTGGGGTCGTCGATTTACAAGATCGACGGCCCCTTTTCAGGTTGCCCGTACCGCGTCTGTGAGCGTGACAGCGGCTAGAGCGACTCTCCTTTTCATAGACTCACCTCCTGCTGCGCATGTGCCATTGCTCGCGGCGGCCGTCAACGGATTGCTTGCGCGCACCAGTGAAAACGCTTAATTGCTTCCTCGGTCAACCTAGCGTTTAAGCAATTTGGAGGTGATTATGGCTCGTACGAATAGCCCCGGCTACCCCAACATGTCCCTCCCGAAGGCGCTGGTCGCCGTGCGCAAGATCTTCGACGCAGATCGGCGCAATCCCATAGACCGCGTAACAGCCGCCAAACATATTGGTTATGCTGGTGCCAGTGGTGCCTCAGACAAAGCGCTGGCATCCCTTGCCCACTACGGCCTTACTGAGAAAACCGGTAAGAGCGAAATTCGAGTAAGCCAATTAGCGCTCGATATTATTCATCCGGATAAGCCGCAGGACGCAGCAGGCTCAATTCAGCAGGCCGGCCTCAAGCCCGCGATTTTCAAGCAGCTTCGCGAGCGATTTCCAGGCCACGTGTCTGAGGATTCGCTGCGCTCCTATCTAATCCGGGAAGGCTTCCAAAATATCGCGATAGCACCGGTAATGAGCGCATATTTCGATACTATAAGCTTTCTCCAGCAAAATAAGGCGTTCGATCAAAGCGGCGCTGAGGCAAATGTAAGCGAGGAGGTCTCGACGCCGGAGGGTGAGGGGCTCATCTACGGCGGAGCAAAGGTAGGTGACCTCGTACAATGGGAAGTCGACGGCGTGCTCCAGATGGAAAGTCCAATGCGAGTGCGTTTGGTTTCGGACGACGGCCTTTGGATCGCGGTAGACGGCAGCGAAACCGGCATTCCGATGGAGCAGGTGCTGGTGGAGGAACGCGCGTCATCGGCAGCGACGCCTCCCAAGTTCAAACTAGCTTCGAAAAGCGACGAAGAGCCATCGCTCAGCGGTGAAAAAGAGTGGATGCGCAGCCTAGTCGGCCGCGACATCAAAGTGCGGCTTCTCGTTAGCGGCGGCGACATGGGTGCTAAGGAAATCGGTAAGCTGATGAAACTGCTTGAGGCACAACGCGCCGTGCTTTCGGACGACGAGGAAGACGCCTGATAGGGCTGGCCTCCGCCCTTTGTCCTCCCGCTCGCACCCTGCTATCGCGCCCGCACCTCTCTCCGGGATAGCATGAGCACGTGGCGACTCCGCTCGAAAAGATACGTAATTTCAGCATCATCGCACATATCGATCACGGCAAGTCGACGCTCGCCGATCGGTTGATCCAGCGCACCGGCGGGCTGTCGGATCGCGAGATGACCGCGCAGGTGCTCGACAATATGGACATCGAGAAGGAGCGCGGGATCACGATCAAGGCGCAGACGGTGCGCCTCGAGTGGAAGGGGCATGTCCTCAACCTGATGGACACGCCGGGGCATGTCGACTTCGCCTACGAGGTCTCGCGCAGCCTCGCGGCGTGCGAGGGCGCGCTCTTGGTGGTGGACGCGGCGCAGGGCGTCGAGGCGCAGACGCTCGCCAACGTCTACCAGTCGATCGAGCACGATCATGAGATCGTCCCCGTCATCAACAAGATCGACCTGCCCGCCGCCGAGCCGGATAAAGTCCGCGCCGAGATCGAGGAGATCATCGGGCTGCCCGCCGGCGGCGACTGGCGCGAGGGCGGCGCGGTGCTCGCCTCGGCCAAGTCGGGCATCGGCATCGAGGACGTGCTCGACGCGATCGTCGCGCGCATCCCACCGCCGAAGGGCGACGCGGAGAAGCCCTTGCAGGCGATGCTCGTCGACAGCTGGTACGACCCCTATCTCGGCGTCGTGATCCTGGTGCGCGTCGTCGACGGCGTGCTCAGGAAGGGCCAGCAGATCAAGTTCATGAACGCGGGCACGACGCACCTCGTCGATCGCGTCGGCTGCTTCCGCCCCAAGATCGAGCAGCTGACCGACCTCGGCCCCGGCGAGATCGGCTTCATCACCGCGCAGATCAAGGAGATCACCGAGACGCGCGTCGGCGACACGATCACCGATGCCAGGCGCCCGGCCGACGCGGCGCTGCCGGGCTTCAAGGAGGTGCAGCCGGTCGTGTTCTGCGGGCTGTTCCCGACCGACGCGAACGACTTCGACAAGCTGCGCGAGAGCCTGGCGAAGCTCCGCCTCAACGATGCCTCGTTCAGCTTCGAGATGGAGACGTCGGCCGCGCTCGGCTTCGGCTTCCGCTGCGGTTTCCTCGGGCTCCTCCACCTCGAGATCATCCAGGAGCGGCTGACCCGCGAATATGATCTCGACCTGATCACGACGGCGCCGTCGGTCGTCTACCGGATCGCGCTCTCGCATTCCAAAACGGAGGAGGCGCGCACGATCGAGCTCCACAACCCCGCCGACATGCCCGACCCCAACCGCATCGAGATGATCGAGGAGCCGTGGATCGAGGCGACGATCTACGTGCCCGACGAGCACTTGGGCGCGATCCTCAAGCTCTGCCAGGATCGCCGCGGCATCCAGAAGCAGCTCACTTATGTGGGCGGCCGCGCCCAGCTCGTCTACGAGCTGCCGCTCAACGAGGTCGTGTTCGATTTCTACGATCGGCTGAAGTCGATCAGCCGCGGCTATGCCAGCTTCGACTATCACCAGATCGGCTATCGCGAGGGCGACCTCGTCAAGATGAGCATCCTCGTCAACAACGAGCCGGTCGACGCGCTCAGCATGATCGTCCATCGCGGCACGGCGGAGGCGCGCGGCCGCGGCATGTGCGAGCGGCTCAAGGACCTGATCCCGCGCCACCTGTTCAAGATCCCAATCCAGGCCGCGATCGGCGGCAAGGTGATCGCCCGCGAGACGATCGCCGCGCTGCGCAAGGACGTCACCGCCAAATGCTACGGCGGCGACGCGACGCGCAAGAGGAAGCTGCTGGAGAAGCAGAAGGAAGGCAAGAAGCGCATGCGGGAATACGGCAGCGTGTCCATTCCGCAGGAGGCGTTCATCGCCGCGCTGCGTATGGGCGACGAGGGCTGAGCGCTTTTTTCATTCAAGCAGAAGGAGGGCAGGCGCGCGGACTCGTGAAGCAACGGGGTTGCTTCACGACGCCAGCGCCCGGATGCGGGAATATGGGAGCGCATAGCAGTTCCGCTATTCTGCGGTGATGACGAAGCTGTCGCCCATCGTTTCGGAATTCGCGACGGAGGAGGAGGGCCGCTCCCTACGAGCGTTGGCTGCGAAAGAAGATCGAGGCAGCACTCGCCGAACCATGCGCATCGGTTCCGCACGATGAGGTAATGCGCCGCATTCGTGCCGTGATCGATGAGGCGAAGTCCAAGAAGGCGTGCTTCCCCTCGTCAGCGTGAACGTGCGCTAAAGCAACTTGAAACAAGTCTTGCCTACTTTGCGAAGCGACGCGAATCGGCTGCAGATCGATTGGGAAAGGAAATTGCATCTCTGTGTTGCAGGATTGATTTAGATCATCGGCTAAGAAACACAGCTAGCCACCGTAGGATCGATTGGGCGATTTACGGTGGCTAGTTTTTGAACGCGGAAGGGCGGGCGGCCCATCTCCTTCCAGACGTTTGAGCCAGCTCGCACCGGTGATTCGTCCGATTGCCATCCCGACATACCAGAACGCGGCCGTTAGCAGCATGATTAGCGCAACCCATTCTACCCTGACAGGAAATGCACCACCCCAATTTTTTGCAGTACTTCCAGCATAGATAGCGGTAAGAGCCAATGCTCCAGGAGGACCATTACCTTTTATTGCAGCAACGAGATCCCCAAGCTCAGTCATGGTTTACGAGTAGGTCGCCTGCTTATCTCGAAAGCGAGCCGCAAAGCCACCAAATATTGTCAAGCTAATAAATGCAAAAATTCCAACGACGACTGCGCCCTGTGGGTTAAAGAATAACATGGTAATACTTATTGCAAAAAGGACAAAACTTAAAAGCGAACCCGCGTTAATTAGCAAGGGGTACGGTGTTTCATTAATTTCGAGATCGTCGTGTGAGATTGCATTATTTGCTTGCGCCCGAGTAATCTCCGCAACATAGTCTATATAGATTACGCCGGAACTTGCCGAAGATCGCGTGCGATAAAATTCGTCCTGCTTTCTCTGGCCCGCTGCTGCGGGCTTGAAAACGTGGACAGGAAGCGCAGTAGGCTGTGGCATGAAAAATTGTGCTGCCATTATTTCTCCCCCGAATCTAAATCTCCGGCAACCCGTTGGTCAGATGGCAGGTTAAGGCTGCTCTCGGCAGTAGCTAAAGCTGTTTTAAACCAGAGAAAAAACTCTTGCGCGGTAGTGACGTCCATAAAGATCGTTTCTTCAACATTGCGGACAATGCCAACTAATCCCTCTAAGGTTTCTTCCGGACCGGCTGTGACACGGCTCCCATCCTGACCAACTATCGGACGACGGACGTGTCTCGGTATAGGTGCCCGCTCGTTGAAAAACGAGACTTGCACCAAACCGCGTGGTGTGATGCCACCATAAAATCCATCCGCATGGATCGCCCGATATCCCGGACTCTTACGGTAGAAAAAATCGATGCTGTCGGCCACTGGCGACATTGAACCGATGGGGATGGACGATGCCCGGTTCTTTCGATCGTCAGTCATGGTCGGCTAGCTAGTGCCAATCCGCTTGCGAGACAACCGACCGTTGATGAGTGGGACGATTTGAAGAGGGCGTGAGCGCCTGGGCGTCGCGCCGTCCCCGCTCATGATCGCGGTCATTCTCCCCTAGCCGTCGTTGGTTCGTAACGATCTCTGTCGCTTTCTCCCGCTCCGCCCGCAGCGCCTCGATCTTTCTGACGAGCCGCTCGCGGAGGGTCGCATCGTCCCTCGCTTCCTGCGCCTTGCGCTCGGCTTCCCATTCCTCGCGGAGCTGGCGGCGGATGATCTCCGAAGCCGGGCACCTCCAGCCTACGCTCCTCTGGCATCACCACCTGCCCCTCGACCAACTCATCATGATCCCCGAACCGCGCCCGTGCGGCGGCGATCTTTTCGGCGAGGGTTTCGCGGGCTTTCTCGTGCATCTCTCGCTCCCACTCCGCGTAGAGCCGCTTGCGGATGTGGGGCGGGACGAGGCTGGTGCTGCCGACGACGCCGGGGCGGCCACCATATTTCTCCGGATCGTGGTGGCGGAGCGTCCACATCAGCAGGCGGTCATTGTACCAGCGGCGCTCGCCGACCTGCTCGCCCTTGTAGAACACCGGCACGGGGACGCCGTTGATCGCGCGGTCGAAGGCGATGTCGCTGAGCTTGTTGACGCCGAGTGCCTGCGCCTCCGCCCAAGCGGCGGCGAAACCCTCGGCGCCGGGCAGCTTGCGCAGGCGGTAGGCGCCGACCGCGGTCATGCCGATGCGCCTGGCGGCGCGGTCCACGCAGCCGGTCTCGGCGAGGCCGGCGATGAAGGCGCGCTGGCGCTCGTAGGTCCAGCCGTCGTGGCGGTTGGTGCGGCTCGGCACGGCCTCGAACTCCGGCGCGTCGGCGAGCATCTCGGGCGTCGGCACGATCGCGCGGCGCGCGCGCGGGCGGCGCTGGCGGGGCGTGCCCCTGCCGGTGAGGCCGGGATCGGCGGCGTCGCCTGCGGGGTCGGGCGCGGCGGGGGGCGGGTCACGATCGCTCATGACCGGCCCCTCTATACCCGGGACGGGACTGTAGGACAGAACAAAAAAAGAACGATGACTGCCGCGGGCGGGACGGGGCGCGGAGCGGCGGGCGCGGCGACGGCGGGTGGCGGCGCGCCGCCGCGCGACCACGGCCGTTGCCGCTGTCGCCGACACATCCTAAGGCGCGGATCATGCTTACCGCGCTGGATGTCATCGTGCTGCTGCTGGTCGGCGGCGGCGGCGTGCTGGGCTGGCTCAAGGGCTTCGTCACCGAGATCCTGTCGCTGTTCGCGTGGATCGCCGCGATCATCGCCTTGAAGCTGCTCTATGCGCCGGCGGCGGCGCTCTTGACGCACAAGGTCGGCACCGGCGCGGGCGCCGCCGTGCTCGCCTTCGCGCTCGTGTTCGGAATCGTGTTCCTGCTCGGGCGGATCGTCGCCGGGCGGCTGGGGCGGCGGACGCGCGAGTCGGTGCTCGGCACGGTCGATCGCATGCTCGGGCTTGGGTTCGGCGCGCTCAAGGGGCTGATCGGCGCGACCTTGCTGTTCCTCGTCGCCAGCTTCGCCTTCGATACCGTCTACGGCGGGGCCGCGCCGCGGCCGGCCTGGATGACGCAATCGCGCTCCTACCCGCTGCTGCGCGCGAGCGGGCACGCGATCGTCGACTTCGTCCAGGCGCGGCGCGCGCTGCGAGCGGAGGGTGCCGGCGACGCGGACAGTAACGCGGCGGGCGGCGACAACTCGACCGACGCCACCGCGAACACTATCTGAGCACGATGTCCGCCGCGCTCTACAACGCCACCATCCTCCGGCTCGCGACGAGCATCCCGCATCATGCCCGGCTGGGGGGGGCGCAGGCGAGCGTCGAGAAGCGCTCGCCGGTCTGCGGCAGCCGGGTGACGGTCGACGTCGCGCTGGACGGCGAGGGGCGGGTGGCGGCGCTCGGGCAGGAGGTGCGCGCCTGCGCGCTCGGCCAGGCGTCGGCCGCGCTGATGGGGAGCCAAGCGATCGGGCGATCTCCGCCGGAACTCGCGGCGGCGCGCGATGCGCTAGCGGCGTTCCTGGCGGGCGAGCGCGACGATCCCGGCGATTGGCCCGGCCTGGAGGTGTTTGCCCCGGCGCGCGACTATCCCGCGCGTCATCCGTCGATCCGGCTTGCCTTCGAGGCGGTGGCGGAAGCGGCCGCGGCGGCAGCGCGGGCTGCGGCGGCGTGATCCGGCTCCTGACCCCGATCGTCCTGAACGAGTCGAGGGACGTGCGGCGGCGGCCGGAGTTCTTGTTGCACGCCCTTCGACTTCGCTCAGTGCGAACGGAGCATTACTCGTGAGTTGCCTTCTTCAGCCGTTCGTCCTGAGCGCAGTCGAAGGACGTGAGGCAGGAGGCAATGTCTGTGGCACGCACTTCGACTTCGCTCGGTGCGAACGGGGTTTTGCCAGGGTGCCTCCTCGTCCGTTCGTCCCGAGCGAAGTCGAGGGAGGTGCGGCAGGGGCAGCGTTCGCGGCACGTGCCTCGACTGCGCTCGGTACGAACGGAGCGTTTGCGGGCGCCTTATTCCACGGTCGCCGCGCATGAACGCCGCGCACGCCGCCGACAGCTTCCTGCGCGATGGCGTCATCATGCTCGGCGCGGCGCTGGCGGCGGTGCTGATCTTCCGGCGGCTGGGGCTCGGCGCGACGCTGGGCTATCTCGTCGCGGGCGCGGCGATCGGGCCCGAAGGGCTGCGGCTGGTCGGCGACGCGCAGGGCAAGATCGGCGTCGCCGAGATCGGCATCACGCTGCTCCTGTTCATCGTCGGGCTCGAGCTGCATCCCTCGCGGCTGTGGCGGCTCCGGCGCGACATCTTCGGGCTCGGCGCGCTGCAGGTCGTGTTGGCGAGCACCGCGCTCGGCGCGCTGCTGTTCTTCTTCACGCCGTTCACCGGCGCGGCGGCGATCGCGCTCGGGTTGCCGCTCGCGCTCTCGTCGACCGCGCAGGTGCTGCCGATGCTGCGCTCGGCGGGGCGGCTCAACACGCCGTTCGGCGAGCGCGCCTTCTCGATCCTGCTGCTGCAGGACCTTTCGATCGTGCCGCTGATCACGATCATCGCCTCGCTGAGCCGCGCGCCGATCGATCATAGCGCGCCGCCGGGCTGGCTGCTGGCGATCTACACGGTGGCGGCGATCGCCGGGCTCGTGCTGGTCGGCCGCTTCATCCTCAACCCGCTGTTCCGGCTGATCGGGCGGATCGGCGAGCGCGAGATGTTCGTCGCCGCCGGGCTGTTCACGGTGCTCGCCGCCGGCGCGGTGATGCAGGCGCTCCACCTCTCCACCGCGCTCGGCGCATTCGTGGCGGGCGTGATGCTGGCGGACTCGCCCTATCGCCACGAGCTCGAGGCGGACATCGAGCCGTTCCGTTCGATCCTGCTCGGCCTGTTCTTCGTCGCTGTCGGGATGCTGCTCGATCTCCACGCGGTGGCGGCGCGGCCGTTCTTCGTGCTGGCGATGGCGGCGACGCTGGTCGCGACCAAGACGATCGTGCTCTATCTGCTCGCGCGCCTGTTCGGCATGGTCAACAAGCAGGCGATCGCGCTGGGATTGCTGCTGAGCCAGGGCGGCGAATTCGGCTTCGTGCTGTTCGGCCAGGCGCAGGCCGCCTATCTGATCGCGCCCGAGGTCGCGAGCCTGATGGGGGCGGTGGTGACGCTGTCGATGGCGACGACGCCGTTCCTGATGGCGATCGGGCGACGGCTCGGCGGCAAGGAGGCGGGCGCCGCGTTGCCGCATCTCGACGGCCCGGAAGAGGCGGCGGCCGCGAGCGCGATCATCGTCGGCTATGGCCGCTTCGGCCAGACCGTCGCGCAATTGCTGTTCGCGCAGGGCGCCTCGGTGACGCTGATCGATTCGAAGCCCGAGCAGATCGAGACGTCGAGTTCGTTCGGCATGAAGGTCTATTATGGTGACGGCACGCGCGTCGAGCTGCTGCGCCAGGCCGACGCCGACGCGGCGCGGCTGATCCTGTTCTGCATCGACGGCGGCCAGCCCGACGGCGAGACGCTCGCCGAGATCGCCGAAGCCTTCCCGCAGGCGACGATCTTCGCGCGCGTGTTCGATCGCCGCCACATGCTCCAGCTCGAGGGGACGCCGATCGCCGGTCACGTCCGCGAGGTCTACGAGAGCGCGGTGTGCATGGGGCGGATGGCGCTCGGCGCGCTCGAGCTCGACGAGGAGGAGGTCGAGCGGCTGGTGCGCGAATATCGCGATCGCGACGCCGAACGCTTCGCCGCCCAGGCCGACGCGGGCGATCTCCGCGCCCGGCTCGACCTGATGCTGCGGCCGGGCGAGGCGGAGCGGAAGGAAGCGTGAGTGCTGAGCCAGTCTATTACATCGTCATTCCCGCGAAGGCGGGAATCCATAGTCTCGAACGCGAGAGAATATGGATCCCAGCCTCTGCGGGGATGACGGGTACATCCTTGAGGTGGAGGATCGAATGACCAATCGAACCGACGCACTCGTCCTCCTCGCCGCGCTTTCCGGCGCGATCGGGGTGATGGCGGGCGCGCGCGGCGCGCATGGCGCGAGCGGGCCGGCGGCGGAATGGCTCAAGACCGGTTCGCACTATCAGCTGATCCACGCCGTCGCGGCGATCGCGGTGCTGGCGCTGCCGCTCGGCCGGCTGGCGGCGTGGCTGTTCGTCGGCGGCGCCGCGATCTTCTCCGGCACGCTCTACCTGATGGCGTTCGGGGCGCCGACCTGGTTCGGGGCGATCACGCCGATCGGCGGCCTCGCGCTGATCGCGGGCTGGCTGGCGCTGGCGGCGGGCGCGGTCAGGGGTTAGGTTCGTCGCCGCAATAGAGAAGAGGATGGGCGGGATGGCGGTGCTGGCGCTCGATCATGTCAACCTGCGTTCGGCCGATCCGGCGGCGACGATCGCCTTCTTTCGCGATGCGCTGCAGATGAAGGTCGGGGCGCCGCCGGGGATGGCGCCGAGCGACAAGGGCGCGTGGATCTTCGACGAGGACGACCGGCCGATCGTCCACATCGCCAGCCTCGAGGCGCGCTACCCCACCGACGCCGCGTGGCCGTTTAAGGAGGCGAGGGGCAGCGGCGTCATCCACCATGTCGCCTTGCGCTGCGGCGCGTTCGAGGCGACGCGTGAACGGCTCGGCACGCTCGGCATCGAGTTTCACGAGAACCATCTTCCGGCGGCCAAGCTGCGCCAGATCTTCGTGCGCGATCCCGCCGACATCATCCTCGAACTCAACTTCTTCGAGGATTGATCGACCGCTTCGTCGGCCGCCTCCGTTCGGTTCGAGCCTGTCGAGAACCGGCCACGAGCGCCTTCTCGACTGCAGACCTCGACAAGCGCGACCCTCCGCTCGAAGCGACCGGATGGGGTTCGGTCAAGAGGACGATTGTGCTCCGGCGAATGCCGGAGCGTTGGCGGCACGTGCTGTGCTGCCCTCTCCAGCGCTCCGGCCTTCGCCGGAGCACGACATCATCTGGGCGCGCTTTCGCCCGAGCGGGCGAGCGCTGGAACCGGCGGCTATCGCCCGCGCTCTCCATCCAGGAACGCCGCCACGTCGGCGAGTGCGACATCCTTGGCGACGAACGTCTCGCCGATGCCGCGCGCGAGCAGGAAGGGGAGCTTGCCGCCCGCCATCTTCTTGTCGTGCGCCATGTGCGCGACGAGCTTCGCGCCCGGCACGTCGGCATGTGCGGCGGCGAGCGTCGTCGGCAGCCCGGCCGCATCGAGATGCGCGGCGGCGCGCGCCGCATCGCCCGCGGGGCACAGCCCGCGCGCTGCGGAAAAGCGGAAGGCGAGCGCCATGCCGCAGGCGACCGATTCGCCGTGGAGCAGCTTGTCCGAGAAGCCGGTCTCGGCCTCCAGCGCGTGGCCGAAGGTGTGGCCGAGGTTGAGCAGGGCGCGGCGGTCGCCGGTCTCGCGCTCGTCCTCGGCGACGATGCGCGCCTTGGCGGCGACCGAGACGGCGATGGCGTGCGCGCGCGCCTCCGGATCGCCGGCGAGCAGCGCGCCGCCGTTCGCCTCGCACCAGGCGAAGAAATCGGCGTCGCCGATCAGTCCGTATTTGACGACTTCGGCATAGCCCGCGGCGATTTCGCGCGCCGGCAGCGTATCGAGCGTAGTCGGATCGATCAGCACGTAGGCGGGCTGGTGGAAGGCGCCGACGAGGTTCTTGCCGGCCTCGGTGTTGATCGCGGTCTTGCCGCCGACCGATGAATCGACCTGCGCGAGCAGCGTCGTCGGCACCTGCACGAAACCGCAACCGCGCTTGAGGATCGCCGCCGCGAAACCGACGAGATCGCCGATCACGCCGCCGCCCAGCGCCACGATATGGTCGCCGCGTTCGACGCCGAGCGTCAGCAGCCGGTCGCACAGGCGGGCAAGCTCGTGCCAGCTCTTCGTCGCTTCGCCGGCGGGGAGCAGGATCGGCTCCATCGCGATGCCGGCCTGGCCCAGCGCGGCGGCGAGACGCGGCAGCTGCGCGTGGGCGACATGGGCATCGGTCACGACGACGAGCCGGCCGCGCCGCGCATAGCGCGCGAGCAGCGTGCCGGCGCGATCGAGCAACCCTGCCTCGATCTCGACGGCATAGCTGCGCGCGCCGAGCGCGACCTCGATCCGCTTCATCGGCCGAGCGCCGCGAGGATCGCGTCCACCGTCGCTTCGTGCGGGTGCGGCTGGCTGCGGATGTGGATGGGGGCGAGCGCGTAGATCGGGTTGCGCACCGCCGCGAGCTCGCGCAGCGCCTCGCGCGCGTCGCGGCCCCTGAGCAGCGGCCGGTCGTCGCGGCGGCGGACGCGATCGGCGAGCACCTCGATATCGGCGTCGAGCCAGATCGCCGTCGCCTGTTCGAGGATCAGCGCGCGCGTCTCGGGATGCATGAACGCGCCGCCGCCGGTCGCGACGACCTTCGGCGCGCCGTCGATCAGCCGCGCGATCACGCGCTTCTCGCCGTCGCGGAAGGCGGGCTCGCCGAAGCGCTCGAAGATTTCCGGGATGGTGCATCCCGCGGCGGTCTCGATCTCCTGGTCGGCGTCGACGAACGGCAGGTGCAGCCGTGTCGCGAGCCGCTTGCCGACGGTCGACTTGCCGACCCCCATCAGCCCGACGAGCACGATCGGACGTCGCGCGGCCGCGTCGTGCGGGGCTTCGCGTTGCTGGGGGGCTTGCGGCATGGCGGCGGGGCTATACACACAGGCGCCGCATCGGGCAAAAGCACGCCCGAGCCACGAGATTGCCCAAGAAAGACCCCGGATGTCGCGTAACTCGATCATCATCGTCGTCGCCGTCGTCGCGATCATCGTGCTGATGATCGTCCTCGCCGGGCTCAACACCGAGGTGCCGACGCATCGCATCGAGACGCCGGTCACCCTTAACGGCGCGAGCGGCAATGCCGCCGCGCAGCCGTAACGCCGGCCGGGTCGCGCTCGCCGCCGCGCTGATCGGCGGCGTCGCGATCGCGATCCCGGTCTTCGCGCAGAAATCGCCCGAATCGCTGCTGCCGCCGGGGTTCAATTCTCCGGCGCCGCCGCCGCCTGCCGCCGGCCCCGATCAGCCGGTCGAGGCGACGCCGGCGCCCGCGCCGGCCGTGCCGAGCGAGGTGCCGCAGCTCTCGCTGGCGCCGCCCGCGCCAGGCAACATGCTTGAGGCGGCAGCGCAGAACGCCACCGAGAACGCGGTCGACGCCAAGTTCGCCAGGCAGGAGCTGCCCGATTGGGCGAAGCGCCCGACCACCGACATCGGCCCGCTGACGCCCGAGAAGAGCGGCATGGACACCGACGCGTTCGGTGGATCGAACGGTGCCAACGGGATCTACCTTGCGGGCATGATGCGGCGGCTGAACGCGCCGATCGCCTCGCGCTGGGCCTCGATCCTGCTCCGCCGCGCGCTGCTCACCGACGTGCCGACGCCGCGCGCGATCGATCCCGCCAACTGGGCGGCGGCGCGGGTGTGGCTGCTGCTGCGCATGGGCGAGGCGGATGCGGCGCGCCTGCTGCTCGAGCAGATCGACGTCGAGAACTACAACCCCCGCCTCTACGAGATGGCGCTGCAGACCGCGCTCGCCACGGCCGACCCGACCGCGATCTGCCCGATCGCCGAGCAAGGCGGGCAGCTCGACGGCTCGGACGGCTGGACGCTCGCGCGGGCGATCTGCGCCGCCTTCTCGGGCGACGGCGGCACGGCGGGCGCGCTTATCGATCAGGTGCGGGGCAAGGATCACGGCAATATCGACGCGCTGCTCGCCGAGCGGCTGACCGGTGCCGCCCAGAACAGCCGCCGGGCGGTCAATATCGAGTGGAGCGGCGTCTACCAGCTCACCTCCTGGCGCTTCGGCATGGCGAGCGCGGTCGGGCTCTCGATCCCGGACAGCCTCTATGACAGCGTCAGCCCGCGCGTGCGGATGTGGCAAGCCCGAGCGCCGATGCTGGCACTTCCCGATCGGCTGGCGGCGGCGCGGCTCGCGGCAACCTACGGCGTGCTCTCGAACGCGACGCTCGTCGATATCTACAGCCAGCTGTTCAGCGCCGGCGACCCCAACGCCACCGACACGCCCGAGGCGTGGCTGCGCACGGCCTATGTCGGCCAGGATGCGGGCGCGCGGATCGACGCGCTGCGCAAGCTCTGGGACAAGCCGGCCGATCAGCGCGACCGCTATGCCGACGCGATCCTCACCGCGCGCGCCGCCGCCCGGATCACACCCGCCGACACCCACAAGGACGAGATTCCGTCGCTGATCGAGGCGATGCTTTCGGCCGGGCTCGACATCCAGGCGGCGCACTGGGCGCCGATCGTCGCCAGCCTGAGCGGATCGAAGGGAGACGAAGCGTGGGCGCTGCTCGCGGTCGGATCGCCCAAGCCGGTGATGGCGCTGAGCGATCGCCGCATCGCCAAGTTCGGCGCGCGCGACGGCAGCGATCAGCGCAAGCGCGCGCAGCTGCTCTTCGCCGGGTTGGCCGGGTTAGGCCGCCTCGACCAGAGCGACGAGGAGTCGCTTGCGGCAGAGCTCGGCGTGCCGATCGGCGCCCGCAACACGTGGACGCGCGCGATCGACGCTGCCGCCGCGCACCGGCAGGACGGCACCGTCGCGCTGCTCGCCGCGGTTGGCCTGCAGAGCGGCGACTGGCGCGGCATCCCCGCCTTCCAGCTCTTCCACATCGTCCAGGATCTCCGTCAGACCGGCCACGAAGCCGAAGCGCGCATGATCGCCGCCGAGGCGGTCAGCCGGAGCTGATGTGATGCTCTTTCTCCGTTCGGTTCGAGCCTGTCGAGAACCGGCCGCGAGCGCCTCCTTCTCGACTGCGGGTCTCGACAGGCTCGACCCTTCGCTCGAAGCGAGCGGCGTTGGGGAGAGGGTGGGGGTGGGTCGATGAGACCCGGCGCCGCGCTCGCCCAGGGCGAGGATGCGCGGCTGATCGAGCGGTTCCTCGAGATGCTCGCGGCGGAGGCGGGATCCGCGAAGAACACGCTTGCGGCGTACGGCACCGATCTGCGCACCGCCTCAGCGACGCTGGGCGGCAAGCTCGCGCAGGCCGATGCGGCGGCAATTGGCACGCTTGCCGAAAGCTGGGCCGAGATGGCGCGCGCCACCGTCGCGCGGAAAAGCGCGGCGTTGCGCCGCTTCTTCGCCTTCCTCGCCGAGGAGAAGCTCCGGCCCGACGATCCCTCGGCGGCGCTACCGCGCGGGCGGGCGGCGCGGCCGCTGCCCAAGATGCTCGATCATGGCGAGGTCGAGAGCCTGTTCGCGGAGGTCGCGCGGCGCGTCGCCGAGATCGGCGGGCCGCAGGATCTCCGCCTCGCCGCGCTGATCGAGCTGCTCTACGGCTCGGGCTTGCGCGCGAGCGAACTGGTTTCGCTACCCCGCCGAGCCATCCGCCAGGGCCAGCCCTATATCATTCTGCGCGGCAAGGGCGGGCGCGAGCGGCTGGTGCCGCTCTCCGAACGCGCACTCGCGGCGGTGGCGGCGTGGACCGCGCTGGTGCCCGCCGATCAGCCTTGGCTGTTCCCCTCGGGGAAGAAGCATCTCAGCCGCGTGCGGCTCTACCAGATCGTGCGGGCGCTCGCCGCCGACGTCGGCATCCCGCCCGAGCGCATCAGTCCGCACGTGCTCCGCCACGCCTTTGCGACGCACCTGCTCGAAGGCGGCGCCGATCTCCGCGCCTTGCAGGCGATGCTGGGCCATGCCGACATCGCGACGACGCAGATCTACACCCATGTCGATTCCCGCCGGCTGGTCGAGCTCGTCAACAGCCGCCACCCGCTTGCGGAGACGACGCCGCGGCAGCGTCGCGTTGACGCCGGTCAGGCGCGGTCCTAACCGACGCCATGCCCACCTATCTGGAATTCGAGAAGCCGCTCGCCGAGCTTCAGGAGAAAGTCGCGGCGCTGCGCGACACCGCGGACTCGACCTCGATCGACATCGCCGGCGAGATCGGCCGCCTTGAGGCCAAGGCCGACAAGCTCATCCGCGATACCTATGCCAAGCTCACGCCGTGGCAGAAGACGCTGGTCGCGCGGCACCCCGAACGGCCGCATTTCAAGGATTATGTCGTTGGTCTCGCCGAGGGCTTCATGCCGCTCGCAGGTGATCGCGCTTTCGCCGACGATCTCGCCATCATCGGCGGCCTCGCCCGGATCGGCGGACGCCGCGTGATGCTGATCGGCCACGAGAAGGGCGACGACACCGCCAGCCGCCTCAAGCATAATTTCGGCATGGCCAAGCCCGAGGGCTACCGCAAGGCGATCCGGCTGATGGAGCTCGCCGACCGGTTCGGGCTGCCGGTGGTGAGCCTCGTCGATACCTCGGGCGCGTTCCCCGGCGTCCAGGCCGAGGAGCGCGGCCAGGCGGAAGCGATCGCGCGATCGACCGAGGCGTGTCTCGCGCTAGGCGTGCCGATGATCGCCGCGATCGTCGGCGAAGGCGGCTCGGGCGGCGCGGTTGCGCTCGCTTCGGCCAATCGCGTGCTGATGTTCGAGCACGCCGTCTATTCGGTGATCTCGCCCGAAGGCTGCGCCTCAATCCTGTGGCGCACGGCGGAAAAGGCGTCGGACGCGGCCGAGGCGATGAAGATCACCGCCGCGGACCTGCAGCGGCTCGGCGTCGTCGACCGCGTCGTAACCGAACCGCTCGGCGGCGCGCACCGCGATCCCGCCGCCGCGATCGCCAGCCTCGGCGCCGCGATCGGCGAGGAGCTCGATGCGCTCGCCGGCGAAACGCCGGCCGCGATCCGCGCGGCGCGGCGGGAGAAATTCCTCAAGCTCGGCTGAGCGGCCGCGGCGCCCTAGCTCAGGTTGCTCGTGACCTTGTTGAAGGTGTTCTTGACCCCGTTGCCGAGGCCCTTCATCGCGACAATCGCCGCGACCGCGATCAAGGCCGCGATCAACCCATATTCGATCGCGGTAGCCCCTCGGCATTCGCGAATCAGCGCGAACAGCTTGCGCATGGCACGATACTCCCGTCCCCCAACGGCGGCGCCGTATTCAAGATGACAGGAATGTCATTAAGCGCTCAGGGCTAACGAAGAGTTAATTGCGCAATATGCGCGGACTTCGCTGATGCTCGAACGAAAACGGGCGGCGGAACCGAAGTTCCGCCGCCCGCCCTTCAGGCTATGCCTTGACGGCTTAGCTCAGGTTCGACGCAACGTTGTTGAAGGTGTTCTTCAGGCCATTGCCGAGACCCTTCATCGCAACGATCGCGGCGACGGCGATCAGCGCGGCGATCAGGCCGTACTCGATGGCGGTCGCGCCCTTGCTGTCACGGAAAATCTTGCGCAGCATCATCATGTTCGTTCTCCTCAGTGTTCCCGAAAACTAATCTCGTTTACCCCGCCTCCCCGCAAAGAGGCGGGATCAGCACGGGCGATTCTAGTGAGGGACGATTGAGAAACCCTTAATGTCCGCGCCGGCTACGAGTTGGCGTTCTGGTAGGCGTTGTTCACGTTCGTCCACATGTTGATCGTGGCACTGGCGAACAACTTGAGCGACACGATCATCGCGAGGACGACGCACGCGCAGATCAGGCCATACTCGATCGCGGTGGCGCCACGGCGGCAGCGCGCGAATTTGGCGATGAACGAGCGCATCCCTGTTCCCCCTCTCGCCGGATTACGCCTGCGCCTGTTAACAAAGCTTTATGGATGACACGGGCTTGCTGATCGTCGCTGCGGCGGCGCTGGTGGATGGCGATGGACGAGTGCTCGTCCAGCAGCGCTCGCACGGCGCGCTGGCCGGGCGGTGGGAATTTCCAGGCGGCAAGCTCGAGCCCGGCGAGACGCCGGAAGTCTGCCTCGTGCGCGAGCTCGCCGAGGAGCTCGGCATCGACGTCGAGGCGGCGTGCCTCGCGCCGGCGATTTTCGCGAGCGACCGCATCGGCGATCGACCGCTGCTCCTGCTCCTGTTCGTGCTGCGCAAATGGCGCGGGCTGCCGCAGCCGCTGGCGGCGGCGGGGCTGCGCTGGGTGCGCCCAATCGAGCTGCATGCGCTAGCGATGCCGCCGGCGGACAAGCCGCTGATCGGCCTGCTCGAGGCGCTGCTGTGATCTGGCAGGCCTTACGCGGTCCGTTCGTGCTGAGCCTGTCGAAGCACTGTTCTTTCTTCGCCCGAAGGAAGTGCGCTCCTTCGACAAGTTCAGGACGAGGGGGGTGCGCTCATCGCCTTTTTCCCAGCGCCGCCGCTAGCGAGGCAGTAGCGCTGCCCCGGCGCGCGGGCCGCGGCTGATCGGGCGCCGGCGACCAGGCGGTGAGATAGACGAACTCGAAGCGCTCGGCCGTACGACCGTCGGGATCGGCAGCGGCGGCGAAAGCGGCGTGCGCGGCGGCGGCGCCATGGCGGCCGAGCGGGCGCGCGTCCGGCAGCAGGTTGGTTGCGCCGGCATCGCGGAGATCGCCGATCAGCGTCGCCAGGCTGCGATAGCGCACGCCGAGCCGATCGCCATCGACCACCGGCAGCGCGAACCCCGCCCGCTGGAGCAGGTCGCCCGCCGAACGAAGATCGATCTGCGGATGAAGACGGGGGCTCGCGCCGCCATGCGCTGCCTCGTCCGCGGCGAGCATCGCCATGCGCAGCGCGGGGAGGCTGCCGCCGCCGACGAAGCCCGCGAGCAGCAGCCCGTCGGGCTTGAGGATGCGGCGGATCAGCGCCAGCGCGCCCGGCACGTCGTTCACCCGCTCGAGCCCGCCCGGCCACAGCACGAGATCGAAGCTCGCGTCGGCGAACGGCAGCCGATCCTCGTCACACTGTACGCCGCCGCGCGCGTGCGCCAATGCGAAACCGCAATCGGCGATGACCATGGCGATGCCGCGCCCGGCGAGCATCTCGGGGCCGCAGCCGATCAGCAGTGCGCGGTGGAAGCTGCGCGTGACGCCGTCGAGCCGCGCGAGCAGCTCGTCGCGCAAATGCGCCTCGAGAAAGCTTTCGCCGCGCCGCGCGGCGCGATCGCGGCGGATGCGGCGCAGCCGGCGGTCGAAGATCTCGGGAGGGGCGGCGGCCATCGCCGGGCTTGTGCGCCGGGCACGGCGCCGCGACAAGCGGGCGTGGCCACGGCTCTCCTCACGATGACGCGCGGCGCGATCGCAGAGGCGGTGCGCTTCGCGCTGCCGCCGCGTTGCCCCGGTTGCGGTGCGATCGTCGAGGCGGATCATCGCTTCTGCCTCGCCTGCTGGCAGGGGCTCGATTTCCTCGCCGGGCCGGCCTGCGCGCGCTGCGGCGCGCCGTTCGAGGTGTCGCGCGGCGCCGGCGCGCTTTGCGGCGGCTGCATCGAGCGGCCCGGCGCCTGCGATGCGGTGCGCGCGGCGGTCGGCTACGGCGAGACGGCGCGTCGCGTCGCGCTCAAGCTCAAGCATGGCGGGCGGCCCGGCACGGCGGAGACGATCGCGCGCGCGATGGCGCGGCTGATCGGAGCGGAGGATGCGGGCGCGCTGATCGCGCCGGTGCCGCTGCACGCGCGGCGGCTGTGGTGGCGCGGGCACAACCAGTCGGCGCTGATCGCCCGCGCGCTGGCGCGGCGGCACGGGCTCGCGCTGGTGCCGGATCTCGCCGCGCGCACGAAGGCGACGCCGCTGCTGCGCGGGCTCGGCCGCAAGGCGCGGGCGCGCGCCGTCCGCGGCGCCTTCGCCGTGCCGGCGCGGCACCGTCCGCTCGTCAAGGACAGGCGGGTGCTGCTGATCGACGACGTCTTCACCACCGGCGCCACCGCCGATGCCTGCGCGGCCACGCTCAAACGCGCCGGCGCCGCCGAGGTCAGGCTGCTGTGCTGGGCACGCGTGCTGCGCGACTCGGACGGAGAGTAGTGCGGCCAACCGCCCTGGCATGCGTTGACAAGGGCGGTGCGGCACCACAATTCATGAGCCTGGCGGCGGAGACGAAGATGGCGAAGGTCGAGATCTACACCAAGTTCCTCTGCCCCTATTGCACGCGCGCCAAGCAGCTCCTCGAGCGCAAGGGCGTTACGTTCGAGGAATATGACATCACCATGGGGGGACCCAAGCGCGCCGAGATGCTCGAGCGTGCCAACGGCCGCGCCACCGTTCCCCAGGTCTTCATCGACGGCAGGCATGTCGGCGGATCGGACGATCTCGCCGCGCTTGAGCGGGAAGGGCGGCTCGACCCGATGCTCGCCGCCTGACGTTGCGCGCCGCTCTCCTCCAGACCTGCACCGGGATCGACCCGGCCGCCAACGCGCGTGCGCTCGTCGCCGCGCTCGAGGGGGCGCGCGCGCGCGGTGCCGAGATCGCGTTCACGCCGGAGATGTCCGGCCTGCTCGATCGCGATCGCGCGCGGGCGGCCGCGTACATCGCGGTAGAGGCGGACGATGCGGTGCTCGCCGCGGTGCGCGCGGCGGCGGCACGGCTGGGGCTGTGGGTGCATCTCGGCTCGCTTGCGCTGAAGGACGAGGGCGGCGACAAGCTTGTCAACCGCGGCTTCCTGATCGACGACAAGGGCGGCATCGCCGCGCGCTACGACAAGATCCACTTGTTCGACGTCGACCTGCCGACCGGCGAGAGCTGGCGCGAATCCGCGGCCTATGCCGGCGGCGGCCGCGTCGTTGTCGCCGAGACGCCGTGGGGCCGGCTCGGGCTTTCGATCTGTTACGATCTGCGCTTTCCGGCGCTCTATGCAGCGCTGAGCGCGGCGGGCGCGACGATGATCGCGGTGCCCGCCGCCTTCACCGTGCCGACCGGGGAGGCGCATTGGCATATCCTGCTGCGTGCCCGCGCGATCGAGAATGCGGCCTTCGTCTTCGCCGCCGCGCAAGTGGGCAAGCATGCGGACGGGCGCGCCACCTACGGCCATTCGCTCGCGATCGATCCCTGGGGCACCGTGCTGGCCGATGGCGGCGAGGCGCCGGGCGTGACGATCGTCGATGCCGATCTCGCGCAGGTCGATGCGGTGCGCGCGCGCATCCCGGTCATCGCGCATCGACGACCGATCCCGCAGGCGGAGCTGGCGCGATGATCGTGTTCGATCTGCGCTGCGGCGCCGGCCACGTCTTCGAGGCGTGGTTCGGATCGAGCGGCGACTATGAGGCGCAGCGCGGCCGTGGCCTCGTCTCTTGCCCCGTCTGCGGCGATGCGACGATCGAGAAGGCGGTGATGGCGCCCAACGTCGCCGCCAAGGGCAACAGCCGCCCCGCGACGCTGCCGGTCGTCGCCGAACCTTCGGCGCCCGTGCCATCCGGCGATACCCCGCCGCCCGCGCAGATGAAGGCGATGCTGCAGGCGCTGGCGCGCGCCCAGGCCGAGCTCATCAAGCATAGCGAGGATGTCGGCCGCCGCTTCGCCGACGAGGCGCGTGCGATCCATCTCGGCGAGAGCGACGCGCGGCTGATCCACGGCGAGGCGACGCCCGACGAGGCGCGCGCGCTCCGTGACGAAGGCATCGACGTCGCGCCGCTGCCCTTCCCGGTGGTACGGCCGGAGCAGAGCAACTAACCCCACTCGTGGCGGCTATCCGTTCGGGCTGAGCTTGTCGAAGCCCGCATTTCTTCAAAGAACCGCCCTTCGACAGGCTCAGGGCGAACGGAGCAAGCGGGATGTCGGCCAATCTCTTCACCCGCCTTGCCGCAGCCGGCGATCCGGCCGCGCCGTTCATCGTCACGCCCGACGGTACGACGCTTTCCTATTCCTATGCCGGGATGCGCGCGCGCACCGCGCAGCTCGCCAACATGCTCGTCGCGGTGGGCGTCGCGCCCGGCGATCGCGTCGCGGCGCAGACGGAGAAGGGCGTCGATGCGTTGCTGCTCTATCTTGCGGCGGTTCGCGCGGGCGCGGTGTTCCTGCCGCTCAACACGGCCTACACGCCCGCCGAGCTCGATTATTTCCTGGGCGACGCCGAGCCCCGCCTGTTCGTCTGCGGCCGCGCCGCCGAAGCCGCGCTCGCGCCGGTCGCCCGCAAGGCCGGCGTCGCGGCGCTGCTGACGCTCGATGCCGATGGTGGCGGCACGGTCGCGGGGGCCGCTGCCGCGCAATCGCCCGAATTCGCCGACGTTCTGCGGTCCGGCGACGATCTCGCCGCGATCCTCTACACCTCGGGCACGACCGGTCGCTCCAAGGGCGCGATGCTGAGCCACGACAATCTCTGGTCGAACGCCGCGACGCTGAAGGACATCTGGCACTTCACCGCCGCCGACCGGCTGATCCACGCGCTGCCGATCTATCATGTCCATGGCCTGTTCGTGGCGACCAACACGGTGATGGCGGCAGGCGCCGCGATGCTGTTCCTGCCACGTTTCGACGCGCGCGGGATCGTCGCCGCGATGGGCGACGCGAACGTCTTGATGGGCGTGCCGACCTTCTACAGCCGCCTGCTCGACGAGCCGGCGCTGACCGAGGAGGCCGCGCGTGGCATGCGGCTGTTCGTCTCCGGATCGGCGCCGCTTTCGGCCGAAGTCCATCGCCGCTTCCGCGTGCGGACCGGCCACGCCGTGCTCGAGCGTTACGGCATGACCGAGACGGGCATGATCACCTCCAACCCCTATGATGGCGACCGTATCGCCGGCACCGTGGGCTTTCCGCTGCCGGACGTCTCGGTGCGGATCGCCGATCAGGCGACGGGCGCAATCTCGGCGCAGGGCGAGGTCGGGATGATCGAGGTCAAGGGCCCCAACGTTTTCAAGGGCTATTGGCGCAAGCCCGAGAAGACCGCCGAGGAGTTCCGCGCCGACGGCTATTTCGTCACCGGCGATCTCGGGCGGATCGACGATCGCGGCTATGTCCATATCGTCGGGCGGGCGAAGGATCTGGTGATCAGCGGCGGGCTCAACGTCTATCCCGCCGAGGTCGAGGACGCGCTCGACGCCTTGCCCGGCGTCGCCGAGAGCGCGGTGATCGGCGTGCCGCACGCCGATCTCGGCGAGGCAGTGGTCGCGGTCGTGCGGCGCGAGGGCGGCAGCGCGATCGACGAGGCCGCGATCGGCGCGGCGCTGCGCGACAGGCTCGCGCGCTTCAAGCAACCGAAGGCGGTCCGCTTCGTCGACGAGATGCCGCGCAACGCGATGGGCAAGATCCAGAAGAAGGCGCTGCGCGAGCGCTTTGCCGGCCTGTTCGCGGCGGCGGAGGTGGCATCCTGATCCGCAGCGTAGAAAAACCGCTCGTGCTGAGCTTGTCGAAGCACCGTTCTGCTTCGTCCGAAGAAAAGGACAGCCCTTCGACAGGCTCAGGGCGAGCGGGTTTTTGCTTGGCGCTGATCCTCCTGCTCGGCGCGCTTGCGGAAGCGTTCGCCTACTGGCCGGGGCTGATGACGTGGGACGCCATCCGCCAATATGGCCAGGCGCTCGATGGCGACTTCGACGATTGGCACCCGCCGGCGATGGAATGGCTGTGGCGGCAGCTGGTGTCGGTCCATCCCGGTCCGGCGCCGATGCTGATCCTCCAGCTCGCGCTCTATTGGGGCGGTTTCGCGCTGCTCGCCGGCTGGGCCCTCCGCGAGCGGCGGCGCGGCCTCGCGGTCGCTCTCGTCGCATGCGCGTTCCTGCCGGTGCCGTTCGCGCTGATGGGCGCGGTGCTCAAGGATTGCCTGATGGCGGGAGCGCTCCTGAGCGCGACGGGGCTGCTGGCCTGGAACCTGCGCGTGAACCGTTGGTCGCTGCGGATCCCGGCGCTACTGCTGCTGGTCTTCGCCGCGATGCTGCGCTTCAACGCGTTCACTGCCTGCCTGCCGCTGTTCGTCGCGTTGCTGCCGGCGGAATGGCGGCGCACCCGGCTGCGGCTGGCGATCGTCTCGATGCTGTCGCTCGTCCCGCTGCTCGCGGCGATGCCGGTCGCCAATCGCCTGATCGGCGTGCAGAAATCCGGCGTCGAGCTCTCGCTGGTGATGTTCGACATGGGCGGCATCACCTATCACAGCGGCGTCAGCGTGTTCCCGCCGATGGGGATCGCCGATCCGGTCGGCGTCAACCGCCGCTGCTATTCGCCGGTGAAATGGGATCCCTATAGCTGGTGGGTGGCCGAGCCCTGCCCGATCGGCTTCGAGAAGATGCATGCGCTGATCGGCGATCGCTCGGGCTACGGGCCGTGGCTGAAGGCGATCGCGGCGCATCCGATCGCCTATGCCGAGCATCGCCTCGCACATTTCAACATCAACAGCCGCTTCCTCGTTCATGACGAGATCGAGCGGCCGGTGCAGGACAGCCCGCCGCCCAATGACTGGCATTATCGCGTGCCGCCCAACCGGGTGCTGACCTGGATCGATCGCGCCGCGCGGCTCTCGGCGCACAGCCCGCTCGGCTGGCCGATCGTGTGGATCGCGATCGCGTTCGGCGTGCTGCTGCTCGTCCCGGCGCTGCCGTCGGCGTCGTTGATCCTGCCGCTGGCGCTGTCCTCGCTGCTCTACGGGCTGGGCTACGGCGTGTTCAGCGTCGCCGCCGAGCTGCGCTACCATTTCTGGACGATGAGCGCGGCGGCGATCGCGCTCGTGCTCACGATCGCGGACTTGAAGAGAGGTGCTGGCATTTCCTGTAGCAGAATTGCTACAGCGGCTTTGCCAGCGCTGATCGTCACCACGCTCTGCATCATCTGGCGGCTCGCTTAGCGCCCGAGGAGGCACGCATGGACCTGGATCGCCGACAGCTTCTTGTGGGGAGCGCGGCGATCGTCGCTGCTCGCAGCACGCGCCTTGCCGCCGCCGCCACGCCGGGGGGTGATCCCGCGCTCAAGGCACTGCTCGACGAGACCGCCGACGCGATCCTTGCCGAGTTCCCCGACAATGCGACCTTCTTCGGCGTCGACACCGGCGCGCGCGTTCGTTTGCGCAGCCAGCTCACCGATCGTTCGGCGGCGGCCGACCGGCGCCGTGCCGCCGCCTGCGATGCGCGGCTTGCCAAGCTCAGGGCATTCGACGCCTCGCGCCTGCAGGGCACCGATCTCGTCGATCTCTACTGCGCGATCTATGCACATGAGCGCGCCAGCGAAGGCTATCGCTTCCCTTATGGCGACGTGTTCGTGCTCGACACGCTGCTCGCCGAGTACAACTCGCCCTACGTCGTCAACCACAATGGCAGCGTCTTCAACCAGGTCCCCGACTTCCTCGACAACATCTTCAAGGTAGCCGGCGCTGCCGACGGCGAGGCCTATCTCGCGCGGCTGGCCGCCTTCGCGCAGGAGCTCGATGACGAGACCGCGCGAATGAATCACGACGCTGCCGGCGGCGTGATGCTCCCGGACTTCCTGATGGACACGGCGCTCAAGCAGGAGACGGCTTACGCCGCGGTGCCGATCGCGCACTGGGGTCTCGTCACCTCGCTCGTCCGGCGGATGCGCGAGCAGCAGGTCGCGGGCGACTGGGAGGCGCGCGCGATGCGCATCTGCGAGGCCCGGGTCGCGCCCGCGCTGCAGCGCCAGATCGACGCGCTGAAGGCGCTGCGGCCGAAGGCGACGGCGGATGCCGGCGTCTGGAAGCTGCCGCAAGGCGACGCTTATTATGCCTGGGCGCTCAAGCTCGGCACGACCACCGACATGAGTGCCGACGAGGTCCACCGGCTCGGCCTCGACCAAGTGCGCGTGATCAGCGCCGAGATGGACACGCTGCTGCGCAAGCAGGGGCTGAGCGAGGGCAGCGTCGGCGCACGCATGGCCGCGCTCGGCAAGGACCCGAGGTTCCTCTACCCGGACAGCGACGCCGGCCGCGCCGCGCTGCTCGCCTATCTGAACGGCCGGATCGCGGCCGTGCGCGCAAAGCTACCGCAGGCTTTCACGCGGCTCCACAAGGCCGATCTCGAGATCAAGCGCGTGCCGCCCTCGATCGAGGCGGGCGCGCCCGACGGCTACGAACTCGACGGCGCGATCGACGGCAGCCGCCCTGCGACTTACTACATCAACCTGCGCGACATGGGGAACTGGCCCAAATTCTCGCTGCCGACGCTCTGTTTCCACGAAGGGCTGCCGGGCCATGTCTGGCAGGGCAGCTTCGCGCACGATCTGCCGCTCATCCGCTCGATGCTGCAGTTCAACGCCTATGCCGAAGGCTGGGCGCTCTATTCCGAGCAGCTCGGCGACGAGCTCGGTATGTATGCCGACGATCCGTTCGGGCGGCTCGGCTACCTCCAGTCGATCCAGTTCCGCGCGGTGCGGCTGGTCGTCGACACCGGCCTGCATGCCAAACGCTGGACGCGGGATCAGGCGATCCGCTGGATGGTCGACAACAACGGCAACGCCTATGACGCCGCGCGCGGCGAGATCGATCGCTATTGCGCGTGGCCGGGGCAGGCCTGCGGCTACCAGATCGGCCATCTTCATATCGACGGCCTGCGTGAGCAAGCGCGGGCGAAGCTCGGGCCGCGCTTCGACGTGCGGCGGTTCAACGACGTCGTCGTGCAGGCGGGATCGGTGCCGCTGACCGAGCTCGATCGGATCGTGGACGGGTGGATGGCATAGCTCGGTCTCCCTCCCTGGAAGGGAGGAGCCGGGGGCCGAGGCGCTGTTGAAGCGAGCGCCTCGCCGCACATCCACCCACCCCAAAGCCCTCCCTTTCAGGGAGGGGCTTTAGTCAGGGCACCCGCTTCGCGGTCAGGATGGCGATGCGCTGCTTCAATATCTGGTCCGCCATCGCGCCCTGGCCGCCCTTCAGCGTCACCGCGTTGAGAATCTTGAGCACCACGTTCATGCCCTTGGTGACGTGGCCGAAGGCGGCGAAGCCGGGGTCCTTCCCGTGCGCATCCATGCCGGGCATCTTGCCGGTGGTGATGAAGAAGTCGCCCTCCGCCGTGCCGGGCTCCTGCCGCGCCATCGAGATCGTGCCGGCGACGTGGTGGATACCGGTCTTGCTCGTCGGCTCGTGCGCGACCGGCGGCAGCGTGCGCTGGCCCGATCCGCGAATGCCGCCCTGAATGAAGCCGTAGCCCGGCGCCGACTTGGCGACGCGGTAGAAGCTCGTCCCGTCGAACAGATGCTGGTCGACATATTTGAGGAAGTTGGTGGTGGAGAGCGGTGCGCGCTTCGCGTCGAGCTCGACGGTGATCGTGCCAAGCGAGGTCTGCAGCGCGACGTGGGGGTTGGCCGCTAGCGCAGGGCCCGAGGCGAGGGCGAGTAGAGCGAGGAAGGTCTTACGCATGTCGCTTCATATCATCTCCCTCTCCCATGGGGAGAGGGTCGGGGTGAGGGGTTCCTCGCTCTCGATAGCTCGGACACGCTCACCCTACCCTCTCCCTGAGGAGAGGGCTATAAGCTTAGAGATCGAGGATGTGCATCAGCATCGGCTTGCCGGCGAGGCTGGACGATCCTTCCAGCCGGGCGAGCGCGTCGGTGACGCAGCGTTCGGGGCCGACATGCGTCACCATCGCGAGCAGCACCGGGTCGTCGCCGCCGGCATCGCCGCTCTGGCCGCGCTGGATCATGCTCTCGATCGAGACATTGGCGTCGCGCATCGCTGCGGTAAGCTCGGCGAGCACGCCGGGGCGATCGGCGACGGTGAAGCGCAGATAGGCGCGGCCGCGGCGCTCGCCGGCGGGTGCGGGCGGCAGATGCGCGAGGCTCGCGACCGGCATCGCGAAGGCCGGGCCATATTCGCCGCGCGCGATGTCGATCAGGTCGGCGACGACGGCGGACGCGGTCGGCCCTTCGCCGGCGCCGCGCCCTTCGAACAGCAGCCGTCCGACATAATTGCCCTCGGCGACGACCGCGTTGAGCGAGCCCTGGACATGCGCGAGCGGGTGGTCGGCGGGCACCAGACACGGGTGGACGCGCTGGAACAGGCCCTTGCCGTTCGCCTCCGCCAACCCGACTAGCCGGACCTTGAAGCCGAGCGCGGCGGCCTCGGCGATGTCGCCCGCGACCAGCTCGCGGATGCCGGTGATCGCGACCGCGTCGAAATCGAGCGCGGTGCCGAAGGCGAGGCTGGCGAGGATCGAGAGCTTGTGCGCGGCGTCGATGCCGTCGATGTCGAAGCTGGGATCGGCCTCGGCATAGCCGAGCGCCTGGGCCTCGCTCAGAACCTCGGCGAAGTCGCGGCCCTCCCGCTCCATCGTCGTCAGGATGTAGTTGCAGGTGCCGTTGAGGATGCCGTAGACGCGGCCGATCTCGTTCGCCGCCGCGCCCTCGCGCAGTCCTTTGATGACTGGGATCCCGCCCGCGACCGCCGCCTCATATTTGAGCGCGAGGTTCGCCGCTTCCGCCGCGCCGGCGAGCTCGACGCCGTGATGCGCGATCATCGCCTTGTTGGCGGTGACGAAATGCTTCCCGCCGGCAATGGCGCGCCGCGCGAGGGAGAGCGCCGGCCCGTCCGATCCGCCGATCAGCTCGACGACGACGTCGACATCGTCGCGCATCGCGAGCTCGGCGGTGTCGTCATGCCAGGCGAAGCCGGCGATATCGATACCGCGATCGCGCGTGCGATCGCGCGCCGAGACGGCGGTGACCGCGATCGGTCTGCCGGCGCGACGCTCGATCAGCGCGCGATTCTCCTCGATGAGCTTGACGACGCCCGCGCCGACGGTGCCGAGCCCCGCCAGCGCCACCCGCAACGCATCGCCCATGCCTTCGCCCCGCTCCGTTCAATCCGAGCGCAGCGCGCTGGCATGGCGGAGCGGGGGAGGCAAGGGGTGGGCGCTTCTCGCGCCAGCATCCGTTCAGCCTGAGCGAAGTCGAAGGCCACGCGGAACGGCGGCTGCACTTCGACTTCGCTCAGTGCGAACGGTCGTTGTTCAGGCTACAGGATCAACGGCAGCTGATGTTGCCGCGATCGATCGAGCGGCCGAGGAGGCCGCCGCCGGCGGCGCCGAGCAGCGCACCCAGCGTGTTGCCGCCGACCGCGCCGCCGAGCACGCCGCCGCCGATCGCGCCGAGCACGAGGCCGGTGGTGCCGTCCGAACGGCGGCAATAATAGCGGCCGTCGCCGCCGCGATAGACATAGTCGTCGCGGCCGAGGCGGCGTGGCCGGTAATGATTGTCATAATGGTAGGAGCCGCGCGGATCCCAGCCATGTTGATCGCCGTGCCAACCACGATCGGGCCCACCCGGACCACCGGGGCCGCGATCGCCAGGGCCGCCATGCCAGTCGCCACCACCATTGTGATGCCAGTCCTGCGCGACCGCGGCGGTGGTGCCGAGCGGTGCCGCCAGCATCGCGGCCGCGAGAAGGGCGTTGGTGATCCGTTTCATTATGCTTCTCCTCCAGACTCGAGCGCGTGAACACGCCGCGCCCGTGACGGTTGCACGAGCGCGGGTGAATGCGTGCTGAGGCGGTCGTTAACCGGAGCGAAGGGTCAGGCCGCCGCGGGTGCGTTGACGCCCATGCTCTGGAGGTAGCGCTTGAGGTTGCGCGCGGCCTGGCGGATACGGTGCTCGTTCTCGACAAGCGCCAGGCGGACATAGCCTTCGCCCTCCTCGCCGAAGCCGGTGCCCGGCGCCACCGCGACGTTGGCGTGCTGGATCAACTGCTTGGCGAATTCCATCGAGCCGAGATGCTTCAGCGCGGGCGGGATCGGCGCCCAGCAGAACATCGACGCCTCGGGCGAGGGGATGTCCCAGCCGGCGCGGCCGAAGCTGTCGACCATCACGTCGCGGCGGCGCTTGTAGAGCTGGCGGTTCTGCTCGACGATGTCCTGCGGACCGTTGATCGCGGCGACCGCGGCCGCCTGGATCGGCGTGAAGGCGCCATAATCGAGATAGGATTTCACCCGCGTCAGCGCATCGACGAGCGTGCGATTGCCGACCGCGAAGCCAATCCGCCAGCCCGCCATCGAATAGGTCTTGGAGACCGAGGTGAACTCGATCGCGACGTCCTTCGCGCCGGGCACCTGCAGGATCGACGGCGTCGGCGTCTTGCCAAAATAGATCTCGGCATAAGCAAGGTCCGAAAGCACCCAGAGCTTGTGCTCCTTGGCGAACGCGACGACCTGCTCATAGAAGGCATAGTCGGCGACGTAGGCCGTCGGGTTCGAGGGGTAGCCGATCACCAGCACGGAGGGCTTCGGCACGGTATAGGCGACGGCATGCTCCAGCCGGCGGAAGAAGTCCGGCCCTGGCGTCGCCGGGATCGAGCGGATCGCCGCGCCCGCGATGATGAAGCCGAAGGTGTGGATCGGGTAGCTGGGATTGGGCGCGAGCACGACGTCGCCCGGCGCGGTGATCGCCTGCGCGAGGTTGGCGAGCCCTTCCTTCGACCCGAGCGTGACGACGACCTCGCTCTCGGGATCGACGTCGACGCCGAAGCGGCGCGCATAGTAAGCGGCTTGCGCCTTGCGGAGGCCCTTGATGCCTTTCGAGGCGGAGTAGCCGTGCGCGTCGGGCTTGCGCGCGACCTCGACCAGCTTCTCGATCACGTGCGGCGGCGGCGCGCCGTCCGGATTGCCCATGCCGAGATCGATGATGTCCTCACCCGCCGCCCGCGCGCGTGCCTTCATCGCGTTCACTTCGGCGAACACGTAAGGGGGCAAGCGCTTGATACGGTAGAATTCCTCGGTCATCATCCGGTCCCTGACTGATACTATCCCCTGACGAGAAGCGGGGCCGGCCCTTGTGGGCCGGTTGAGCGCTATACGCCCGAACCGGGACTCTTGTCAGGCGCTTTGGTCGCGGCGCGGAAAGGACGAGAGATGGCGGATACGCACGGGCAGGACCTCCCGCCGCAGGATGGCGAGGCGGGCGATGCCGCCGCCACGGCCTGGATGCCGAGCCTTGCCGACATGCAGCAATGGACCCGGCTGATCGGCCAGGCGCAGCAGCTCATCCTGGAGCATAGCGTCGCGCAGGAGGGGAGCGCGGCGCCGTTCGCGGGACTGGCGATGCCGGCCATGCCGCAGCTCGGGATGCCGCAGCTCGGCGTGCCGCAGCCGGATGTCGAGGCGATCGCCAAGGCCCAGGCCGAGCTCTTCGCGCAGGGGCTGTCGCTCTGGCAGCATTTCCTCACTCCCGGCAGCGTGCCGCCGCCGAAGACCGCCGCGCTCGCCGAGAAGGATCGGCGGTTCGCGGCGCCGCAATGGAGCCTGCCGATCTTCGATCTGATGCGGCAGACCTATCTGCTCGTCGCTGAGCATCTGCTCGCCTCGATCGACACGCTCGCGCTCGATGCCAAGCAGCGCGAGCAGCTGCGCTTCGCGACGCGCGCCTTCGTCGAGGCGGCATCCCCCTCCAACTTCCTGCTGACCAACCCGCAGGTGCTCGAGCGGATCGTCGAGACCAAGGGCGCGAGCCTGATCCGCGGCATGGAGCATCTGCTGCGCGATCTCCAGCGCGGCCAGCTCAGCCATGTTCCCGAAGGCGCGTTCGAACTCGGCCGTAACATCGCGACGACGCCGGGCAAGGTGATCCGCGAGACGCCGCTCTACCAGCTCATCCACTATGCGCCGACCACCGAGGAGGTGCTGGAGACGCCGCTGGTGATCTTCCCGGCCTGGATCAACCGCTTCTACGTGCTCGACCTCACGCCCGAGAAGAGCTTCGTGCGCTATGCGCTCGATCGCGGCATCAGCGTGTTCATCGTTTCGTGGAAGTCGGCCGACGACAGTCTCGCCGAGACGACGTTCGACGATTATGTCGTGCGCGGCCAGGTCGACGCGATCGACGCGGTTCGCGATCTGCTCGGCGTGCCTTCGGTACACGCGATCGGCTATTGCGTGGCGGGCACGACGCTCGCCGCGACGCTCGCCTATCTCGCCGCCACGGGCGAGCCCGAGAAGGTGGCGAGCGCGACCTTCTTCACCGCGCAGGTCGATTTCAGCCAGGCAGGCGAACTCAAGCTCTTCATCGACGATCCGCAGCTGGCGATGCTCGGCGCGGTTTCGGACGGCAGCTTTCTCGACGGCCGCTACATGGCCGCGACCTTCAACCTGTTGCGCGGGCGCGATCTTATCTGGAACTACGTCGTCGACAATTACCTGCTTGGCAACGACTATAAGGCGTTCGACCTGCTCCACTGGAACGGCGATACGACCAACCTGCCGTCACGCTGGCACGGCGCCTATCTCCGCGACTTCTATCGCGACAACAAGCTTGTCGTGCCGGGCGCGCTCAGCGTCGACGGCGTTCCGCTCGATCTCGGCAAGGTCGAGACGCCGGCCTATGTCCAAGCCGGTCGCGAGGATCACATCGCGCCGCCGGAAAGCGTGTGGAAGATCACCGATCACTTCGTCGGGCCGATCCGCTTCGTGCTCGCCGGCTCCGGGCATACCGCGGGCGTGGTCAATCCGCCGTCGAGCGGCAAATACCAGTATTGGACCAACGACCATCCTGCGCCCGATCTCGCCGGTTTCATCGCTGGCGCGCAGGAGACCAAGGGCAGCTGGTGGCCGGATTGGGCGCAATGGCTGACCACGCTGTCGAAGCAGCGGGTGCCGGCAAAGGGTGCGCGCATTCCCGGTGAGGGCAAGCTGCCGTCGCTGGAGGATGCGCCCGGCAGCTATGTCCGCACACGCTGAGCAGCTGCACATGACGCAACCGCCCCCGCGAAAAGATGCATGTTGCAACGCACAAAACACTTGAAATCGATCGCTGTTCCGGTATTGTGCGTCGCAGCAATCGATTGCGAGAGGCTGCGATGGCGGAAATACCCAGCGGAAAGACGTCGGCCAAGCCGGCTGAAAAGATCGCGTCCAGGATCAAGGCGAGCGAGCCCGCAAAGGCCGTTCCGCCGGTAAGCGTGCCGACCGCGGTGATTGCGGAAGCCGCGATGGCCGATCCGCTGCCCGCGCTCGATGTGGCGTTCACGCCGGAGCCGCAGGTCGTCGCTCAGCCCGTCGTCAACGAAGCGACCCAAACAACCGAAACGGCAGCGCCCGCACCCGCGGCGCCTGTCGATGTAGAGATGCTCAAGAAAGGATTGTCGATCATGACCGATACCAGCGCGTTCGCCGCGACGACCGAGAAGGCTCAGGCCGTGTTCGGTGAGTTCAATGCCCGTGCCAAGGCCGCTGCCGAGAAGAGCGCCAAGCTCGTCGAGGACGTCAGCGACCTGACCAAGGGCAATGTCGAGGCGATCGTCGCTTCCGGCAAGATCGCGATGAAGGGCGCCGAGGAGATCGGCGCGGAATATGCCGCTTATGGCAAGGCCAGCTTCGAGAAGGCCACCGGCGCGTTCAAGAGCTTCGCGTCCGTGAAGTCGCCGACCGAGCTGCTCCAGCTCCAGAACGACTATGCCAAGTCGTCGTTCGACGCGCTGGTCGCCGAGAGCTCGAAGCTCACCGAGGCGTTCGTGAAGCTCGCCGGTGACGTGATGCAGCCGCTGTCGAGCCGCTTCGCGGTTGCCGCCGAGAAAGTGAAGTCGGCTACTCTCTAAGCGAGAGCGTCGCGGCTTCGCGCCGCGACCATGGGGCAAGCGACGGCCGGGCGGAAACGCCCGGCCGTTCGCCGTTCCGGCCCCTTGCCTGCGAACCGCGCGATGCCATATTCTGCGCCTGCACATGACGAACCGAACGCGAGCGAAGATGGCGGAGCATTCCGCCGACCGGCACATGCCCGCCATGATGGCCGGCCAGAAGGATGAGGGCGACGGCGGCACCGGGCTCGGCGTCGCGACGCGGACGCGCACCCGCACCAAACAGCCTTCGCCCTACAAGGTGCTGATGCTCAACGACGACTACACGCCGATGGAATTCGTCGTGCTCTGCCTGCAGCGCTTCTTCCGGATGAGCATTGAGGATGCGACTCGCGTGATGCTCCACGTCCACCAGAAGGGCGTCGGCGTCTGCGGCATCTTCAGCTACGAGGTCGCCGAGACGAAGGTCAGCCAGGTCGTCGATTTCGCGCGCCAGAACCAGCATCCGCTGCAGTGCACGCTCGAAAAGGCCTGATCGCGCCGCGCGTTCTTTTCCCTCTTTTCATCAGCCCTTCGCACCTCCATCAATAATCATGCTGCGGTAGCGATGCCGCGCTGCATGATCTTGGCGGGAGCAGGCGATGGGCGGAAACCACAAGTTGCCGGTGCTGGTGACGGGCGGCGCGGGCTATATCGGCAGCCATGCCGTGCTCGCGCTTGCCGATGCGGGCTGGCCGGTCGTCGTGCTCGACAATCTCGTCACCGGGTTCCGCTGGGCGGTCGATCCGCGGGCGCGCTTCGTGGAAGGCGACGTCGCCGACATGGCGCTGGTCGGCCGCACGATCGCAGAGCACGGCATCGGCGCGATCATGCATTTCGCCGGCTCGGTGGTGGTGCCCGAATCGGTGAGCGACCCGCTCAAATATTATCGCAACAATACCGCAACCTCCCGCGCGCTGATCGAGGCGGCGGTGACGGGCGGCGTGAAGCACTTCATCTTCTCGTCGACTGCCGCGACCTACGGCACGCCGGCGACCAGCCCGGTCCGCGAGGACATGGCCACGGTGCCGATCAACCCCTATGGCATGTCCA
>JAFAZF010000021.1 GCA_019239915.1 Sphingomonadaceae bacterium
CCAGATCGCAGGCCGCGAGCGATCGCTTCGTTCAGGCCATTCTGTGGGCGAGCGCCGCCGGCGCGATCGGGCTCGCCATCCTGATCATCTGCGTGCTCGGTCGAGACGCGTTCATGCTGGCACTATGGATGGCGACGCGCTGAGCCGCGCATAGCTAGGCCGCGATCCGCGCATCATAAGCGAGCGGCAGCCGCAACTCGGCGGTGAAGCCGTCGGCGCGGCGGACGAGGCGGACGTCACCGCCATGCGCGCGGGCGATTGATCGGCAGACGGCGAGGCCGAGACCGGTTCCGGTCTTGCCCGATGCCGCCGCGTTCGATGCGCGATAGAAGGGCTCGAACGCACGCTCGAGCTCGGCTTCCGGAATGCCCGGACCATCGTCGATCACCGCCGCGACGGCGTCGTCCTCATCGACGCTGAGCCGGATCCGGGCGCGGTCGCCATATTTCACCGCATTCTCGATCAAGTTGGCGAGCAGGCGGCGCATGCCGAGCACGTCGACCTCGACCGGCGCGCTGCCCCCGCGTTCGACGGTGACGTCGCCGCCGACCATCGACGCATCCTCGGCGACATCCTCGATAAGAAGGCCGAGATCGAGCCGCTCGCGCGCGCCCGGCGTCGAGGCGTCGCGGATAAAGCTGAGCACCGAGGTGATCATCGCCTCCATCTCCTCCACCTCCTGCGTCATGCCGTCGCGGACATCCTCGTCGTCGACCTCCTCGATGCGGAAGCGCAGCCGGGTGAGCGGTGTCCGCAGATCGTGGCTGATCGCGCCGACCATCGCGGTGCGATCGTCGACGAAGCTGCGCAGCCGGTTCAGCATGACGTTGAAAGCATGCGCGGCGCGGCCGATCTCGGCTGGCCCTTCGAGCGCGACGAGCGCCGCCGACGGATCGCGTCCAAGCTGTTCGGCGGCGTCGGTGAAACGCGCAAGCGGGCGTACGATGTGCCGCGCGAACAGCCAGCCAAGCGGCGCAACGATCGCGAAGGCGATCACGAACCACAGGATGACGCGCTGCTGCCACGCGTTCGGGAAACTCTGAGGTGCCGGCTGCACCACGATCCAGCGGCCGTCCGGCCGTCGGAGCGCCGCAACGAAATCGCCCTCGACGAACGGCGCCGGGGCCAGTCCGAACAGCGCGCGCGGGCGCGGCGCGATTGGAAGCGGGCGGGCGGTCGCGTCGCGTGCAGGCGTAGCGGCGGGTGCGGTGTGAAAGAGCGCCCCTGTATCTGTCGTGGCTGGAGCGATTTGCGAAGCGAACTGCGGTGCGGCTGTCGCGGTTTCGCGCGGGGGTGTCGCGCGGCTCGCGACGGGCGGCTCGGCGGCGACAGGCGCTTCGCTCTCCGGCGCCGGGCTCACTTCCCGCGGCGGCTCGGAGGGGAGCGTCAGCCGCAGCGGCGTCTCCGGGCCGACATGAGCATGGTCAGCCTCGGGTCTAAACGCGGGGCGGGAATCCTCGCGCGACGGTGCGGTGGGTTGGCGGTCGAGATCGGCCGACGAGGGCGGCGGTGCCGGGGATCGCTGATCCTGCCGCAGAGTGTCCTCCGCGTGCGGCTGGCTGCCGTCCGGTCTGCGGCCCGGCCCGCCGCCTGGATGGCCGCGATCGGAACGCTCTCCGGGGAAGCCGTCGCCGCTCGGGAAGCGGCCGGCACTGCCGGGAAAGCCGCCGCCGAAGCCACCGCCGAGTCCGCCGCCCGGTGGCGCGGGCTGATCGGCGAGCAGCAAGCCGACCGGCAGGAGGCCGGCGATCGTGAGCCGTGGCCGCGATCGCGGCGCCATGAAGCTCGCAGGATGGACCGGGATCGGCGGACGCGTCGGCGGCGCGGTGATCCCAGCAAATGGTAACGGCGAGTAGAAGGCCAGCCGCACGTCGCCGTCGCCGGCTCCGAGCAGTGCGGCGAGCGTGTGCCGCGGTGGATCGAGCGTCAGCCAGCCGGGGCCGCCGACATCCGGTGGACCTGACTGCGTCGCGCGCGCGAGCTTGCCGCCGGTCCGCTCGGTGTGCGTCTCGCCGCGCAGCGCCGCCGCGATGTCGTCGAGGCTGTGCTGCGCCGGTGGCGCCGGCGGGAACACCAGCGTCAGCAGCAGGGTGACGAGTTGCGCGACGATCAGGCCGCCGACGAGCAGGACGAGGATCTGCAGCAGGATCGGCGGCTCGCGCAGCCGCTCGGCGCGGGTGAGGATGGTCATCGCGCCAGTCTATGCGATGCGCGCGCATGCGACCACGCATCGCAACCGGCATCTGGCTGATGGGACATCGCGGAACCGTCCGCCGCTGGCATGTCGCCGATATGTCGCCAGGTTGCAGCGGGTTGCGACGCGTTGCGGGCCACGGAGATGCTGCGATCCGCCGGCAAAGTTCGGCTGGCATCGGGCGGCCATGCACGCCAATCTGCTCCATATGGACCTCGCCACGCGCATCCTGATCGTCGACGACGATGCCGGCATCCGTACGCTCATCTCCTCGTTCCTCGACAAGCATGGCTACCGGACCGAGACTGCCGGAAACCCGGCCGAGATGCGCGGCATGCTGGCACGCGGGCGCTACGATCTGATCGTGCTCGACGTGATGATGCCGGGGGAGGACGGGCTCTCGGCGCTCCGCCAACTCCTGCGCAATGGCGGCCCGCCGGTGATCATGCTTTCCGCTGTGGGCACCGATATCGACCGAATCGTCGGGCTCGAGCTTGGCGCCGAAGATTATCTCGCGAAGCCCTGCAACCCGCGCGAGCTGCTGGCGCGAATCCGTACCGTGCTCCGCCGGCGCGAGGCGCATGCGGCCGAGACCGGTGCCGCGCCCGCGCCCGCCGATGACGCGCCTCGCGAGGGGCTATGGCTGTTTGCGGGGTGGTCGATCGATCTGATCGGTCGCACGCTGGTCGATCCCGGGGGCGAGCTGGCGCCGCTCTCGGACAGCGAGTTTCGCCTGATCCGCGCGTTCGTCCAGCATCCGCGCCGCGTGCTGACGCGCGATCAGCTGCTCGATTACGCCGCGGGACAGGAGAGCGAGCTCTACGACCGCGCGATCGACGTGCAGGTCAGCCGCCTGCGGCGCAAGCTCGCGCGCCACGAAAGCGGCGCCGATCTGATCCGCACGGTGCGCAACGAAGGCTATATGTTCGTGCCGGTCGTCACCAAGGGCTGAGAGGAGCGGCGCTATATGCCGACATGCGCGCGCAAATCGGCGCGCGGACTCTCCTGCATCGAGCAGGAGGAAATCAGGATGAGCAGCATCGATGACCATGATCATGGTCTCGTTCACGACCTCGAGATCATCGGCCGCAGGATCGAGCGGCGCCGGGCGCTTGCCTGGCTGGCCGGCACCGGTGCGGCGTTCGCGCTGGCGGGCTGCGGCGGCGGCGCGAACGAGAGTGCATCGTCGTCTTCCACCAGCGGCACCACGACGACGACCACGGCATCGAGCGGCAGCACCAGCACGAGCTCGGGAAGCACAAGCGGCAGCACATCGAGCGGCGCGAGCTGCATCGCCGATCCTAGCGAGACGGCCGGACCCTATCCGGCCGACGGCACCAACACGTCGAGCGGCGCGACCTCGAACGTGCTCACCGCGAGCGGCATCGTGCGCAGCGACATCCGTTCGAGTTTCATCAGCTCTACCACCACCGCGCCCGGCGTGCAGGTGACGCTGACACTCACGCTCGTGAACGCATCCGATGGCTGCACGCCGCTTGCCGGCTACGCGATCTACTTCTGGCAATGCGACCGCAGCGGGAACTACTCGCTTTATGGCGCGCCGTCCGAAAGTTATCTGCGTGGCGTGCAGGTCACCGACGGCAATGGCCAGGTAACGTTCGTCACCATCTTCCCGGCCTGCTATTCCGGCCGCTATCCGCACCAGCATTTCGAGATCTATGAGAGTCTCTCGGCTGCGAGCGCGGGGCGAAATGCCGTGCTCACCTCGCAGCTGGCGATGCCGGCGGCGATCTGTTCCGCGGTATACAATGATGCGAGCGGCTATTCCGAGAGCGTCACCAATTTCGCGCGGGTCAGCCTCGACACCGATTTGGTGTTCGGCGACAACAGCGCCGCGCAGCTGGCGCAACAGACACCGGCGATGACCGGCAGCGTCGATGCCGGCTATGTCGCGACGAACGCGATCGCCGTCGCCGCCTAGACCCGGCAGCCTCGTCGCGCGGCACGGGATGCGATCACTTATGTAAAGGCGACTCGCGGCGAATGGGCGCACATGTTCGCGGTGGGCAGCAGCCATATGCTCACAGCCCCTGCGCTCCTCGCCCCGCCGGTTAACACACCCCCCCTTGCAGCCGGCGGGGCACCTTTCGAGCGGTCGCGCTCAGACGATCTCGTCAATCTCCGAAGGACGGAGCGGCGGCGCGAGCTGTTCCATGCGGCATTGGCGCGGCGCCTTGTCCGGTCGCCAGCGCAGCAATCGCGTGCCGTGGCGGAAGCGATCATCGGTGATCTGATCGTAGCGGACTTCGACGACGAGCTCGGGGCGGAGCGGCTGCCAGTCCGCCGATCGCTCGGTCGTCCAGCGGCTTGGGCCGCCCGGCGCCTTGCCGGTGAAGCCCGGTGGTTCGATCAACGCTTCCAGCCGCGCGGTCAGCGCCCGCTTGTCCTCGTTGGCGAGCGCCGAGGTGAAGCCGACATGATCGAGCTTGGCGGCATCGTCGTAGAGCCCGAGCAGCAGCGAGGCGACGCGCGTGCCCGCGCGGTCGTAGCGGAAGCCGCCGACCACGCAGTCGGCGCTGCGCAGTTGCTTGATCTTGAGCATCGCCCGCTCGCCGGGCTCGTAGCGCCCGTCGAGACGCTTGGCGACGATGCCGTCGAGCGCGTCGCCCATTCGCGCCAACCAGACGCGCGCCACGGCACCGTCGTCAGTCTTCGGCGAGAGCAGGATGGCGGCGTCGCCGATCGCGGCGTGAAGCCGCTCCAGATGCGCGCGACGCTCGCGCAGCGGGCGCTCGATCAGCGGTTCGCCGCCGTTCTGCAGGCAGTCGAACAGCATGAGCTGCGCCGGCGTCTCGCGCGCGAGTTTGCGGATGCGACTCTCGGCGGGATGCAGCCGCGCCTGCAGCGCGCCGAAGGAGAGGCGGCTGCCGATCGGGAGGATCAGTTCGCCGTCGAGGATTGCGTCGCGCAGATCGGCGGCGCCCAGGCGATCGACGATCTCCGGGAAGTAGCGCCCCAGCGGCTTGCCCGATTTTGACGAAAGCGCGACGTCGTTGCCGGTACAGAAGGCGAGGCAGCGGAAGCCATCCCATTTTGGTTCGAACTGCCAGCCCGGGCTTTCCGGAAGCTCGGCGACGAGCCGCGCCTCCATCGGCGCCATGCCCGGGCCGAGTCCCGCCGCGGATTCGGCGATGTCAGCGATCGAGCTCGGCCTTGAGCGCATCGATCATCTTGGAGGCCTCGGCCTTGGTCAGGTCGGCGGCCGGCGCTTCCGTCTTCGCCTCCTCGCAGAGCGTGGTGAGGTAGGACGCCTGCGCTCCCGTCATCGGCTCGTCGCCAGACACCCAAGCGTCGGGATCCTTCTCGGCATTGGAGGCAGGGTGCTCGTCGAGCTTAGGATTGTGGAGACGTTCGGTCATGGTCGCTCACCTATGTTCCTGTCCTGTTCCGAACGCGGTAGGTGCGGCATGGGTTCCTCGGCGCACGTGTAGATCGGTCGCACGACGGGAGCGCCTGCGCGATCAGCCGCGGTTGCGGAGCCATTCGTCCAGCGACAGTTCGTGGGTCGGCCGCGTATCGGCGGCCATGCTCTTCTCCATGATCTCGAGCGACCATTTGCGGTGCTCCTTCTCGCTGCTCGCGACCGCGTCCGCAGGAACCCACATCTTGTATTCGCGCATGTGTGCGTCGGCGGCGGTGAACAGCACGCAGATGTCGGCCGCGATGCCGCTGAGGATCAGCCGGCTGACGCCGATGCGTGGTAGCAGCGCCTGGAGGTTGGTCGCGTAGAAGCCGGAGACGTGCGGCTTGATCACGAAATAATCGGTGTCGCGCGGCATCATGCGCTCGGCGATCGGAGCGCCGCTCTTGCCGCGGACGTGATCGAGGATTCCCGTCCGGTCGAGGTGCCACTTGCCGTAATTATCGTTGACGTAGATCACCGGCACGCCTGCGGTATCCGCCGCGTCGCGAAGGCCCAGGATGACGTCCGCCGCCGCCTCGACCGAAGGCGTCATCGCGCGCGCATGCTCGAACTCGAGCTCGTTGATCATGTCGATGATGAGCAGCGCCGTATCGGTCTTCGCCTGCTCGGCCATCGCCCTTCTCCTATGCCGCCGCTATGGAAACATTCCTCCGCGACTTTCGGGGAGCGATATCCCGGTGCGGGCCACTTGCCGATAATCTATGCTAAGGCAGGAGCTTGATCGGCGGCGGTCGGGTCGGGGCCAGCCTCGGCGACCGCGACGCCGCCGTGCTGAAGGCGGCCTGCTTGGCGACCCCAATCGCGTCCGGCTCGGCGCAGGTGAGTGCGTCGCGGCCGTCGATCAGCGCTCTGGCTCAACCCGCGATGCGGCCCCAAAACGCTTGGGCGTCGCGGTCCAGTATGTCGGTGACATAGGTGGTCTTGCCGTCCTCGACGCGCATCAAGGTGGCCCACTCATATTCGAGCGCCTCGCCGGTCGCCGCCGATTTGCGATAGGCGCGCGCGCGGACGAACACACATTGCTCGTCGATGCCGACGACGCTCAGGATTTCGTCGCTGTGATTGGCAAGGGCCTGGCGGCAACCGGTGGTAAAGGCGAGATAGGCGTCGCGACCATGACCGACCTCCTTGGTGCCGCTCATGCCGAACAGGCTGAACTCGATGTCGGGATGGATATGGTCTACACTGCGCGCACGATCGAAGGGGCTCACCGGCTTGTCGGCGTCCAGCCCGAACAGTTCGCGTACAAGTGCCTCCGCATCGTTCATGCCGTCTCCTTTAGGACGCTATTCGGGGGCCACATCGCGCGCACCCTCGCGAGCAGCAGCGTCGTCGCCTTGCCATTGCCCATGCCGTCTCCGGCGCCGCCGCCAAAGACGAGAGCCGCCCTGCCGGCGGGCCGGCCCTCTTTGTCCGTCATCATTCCGGATCCCGCTGCTTCCCGTCAGTCAAGCCAGCAAAGGCGAGCCGAGGCCCGCCTCTGCTAGCGATCGCATCAATGCGGTGGGCGGACCACCGACGCGCGGTCGCCATCATAGGCGATGATGACTTCGGAGCCGGGCCGGAAGAAGTCGGTGATCGCCGGCCCGTTCAGCTTCTTGCCGAAAGTGTTGCGGACGTAGGTCTCGGGATCGATCCGCAGCGTGTGCTGGCCGGCTTCGTCGCGCACGATCACGCGATCCTCGCTGATCTCCTCGACGTGGCCGACGATCGGGCATTTGTCGCGCTTGGCCATGACGCGGTGATCCATCGACAGGCGGAAGCGGTCGGAGCGATTGGCGATGCCGGTGTGCGGCGTCCACAGGTTCATCAGCAGCACATCGCCCGCCTGATAGGTCGCGCGGCGCCAGCGCTCGGCGGGAATCCCGTCCAGAGGGATCGACACATTCGATCCGCCTTCCTCCTTGGGAAGGTAGTCGATCTTCTCGGCCGCCATACCCTCTGCCAGCATCAGGCCGCCGATCTCGTCATCGATCTCGGCCAGCGGAATCCAGCAGATGCGGAAGGGAATTCCCGGGCTGTAGGGTCCGTCCTGGTGGATTCCATCGATGCGGGGCTTCGACCGATCCTGCTGCGGCGGCGTCGCGCGATACTCCACGACCGGCACCCAGAACGGCTCGTCGCCCAGGATATTCGTGAAGGCATCGTGGATCGGCTTCTCGGCCACGAACGCCTTCCATGGCGCCTTTTCGGCCAACGGCTCCATACGGAACGGGTAGTGGTCGAGGCTGTGGCCGTTGTACCGAACGCTCTTTGCGGTCGATACATCCCCGACCGGATCGATCACTTCCTGTTTCTCGAGTTCGTCGATCCAAGACTGGCGGAGCCGAGCGACGGCGTCCTTGTCCAGCACGTCGCGGAAGAACCAATAGCCGTCCTCCTCCCACGCTTCGTTCAGCGCTGCGTGATTGCCGATGAGGTGGTTGTGCGTCTTGAGCTCGCGCGTCTCGGGAAACTGCTCACGCGCAGGAGCTTCCTTGATCAGAGTCGCCATTGATCCTCTCCTTACGACATCCAGACTACGCCGCTCCCGACATGCGAGAAGTGGATATATCGCCGCAGAGCAGCGGTATATGTGACATCCCGCGCGGCATTAAGTTCGGGGGACCGGTCGGCGGACGCCGTGCAACTCCGGACAAGGTTGGCGAGCGCATGACCCACATCGCGGTGGTGGCATCCCGAAGAACGTTCATCGCCAGTCTCGGCGCGATGGTCGATGCGCACAGCCGGCTGGGCGAGCCCTTTGCCGCGAACCCGGCGCTTGGGGATTATGCCCAGATGCAGACGAGCCTCGCGATCGTTCCTGCGGCGGGCGAGGAGGTCGTCCTCGCCGGCGGCCGGACGATGAAGGCCGACGCGTCGTTGAAGACTGTCGGCCGGCCGCGCCTGATCTACCTTCCCTCGTTTCAGTTCGCCGATCCCGACGAGGTGGCGGCGATCACCAGCAGCTATGCGGATCTGCACGGCTGGCTCGACGTGCAACATTCTGGCGGCGCCCTGATCGGTGCCTGCGGCGCGAGCGTCTGCCATCTCGCGGCTGCGGGATTGCTCGATGGGCAGGCCGCCGCCGTCCATCCCCGCCTCGTGACGAGCTTCAGAACGCTGTTTCCGGCCGTGAAGATCGACACGCTCAATTCGGTCGTGCAGTCGCGACAGCTGGTCATGTGCGGCCCGGATCTCGCGAACGCCCGGCTTGTCACCATGATGTTGTCCAATGTTTTCGGCGTCGAATCGGTCCGAAATCTCGCGATGAGAGAGCCGACATCGGAGGCGGCGACCGATCCGACCGTGGATCCGTTGCTGGCCGAAGCAAGGATGTGGATCCGCGACCGCTTCGCCAGGAGCCTTCGGATCAGTGACATGGCCGCCGCGCTCGGTGTCAGCCACCAGACGTTACTGCGGCGGTTTCGCATGGCGGGCGAGGGATCGCCGCGCACCTTCGTGCAGAAGATCCGCATGGATGCGGCCGCCTCCATGCTGAGGGAGACGCAGAGGCCGGTGAGCGAGATCGCCCAACTCGTCGGCTTCACCGACATCGCGTCTTTTCGGCTGATCTTCACCCGCCACATGAAGCAGTCGCCCAGCCGATATCGGAAAGCCGCCCGCACGGATGGTGAATCGCGTCAGCCGACGTGATGGTGCCGTGCCAGCAGGGAGCACCGCTTCAAGCGATCAACACCATCTTGCGCTTCCACGAGAGTGAGGCTCCACGATTACAAGCCTTCGCGGTCTCTCGTCATCGCTAGCCCGTCTCGCTCGAGCTTCCGATAGGCGCCGCCGGCATGATGATTGTTGAACAAGCCGGTGCGCAGCCGATGTTGAGCCGGTGCGTGCGCGAACCCGCATGTATGATCAACCCGATGGATGCGGCGGTTCGCAGCGCCTCGGCTTGCCTGTCGATCCTCGAAAGGATCGTGCATTCACGGGTAACTGGCGCGCCCGGCAGCACAATAACTGAGGATCGCTGAGGTTCGCCGACAGTCGTCATACCGTTGAAAAACAAAGATACCTGCGCGGGTTCCGACCGCTAAAGTTCGTTGACGCTCGCCCGTAGCCGTGTTCAAATGGGGGAGCCAATGAGGGAGCTCCATGGGCAAGCTGACTGTTGCGGGCGTTCGAAGTGCCAAGCCGGGACGGCATGCCGATGGCTTGGGGCTATACCTGCTAGTGAAGAAGTCTGGGGCTCGATCCTGGATGCTGCGGGTGCAGGTTGATAAGCGGCGGCGCGACATTGGCCTGGGGTCGGTCGCTGATCTCACGCTCGCAGAGGCGAGGGAAAAGGCAGCAGTACTGCGTAAAGTGGCACGTCAGCGCCGCGACCCGATTGCAGAACGGGATAAGGATCGCAGGCCGACACCGACTTTCGCCGAAGCGGCGAAAGCGTGCCACGCAGATTTGAAAAGCCAGTGGCAACCAAAACAGCAGGACGCTTTTTTATCGTCACTCGAGCGCCATGCGTTCACCGCCTTGGGCAAACTGCGAGTGGATCAAGTCCAGGCGCATCATATACGCGATCTGCTTGCGCCAATTTGGACGGAGATCCCCGGCGTCGCTCGTAAGTTGCGGCAGCGGGTTGGCACGGTGCTCAATTATGCGAAAGCAAAAGGTTGGCGAGAAAGTGAAGCGCCGGGCAAATCGGTTACAATGGGACTGGCCAAGCAGCAGATGGGCACAAACCATCCAGCTATGCCATACATCGATGTTCCATCCTTCGTCGCCGATCTGAACGCAAGGTCCGCGACCGTAGGGCGTCTCGCGCTACAGTTCACTATCTTTACGGCCGCACGATCGGGTGAGACCCGCAAAGCTCGATGGTCGCACATCGACCTTGAAAAGAAGCTTTGGGTTCGACCAGCTGAGCTAATGAAGATGAGGACCGCCCATGTCGTGACGTTGAGCGATAACGCCGTCGAGGTACTCACGCGGGCCGCTCAGCTTTGCACATCTACGGACAACGATTTTATTTTCCCCAGTTCAAGCGGGCTGTCACTCTCCGACATGACTCTGTCCAAAATCATGCGGGACGCCAAACTGCCGTACACGGTCCACGGCTTCCGCTCCAGCTTTCGCGACTGGGCAGCCGAGCAGATGCCTCAAATACCCGATGCTGTCGCGGAAGCCGCCTTGGCACATGCCGTCTCGGATAAGGTAGAGCGCGCCTATAAGCGTGCGCCGTTTTTAGAGATGCGGCGTGAGCTGCTTGACGCATGGGGCGCGTTTGTCGGCAAAACGAAGTCCCGAATTGCTGGTTCGACCTGGCGGGCCGGACACAGCTAGGCTTGCGCACGGACTCATGGCAGTTCTGCGGAACTGCCATGAGTAGCCGGCACGTCGTGGGATCGTGGCCTCAAACAGCGCGGCAGCAATGCGCCAGTTCCGTAATTCAGCCGGGAAAGCGGGTGAACCAGAAGCTGCCAATGGAGATCGTCGCCCGGAACATCCGTGTGCGGCTAAGCTCCTATCGTGACTGCCGTTCGACGGCGCCCGGGCGGCGCAGCATTTTGTCGACCTCACTTGCGTGGACTTCCGCTGCATAAATCATCTGACGCGCACACTCTTCAAGCGCCACTAACTTTCCTTCGGCGGCCGCGTGCAACTCCTTGTCGGGGGCCAGTACCTTCGCCTCGGTTTCCATCGATTCAAGCAGCGTCGCCTGAGTATCGGTCTTACGGCTGTCGAGCAGCGGCCCGATGCCCAGCGATGGGCACCGGTGCCCAACTCTGCTGGCTTGCTTGGAAACGAGCTGGCAGTTGTTCAACTGCGGATCCTGGCGCTGGTAGCGGCGCCTCTGTCTACGCCTGTTCCCTGCTCATCAGCGCGAGAGCCGCAGCGCCGTAGCGCCGATCTTGCGCCCAGTTTCGTTGCCTGGCGCTCGATAGCGCCTTGGCTGCGGCCGAGCGCAGCCGCGATTTGCCGCTTGGAGACACCTGCCTTGGCGAGGGCACGAAGCTGATCATCATCGGCGGCGAACCACGACGCGCCCGCGTTCGGCCGGTCTATTCTCGGTCCCATCGGGTCAGCCACCGCCAATATTTTCGTCGAGGGTGCGGAGCGCCTCTTGGGCGAGTGCCCGCGGGTCGCTCGTATGTCCATGGGCGATTGCCGCGAGCACATCGCAGCGCAGCTCATCGGCGCCGGCACATGCGGCGTCGCGATCCACGCGGTCCAGCTCGCGCAGCCCGGCTATGCGGGCGCGAACCACAGCTGGCGAGAGGATAAAGGTAACCGTCGACATGGCTACGACTGCCTCGCCTTCGCCATCTGCTGATTGAACTTCGCCGTAAGCTTGGCGCGCTCTTTCTCCATCACTGCAGTGATCAATTCGGGCGGCCCATCAGGGTCGATCCCGCATTTGATCAGGTAACGCCTTAGTGCGAGCGCGCTATTCATCAGATCGGCATCCGCATCGTCACGAGCCGACGAAGGCGGCGCATACCTGCGGGGCGCGTCATGGAACCCGAACTCGCCTGTTCCACAGCCGCTCCGCTTCACTCGGCGCCGATCGCTTCGGCCCTTCCGCGCTGCAATCGTGGCAGATGACGGAGAAGTCTTTCGAATAGAGGTGCTCGTAGAAGCCAAGGTCGCTCGAGCCGCAGAATGGGCAGCGGGTTAGGCTAGACTCGGGCACCGGGTGCAGGAGCTTTGGGCTGGCCACGCTCATTCCAACCGCGCGCTGCACCGATCCGTCACGCTCGTAGCTCTTTGTGCAAGATCATCCTGATCGCCTCAGGGCGGCTTAGATCGTCGGGCTGATGACTGATCCATGAATCGAGCGCCGCGAGCTGCCCGGGCTGTAGGCGGACGACGACAGGCTTTCCTATCCCGGTGCGGGGACGGCCGCCCATGTTTTTTGTATCAGGCGTTGATTGCGTCACAGGTTTTTGATACCACGTTTGGCGAGCTGAAGCGAGAGGCTTAATCCTCGCCCTGACTCTGACCAACTCGTTCGCCAAGGAACGAAGATGGGTACTCATACCCTACCGGCGGCCGGCGCCGGGCCAATGGTAGCCGCGTGCTGCCAGTCGCGTCCCTGTCCCGCTCCGCTACTCAGGAGGTGCGGCCATGAGCCAGACGCTCGACCAATTCGACCGGCGATTGTTTTTGCCGCGCTCTATGGGAACTGACGCGGCCCGCATCGTGATCCCGATCCGCAGTCAACCGTCAGCGGCTTGAGCTGGCGCGG
>JAFAZF010000050.1 GCA_019239915.1 Sphingomonadaceae bacterium
GATCGGATGATGGACGAGCTCGCCACCACGAACCGGGTCGTCGTGATCGGCGGCGGCTATATCGGACTCGAGGCGGCGGCGGTGCTGACCAAGCTCGGCAAGCACGTCACCGTGCTCGAGGCGCTCGATCGCGTGCTGGCGCGCGTCGCCGGCGAGCCGCTCTCGCGCTTCTACGAAGCCGAGCACCGCGCGCACGGCGTCGATGTTCGGCTCGGTGCGAAGGTGGTCTGCATCGACGAGAAGGACGGCGCTGCCTGCGGTGTCCGGCTCGAGGATGACGAGGTGTTGCCGTGCGAGATGGTGATCGTCGGCATCGGCATCATCCCCGCCGTCGAGCCGTTGCTTGCGGCAGGCGCCGACGGTGGCAACGGCGTCGCGGTCGACGAAAGCTGCCGCACCAGCCTGCCGGACATCTTCGCGGTCGGCGATTGCGCGCTCCATGCCAATCGCTTCGCCGAGAACATGCCGATCCGGCTGGAATCGGTGCAGAACGCCAACGATCAGGCGACGGTGGTCGCCAAGACCATCCTCGGCGAAACGGTTCATTACGAGGCGGTGCCGTGGTTCTGGTCGAACCAATATGATCTGCGGTTGCAGACCGTCGGCCTCTCGATCGGGCACGATCAGGTCGTGCTGCGCGGCGATCCGGCGACGCGGAGCTTCTCACTGATCTATCTGAAACAGGGCAAGCTGATCGCGCTCGACTGTGTCAACGCCACCAAGGATTATGTCCAGGGCAGGCCGCTCGTCATTGCCGGGGCGAATATCGCGGCCGAGCGGCTCGGCGACGCGGCGACGCCGCTCAAGGAGCTCGCCGCGCAGGCCTAGCGTGAAAAGCTTGCCGGCCGCCGCGCATTGCGGCAGCGCGGGATGATGCGCGCGAGACAGGATTCGTGCGCCGGGGGAATTTGCGCTAGCGTGCGGGCAGATAGTCTCGCGCCGGCGTGGGGGGTGCAATGGCGAACGGAACGGTGATCACCGATTATCTGCTGGTGTTCATGCTGGCGGCCTTCCTCGGCTTTCAGCTGATCAAGCGCGTATCGCCCTTGCTGCACTCGCCGCTGATGTCGCTCACCAACGCGATCGCGGCGGTGGCGATCGTCGGTGCGATCACGGTCACCGGAGAGGCGGGCGCGACTCCGCTCGCACGGATCCTCGGATTCGTCGCGGTGACTGCGGCGACGATCAACCTCGTCTCGGGCTTCCTGATCACCGATCGGATGCTCAAGATGTTCAAGCGGAAGGGGCATTGAGGTGAGCGAAGTGATCGTCCAGCTCGCCTACGTAGTGGCCTCGGGGCTGTTCGTCCTCGCGCTCATGTGGATGAGCCATCCCTCGACCGCGCGCCGCGGCGTGCGCTGCGGCGAGATCGGCATGTTGCTCGCCATCATCGGCACGCTCGTCCGACACGAGGTCGTCAGCTACGAGCTTATCCTGATCGCGATGGTGGTGGGCGCCGCCGTCGGCGCGCCGATGGCGTTCCTGATGCCGATGACCGCGATCCCGCAGCGGACCGCGATCAGTCACGCCTTCGGCGCACTCGCGGTAGGTCTGATCGGCACCGCGGAATATTACAAGCATGCGGCGACTGCCGGGTCCGGCAGCTTCGTCATGTACGCGCTGATGTTCGAGATGCTCCTCGGTTTTCTGACCTGCACGGCGAGCGTGATCGCATTCGCCAAGCTGCAGGAGATGATGACCGGGCGGCCGATCATGTTCCCGGGTCAGCAGATTCTGAACGTGCTCGTGTTCGGAGGCGCGATCGTCTGCGCCGGGCTGCTGATCGCTTCACCTGAAACGACACAGGTCTTCCCGATCTTCGTCGCGCTGGCGTTGCTGTTCGGCGTGCTGCTCGTGATCCCGATCGGCGGCGCCGACATGCCGACCGTGATCGCGCTCCTGAACAGCTATGCCGGCCTTGCCGCGAGCGCGATGGGTTTCGCGTTAGGGAACAAGCTCTTGATCGTCGCTGGCGCGCTGGATGGCGCCTCGGGCCTGATCCTCGCGATCGTGATGTGCCGCGCGATGAACCGCAGCTTCACCAACGTGCTGTTCGGCGGCTTCGGTCAACTCGCCGCGACGGCCGCCGGCGGCAAGGGCGAGGATCGGGTGGTTCGCCACCTCTCGCCCGAAGAAGCGGCGATGACGCTCGAGAATGCAAGCTCGGTGGTGATCGTACCCGGCTATGGCATGGCGGTCGCCCAGGCGCAGCACAAGGTGAGCGAGCTCTACCAGGCGCTCACCAAGCGCGAGATCGACGTCAAGTTCGCGATCCATCCCGTCGCCGGCCGTATGCCGGGCCACATGAACGTGCTGCTTGCCGAAGCCAACGTGCCTTATGAGCAGCTCGTCGAGCTCGAGGACATCAATCCCGAGCTGCCGCAAACCGACGTCGCGCTGATCATCGGCGCCAACGACACGGTGAACCCGTCCGCGCGCGACGATCCGCAAAGCGCGATCGCCGGCATGCCGATCATCGAGGCCGACAAGGCCAGGACGGTGATGGTCATGAAGCGCAGCCTCCATGCGGGCTTCGCCGGCATCGACAACCCCATCTACTATAACGAGAACACGCAGATGCTGTTCGGTGACGCCAAGGAGTTCACCGCCTCGATGGTGAAGGAGCTCTCCGGCGGCGGAGGCCACTGATCGCGCGGGCCCCCGTCATGTCCCGCCATCATTGCAGCACTCGGGCGCTTGGCGGCTGTCGTTCGGCACGATAGTCGCCTCTGCGGGAATGCCGGTGGCGAACGCAGCTTGGAGACGCGCGATGGGAAAGACGATCGACATCAAGACGCTCGACGGCACCGGGAGCTTTCGCGGCTACCTCGCCGAGCCTGCCGCTCCGGCGAAAGCGGCGATCGTCGTCATCCAGGAGATATTCGGCGTCAACGCCGGCATCCGCGCCAAGTGCGACCAATGGGCGGAGCAGGGCTATGTCGCGCTCGCGCCCGACCTCTTCTGGCGGATCGAGCCCGGCTTCGAGGCCGATCCCGACGTGCCGGACGACTTCCAGAAAAGCCTGAAGATGATGGGCAAGTTCGATCAGGACCAGGGGATCGCCGACATCGAGGCGACGATCCACGCCGCACGCGAAAAGGCGGGAGGCGGCAAGGTCGGCGCGGTGGGCTACTGCCTGGGCGGGCGCCTCGCCTACATGACCGCCGCACGTACCGACATCAACGCGAGCGTCGGCTACTACGGCGTCGGCATCGATCAGCTGCTGGGCGAGTCGCATGCGATCGCGCACCCGCTGCTGCTTCATATTCCCACGGCGGATCACTTCGTTCCGCAGGATGCGCAGAAGCGCATGCACGAAGGGCTCGACGGCCATCCCAAGGTGACGCTCTACGATTATCAGGGTCTCGACCACGGCTTCGCCACGACGGCGGGAAAGCGCCGCGACGAGGCAGGTGCCCAGCTCGCCGATTCCCGGACAAAGGCGTTCTTCGCCGAACATCTGAGCTGATCGGCTGATACCCCGTTAGGTGCGCTTCGCCACGGCAAGCGCATCGAGATCCTCGGGCAGATCGACATCGAGCGCGAGGGTCGGCGAGCAGACGACACGGACGCTGAGGCCGAGCCGCTTGGCCTCCGCGCAATGCAGGTCGAAACTGCCGGCACCGAAGCTGAACGCGAAGCGTGCGGCATTGACTGCCGCGAGCGCGAGCGCATTGGTGCCGGTGCCGTGCCGGTCTGGAGCGATCGCGACGTTGCCGTCGGGAGCGGCCAGTGCCGCCACGTCGTCAACGCGGAGAAGCGGCAGATCCGCGGATAGCATGACGAGACGTCCGACGCCGGCGGCGAGCGAGGCCCGCGCCGCCGCCGTCAACGCGGCGTTGAGGCCTGCGCCAGGATCATCGAGCAAGCCGATGCTGGAAGGAGAGCCGTGGCGCGAAGGCCCGATGAGACACACCTCGTCGATCCCCGGCGTCGCTCCTGTAATTGCGACGACATGCCGCAGCATGTCCGCCACGAGAGCCTCGCGCTCGTCTTCGCCGAGCGTGCCCCGCAGTCGCGTCTTGCACGCGGCGGGCCCCTTGATCGGAATGAGGGCGCGTACGGTCAAGGAATGGGCGGCGCGGTGGTGAGCCCGGTGAAGCGGATGCCGGCGCCGTCCGCCGCATAGCTCTTGTTCATGAAGATCAGCAGCGAGGTCAGCGCCTCGGCCGCCGCTGAATTCACCAATGCGCCGCCGGCGAGCGCCCGCATACCCATGCTCTGAATGAGCGTGACGACGTCACCCCGCGCTGCGAGATCGTCGCTGAACACGAGCACATCGCAATCGACGCGCTCGTCATGCGCTAGCCGGTGCGCGGCGACATTGTGGAAGGCGGTGACGAGCCGTGCGTCCGACCCGAGATGCTGACGCGCCTCCATCGCGGCGCTGCCGGCGGCAGGCAGCTGCACGCGCATCACCTTGGGCGGCACGAGCGGCACGGTGGTATCCACCACGATCGCGCTACCCACGACATCCTTGATCTCGCCGAGCGTCGCCGCGTGCGCGGTATAAGGCACCGTGACGATCACGAACTCGGCTTCGCCGGCAACCCGGGCGTTGGTGCCGAAGCGCACGCCGTCGCTCAGCTCGCGGGCGGCACGCTCAGCGGACTCTGCCGAGCGCGACCCGATCGCGACGTCATGGCCCGTGTTCGCGAGGCGCTTCGCGATCGCACTGCCCAACGCGCCGGTACCGCCGACAATCGCTACTTTCGACAAGCGCCCTCTCCCACTTCGTGCAGGGGGAGCGCACATCACATCGCCCACCAAGTTTCAACCTTGGAGCGGTGGCCACCCGCTACTCGGCGAGGCGATCGGCGAGCTGGAGCGCGGCGCTGGCGACGCGGACGCGATCCTCGAGCGTTACCATCAGCGTGTCGATCGAGAGGCGCGGCAAGGTGGACTCGCCGACCGGATCGCGCCTGTCGAAGATCATCCCGTCGAGCAGCTCGCCATAATGCGCGGCGACCGCAGCGGGCGAGACCTCGATGCCGAGCTCTTCCATCAGCTTGGCGGTCGGCCCTTTGACAGCCTTGCCGCCGACGATCGGCGAGATCGCGACGATCGGTGCCGAGGCTTCGCGCAACGCCTGGCGGATTTCGGGTATGGCGAGGATAGGGTCGACGCTGAGATAAGGATTGGAAGGCGCGATCAGGATCGCCCGCGTGCCGGTATCGCGAAGCGCCTGGGCGACGCCCGGCGCCGCCCGCGCGCGCTCCGCACCTTCGAAGCGGATCGAGCTGACGCGCGGGACGCAGCGGCGTTCGACGAAATAGCGCTGGAAGGGCAGATCGCCCTCGTCCGTCGTAAGATGCGTCGCGACCGGATCGTCGCTCATCGGCAGCATCCGGACGCCGACATTCCAATCCGCGCCGAAGCGCTGCGTGATCGTGCTCAGCGTCTCGCCCTGGGCGAGCGCCGCCGTGCGAAGCACATGCAGCGCGAGATCGCCGTCGCCGAGCTGGAACCAGCCCTCACCACCGAGCGAGCGCAGCGCGCTCATGAACTGCCAGGTTTCGCCCTCGCGACCCCACCCTTGCGTCGCGTTGGCCTTGCCCGAGAGCGTGTAGAGCAAGGTATCGAGATCGGGCGAGATCCACAGGCCGAGATGGCGGAAGTCGTCGCCGGTGTTGACGATCGCGACGATCTGTTCGGGCGGCAGGATCTGGGCGAGGCCGAGCACGAGCTTGGCGCCGCCGACACCGCCGGTCAGGACGACGACCTTGCCGCCGCTCACGCTGTTCATCGGAACAGATCCTCCTCTAGCGGACGGACGAGCGCGGTTGCCGGTGAAGCCCCTTCCGGCAGAACCAGGCCGCGGACCAGCACCGCGGGCACGCTTTCCGCGCCCTCGCCCGTTGCGAGGCCGGCGGCGCACGCGATCGAATCGGCCAGCGCGACCTGCGTCACCTCGAGCATGCGGCCGTCGCGATCACGCTCACCGCGCCGATCGACCAGCGAGAGGAGGCCGCTCGCGCCGATCGCGACGCCGGTCACGCCGTAGCGCCACGGCCGTCCGAAGCTGTCCGAGATCACCACCGCACAGCCGAGGCCGTCGCCGATGCGCGCCGCCGATGCGTCCGGATCGACCGGCAGCAGCAGCACCCGATCGCCGTCGCCCTCGCCGATGTTCGAACGATCGATGCCGCTGTTGGCCATGACATGGCCGAGACGATGGCGTGTGATCAGCACATTGGGAGCGGCGCGCACCACCGCGCTCGCTTCGGCGAGCACCTGCTCCACGAAGTTGGGCGGCTTGCGCGTGATCGCCGCGAGACGTGCCGCCTCCGCCCGCGGTTCCACGCCGGCCAGATCGACGAACCGGCCTTCCGCCTTCGACACGATCTTCTGCGTGACGACGAGCACGTCTCCGGGCGCGAGCGGAAGCAGGTCCGCCGACGCAAGCGCACCCTTGAGCAGCGACACGAGATCGTCGCCAGGCATCACCTCGCCGATGCCGTGCAGCGGATGGATCGCGATCATCGTCGTTCGCTAGGTCGCGAATGCCGGCGCCGGCATGGGCTCCGCCTCGTCGATCAGCCGAT
>JAFAZF010000024.1 GCA_019239915.1 Sphingomonadaceae bacterium
GGCGGTGTTCGGCTATAAGAACCACGCCGGCATCGATCGGCGCCATGGGCTGATCCGACGATGGGCCGTCACCAGCGCTGCCGCGCACGATAGCCGTCCGTTCGAGGACCTGCTCGATCCGAAGAACACCGCGTCGAAGGTATGGGCGGACACGGCCTACCGCTCCGCCCGGAACGAGGCGGCGATGACGAAGCGCGGACGCATATCCATGGTGCACTATCGCAAGCCGAAGGGGCGCCCGCTGTCGGCGAGCCACGCCAAGGCCAATGCCGCGCGATCGGCAGTCCGCTCCGCCGTCGAGCACGTCTTCGCTGGCCAGAAGCACCGCATGAAGCTGTTCGTGCGCACCATCGGACTTGCCCGCGCCAAGGTGAAGATCGGCATGGCGAACCTCGCCTATAACTTCACCCGGGTAGCGTGGCTCGAGGCGCGAGCCGCGCCCGTCTGACCGACCGATCCATCGAAAACGGACCTGCAGATCCAACCGATCCTCCTGCCAAAGGCCCGCGGAACGGCCGAAAGCCTCGAAATGTGACCTTATCCCGCGTCAAAATGGCGTTCTTCGAGGCGTCCCGTCGTCTTTATGAGGCCCGAGGCGTGCGCGATCCATCTTGGCCAGGGCCATTGCCTTGAGACCGGATACGTTGATGCAGACCAGCACGTCGTCCAACATCACCCTTGCAGACGGGGTGGGCCATACGTTTTTTCGGCTAGGCCGTCTCTCCACGATGGCGATGCGAGGCGATAGCCGAGCGAGAATCGGACCGACATCAGCGGAGTGCACCCATGACGACAGACAACAGCATCGCCGATCTTGTCGCCGCCAAGTCGGCCGAGCATGCCGACGCGGCACGCCCGATCCTGACGTTCGTGCATGTCGACGCAAACAGCGCGCTCGCCGACGTGACACGCACCTACGCACAGCTTCAGGCGAATGCCGACGCGATCGCCGGCTGGCTCGAGGCACACGGGCTGCGGCCCGGCGACTGCATCGCGATCATGATGAACAATCATCCCGAGTTCGTCGAGGCGATGATCGCCGCCGCGATTCTCGGCCTGATCTGGGTGCCGATCGACGCACGCGCGGTGGGCGACAAGCTCGCCTATATGCTGAACCACGCCGAGTGTCGCGGTGTCGTCGCGGCGGACTATTGCCTCGACGCACTGACCGCCGTTGCGCCGCAAGTCGCGAGCCTTGGCTGGCTGCTTGCGTTCGGTGATACAGCGCGAGCACCCGCGGCAGGCATCGAGATCGCCAACTACAAGGATGCGTTGCGCTGTCCCGCGCCCGCGGCGGTCGCGATCGATCCGCTCTCGCCGATGTATCTGATGTACACATCCGGCACGACCGGCAACCCGAAGGCGGTCGTCCACACCCACGGGCAATTTATGGCCACCGCCGGATCCGTCGCATGGCTCGGTGCCAGGCCGGGCGACGTGCTCTACACCGGCCTCTCACTCACGCACATTAACGCGCAGGGCACGCTGCGCGGCGGCCTCGCGCTCGGCCTGCCGACGGTGATCAGCCGCACGTTCACCAAGAGCCGGCTGTGGGAGATCTGCCGCGCCTATGGCTGCACCATGTTCACGCTGCTCGGCGGCATGATCCCGGAGGTGTTCGCGGCGCCGCCGAGGCCGGACGACGCCGACAATCCCGTCCGCCTCGTGATCAGCGCCGGCATGCCGGCGGACCTGTGGAACGCCTATCGTGAGCGGTTTGGGCTCGAAATCTGCGAGGTCTATGGCGCGACCGAGGCCGGCGGATCGATGCTCAATCCGCCCGGCGGCCGCGTCGGCAGCATGGGCAAACCCGATCCGTCGATGGAAGCGGCGGTGTTCGACGAGGCGGATCGGCGGCTTGGATCGAACGAGCCGGGCGAGCTGCGCTTCCGCCGCCGTGACGGGCAACCGATCGTCGTTCGCTATTACCACAACGACCAGGCAAGCGCCGACAAGGTCAAGGACGGCTGGTATCGCACCGGCGACGTCGTGCGTTACGATGAGGATGGCTGGTTCTACTTCCTCTACAGGATCGGCGGCGGAGTGCGTCGCAACGGCGACTTCGTGAATACGGCACTCGTCGAATCGACGATCAGCCGATCGCCAATGGTCGACGATGTCTACGTCTTCGGCGTCGCGCTGCCGCACAATGTCGCGGGCGAGAAGACGTTGGTCGCGATGGTCGTGCCCGTCGATCCCGACGCCTTCGACAAGACCGACCTGCTCGCCTGGTGCGCGACCGTGCTGGAGCGCAACGACGTGCCCGAGATCGTCCACGCCGTCGATGCGATCCCGAAAACCGCCTCCGAGAAGCCGATCGAACGCGAAGCCGTCGCCATCCTCAAGCGCGACGAGCTCGTAGCGGCCTGATATCGGGCCGCGATTTTTTCAAAGGAGACCGGACCTGTTCGAGGCACTCGCCCTCCCGCTGATGTGCGCGCCGATGAGCTTCGCCTCATCGGTGCCGCTCGCGGTGGCCTGCTGCGGCTCAGGCGTGATCGGCGGCTGGCAAGGCGGCCGCGTCACCGGCCTCGACGCGTTCGCGCGCTATCTCGATGCGCTGCGTGACCTCGGCGGCGCGCCGCCGATCGTCAACCTGCCCGCCCGCATCCTGACCGATCCCGATGGCGAGGCGAAGCTCGCGCTGCTGGAGCGCGCTCGCGCCCCGCTCGTGCTTTCGAGCATCGGCGATCCGGCAATGCTGGTCGGGCGCGTGCACGAGTGGGGCGGCCGCATCATCCAGGACGTGACGACGCTGCGACATGCCGAGAAGTCGATCGCCGCGGGGGTCGACGGGCTCATGGCGACATGCGCCGGCGCCGGCGGTCATACCGGCTTTCTCTCCCCGTTCGCCTTCGTGCCGGCGATGCGCCGCATCTGGGACGGGCTGCTGATCGTCGGCGGCGGCATCGCGGACGCCAGCGGCATGGCGGCGGCGCTGGCGCTCGGCGGCGACATTGCCTGTATGGGCACGCGCTTCATCGCGACGCCGGAGAGCGCCGTCGCCGAAGAGCATCGCACGATGATCGCCGGCGCCTCGGTAGACGGCATCATCGCATCGGCGGCGATGAACGGGGTGGCCGCCAGCTGGCTGCACGCCTCGCTCGTGGCAGTCGGGCTCGATCCGGCGGCGCTGCCCGCGCATCGTATCGAGATGCCCGAAGGCGTCCGGCCATGGCGCGACGTCTACAGCGCGGGCCACAGCGCCGGCCTGATCGGCAGCGCGGAACCGGTGACCGACCTGATCGCGCGCCTGACGGCCGCGTTCGACGCACTGGTGCCGCCGGAACGATGGCGAGCCCGCCTCGCCGCGATCGACGAAGGCTGGCAGGTGAAGTGACGGCGGCGCTGCGACCCGCAGCTATGCTTCCGTCATAATTCGCTATAGGTTGAAATCGTCAGACGCCGGCGACGATCGCTGCGAGGAGTGAGGACAGGCATTGGCAGAAGCGTCGGCGCTCAGCAGGGTATCTGCCATTCCCAACGAGGGTGGCGTCCGCGTTCAGAAGGCGGCAGAACTCGTCGCCGACCAGATCCGCCGCGCGGTGATCCGGGGAACGCTCAAGGACGGCGACAGCCTGCCCGCAGAAGCCCATCTCATCGCCGAATATCAGGTCTCGCGCCCCACCATCCGCGAGGCGATCCGGATTCTTGAATCGGAAGGATTGATTACCGTTTCGCGCGGCGCTCGCGGCGGTGCCAGGATCAACGCGCCGACGTTCGATCTGGTGGCGCGCGCAGCCGGCGTAACGCTGCAGAGCAAGGGCGCGACGCTTGGCGATATCTACGAGGCGCGGACGATCGTCGAACCGCCGGCGGCGCGGCTGGTCGCGACGCACGGCGGCAAGGAAGCTGCTGCGATCCTGCGTGTCCAGCTCGATCGCGAGCTCAGGCTGGTCGGCGACCGCATTGCCGCCTCGCAGGCAATCGCCGATTTCCACCGCCTCCTGATGGACCTGTGCGGCAATGTGACGCTGACGATGATGGCTCATTCGCTGCAGAACATCGTCGAGCGGCACCTGGCGCTCGCGCAGCGCCGCGAGCCCTCACGGGACGAGGCGGCGCTGGCCCGGCGGATGCGGTTCGGCCTGCGCAGCCATGCCAAGCTGATCGAGTTCGTCGCCGATGGCGATGGCGACGGGGCCGAGCAGCATTGGTACAATCACATGCGCGCGGCAGGCGTATGCTGGCTGCAGTCGCTTGCGCCCACGATGATCGTCGAGTTGCTCGAATAGCGGCGCGGACCGCCGCGCGCCTGCGGGATGCGCCGCCCCTTGCCACTCCCGTTTGGATTTCGGTACATAATATAAAGCTTTCGTGCGAGTTGACGGCGGCGGCACATAGAAATTCCGATGGAGAGGATCTGATGAACGTCCACACGCCCGGCAGCCTCAGGCCCGATAGCGCCGACGGGATCGTCCCCGCGGAAAATTACATTTCGGTGGAGTTCGCCAAACGGGAAGCGGAGGGATCTGTGGTCGCGCGTCTGGCAGATGGCGTGCCGTGAGGAAGAAATTCCCAAGGTCGGAGACTATTACACCTACGATATCGTCGATCAGTCGGTCATCGTAATCCGCGTCGCGCCGGACGAGATCAAGGCCTACCACAATGTCTGCCCGCATCGTGGCCGCACCATCACCGAGGGCTGCGGCCACGCGGCCCGGCTGATGTGCCGTTTCCATGGCTGGTCGTGGGAACTGAACGGCAAGAACAATCGCGTCGTCGATCGCGACGAGTGGCCCGCGGCAACACTGGACGGCGTGCTCGATCTCGTGCCGGTGAAGGTCGACCGCTGGGGCGGCTGGGTCTACATTAACCTTGATCCGGACAGCATCAGTCTCGAGGAGCATCTCGAGCCCGCCAAGGCCTATCTCGATCCCTACGATCTTGGCGGCCTGCGTTATCACTGGCGCAAGTCGGCGATCATCGACTGCAACTGGAAGGTCGCGCTCGAAGCCTTTAACAGGCCGTTGAACAAGTCGGTGGCGTAGCGACCGCGAACATGATTCATTCGTCGCCTGACAGGTGGGCGAGAGGGTTGGATGCGGGGCACAGACAGGCGCTCGGGTGAGCTATTCTCCTATGTCGGCCTCGAGCAGCGGGTCCGCGCCGACCATCCGCTGCGCGCCATTCGAGCGGTCGTGAACGAGGCGCTCGATGCATTGTCGGGAGAGTTCGCGACGCTCTATTCCGGCATGGGCCGGCCTTCGATTCCGCCAGAGATGCTCCTACGCGCGATGTTGCTGCAGGCTTTCTATTCGGTGCGCTCGGAGCGGCAGCTGATGGAGCGGCTGGAGTTCGACCTCCTGTTTCGCTGGTTCGTCGGGCTCGGTGTCGATGAGCCGGCATGGGATCACTCGACCTTCTCGAAGAACCGCGATCGGCTGCTCGACGGCGACATCGCCGCGCGCTTCCTGTCGGCGGTGCTGGCCCAACCGCGGGTGCGCCGGCTGCTCTCAACCGAACATTTCAGCGTCGACGGCACACTCATCGACGCGTGGGCGTCGATAAAGAGCTTTCGGCCAAAGGGCGCCTCTGGTCCACCCGATGACGGCGGTGGTGGGGGTAAGACCTCGTCCAGCTTCCGCGGCGAGAAGCGCTCGAACGCGACCCACGCGAGCACCACAGATCCCGACGCCATGCTCTATCGGAAGGGGGCCGGCATGGAAGCCAGGCTCTGCTTCATCGGACACGGGCTCATGGAGAACCGATCAGGGTTGCTCGTCGATGCGAGGCTTACGCGTGTCTCCGGCCATGCCGAGCGGTTGGCGGCACTCGAGATGATCGAGCCTTATGCCGATCGACCCCGCGCCATCACGCTCGGCGCCGATCGCGGCTATGATGCCGCCGATTTTGTCGAGGAGCTGCGCACGCTCAATGTGCGCCCGCACGTCGCCCAGAACGTCAGCGGTAGGCGTTCGGCGATCGATCGGCGCACCACCCGGCATGCGAGCTATGCTGCCAGCCTCCGAACTCGCAAGCGGATCGAGGAGGCATTCGGCTGGATCAAGATAGTCGCCGGGCTGCGACGAACCAAGCTGCGCGGGCTCGCCAAAGTCGACTGGTCGTTCACCTTCGCCGCCGCGGCCTACAACCTGATCCGATTGCCGAAGCTGCTCGGAGCGCCAGCATGAGCGTGGCAGGAAAATGGCGCATCGTTGAGATGCCCGGCTACCCTGCCGATTATCCCGACCTCGTCGAGCCCGCCTATATTCTGTTCGAGCATGGCGGTGGCGAGTTCGCGTTCGGCGCTTGCACAGGGAATATCTGGGAAACCAGCAGCGCCGAAGCGACCAGCATCGACTTCTCGTGGGACGGCAGCGACGAGATGGACCAGGTCTGCGGCGATGGCGACGCCGAACTCCGATCCGACGGCTCGCTTCAGGGCGAAATCCGATATCGTAACGGCGACGATCTCCCCTTCATCGCAAAACGATGGACCTCTTCAACAGCCTGCTAGCCGATCAGAATTCGCCCGGTGCCGGAATGATCACATCGTCGCCGCGTAGCAGTACGTCCTTGCCGCCGTCGCAGAACGGCACCTGCCCGACCATGTAGCGATTGTCCGGGCTCGCCAGGAAGGCGAGCAGCAGCGCGACATCTTCCGCGACCGCCTGCTTCGGCGTCACATAGGGCGCCGAACGGGCGAGCTGGGCGCGGCCCTCCGCCGTCGCCATGATCGGCGCGGTCATCGGCGTCAGCACAAGGCCCGGCGCGACCCCGTTCAGGAGCACCCCGGCGTCCGCCCAGCCCGGCAGGATCGATGTCCGCCGGATCCAGCGCAGCAGCGCGAGCTTCGACGAGGCGTAGCTCAGCGGATTGCCGGACGCGCGGGCAAGCGCGCCGGGCTCGTCGCCGGCGAGGCAGAGCTCGACCAACCCGGCATCGCTGGGCAGGATGCTGGCCGTGGAGACGATGGCGACCGCGCGCGGCGCGGTGCCACGCGCGAGCAGCGGGTGAAGCCCGGCGATGAGGTCGACCGCACCGAAATAGTTGACCGCGATCATCAGCGGCCCGTCCTGGATTGCGAGGCCGGCGCAGGCGATCACCGCATCGAGTCCATCGGCGCAGAGTCCGCCGACCGCCTCGATCGCGGCAGCGCGTCCATCGGGCTTCGCAAGATCGGCGACGATATCGGCATCGGCGAGATCGGCCCCGACCACGCGCTCGCCTCGCGCCGCGAGCAGCTCGGCGACTGCCTTGCCCATGCCGGAGCGCGATCCCGTCACGAGCGTCGTCCGGGCCGTCATGGTCAGATCTCGACCATCTCGAACTCGGCTTTCAATGCTCCGCAGTCGGGGCACTTCCAGTCGTCGGGAATATCCTCCCAGGCCGTGCCCGGCGGGATATCGCCCATCGGATCACCGACCGCCTGGTCGTAGAGATAGCCGCACTGCACGCACATCCACTGTTTCATGGAAACGCCCTACCGAATTAGGTCCTCTCGGCTCACGCCTTGTCGAACTTGACGTAGATATGATCGGGCACGCGCAGCAAGTGGCCGCGGATGTCGGGTGCGGGCTTGTCCGGATCGAGCCGCAAATTCCGGGTGTGATCGAGGATGGCATGCAACGCACGGGTCATTTCGAGCCGCGCGAGATGCTGGCCGATACAGACGTGCGGGCCGTTCGCGAAGGCCAGATTGCGTACCTTGCGCTCGCGGAAAATGTTGAACGTATCCGGATCGGGATATTTGCTCGGGTCACGGTTGGCCGAGCCCAGCACCATGTTGAGGATCGTACCCTCCGGCAGGAAAAAGCCGTCGAGCTCGGTATCCTCGCTGACATAGCGGACGGTGTTCGAGACCGGCCCCTCCCAGCGCAGCGCCTCCTCGATCGCCTGCGGGATCAGGCTGCGATCCGCCGCGACCGCCTCCCACTGCTCGGGATGGGTAAGCAGACCGGTCAGCAGCACGCTGGTGCCGCGGAAGGTGGTATCGCCGCCGGCGTTCATCAGCTGGCGCAGGAACGAGATCAGCACCTCGTCCGGCAGGCGCTCGCCATCGGCCTCCACGGTTGCAAGATGGCTGACCAGGTCGTTACCCGGCTCCGCTCGACGCTGGGCGAGCAGCGCCATGAAGAAGTCGCCGAGCTTGTCGGTCGCTTCCGGGCCCTGCGGCGCGCCGATCGCCGAAAGAAGCTGTGCGATCGCCAGCTTGTGGAAGACCTTGGTCTGCTCCCGGCCGATCTGGAGCTGGCTGTAGATCACCTGAAACGGGTAATGGTGCGTGAATTCCTCGATCAGATCGGCCTCGCCGCGATCGATGAAGGCGTCCATCAAGCGATTGACGACCGGATCAACGAAGGTCTCGCCCCACTTGGCGACGACATTGGGCAAAAAGGCCTTTTGGAAGATCTTGCGAAAGCGGGTATGCTCCGGCGCGTCCATCACCGTAACGGTGCGTCCGAACGATTTACCGAGCGTATGCTGGAAGGCGCCGTGATTGCCGAATACTTCAGGGTTGGTCAGCACCTTCAAATTGGTGTCGTAACCGAGCACCATATATTGGTCCATGTGACCGATCTGGACATCAGGCACATCGCTGAATTGCGTGCGATAACTGCCCTTGATCACCGTGCCCTGCTTCATCAACTCGTGGATGCGCGGATAAGGATCAGGTGAATCGCCGGTCGAAAGCTTCTCGACCTCAAACGGGTCGAAGCTCTGATCGACCAGGTCGGCAAGCTTGGGCATCACAGTCATCATTGTCACTCCAGGCGATCTCTCCGTGAAATCCGCCTGTCCGACAGGGCTCAAAACCCTGTCTGGAATTGACAGATTCTTAGTTTCTGTAAATTGACAGACTTCGGTTCTCTGTCAAGGTGAAGTGATGGGTGAACCCATGACAAGACGGCAACGGCAGATCGCGGATGCAGCGGGTCCGGTCTTTCTGGGGCAGGGCCTCACCCGCACAACCATGGGCGACATCGCGACCGCAGCCGGTGTCTCGCGGCAAGGTCTGTACCTCGCCTCCCCGAACAAGGAAGCGGTGTTCGCCGCCGCTGTGCTGGTGTTGACCGAGCAGCAGGATATCGAACTGGCTGCGGGGTTGCCGCATCGCGCGGAGCTGCGCACGCGCCTGGCCTTCGTGTGCGAGCGCTGGCTGGTCGGCGTGTTCGATCTGCAGCGCTCGACGCCTGACGCGCGCGACATGGACGATCTCGCCTTTCCCGTGGTGCGCGAGGTATATCAGCGCTTCGTCGACCGCGTTGCCGCGCTGCTCGGCGAGGCGTGCGGTGATGCCGTCGCGCCGGCCATGATGGTCGATCTCGCCCGCATTCTCGTGTTCGGCATTCGGGGCTATTCGGCTACCGCCGTCGACGGCCCCGACATGCGCCGCCTCACGGCGCTCCAGATCGATTTCGTCGCCGGCCATGTCGAGGCCACGGTCGCAGCACATGCGGCGGCAAGGGCGCCGCGGAAGCTGCGCGCCTAGCGCCTGCGTTCGGCGAGAAGATAACCGAGACCGATGGCGGCGATCGCCTCGGCATCGCCGGTGATCCAACTGTTGGTCAGCGCGCGCCGGGAGAGACGCCAGCCCTGCGGCGTGCGGATCAGGGCGTCGTCGTAGACGCCACCCATCACGAGATGCGGATCGGCGACGTCCCGCGCCAGACATGCGTCGCGAAATAGCAGGACCGCATTGTCGCCCGATCCCCATCGAGCGTCACCTCGAAATTGGTGGTGACATGCTGCGTCGCCGAGAATTGGCGCTCGACGCGGGTAATGGTGTGTCCGATCCTCTCGTGTCCACGGACGCTGTTGCCGTCGAGCCCGTATTCGGCATCTTCAGTGAAGCAACCGACGAAGCGTTCGCGATTGCGGGTGTCGATGGCGCTCGCATAGCGCAGGCCCACAGCGACGATGTCGCGCTCGTCGATCAACGCCTGAACATCCATGTCGCCTCTCCCGGCTGCGCTGTCGTTCTGAACGTTGACGCCGTGATCGGCATCCGCAAAGGATGACTAATCCTATTACTATGTTGTCGAAGCCGGTCAACGAGCGGCCCCGGGCGGAGAGGATTTGATGGAAGATTTCGGCAACGGCGGCGCTTTCGTGCTGGGCGGCAGCGGCGGGCTCGGCAGCGCGATCTGTGCGGCGTTCGCGCGCGCCGGCGTGCCGGTCGCGCTCAGCTATAACAGCGATCGCGAGGCGGCCGAGCGCGTGGCGGCCGAGATCGAGGCGACGGGCGTTCGCGCAACCGTCTGCCAGCTTGATTCGAGCGATCGCGCGGCCATCGGCGCGGCGCTCGATGCGGCCGATGTGGCGTTCGGCGGCCTGCACAGCGTCGTCTACGCCGGCGGCGCCGGGTTCACCCCGGAATTCTTCAGCCGCACCGAAGAGAGCGTCTGGCAGAACTGGCTGAAATATGACGTGATGGGCGCGATCAACCTCGCCCAGGCAGCGCTGCCGCACCTGCGCAGGAGCAAGGGCAGTTTCACCTCGCTCAGCACCTATCAGGGCGATATGATCGAGGTGCGGGGCGGCCCGTCCGCTATCGCCAAGGCGGCGGTCGACCGGATGGTCGCGGTGATCGCCAAGGAGGAGGGCCGCTTCGGCGTGCGCGCCAACACGCTGCGCTGCGGCTGGATCGGCGTCGACGGCGTCGAGCGCCTGTTCGAGATGATACCGCAGCTGCGCGAGGAGAAGAAGAAGACCGTACCGCTCGGCCGCGTCGGCTATCCCGAGGAGGTCGGCGAGACGATCGTCTTCCTGTCGTCGCGCCGCGCCGGCTATATCACCGGCCAGAACCTGACGGCGGACGGCGGCGAGTCGCTCTGAATGGCGGCAGGCGCGCCCGGCATCGCGGAAGACGATCCCTTCGCGCTGGAGGAGACCGGTGGCGGTACGTTCGTCGCCACGATCGCGCCACGCCTCGCCACCGGTCGCCCGGGCAACTTTTTCATGTTCGGTGGTTCCGGCATGGCGCTCGCCGCACGCGCGATCCAGCGGCATTCCGGCGAGCCGCCGCGCTGGCTTACCGTCCAGTTCGTAGCCGCAACGCCGCGCGGCGAGCGGCTGGCGTTGTCGGTCGAGCGGATCGCCGGCGGGCGCGTCGGCAGTTCATGTTGACAGGCCATGTCGGCGAGAGCGTCGTGCTGCGCGGCCTGGCTGCGAGCGGCAGCCGCCCCGCCGGCGCGCCGGATCTGCAGGCGATGCCAACGCCCGACGTGCCGTCGCCCCAGGAGTGCACGCTCGTCCGCGCCTATGACGAGGCTGAGCTGGACGTCCACCAGCTCGTCGAGATCCGCCTTGCCAGCGGCCGCTTCGGCGTCTTTTCAAAAGCACCGCGGAGCGCCGACAGCCGTGTCCGCGTCTGGATGCGGCCGCAGCTGGGGCAGATCGACGCCGCCATGCTCGGGCTGATGGCGGATTTCGTCGGCTCGACGCTGAGCAACGCTGTGGGGCTTCGCGGCGGCGCCGGCAGCCTCGACAATACGCTGCGCGTCGTGCGGCTGGTCCCGACGCGCTGGGTGCTCTGCGACATCGCCATCCCCGCCATCGCCGACGGGATCGGCCATGGCCGGGTCGATCTCTTCGCCGAGGACGGCACGCTGCTGGCGCTCGCCGGCCAGACCTTTCTCGCCCGGCCCCACCCGTCGCAGGCCGCGTCCTCGGCATGAGCGAGGCAGCGCCCACGGTGCTCGTCGGCCGCGACGACGGCGTCGCGACGATCACGCTCAACGCGCCGGAGCGCCTCAACGCCGTCGACAGCGAGATGGGCCAGCGGCTCGATCGCGCCTTTGCCGAAGCGGGCAGCGATCCCGACGTGCGCGTGATTGTGGTGACCGGCGCCGGGCGTGGCTTCTGCGCAGGCGCGAGCATGGCGCGGCTGGCCGAGGTGCGGGAGAAAGGCCTTGCGCCCTCCGATGCCGTCCCGCCCGAACCCGAGGACATCTTCGCGCGTTTCGCCGATGCGCCGCCGCAGCTCCGGACACGCTACACCATCCCGCTCGCCATACCGAAGCCGGTGATCGCCGCCGTGAACGGACCGGCCGCCGGTGCCGGGCTCGGTCTCGCGCTCGCCTGCGACATCCGGCTCGCGGCGAAGTCGGCCAAATTCATCGGGAGCTTCGCGGCGCGCGGACTGATCGCGGAGGCGGCCGCCGCCTATCTGCTGCCGCGCATCGCCGGCTGGGGGCTGGCCGCCGACATGCTGCTTTCGGCGCGCCCGGTCGGTGCCGAGGAGGCGTTGCGCGCTGGCCTCGTTACGATGGTTGCGCCAGACCGGGATTTTCCCGCGCACGTCGCCGACTATGCGCGGACAATGGCGCGCACCAACGCCCCCGCTTCGCTGTGCTTCATCAAGGATCAACTGCGCCGCGCGCTGACCGAAGACATGCCGGCGAGCATCGACCATGCGCTGGCGGGCACCCGCGCGGCCGTCGCTGGCGCAGACTTCGCCGAGGGGCTGCGCGCCTATGCCGAAAAGCGGCCGCCTCGATTTGCGCCGCTCGACTCCGCGCCGAAAGAATGAGCATACCAAATAGGCAAAACCAGGCGCAGGAGAAGGGCATGACGGCCGGCAGCGATCTCGAAGCCCGCATCGACCGCATCGAATCGATGCAGGCGATCCAGCAGTTGCCGATCCGCTACGCGATCGCCGTCGACAGTCGCGACTTCGATGCCTGGACGAGCCTGTTCATCGAGGATGTCGATTGCGGCCGCCACGGAAAGGGCCGCGCCGTGCTCAAGGGCTTCATCGAAAAGGCCTGCACCAACTTCTATCGCTCGATGCATCAGATCTGCGGACACCGCGTCGATTTCGTCGATGCCGATCACGCCACCGGCCAGACCTATTGCCGCGCCGAGCATGAATCGGGCGAGGACTGGATCGTCATGGCGATCTGCTATTTCGACACCTATGAACGCCGCGACGGGAATTGGTATTTCGTCCGTCGCAAGGAGCGCCACTGGTACGCCGCCGACCAGACGCGGCGCCCCGCCGGCCCCGGCTTTTACGACTGGCCCAACCGCGACACCGTGCCGCCGACGCTGCCGGCGGAATTCCCGAGCTGGTCGGCCTTCTGGCAGGGGCCGGGCAAGAGCCGGCGCGACGAGGTGACCTTCTTCCCGGTGGACTGACGAGGGACGTCGACAAGCGCGTCCGCTTCGTCGGGCGAACGAATATCCGCACCATGCGCGAGCGCGTTTGCGCCCGTTGCCTGCAAATCTTCCGCGAGCCTTTCCGCCAAGTGATCGTCGATGTCGTTGATCACGACCGCCGCACCGGCGGCGGCGGCGTGCGCGGCGATCGCCGCGCCGATGCCCCGCCCCGCCCCGGTCACGACGACGGCCTTTCCCGTCAGGGCACCCATCGGCTGTCTCCCGCTCCCGCCTCCGGCCGGCATCGTGGCCGGCTCGGTCGACGGCGTCAGCATGCGCCTATCCGCCGAGCTGCACCAGCCGATCGTTGAGCTTGCCGACGAGCCGAACCATCTCCTCGCGTTCTTCGGCGGAAAGCGCGCTGAACACGCGCTCGATATGACCGCGTCGGGACCGCTCCGCGCTCTCGGCGGCGAGCACGCCCTCGTCGGTCAGCGAGATGCGCTTGGCGCGGCGGTCGTTGGGATCGGGATCGCGGCGGACGAGGCCGTCCCGCTCCAGCCCGTCCACGGCCTCGGTGACGGTGCGCGGCGCATAGCCGAAGTTGGTCGCGAGGTCGATCGAGCGGATCGGCCCCTGCTCGGCGACATAGATCAGCAGCCGCGCGCGTGCGAAGGACGCACCCTGCGCGATCATGATGCGATCGATCACGCGATGCGAGCGCAGATAGAAGTCGCGAAGCGCCTCGGCCGCGCGATCATAGTCCATAGCATGCTCATTATGAGGTGCCATAAGAAGAGGGGTTGCCACATCTCGGTTTTTTGTGCAAGTGCGAACAGGAACCGCTAGTAGGCGTCAGGATCGAACGAGCATGGCCGACGACATCGAGACCGAAGACGATGCGCAGACGCGCAAGCGCCTCTCGCCTCGAGCGCGGATGGTGCTGCTGCTCGGCGTCGTGACGGTTGCGATCGCCGCGCTGATCTGGTTCGTCGACTATCAAACGCGCGGCAAATATCTCGCCGGCACCGACGACGCCTATATCCGCGCCGACGCGGTGACGGCGAGCCCCAAGGTCTCGGGCTATGTCGACGAAGTGTTTGTCGCCGACAACCAGGACGTGAAGGCCGGCCAGCCGCTCGTCCGCATCGACGCGCGCGACTACAAGGCGCAGACCGCGCAATATCAGGCGCAGATCGACGTCGCCCAAGCCAATGCCGACAATGTCCGCGCGGGCATCCGCGAGCAGGAGGCAGCGATCGACCAGTCGCGCGCGCAGCTGGCCGCGAACCGATCGGACGCGGCGTTCGCGGCCAGCCAGGTCACCCGCTACGTCCCGCTTGCGGAGAACTCTGCCGCATGGGCGAGGCAATAGGCCTTGAAGTGAGGATAGGCATGCTCCGGTGGCGCGGGATCGGGCGCGATCGACTGGAAATAACCCGCCAGCGGCCATTCCGGGCGCTTCAGCTGGAGATAGTGGACGACGAAGAACAATCGCAGCGGCGTCGCCGGGTTGCGCTCGACGGCGAAGGCGAGGAATTCGTCGTCGTCGACCATGGCCCGCATCAGATGCTCGTAGAGGGCGCGCGCCATATTCGTGCATTCTCGGAATGGTCTGCTGCAGCCCGGTACGAAGCCTCTGGATGTCGGGGCTGGTTGCCATGATCATCTCCGATTATCGATTTCGATTCAGTCTACGCCAGCCCGGCGAACAGCACACCAACAAAGTAGACGGAAGTCAATATTCGGTCTACAAATGCCCATGGTCAGTGCGGCGGCGATCGTCCCTTCAGGTCCGCTACCGATGACGTTGGCGGTCGATCTCGAGCGCTGCGCGGCGGCGATAGCCCGGCTGGATGCGAGGATTTCCGTGAGTTCTCTGGCGGAGCCCTGGATACTTCGGGCGTCCTGGGCGGGCTATGCCCGTGCGCTGCGATTGCAGACCGTCGAGATCGATGAGATCGACCTATTTTCCTGGGGCACTGGCGTCCCCATCCCCGGCCGGCAGCGACGAATGTCGCATCTTGACGAGCTCGATCAGCTACCTGCGTGGCGTGGCTCACTTGAACAAGGTGGGCAAGGCCGCTGGCGTGACGAGCTGCCGTTCACGCCCATAATCGACGAGACGCTGCCGCTTGTCCTGCGCGCGCTCGCGCTGGTGCGGCAGTATGCGCTCGCTGATGAGACGATATGGCCCTGGTTGACGCTGCCGCAGTTTCTCCGCGCCTCGGGCCTCACACGGCGCAGTCTGCCCTGTCTGACCGGCGGAGGCCGAAGCTTCCGGAGGGCGGGCGCGCTGCCGATCGATGCGCCTCGGGCAGCGGTGCGGGCACTGATGACGGCGGCGACGGACGGGCTTGAGCTCCTCGACCGGTTAGAGCGCGCTCACCACGACGCTATTCGCGCGCTGCTCGGTCTGCGGCGTCCCGGCCTGTTGCCCAAGCTCGCCGCGTTATCTCTCACACTGCCGGCGATCTCGCCGAAGGCGGTCGCGTAGAGGCTGGCAATCACAATTTCGGGCGCTGGCAAGCTGCTCGAACGAGCGGCTGGAATCGGGCTCGTCGCCGAGGTTTCGGGACGCGGCAGCTGGAAGGTTTATCTCGCGCCCGATGTGGCGGTACAACTCGGCTTCCGGACCGCACGACGCGGACGCCCGACGGCTACGACAACGGCCAGCGACGTCGTTTCCAACACAGTGTTGGCTTCGTTCGATCGCGAAATGGCAGCCTTCGATGCGCGCTTCGGTTCGGTTGGCACGCCAGACGACGGTGAATGAGCCCCGCCTTCCTTTTATCACTTCAAAATCTCCAAGACGATCAGATCGTTAGAAGGTTAAACTGGAGGTTAAAAGGTTAAGCATCCGATGGATGTGCGCGACTCGCGACAAACCGCCGAGTCGGAGTGCGGCTTCGTTCCCGAAGGGTCGAAGGTTCGTTCCCGAAGAAGCGATGCTGCATTCCCGAAGTGTCGTGTTGACGTTCCTGACAATCCGAAAACCGTCCCCGGTGCGTCGAGCCTTGCGATAAAGAGATCTGCGCAGAGTCACGTTTGAATCACTTCTCCTATGGAGCCGAAAAATCTCGTTCAAAGACGGCCGAGCGACGCGCTTCCAGCGCGTGAACGCTGCATCCTCTCAAAGCCGACCCGACACTTCGAGAACGCCAGGCCCCGCCATCGAACAGTGAAACATCATCGGCCGAGTTCGTGACGATGCCGTTCGTCATGGTTTCGGACGAATCCGATGAAGGCGTTCTGATAATTGACCGGCGTTCGTTCCGCTGAACGTCCGATCCATTCGCAAAATTGCTGATGAAGCGTCTGGTAGTCCCAACCCGGGCACTCGGCGCGGAGTAGCTCCAGCGTCTCGTCGGTCACAAAACCGGCGGTGGCGCGCGTCGAGAGGCCGACCAGCGTGCGGCGGATGAGCGAAGACGCATCGACATTGGCTTCAACCGGCTTCGCCTCCTCTGCTTTTTCGATGGAAAGGCGTGGCTCGGTCTTGCGCGCTGCGGGTGGCGACGTCGGTTCACCGCGGCGGCGTGTCATGCGCAGCGCAGGTTCGCGTTTGCCTTCGGGCTGCTCGATCCGCAGCGCGTAGCCGGGAAGCTGGTCGCGCTCGGCGATCTTGATCAGCTCGAACTTGAAGCGACGATATTCGCCCTCTGCGCCCGACTTCTCGAAAAGCGTCGGCATCGAGATCGCGAAGCCGCCCTCCCCCGCACCGCCGGCATGCTTGCGCGCGACCTTGTAGAGCCAGCGCTCGCGTCCGCCGGTGATGTCGAAATAGGCGCGATCGATCGATAGCACCCCGCCCTCCATCATCAGCCCGTCGTAGAACCAGCCGGCAAGGCTCAACGACATGCCCCGCGACCGCTCGGTTTTCGCGTCGACGAGTTGTGTCCAGCTGTCGAGCCAGGAGAAAGTTGCTTCGCGGCGATTCTCGGCGCCGATGTTGGTTTTGACGGTTGTCGACTGCAGTCGGTCGAGCGCCTGCCCCAGCAGCTCATAGGCGCGCCCTGTTGTCGGCCGCCCGATCGCGCGCAGCAGATCATAGGGCATGATATGGAGCGTGCGCGGTATATCATTGTGGCCACGGCGCTTCATGTCCGAGATCATGCTCGCGCAGTAAATCAGCACGTCGGCGTCCCAGATCGTCGCCATACCATAATCCGGATTAGCCGAGACATGGACCCAAGACTTGCCGTCCGGCGAGCAATAATCGATCGGTTTCAGTCGCTTGGACTTCGCGAGGCTGAAGAAGGGCCGTTCCATGACCTCGCGCTGATGCGCAGTGGCACATCCGAAAGATACGGCAGAAACAGGTCGAACTGACCGTCGATGAATGCACGGTTGCCGCGGCTCATGCGCGGTGTTTCCCCGGGGAAACATTGTCGTCGACGTCGCCGCTCGAACCGATGTTTCCCCGGGGAAACATCAACGCTGCAGCCCCATTCCGTTGCGCTCCAAATCACGCAGCGCCTCCCGCAGCACGTCGGCGAGCTGGCCAAGACTAGCCCCGGACCCTGCATGAAGGCGCACCGTCACGCCCTGCCTGTTTGCGGACAACACCGTCAGGCCCGGACGACCCATCGGCGTGATCCATCTGAAAAGCTCCGGCCGTTCCTCAGAGCTTCGTGCGGTCGGCGCCGCGAGTAGCCGGCGCAGAACCTCCGGTGCGGGTATGAGTGGTTGGCGCCGGTCACGAAGCGTCCGTTGCTCATCGGCAATGCGCCTTGCTTCGCCAATGATGGCGTCCGCCGCCGCATCATTGTCCAATGCCTGGGCCAGCGGATAGGCCGGCTTAAGCTGCACGTCTGCGGGTGATGCGAAGGCCGAAATCACTACGTCCGGGATCGCGGCGACTTTGAGCAATTTGGAAAGCCAGCCTTTCGATAGCCGCAGACGCTCGGCCATCCGCGTCTGGTGGGCACCATAATGGCGCTCGAGCGCGGCCGCATAATTGCGCGCCCGCTCGAGATCGGTAACGTCGCGCCGCGCGCGATTCTCCAGATCGGCGAGCCGGAACGCCGCCTCGTCATTGAGATCGGCGACTTGGGCCAAAAAGCGCATCTCAGGATAGGCATTGTTGCGCAACCAGGAGACGGCGAAATGGCGCCGCGTACCGGCGATAACCTCATAATCGATATCCGGCACGCCCTCGACGCGGCGGACGACCGCCGGCACTTTCTGGCCGCCCTCGGCAAGGATCGAACTGATAAGCTCGCGGCAGCTATCCTCGCTGAGATCGCCGTAAATACGCGCATTGCCTAGCCAGATGCGCACGCGTGAGGGATCGAGCAGCACCTGCGTTACCTGCCGCACCTCGCCCGATGCGACCCGGGCAAGCGCGCTTTCGCGGCTCAGCAGCGTCGTCGCTCCCGAACGCGAGCGGGGCAGGGAAGGCTCGCTCGTGGGACTGTCCTGGGCGGAAGCGCTCGAGCGTGACCCCGGGTCCCCCGGTTCGTCGTCAAGCAAACCCGCGAGATAATCCGTCTGCTTAGCCGCCACGACTCACCCCCAAAGAACATAACCAGAACGGAAAGCTGGAGGACAGCGTTTTCTGCAGGAGATCAGGCCGCATGAACAATTGCCTCCTCGCTCGCCGGTGCGACCTGTCCCCAACCGCGCCGTACCAGCTGCTCGACCTGCGCCATCGCCTGATCCAGATTGGAGCGGCAGCGCTTGTGCGTGCGTGCCGTGCCGATTGGGCGCTGGAGTTCGTACACCGTCATCATGCGCAGCGCCGCGTGGCTTATTTCAGCCGATTCGAGGATCGGCACGGGCAACAGGGCGGGCCCGAACGTTCCTTCCATGATCTGCCGCAGCATCGCGTGGCTCGGATCATTGGCGTCGAATTTCGAACAGATCAGGCGGACGAAATCATATTCGACGCGGATGCCCGCATCTGCAAGCTGGCCGAAGACCTGCTCCATCATCGACAGGAACTGCACCGTGGAGCAGAAATCAGGGGTGGTCGCGGCGAGCGGCACTAGCAGCGCGCTCGCCGCCTGCATCACGGTCAGGCTGATCGTGCCAAGCGCCGGCGGTGGATCGAGGATCACGACGTCATAGGAGCGCGCCAGATCGGCAAGCCCCTGCCGGAGCTTGCGAAATCGCGTGGCAAGGATTGAGCCGCCGTCCGCGCCGGCCGCTGCCAGCTCATATTCGACGTCGAACAGCTCGAGATTCGAGGGAATGAGGTCGACATTCGGCCAGGGCGTGCGCTGCACCGCGTAGAGCAGGTCCGCCTGGGTCGGATCGATCGAAAGATAGGGATAGAGGGTCTGCCCGCGCGCGATGTTGAAATGGGGATTGAAGCCGAACAGCGTGGTAGTGGTCGCCTGGCTATCGCAGTCCACGACTAGCACGCGATAGCCCTGCACCGCAAAATAATGGGCAAGATGGCAGGTGACGGTCGACTTGCCGACGCCGCCCTTGAAGTTCTGTACGGCGATGATGGCCGGTGGATCGTTATCGGCGCGCTGCGGCGACGCATTGAGCACCGCGCGCATGTGCAGCAGTTCCTCGATCGTATAGCCGAGGCGGCGCCCGGTGTCCGAAGCGGGCGGGGAAGGAAGCCGGCCGTCCTCCTCGGCCATGCGGATTCGATTTGTCGAACAGTCGAGCAATTGCGCCGCCTGGGCGATGCCGACACGAACCGCCAGACCCTTGCGGCTTTCGGGCAAAAAGGCCTTGTGCCGCAGTCTCTTGATCATACGCTCGCCTGCGTCAGCAAGATCCGCGATCCGCGCCACTTCTGAATGAGGTTGGGACAAACCGCGCGCTCCTGAACGAGTAAAGAGCCATAGCTCCCGGTTAAGGTTCAAGCAAGGTGAACCGAGGATCGTTTGAGCGGATGGCGATGGCGACCGGCCCCGCATTCCGGCTTTCGAGGGCGGCCAAATCCAGCCTATAGGGAGGCCGCTCTCTGCGAGCGCTCAGCGGCTCGACGCGAAAGGATGACATGGCCGAGAAAATCCATCCCGATGCCACATCCGCGCTCGCGGGCTTGTTGGTGGACGGCATGACCATCGTCGCCGGCGGCTTTGGCCTTTGCGGTATCCCGGAGACGCTGATCGACGGCATCCAGGCGTCCGGCGTGACTGGCATCACCGCCGTCTCCAACAACGCCGGCGTCGACGATTTCGGTCTCGGCAAGCTGCTGCGAACGCGCCAGATCAGGAAAATGATCTCCTCCTATGTCGGCGAGAACAAGGAGTTCGAGCGGCAATATCTTTCCGGCGAGCTCGAGATCGAATTCGCGCCGCAGGGCACGCTCGCCGAGCGGATGAGGGCAGGGGGGGCGGGCATCCCCGGCTTCTATACCCGCACCGGCGTTGGGACGGTCCTCGCCGAGGGCAAGGAGACCAAGGAGTTTGACGGTGAGACCTATGTGCTTGAGCGCGGCATCGTCGCCGATCTCGCGATCGTGAAGGCATGGAAGGCCGATCCGTTCGGCAACCTCGTCTTCCGCAAGACCGCGCGCAACTTCAATCCGATGGCGGCGACCTGCGGCAGGGTCACGGTCGCCGAGGTTGAGGAGCTGGTCGGACCGGGCGAGCTGGAGCCCGATATGATCCACACGCCGAGCGTGTTCGTGCAGCGCCTGATCCTTGCCACGCACAACGAGAAGCGCATCGAACAGCGTACCATCCGGCAGGAGGCCGCCTGACATGACCGACATGCCCAAGGGCTGGAGCCGCGACCAGATGGCGGCGCGCGCCGCGGCCGAGATCAAGGACGGCTTCTACGCCAATCTCGGCATCGGCATCCCGACGCTCGTTGCCAATCACATCGCGCCGGATATCGACGTGACATTGCAGTCGGAGAACGGCATGCTCGGCCTCGGTCCGTTCCCGACCGAGGCGGAAGTCGACGCCGACATCATCAACGCCGGCAAGCAGACCATCACCGAGCTCAAGCGTACCAGCTATTGCTCTTCAGCCGACAGCTTCGGCATGATCCGCGGCGGCCACATCCAGCTGTCGGTGCTGGGCGCGATGGAGGTCGCCGAGAACGGCAACCTCGCCAACTGGATGGTGCCCGGCAAGATGGTGAAAGGGCCGGGCGGAGCGATGGATCTCGTCGCCGGCGTCAGGAAGATCATCGTGCTGATGGATCATGCCGCCAAGGACGGCAGCGCCAAGTTCCGTAAGGCCTGCACGCTGCCGCTCACCGGCACCAACGTCGTGGACATGCTGATCACCAATCTTGCGGTGTTCGACCGCGCCGATCGGTCGTCGCCCTTCGTGCTGCGCGAGCTCGCGCCGGGCGTGACGGCGGAGCTGGTCCGCTCGCTGACCGAGGCGGCCTATGAGGACGGCCTCGCCACGCGGCAGGCGGCATGAGAGCCGCCTGCCGCGGCGCGGCGTTCAGACCTTCCAGCGCAGGTAGAGCTTCTCGACGCCGTTGACGCTGCCGGCGGCGTAGACCGTCGGCCGCTCCGGATCGATCTCGAAATCGGGTATCTCGGGGAGCCACTCCTCGAGGAAGATGATCAACTCGCGTCGTGCGAGCACGTTGCCGGGGCAGATGTGCGGGCCGGCGCCGAACGCGGCATGCTTGATCTGCGAAGGCTTGCGGTGGAAATCCACGTCGAAAGGCTTCTCGTTGATCCGATCATCAAGGCCGTAGAGGCATTTCGGCATCTGGATCATGTCGCCTTTCTTGAAGTGAAGGCCTTTATACTCATAGTCCATCGTCAGCTCGCGGGCCGTGTTGGGCAGGCCGTAGCGGCGCAGAAACTCCTCGCAGGCAACCTGGATCAACTTCGGATTGTCAACCAGCTCGTGGCGATGCCCCGGATGGCGCGCCAGGAACTGCGCGACGAAGCCGATCTGCGAGGCGACCGTGTCGAGGCCGCCGACGAGCACGAGCAGCGACATGCCCATGATCTCGAACGGGCTGAGCTTGCGGCCCTCGATCTCGCCATGGACGATCGAGCTGAGCAGATCCTCGGTCGGCGTCGCCTGCCGCAGCTGGATATGCCTCATCAGATAGCCCGCCAGCTCCTGCTGGTTGCGGTTCTTGAGCTCGATGTCGGCGCTGCGTACCGCGATCTCGGCGCGCGGCAGCAGCCATTCGCGGTCGGCGAGCGGCAGCCCCATCATCGACAGGAAGACGTTGATCGGCAGCACCTTGGCGAATTCGTCGATGAACTCGCACTCGCCGCGCGGCTTGAGCGCGGCGACCAGTGCCTTCGCGGTGTCGCGCGCCACGTCCGAATAGCCTCGCACCTTTTGCGGGGTGAACGCGGTCATCAGGAGCTTGCGATAGGGGGTGTGCTCGGGCGGATCCATCGAGAGCGGGATCGACTTCACCCGGCCCGGGTTTAGCGGGATGTCAAACTCGTTGTGGCTGAAATGCTCGTAGTCGAGCTGCATCACGTCGATGTCGGCGGCGCGCGTCGCAATCCAGTAGCCGCCATAATGCGGCGTCCAGACGATGTCCGGGCCCTTATGCAGCTCGGCCCAGGCTGTCTGAATATCTTCCGCCTTGTCGGCAAGCGAGAAGAAGTCGAAATCGACCACCAGATCGGGCGGGACGTTGTCCGGAACCGTCGCCACTTGCTGCGCCATCACATCCTCCTGCCGAGTTCGGTTTCTAGACGGATTTATCTACAAACATGGGTTAGGGGAAGGCCCGGCGCGAAGGCGAGGGTGCTTTTGAGTTGCGTGGCCAGCCGGCCTCCTGCATGCAGAATCAGCGAAATCATCTAGAGGATCAGGAGATGGACCTGGGCTTCGGGCCGGAATTCGATTCCTTCCGCGCGGAGGTGAGAGAGTTCCTGAACGCGAACTGGCCACCCGCCGACGGCGCCGTCAAGTCGCGTGAGAATGAGCGTGCTTTCGTCATCGCTGCCACCGATAAGGGCTATCTTAACCGCAGCGTGCCGCGTCACCTTGGCGGTTCGGAGCAGGAGCCGGACATCGTCCGCGCCGAGATCATCCGCGAAGAGTTCACCCGCGCGCGCGCGCCGAGCGGCCGCGTCCCGGGCAGCGGCAAGCTGGTCGTGCCGACGCTGCTCGAATGGGGCACCGGGGCGCAGAAGGAGCAATTCATCGCGGCGACGCTGCGCGGGGACATCGTCTGGGCGCAAGGCTTCTCGGAGCCCAATGCCGGCTCCGATCTCGCCTCGCTGCGTACCAAGGCTGAGCTCGTCGGCGACAAGTGGATCATCAACGGCCAGAAGATCTGGACCACCCACGCACAAGGCGACGCACATGTTCTGCCTGGTGCGCACCGAGCAGGACGCGCTCAAGCATCAGGGCATCTCCTATCTGCTCGTCGGCATCCGCCAGCCGGGCGTGACGGTGCGCCCGCTCGTCCAGATGACGCGGCAGAAGGAGTTCAACGAGGTTTTCTTCGACAATGCCGAAACGCCGGTCGACATGCTGGTCGGCGAACGCGGCAAGGGCTGGAATGTCACCCGCTCGACGCTCAAACACGAGCGCTCGGGCCTCGGCGGGCTGACCTGGAGCCTGTCGATGTTTCGCGATCTGGTGAAGCTCGCCAAGGAGGTCGAGATCGACGGCCGGCCGGCGATCGCGGACCCAAAGATCCGCGAAGAGCTGGCGGCGATCAACGGCGAGCTGATGAGCCTGACCTATTCGACCTATCGCGCCACCTCGCACGATGTCCACGAGCGCGAGGTCGGCTGGTTCGCGACCATGCCGAAGATATACATGACCGAACTCGCCGGGCGCATCGCCAAGCTGGCGCGCGACATCGTCGAGAACGATTTCGTCGACATGGGCGGTGACAAGCTCAAGTGGATCGAGCGCTTCATGATCTCGCTGTCGATGTCGATCGCCGGCGGCACCTCGAACATCCAGCGCAACATCATCGCGGAGCGGAGTCTCGGTTTGCCGCGCGATCGCCACGGGGAGAGGGCGCCGGCATGAACTTCCTCCTGTCCGAAGACCAGCTCGCGCTACTCGACGGGCTGGCGGCGCTGCTGCGTGACCGGTGCGATGCGCAGCATGTCCACAAGCTCTTCGACACGCCGGGCGAGGCGGTGATCGATACGGCGCTGTGGGCACAGCTTGTCGAATTCGGCGTGCCGGCGATCTTCGTGCCGGAGCAGCATGGCGGGCTCGGGCTGGAGATGATCGATCTCGCGATCGTCGCCGAGGCGCTGGGCGCGTTTGCCGCGCCGGTGCCGTTCTTCGGCCATGCGATCGCGACGGTGGCGATCGCGCTCGGCGGCAGCGAGGCGCAGAAGGCGAAGTGGCTTCCAAGGCTTGCGTCGGGCGAGCTGCTTGGCACGATCACGCTCGGTGAAGGCAAGGCGGCGTGGCTGCCCGAGGAGTGGACCTTGTCGGCGGCGGCCCCGCTGAGCGGCGTCAAGACGCTCGTCCCCAACGCCGCCGAGGCGGATCTGATCGTGGTCGGGGTGACGGAAGGGCTGGCGATCGTGGCGAAGGGCGCGGGCATCGTCACCGCGCGCCTCGACGGCGCCGACCGTACGCGGCCGCTCGATACCGTAACCTTCGAGGGCGCGACAGCGGAATTGCTCGAGGATGGCAAGGCGGCCACCGCGAGGCTGATCGATGCAGCCGCCGTGCTGCTCGCCGCCGATGCTTTCGGGGGCGCCGAGCGTTGCGTGCAGATGTCGGTCGATTACGCGCGGATGCGTGAACAATATGGCGTGCAGATCGGCCAATTTCAGGGGCTGCGCTACCAGCTCGTCAAGATGGCGCTGGCGACCGAGCCCTCGCGCGGACTCTACTGGTACGCCGCCCATGCCTGGGGCGAGATCCCGGAACAGGCGAGCCACGCCGCCGCGCAGGCCAAGGCGCACCTCACCGACACCTATCTGCAGGTGACGCGCGACACAGTCGAGGCGCATGGCGGCATCGGCTTCACCTGGGAGCACGATACCCATATCTATATGAAGCGGGCGATGTGGGACTGGGCGTGGCTCGGCGCACCCTCGCGGCATCGGTTGCGGGCCGCCGAATTGATCGGGTGGTGAGCGGCCCGGGCCGATAACCGCCCCGACACTTCCCCGGAGTGACCGAATGACCGACGAGATCCGCCCTTTCGTTCTGCGCGTCGAGCAGTCCGAGCTGGACGATCTCGCCCGGCGGCTCGGTATGGCGCGCTGGCCCGAGGCCGAGACGGTGCGCGACTGGAGCCAGGGCGTGCCGATCGCCTCGCTGCGGCGGCTGGTCGATCATTGGCGGCGCGATTATGACTGGCGCCGCTGCGAGGCGATGCTGAACGGCTGGGGCCAGTTCAAGACGCACATCGATGGGCTCGACATCCATTTCGTCCACGTCCGCTCGTCATATCCGAAGGCGCTGCCGCTGCTGCTCACGCATGGCTGGCCGGGTTCGGTGATCGAGTTTCACAAGGTCGTCGGTCCGCTCACCGATCCGGTCGCACATGGCGGCGATGCAAGCGATGCCTTCGATGTCGTGCTCCCGTCGCTGCCGGGCTATGGTTTTTCGGGCAAGCCCGACGAGACCGGCTGGGGGCTGCAGCGGATCGCGCGCGCCTGGGCGGAGCTGATGCGGCGGCTGGGCTATACCCGCTATGTCGCGCAGGGTGGCGACTGGGGTTCGGGGGTGACGGCGGAACTCGGCGTGCTGGCGCCGGAGGGTCTCGTCGGGCTCCACTTCAACCTGCTGGCGGTGATGCCGCGTGATCTCGGTGATAGTCCGACCGCCGAGGAGCAGGCCGTGGCCAAGGCCGCCCGCGCCTATGCCCGGACCGAGTGGGCCTATGCGCAGATCCAGGCGACGCGCCCGCAGACGCTCGGCTACGCGCTCGCCGACACGCCGGTCGGTCAGGCCGCCTGGATCTACGAGAAATTGGGCAAATGGTCAGACGGCGGCGGCGATCCGGAAACGGTGTTCAGCCTCGACGAGATGCTGGACAACATCATGCTCTACTGGCTGACCAACAGCGGCGCCTCCTCGGCGCGGCTCTATTGGGAGAGCCTCGGCGAGATGCGGCCGAAGCGCATCGACCTGCCCGTGGGATATACCAAGTTTCCCCGGGAAAACTCGACGCCGCTGCGGTCATGGGCGGACAGGGTGTTCTCGAACATCATCCACTGGAATGAGGTCGCCAAGGGCGGCCATTTCGCGGCGTTCGAACAGCCGGCGCTGTTTGTCGACGAGCTCCGCACCTGCTTCCGTCAGCTTCGCTAGCAAGCTAGGCTGTTCCGATCATCGCATCGGCCAGCCCGACGGTGGTTCCATCCGGCATGTTGCCGAGATGGTGGCGCGCGGCGGAGAGGTCGAGCCAGGTCTGGGTGAGCGGCCCGGTCTCGCTGATGCCGCGGCCGCCAGTGTGCAGCATGAGGGCGTCGACCTCCGCAGCGATGTCGCGCAACATCGCCGCAAGCTGGCTGCGGTAGAGCAGCACGTCGGCCTCGGCGAGGCCTTCGCCGCGCTGGCATTTCGCGAACATCGTCGCGATGTTTGCCTGCAGCAGGATATTCGCCGCCTCGATCTTGCGCGATGCCTTGCCGATGGCGAGGCGGACCTGTTCGGCCGCCGGTGCCGGCGCGCTCGCGCAATGCGCCGCCAGCCGTTTCACCGCGCCGCGCCCTGCGCCGATCGCGAGATTGGCGATGCAGGAGGGGAACATGAACAGCCAGGGCAGGCGATAGAGCGGCGCGATGTCCGGATCGGTCGAGACGTTCGTGCCCGGCGTCGGACGCCAGGTGCGATGCTCGGGCACAAAGGCGCCATCGATCCTGAGATCGTTGCTGCCGGTGCCGCGCAGACCGAAGGTCCGCCACATATCGACGATCTCGTAATCGCTGCGGGGCACGAGGAAGAGCCGCATCTGGGGCGGTCCGTCCGGCTGCGTGATCAAGCCCCCGACCAACGCCCAATTAGCGTGGCTGCTTCCGCTCGAGAAGGTCCACTGGCCGGCGATGCGATAGCCGCCCTCGACAGGCGCGATCTTCCCTTCGGGCTTGAACGAGGAAGAAACACGTGCGGTCGGGTCCACGCCCCAGACGTCCTCCTGCGCCTGTTCGCCGAACAGCGCGAGCACGAAGGACTGGATGCTGAGCACGCCGTAGACCCACGCCGTCGACAGGCAGCGCTCGGCGAACGCGTTCTCGATGTCGTAGAAATGCCCCGGCGCCATCTCGAAGCCGCCAAAGCGGCGTGGCCGGAACAGCTGGAAGAGGTCGGCTTCCTCGATCGCGTCCACGACCTCGGGATCGAGATCCCGCCGCTCGTTGGCGCGGGCGACCCGGCCGGGGAGGGTGTCGGCGATCCTGCGCGCGCGGTCGAGCAGGATGTCGGGAAGGGGGATCGTCATCAGGTCAACTCGAGCCGCGAAGCATCGTCGAACGCGAGCAATTCTTCGCCATCGCGGATACGGCGTGTCCACATCGGATCGTGCATGATCGCGCGACCGACGCCGACCAGATCGAACTCGCCGCGCGCCAGGCGCTCGGCAACCTTGTGGACGTTGATCAGCGCCGCTGCCGACCTCCCGTCCTTCTGCGAATCGTACATGCCGTTGGAGAGGCCGACGCCGCCGACAGTCTGCGACTGCTTGCCGGTGACTTTTTTTTGCCCAGCCGGCCAGGTTGAGCGGCGAGCCCTCGAACTCCGGGCGGTCGAAATAGCGCTGGCTTGCGTCGAAGATGTCGACGCCGGCGTCGGCCAGGGGGCCCAGCACCTCCTCGAGCTCGGCCGGCGTCGCGGCGAGCAGCGCTCGGATATCCTGCTGCTTCCACTGCGAGAAGCGGAAATCGATCACCGGCTCCTCGCCGGTCGCGCGGCGGATCGCGCGGACGATCTCGACCGCGAAGCTGGTCCGGCGACGACGATCGCCGCCCCAGCGATCTTTCCGATGGTTTGTACCGTCCCACAGGAAGGTATCGATCATATAGCCGTGTGCGCCATGGATCGCGATGCCGTCGAAGCCGATGTCCATTGCCGCCTCGGCACTGCGCTCGAACCCGTCGATGACGTCCGCGATCCTCGGACTCGGTCATCGGCTCGCCGGGCTGGCGCGCCACTGTCTCCATGTAGCCGTCCGTCACGGTACGCTGCTTGTCGAGCGGCCCCCAGATACCAGACGGGCGGACCGTCGCCGCGTCCGGATACGGGCCCGTGCCCGTCTCGCGCATCACGCCCTGGTGCCACAGCTGCGGGATGATCACGCCGCCGGCGGCATGCACGGCGTCGATGACCCGCTTCCACCCGGCAAGCGCGTCGCCGCCGTACATGTGCGGAACGTTATCGCCGTCGACGCCGCTGCCGCCGAGCGCCGCGGGATGATCGACGCCGACGCCTTCGGTGATGATCAACCCGGTGCCGCCCTCGGCGCGACGCCGATAATAGGCGGCAACGTCGTCACCGGGCACGCCGCTGGGCGAGAAGCCGCGCGTCATCGGCGCCATGACGATGCGGTTGGCGAGCTTCAATCCCCGCAGCGCATAGGGCTCGAACAGGGGGGCAACAGCCTCGTTCACGACATGCTCCTCTCCGTCCGTCGGCGGCCGGCTTTGCCGCTCAGCCTCGGCCGCCTATCCGCGCGGCAGGTTCAGGATGCGCTCCGAGACGATGTTGCGCATGATCTCGTTCGATCCGCCCGCGATCGTCCAGCCGTAGCTTTTCAGGAAGTCGTTGAAGCGCATCCGGCTGCTGTGCCCGGTGCCCGGGATCGCCGGTTCCCACTTCTGCGCCTCTATCCCTTCGGCGCGGACGAGGAACTCGCCGTAGCGCTGCAGAAGCGGACCCCAATTCAATTTGATGAAGGTGGGGAGCGTGGCCGAGGCCTTGTCCGGGTTCGCCTCGAGTTCCGCCAGCAGACGCTTCACCATCAGGCGCACCGCCTGCATTTCGGCGTAGAAGCCGGCATATTCGCGGCGTAGCCCGACATCGCGCATCCACGTGTTCTTGGCCTCGATGCCGTCGAGCTCGAACGCGCGAGCGATTCGTTCCGTGGCGCTGAAAATCAGCAGGCCGCGCTCGGTCGAGAGCGTCGATTGGGCGATGTTCCAACCATTGCCTTCGGCGCCGATCAGGTTCTTCGCCGGAATGCGGACGTCGTCCATGAAAACTTCGGCGAATTCGCTCTCGCCGGTGATTTGCCGGATCGGGCGCACCGTGACGCCCGGGGACTTCATGTCCATGATGAAGTAGGAGATGCCGTCGTGCTTGCGCTTGCCATTGGGATCGGTGCGCGCCAGCAGCAGGCAATAGTCGGCATGCATCGAGGCCGAGGACCAGATTTTTTGGCCGTTGACGACATAGTCGTCGCCGTCGCGCACGGCGCTCGTGCGCAGCGAGGCAAGGTCGGAGCCCGCCCCAGGCTCGGAGAAGCCCTGGCACCAGACGTCGGTGCCGTGGGTGATGCCGCCGAGGTAGCGATCCTTCTGATCCTGCGTGCCGTGCTCGAACAAGGTGGCCGGTGTGTGGAATAGCGAGATGGTGAAGGTCTCAAGCTCGGGCGCGTCGCCGCGCGCGAATTCCTCGTAGACGATGATCTGATAGGAGAAGGGGAGGCCGGGACCGCCCCATTCCTTCGGCCAGTGCGGCGTCGCGAGGCCGACCTTGCGTCGCTCGTTCAGCCACCAGTTCATCACTCCTTTCAGGTCGGCCTCGCGCACCTTCTGCCATTGCTGACGCCAGTCGGCCGGGAGCACGGCGGCCAGCCAGTCGCGGATTTCCTGCCGGAAAGCCTGCTCGTCGCCGACCTTGGAGATCGGATCGAAGCTACGCTCGGCGATCGCCGGAGCAAGTGTGTCCGTCTGGGTCATCATGCGGCCTCCAGCATGTCGGCAACGCGATCGAGGATCGCGATTACAGCGCCTCGTTGAGCTTGGCGCGCTTCAAATAGAGATGCGGCGAGAATTCGGCGGTGAAGCCGACGCCGCCGTGAAGCTGGATGCAGTCGCGCGCGATGTCCGCGGTCAGCGCCGTGACATGCGCCTCAGTCGAAAGTGCGGCGAGAAGTGCATCGGGAGCGTCGTCGGGAAGCGCCGCCGCGTTCAAGACGAGCTCGCGCGCGCCGACCAGTGCGGCGTGATGATCGGCAACGCGGTGTTTGAGCGCCTGGAAAGAGCCGATCAGCCGGCCGAACTGTTCGCGGACCTTCATATAGTCGATCGTGATCCTCAGCACGGCCTCGCCGCCGCCCAGCGAATCGGCGGCGAGCGCGACGCAAGCGCGGCGCGTCAGCAGGTCGTCGAGCGCAGCCGGATCGGCCGGGCGGATCAGCCGCCCTTCGCCGATGGCCACGTTGTCGAGCGTCACATCACCGAGCGAACGCGTGGTGTCGGCCAGCGCGCGGCGCGCGACGGAGACGCCGGCGGCGTCGGTATCGATCGCGAGCCAGCCGGGTCGGCCGGCGTGCGAGGCACGCAGCAGAAAAAGGCCGGCGCCTGGCGCGTCAAGCAGATTGCGTACCGTACCCGATACGGTCTTGCCATCGGTCTCAACCGCCGCCGAACCCGGTTCCGCGACGGCAACGCGGAGCGATCCTTCGGCGATCGCGGCCAGCAGCTCATGTCCGCCCTCGGCTCCGGCAGCACCGAATATGGTCGTCGCGAGGAGCGTGCCGAGCAGCGGTGCCGGTGCCGCTGCGGCACCGAGCGCGGCATGAAGATAGGCCGCCGCGGCCGTTCCGAGGCCGAGCCCGCCGTTCGCCTCGGGCGCCGTCAGCGCCGGCCAGCCCAAGCCGGCCGTTGCAGCCCACAGGCCGGCGTCATAGGCTTGGCCCGAGCGCTCGTAGGCGATCGCCTTTTCCTTGGGCCATTCGCCTTCGAGGAATTCCAAGAAGCTTTCGGCGAGAGCGTCGAGATCGAATTCATCGGACATGCGTCACGCTCACCTTAGTTATGCGTTGCGGTTGCCCTATCGGAGCGAAACCGTCTTGCCGGCAGCGCGGGAACAAGCCGCTGCGTCGACGAGTCCGGCCCTGATCCGCCAGTCTCCTAATTGGTAACCTATTTGCCGATCGCGGGTGCGGTCGCAAGCGCGAAATATCGGTTATGTCGCCGCGGATGGGACGGGATCAGCGATCGGCTCCCTGCTGCCCGTCCACTTCCACCTTTCGAATCCAGCGGCGGGAATGATCGAATGCGATGTGAAGCTCGTGGCGCGCCGCCGTGCCGTCCCGCAGATGGAGCGCGTCGACGAGCCTGTGATGGGCGCTCTTCAGCATGGGCAGGAAGCGGGCGTCGGGCCGCGGCAGCATGGCGGAGAAATAGTGCAGCAGGATTCGCACAAAAAGTGCTATTACGCGATTGCCGCAGCAATCGGCGAGGACCCGGTGAAGTTCGCTGGACGCGACGATATAGTGGCCGGCCGTCGCCGCCTCCAGCCGTGCAAGCGCACGCCGCAGTCGAGCGTGAAGAACGTGATCTGATTGATCTCAGGCGATCCTGAGCGCCGGTGTGATCGCGATGTCGGCGAAGATCATTGCCAGGATGCGGGCCCACAGAAGTGCCAGCCAGTGGAGCAGCAGGCGGAAGTTGTAGCCGACCGCGGCGAGGACGGCGTTGGCAGCGTCGCCGGCACGACCGGCGAGGTAATTGCGGTCCATGCGGTGGTCGGATTTGAGG
>JAFAZF010000029.1 GCA_019239915.1 Sphingomonadaceae bacterium
CAGCCGCGGACCCAGGAGGAGCGGACCGATGTGGCACGAACCCGCATCCGCGCCGCCGCGCTCGAGCTGTTCGGCCAGGATGGCTATGAGGCGACGACGCTTGCGGCGATCAGCCTGCGCGCAGGCTACAGCCGTGCGCTCGCGCAATATCACTATCCCAACAAGGCCGTGCTCGGAGCCGAACTGCTCGAGGAGCGGATCGGGCGCGACATCCATGTCGACTTGCTCGCCTGTTCGGCAGAAACGGCGTCGGCGGACGCCTGGGCGATCCTCAAGCGGCATCTGGACGTCGTCATCGGCTATTATGAAGGGCTGCACGGTGAGGCACCTCACGGCGCTCGCCTGCGCGGCGAGATGGCGCTGCATCAGGCCGCGGTCAGCTCTTCTGATCCCCTGCTGAAGGATCCGGTCGCCCGGCTGACGGCGCTTCTGATCGCCGGTGTCGAGCATATTCTGGGCATCTGCCGGCGTGACGGGTTCGTGCGCGCCGATGCCGATCCCCACGCGGTCGCGGTGCTCTACGTGCACGGCATCTGGGGTCTGGCGCTCGCGCTGTTCGCCAACCCCGGCGGCGAGCGCTCGATCCATTCCGCCTGGCTGCAGCTCGGGCGCCTGCTCGATGGGCTCAGAACCGACAACAACAAGGGAGAGGCGTGACCATGGCCGTCGTCAAACTGGTCGCGGACTATGCCGTGGAGCCGTGCATCGGCTGCCGGCTTTGCGACATCGTCTGCCCGAGCAACGCGATCGAGATGGTCGGGCGCAAGCCGATCATCGACGATGCGCTGTGCATCGGCTGCGGCCGCTGCGTCGATCGCTGCCCCGAAGACATCATGTGGATGGAGGAGCGGGCAGCACCGCTGACCGTTACCGTCCGTCCCGAGGCGGCGCCGCAGGACGCAGTGCTCGCGCTGCTCGACAAGGCCGGGATCGATCCCGCCGTCTCCGTCTGCGTCTGCACGCTGACTCCGGCGTCCGAGATCGCGGCGGCGGTGGTCAAGGGCGCGAAGGACCTGGAGGAGGTCTGCGCGATGACCGGCATGCGGTCGGGTTGCGGCATCTACTGCGTGGCGCCCGCGCTGAGACTGCTTCAGGCTGCGGGGCGCGACATGAAGCCGCCCAAGGCGCACCGCTGGTACCCCTCCACCCTGTCGCTCTGGGACGTGCCCGCCGAAGCGCTCGCCCGCTATCCCGACGCCTTCATCGAGGAAGACCGCAAGGCCTTCGATCCCGACGGCAAATATGCCCCGCTCCCGGAGAATGCGCGATGACCGCCAGCGCCGCCCTGCTGCCGCCCGCCTTCATGCCGTCCGATTACGGGCCGGGCCTGCGCCCGCATGTCGGCGAGCAGCTCTCCTCGATGATCTCGGTGCCGCTCACCGATCTGTTCCCGCGGTTCGAGCCAGCGATCACTGCCGGTGATCCGGCCGACCTCGATCGCGTGCGCGCCGAGACGCGCAAGTCACTCGCCAATGTCGACATGTCGAAGATCGGTCCGGGCGACAGCGTCAACATCCTCGCGTCCGAACATGGTTTCGGGCTGATGGGCGGTTGGCCCTATGCCGAGATGGTCAAGACCATCCGCGAGGTGGTGATCGAGCGGACCGGCTGCCGCAAGGTGAGCCTCCGGCTCGCCATCTATCGCGGCTTCCGCGAGGCGGACGAGGTGGCGGAGCACTTCGGCTTCGAGGAGGCTTTCGAGGGCAGCGTCCACGGCCTCGGTCCGTTCGATCCCGGCGTCGAAGTGGATACGGCGATCGGGCCGATGTATCTGATCAAGCGGGCCTTCGATGGCAGCAAGTTCATCCACGCTTATTACGACGATCCGCGGGAGATGTATTTCAACCGCCTGCTCTACAAATCGTTCAAGTCCTTCTGCATGTCCTATGCGCGTTACGAGACGCGCTCGGTCTATCACAGCCTGTTCGGCAACCGCAGCGGCAGCATCATCCCGCGCGCGCTCTTCGATTCAGACTTCATCCAGCAGCGCTACGCGTTCAGTTCGGTGCTGCGCACCACGCCGATGGGCGTGATCGGCATCGATGCGACCACCGATCTCTATGCGATCGATCGTCGCATCACCAAGGGCCATCTCGAGACCTACGGCCGGATGCAGCGCCTGTTCGCCAAGATCGAAGATTGCGTGGCGATCTGGGACGGCGGGCGCTGGGGCTATTATCTCCACGGCGGTGGCTTGATCTTCGGCACGTTGCTGACCAGCCATTCCGATGCCTTCGATCTCGACAAGCCGGTGGTCGCCGGCTTCATGCAGGTGCCCGGCGCGCCGATCAATTTCTCGCGCCACAAGGCCTTGCGCGGCATCGTCGTCAACCAGGCGTGGGTCGGCGCCGGCATCCCCTATGTCACGATGCCCTTCACGAGCCCGATGTACATCGTCGGGGAGGAGCAGGCGAAGCTCTGGCGCGAGGACCCGACCAACCCGCTGCTGATGGACCGTGCGACCGTCGTCGACAGCCTGGAGCAAGGGATCGCGATGGCCTGCGAGAAAGGCAAGACCGACAAATTGATCGTGTTCGATGGCAGCTATGGCCACATCACCTGCAACCGGTCGATGGCCGACCTGCTGATGGCTCGTGCGCCCGAGGTGGAGCGTGAGGTTGCCGATACGTTGCTGCCGAAATGGATGGCGCAGCGGGGCCTCGCATGACCCGGACCGATCTCGACCTCCTTTCCAAGACCGAGCTGTGGGTCGTCGGCATCCGCCTGAGCGACGTCGACTTGACCGCGCTCGCCGCCGCCGCCGCCCGCGTGTTGGGGCTGCCGGCGGACGAAGTGTTCGTGACCGACGTGCGTGGCGACCATGTCGTGTTCGACGTGCTCTCCGCCGCGGTCGCGCTGGAAGCGGTCGCCGGGCGCGAGGCGGCGCTGCTCGATGCGCTCGCCGCCTTTCCCGGCGTCGTGCTCGCGTCGGGCGCGTCGATCCACAGCAATGGCGTGCTCGGCGTGCTCGGCGCGCCGGCGGATCAGGCCGAGGACATCGTGCGCTCGGCCGCGCGCCTCGAGCAGAACCTGCGCTACTATGCGGCGCGTTCGGTGGCGGTGCTTTCGACCGGGCAGGAAGTGGCGCGCCACGAGATCGTCGACACGAACTTCGCGGCGGCCGACGAACTGCTCGGCGCCGCCGGTTACCGGGTCGAGCATGGCGGCGTCGTCAACGATGACGAGGAGGTGATCGCCGGACGCGTCGCGCATCTCTCGGGCGAGGGCTTCGGCACGATCATAACGACCGGCGGCGTCGGTGCCGAGGACAAGGACCGCACGATCGAGGCGCTGCAGCGGCTCGATCCCAACATCGCGACCGCGATCCTCGCCACCTACGAGGTCGGTCACGGCCGGCACGTCAAGCCGCATGTCCGCGTCGCATGCGGCCACTATGGGGACAGTCTGCTGATCGCGCTTCCCGGCCCGACGCGGGAGGTGCGCGCGGCGCTGCCCGCGATCATCGCAAGCCTGGCCGATGGCGAAGACTGCGGCGCTCTGGCGGAAGCGATCGCGGCGCCGATCCGGGCGTTGTGGCGCGAGCACCATCACGGCCATCGTCACGTCCAAGGCTGAGCTCGTAACTTGGCAGCCACGCTCCTTCTTTCCGTCCTGCTGATGGGCTTCTCCATCGGGCTTCTCCACGCGCTCGATGCCGATCACCTGATGACGATCTCGTCGTTGGCGGCACGGCCGGATCGGGGTGTCGCGACGATGCGCTACGCCGGGCTGTGGGCGCTCGGCCATGGCGGGCTGCTGATCGCAATCGCGTGCGCCGGGCTGCTGCTCGGCTGGTCGCTCCCGGTCCGCTTGCCGGCGAGCGCCGAACGGCTGGTGGGTGTCGTACTGATTTTCGCCGGCGCGTCCGGCATCGTATCGACGCTCCGGCGCGACGGCGCTTCCGGCGGGGTCTCGGCCGGAATTCGCAGCCGCATGCCCTTCCTGATCGGCATGATCCACGGAACCGCCAGTAGCGCCGCGATGATGGCGCTGATCCCCCTGGCGCTGCTTGGGCCCGTGCTCGGCATCGCGTTCGTGACGATCTTCTCGTTCGGCGTGCTCTCGGCAATGATGGCTTTCGGCTTCGCGCTCGAACGCGGCCAGCAATGGCTCACCGCCCGCCGGCCGCAGCTGCTTCGGGCCGTCCATATGTCGGTGGGGATCGGTGCGATCGGCATGGGCGTGTTCTGGCTGCAGACCGCCTGACGATGCGCATCGGTCTTTTCGGGGGAAGTTTCGACCCCGTCCATGTCGGGCATGTCGGGGCGGCGCGCGCGGCGATCGGGGCGCTGTCGCTCGATCGGCTGCTGTTCATCCCGTCTCGGCAGCCGCCGCTCAAGGCCAAGCTGTGCCTCGCCGATGGCGAGCAGAGGTTGCAGATGCTCGCCTTGGCGACGGCGAGCGAACCGCGCATGGCCGTGAGCGACGTCGAGATCCGCCGGCCGGGGCCTTCCTTCACCGTCGATACGGCGACGGAGTTGCGCTGCGGCTACCCTGCGGACGCGCAATTCTTCTTCGTGCTCGGCAGCGATTGCGCCGACCGCCTGCCGCGCTGGAAGGGCATCGATGCCCTCCACGCGATGCTGCGTTTCGCGATCGTCGCGCGCGATGGCGAAAGCGTTGCCGGGCTCGATTCGCGGCTGATACCCGTCGCCATGCCCCCGTGTCCGGCTTCGTCCACTGCGGTGCGCGCCGCCTGTGCGGCGGGTCTGCCGTCAGAGGGGATGCTCGCGCCCGCCGTTGCCCGCTATATCGCGGAGCATGGCCTCTATCGCGAACCCGTCCATGGCTGATCCCGCGGCGCGTATCGAGGCGGCGCTCGCCGCGATCGGGCCGGCCGTCGTCGCCTGCAGCGGCGGCGTCGATTCGACGCTCCTTGCAGTGATTGCGCACCGCCGCGCGTCGCGAAGCACCGTGATCGCGCACGCGATCAGCCCCGCCGTCCCGCCCGAGGCCACCGCCAGGGTCCGCGCGATGGCGGCGGCAGAGGGCTGGGATCTGCGCCTGGTGCGATCGGGCGAGTTCAGTGACGAGAACTATCTCAGCAACCCGCTGAATCGCTGCTATTTTTGCAAGTCCAATCTCTACGACAGCCTGGTGCCGATCGCGCGCGATCTCGGCGCTCGCGGCACGGTGCTGAGCGGCGCCAACCTGGACGATCTCGGCGAATACCGCCCGGGGCTCGACGCGGCAGCGGAGCACGGCGTGCGCCACCCCTGGATCGAGGCGGCGATCAACAAGGCCACGATCCGAACGCTCGCACGATCGCTGGAGCTCGATTGCGCGGAACTGCCGGCATCGCCATGCCTCGCCAGCCGGCTCTATACCGGCACGCGCGTAACGGCGGCGCGGCTCGCCGCAATCCATGTGTGCGAAACGCTGATCCGCGCCCGCACCGGACTTGCCGTCGTGCGCTGCCGGATCGACGATGGCGCGATGCGCATCGAGGTTGGCGAGGTCGATCGCCGCCGCATCGACGATGCACTGATCGCGGAGATCGCCGCCGCCGCCGCCGCGTGCGAGCCGAGCGTGACCGCCGTACGGATCGATCCCGAGCCCTATCGTCCCGGCCGCGCATTCGTGGGCGCGCGATGAGCTTCGTCTACGACGAGGATCGCCGCGTCCGCCTCGGAATGCCCGAGGCGGTGTTCTGCGAGGGCAAGGACATCGCCGCGCTCAACCTGATCATCGCGGAGCTGGGCGAAGCCGCCGCGCATCCGGTGCTGTTCACGCGCCTCGCGCCCGAACGCCATGCGCTGCTCGATCCGTTGCTCGCGGCAAGACTAAACTACGATCCGGCTTCCCGAACCGGCGTACTTCACGGCACGATGCCGGCGCAGCCCGGCACCGTCGCGGTCGTCACCGCCGGCACCTCCGATCTCGTGGTTGCGCGCGAGGCGGTGCAGACGCTGGCGTTCGCCGGTCATGGCAGCGCGCTCGTCGCCGATGTCGGCGTGGCGGGCGTCCACCGGCTGTTCGAGAGGCTCGATCTCATTCGCTCACACGACGTGGTGATCGTCTTCGCGGGATGGGATGCGGCGCTCGCCTCCGTCGTCGGCGGCCTCGTCGCGCAGCCGGTAATCGCGGTGCCGACGTCGGTCGGCTATGGCGTCGCGACCGGCGGACGCACGGCGCTGCATTCGATGCTCGCAAGCTGCGGACAGGGCGTGACGGTGACCAACATCGACAATGGTTTCGGCGCTGCCTGCGGCGCCATCCGCATCCTCAACGGGATCAACCGACGCCCATGATCGGTAACCAAGCAATCGTGCTTCGCACGCCCTCGGGCATCAGCGGCGACATGCTGCTGACCGGCCTCGCCCGGCTTGCCGGCGTCACCAACGCCGAACTCGGTGGGCTGGTCGACGCGATCGGCATCGAGGCGCTGCACGACTGCGTCGAAATCGTGCCGCACGAGGTCAATCACATTTCCGGTTGGAAGGCGCGGATGGCGCTGCCCCACGAGCATCATCACCGCACGCTTGCCACGATCCTCGACATCATCGCGAGGAGCGCGCTGGAGGATAGTGCCAAGGTACTCGCTTCGCGTGCCTTCGGCATCCTCGCCGAGGCCGAGGCGAAGGTGCACGGCGCCGCGGTCAAGGATGTGCATTTCCATGAGGTCGGGGCGCTCGACTCGATCCTCGATACCTGCATCGCTGCCGCGCTGCTGACCCGTCTCGGCCCAGCGGCGCTGCATTGCAGTCCGCTGCCGTTATGCGACGGCACCATTCGCTGCGAGCATGGCCTGCTCGCGAGCCCGCCGCCCGCCGTTCAGGAGATGCTGGAAGGGGTGCCGGTCTACGGTGTCGACGCCTCGGGCGAGACGGTGACGCCGACGGCGCTCGCCTTCCTCAAGGCGGCGGACGCGCGCTTCGGCAAATGGCCCGAGTGCGCGGTGCTTGGCTCCGCGCGGGCCTATGGCGGCAAGGTCTTCCCGAGCCTGCCGAACGGGGCGATGTTCTTCCTGGTTCGTCCGAGGTGACCGGCGCCGCGCCGCCGAGCGCGACCGACATCGCGGCCGCGCTGTTGACGGGAATTTCGGGGACGCACCGCGCCGTCGTGGAAGCGACCGAGCCGGGGCGGATTGCCGGCACCGCCTTTCTCGATCCCTCACTTGCACCTGCGGGAGCGGGCGAATGGCGCTTGCTCGTCGAGGAAGGCGCCACCGTCGC
>JAFAZF010000064.1 GCA_019239915.1 Sphingomonadaceae bacterium
CCGCGAAGAAAGCGGAGAACATCACGATATCGGAGAGCAGGAAGATCCAGAAGCCGTAGCTGGTGATGACGTGCTTGGGCGCGATGCCGCCGTTGTCGGGCGCGCGCTCCGGATGACCACCGCCGTGCCGAGGCTCACGGTGCGGGCGGTTTGGGATCGCCGCGGCGCCGCTCATGGCCGGCCCTCCGGATGGGCGGCGATCCAAGCGAGGCGCGAGGCGCGGCGCGCCCGATCGATGCGCGCGACCTCCTCCGCCGGGATCTCATATTCGACGATGTCGCGCCAGGCGAAGGCCACGAAGGTGACATAAGCGCCGACGAAGCCCAGCGCGACCATCCACCAGATGTGCCAAATGAGCGCGAAGCCCATGAACGACGCGAAGAACGCGCAGACGAAGCCGGTCGGGCTGTTGCGCGGCATCTCGATCGCTTCGTAGTCGGGCTCGTCGCCGAGCCGCTGCGTCTCGATCGCGCGCTGCTTGATGAACCAATAGGCTTCTTCGCCTTCGACGTTGGGTAGCACCGCGAAGTTGAAGGCGGGCGGCGGCGAGGGCGTCGCCCATTCGAGGCTGCGCCCGTCCCACGGGTCGCCGGTCTCGTCGCGGAGCCTGTCGCGCTGCCGGATGCTGACGACGAGCTGGATGATCTGGGCCGCCGCGCCCGCCGCGCTGATCAGCGTGCCGGCAGCTGAGACGAGGATCAGCGGGTGCCAGGCATCGACGTCGACATGCTGGAGCCGCCGGGTCATGCCGTCGAGCCCGAGCGCGTACATCGCCAGGAAGGTGACGCAGAAGCCGATCAGCGTCAGCCAGAAGCCAATCTTGCCCCAGCCTTCGTGCAGCGTGAAGCCGAACGCCTTGGGAAACCAGTAGGTATAACCGGCGAAGGCGCCGAACACGACGCCGCCGATGATCACGTTGTGGAAATGCGCGACGAGGAACATCGAATTGTGCAGCACGAAATCCGCCGGTGGCACCGCCAGCAGCACGCCGGTCATCCCGCCGACGATGAAGGTGAAGACAAAGCCGAGCGCCCACAGCATCGGCGTATCGAAGCGCACGCGGCCGCCCCACATCGTGAACAGCCAATTGTAAATCTTCACGCCGGTACCGACCGCGATCACCGATGTCGCGATGCCGAAGAAGGCATTGACGTCGCCACCCGCGCCCATCGTGAAGAAATGGTGCAGCCAGACGAGGAAGGAGACAATGACGATGAAGAAGGTCGCCGCGACCATCGAGCGATAGCCGAACAACGGCTTGCTCGAGAAGGTCGCGAACACCTCCGAGAAGATGCCGAAGGCGGGCAGGATCAGAATGTAGACCTCGGGGTGCCCCCACGCCCAGATCAGGTTCACGAACATCATCATGTTGCCGCCGGCATCGTTCGTGAAGAAGTGGAAGCCGAGATAGCGATCGAGGATCAGCATCGCGAGCGTCGCGGTGAGGATCGGGAAGGCGGCGACGATCAGCATGCACGAGCCGAGGCTCGTCCAGCAGAACATCGGCATGCGGAAATAGGACATGCCCGGCGCACGCATCTTGAGGATGGTGACGACGATGTTGATGCCGGCGGTGAGCGTGCCGACACCCGAGATCTGCAGCGCCCAAAGATAATAGTCGACGCCGACGCCGGGGGAATATTTGAGCTCCGAGAGCGGCGGGTAGGGGAGCCAGCCGGTCCGCGCGAACTCGCCGATTACGAGGCTGATATTGACGAGCAGTGCGCCCGACGCGGTCAGCCAGAAGCCGACTGAGTTGAGCGTCGGAAAGGCGACGTCGCGGACGCCGAGCTGAAGCGGCACGGCGAAGTTCATCAGCCCGATCACGAACGGCATCGCGGCGAAGAAGATCATGATGGTGCCGTGCGCCGAGAACACTTGGTCATAATGCTCGGGCGGCAGATAGCCCGGCGCATGGAATGCGAGCGCCTGCTGCGAGCGCATCATCAGTGCGTCGGCGAAGCCGCGGATCAGCATGACGACGGCCAGGATCACGTACATCACGCCGATGCGCTTGTGATCGACGCTCGTGATCCACTCGTGCCACAGATAAGGCCACCAGCCCTTAGCCCAGGCATAGAGCAGGGTGCCGGTGATCGCCGCGCCGACCACGGCGGACGCGATCAGCGGGATCGGCTGATCGAGCGGAATCGCCGACCAGTCGAGCTTGCCGAGCAGTGGCATCAGCGCGGCCTCCCCGGTGAAACCTGCGGCTTGCCGCCGCGCCCGCTTTCGGGCCCGGAGCCGTCCGGCAGCTTGCGCGTGGCGATCGCGTCGAAGAGCCCGGGCTGCACGTTTGCGAACACAGCGGGCGGGGAGGCCAAAGTTTGGTTGAGCAGCATCCCATAGGCCGTCTGGTCGAGCGTGCCGCCGCCGCCGCGAACACCAGTCAGCCACCGAGAATATTGCGCGGGTGGAACGGCTTGCAGCGCGAAGTTCATATCCGAGAAGCCGTCGCCGCTGAACTGGCTCGATTGGCCATAGTAGCTGCCAGGCTTGTCCGCCTGGAGGTTAAGCTGCGTCACCATGCCGTTCATCGCCATCATCATCGAGCCGAGCTGAGGCACGAAGAAGCCGTTCATCACGCTCGCCGACGTGATCGAGAAATGGATCGGCACGCCCGCCGGCACGACGAGCCGGTTGACCGTGGCGACGTTCTCCGCGGGGTAGATGAACAGCCATTTCCAGTCGAGCGCGACGACCTGCACCTCGATCGGCTTCGCGGTCGACGCGATCGGCCTGTAGGGATCGAGCTCATGGCTGCCGACCCAGATCACGCCGCCGAGAAACATGATGACGAGGATCGGTATCGACCAGACGATGAGCTCGAGCCGTCCCGAATAGGCCCAGTCCGGCCAATATTGGGCCTTGGTGTTGCCGGCGCGGAACCACCAGGCGAAGGCGGCGGTCGCGATCATCGTCGGCACCACGATCGCGAGCATGATGCCGAGCGAGTCGTAGAGGATGAGTCGCTCCGCGCCGCCGATCGGCCCTTGCGGGTCGAGCACGCCGGCGCCCGCGCAACCCGTCAGCAAGACCGGCGCCAGCGCGCTGATTCCGCTTCGAACAGTCATCAGCTTCATCGGAATGCCCATCGCAGCGTTCCCGCCACCGCTCGCGTGCCCGCCCGCATCAGCGGCGCCGCCGGTCCGAGCGAGGACAATCCATGCATCCGCCGCGCCCATTCGGGCAAGAGGTCGATCGCGGCGTGGAAGGTCAGTGCCTGCACGGGCTCGGCGGTCAGCGTCCGCGCGCGCTGGCCGAGAACGATGCGCGCCACCTCGCGCGTCCGCGCGTCGGCGACCAGCTCGCCGCGCATCGCGTCGATCAGCCGCTCGGCCTCGGCGCGGCTGCGCGGCACCGGATCGGCACCGAGCTTTTCGCCGACCGCCGCGACCTCGGCGAAGTAGCGATCCTGATCCGGGCGCGTCATGCCGGGCTCGCCATAGCGCTGCCATGATTGCAGGAAGCAGATCGCCTCGGTGACATGCACCCAGGCGAGCAATCGGGGATCGTCGGCGCGATACCGGGTGCCGTCCGGCAGCGTACCCGAAACCTGCGCGTGGATGGCGCGCACCCGCGCGATCGCTGCTTCGGCGTCGGCACGGCCAGCATAGGTCGTCACCGCGATGAACCGCGCCGTTCGCCGCAGCCGCCCGAGCATGTCCTCGCGAAAGTTCGAATGATCCCAGACGCCGCCGAGCACGGCAGGATGAAGCATCTGCAGGAGCAGCGCGGCGACGCCGCCGACCATCATGCCCGCGACATCGCCGTGAACGCGCCAGGCCACCGAATCGGGCGCGAGCAGCGCATCGGGCCGACGCTGCACCGGCGCCTCGCCACGCGTGCGATCGTGGAAGGTCTCGCGCACCTGGCGGACGATCGCTCGCTTGAGTGGGTGAATCAACAACGCATGTTCCCGCGCGCAAGAAAACGGCCGAGCCCGCCGCACGATCCCGACGTCAGCCGGCAAGGCTGTCGCGCAGCGATCGCGCCAGGTCGCCACGCTCGACCACTTCGATGCGATCGAGGCCGAGCCAGCGGGCCATCAGACCCAGCTCCTCGCCAAGGCGGCAGGCCGTCTCCCGCGGCGAGCCTTCGGTTCCATGCGCCGCTTGCACGAGCAACCGACCGGTCTGCCGGTCCGCCTTGAGATCGACGCGCGCCACCAGCTCACCGTCCATGAGGAAGGGCAGGACATAATAGCCGTGCGTGCGGCGCTCGGCGGGCGTGTATATCTCGATCCGGTAGCGCATGCCGAACAGACGCTCGGTACGCGCCCGTTCCCAGATCAGCGGATCGAACGGCGCGAGCAGCGCTTGTCCCGCGATGCGGCGCGGCAGGGTGGCGCCGGCGTGCAGGAAGGCGGGTTGCGTCCAGCCTCTGATCCGAACCGCTTGTAACGCCCCGCTCTCGACGAGTTCCGCGATCGCCCGCTTCGCCTCGGCGGGCGGCTGACGAAAATAGTCGCGCAGATCGGTCGCCGTGGCGATGCCGAGCGCGGCGCCAGCGCGCGCGATCAGACCGCGATGCGCCTCTGCGTCATCCGGCGTCGGCACGGTGAGGACCACGGCGGGCAGTACGCGCTCGGGAAGATCGTAGACGCGCTCGAAGCTGCCGCGCCGCGTCCGCGTCATGATCTTGCCCGACCAGAACAGCCATTCGAGCACGCGCTTGGTCTCGCTCCAACCCCACCAGCCACCGGCCCCCTTCTCCTCGGCGAGATCGGATGCGGCGAGCGGTCCTTCGTCGCGGATGCGGGTGAGCAATGCTTCGGCCTCGCTGCGCCGTTCGCCGGCAAACGGCTTGAGCCCGCCCCAAACACCTTCGCCGCGATCCGCCCGCGCCATGCGCCAGCGCAGCAGCGGTTGGAGATCGAACGGAAGCAGCGAGGCCTCGTGCGCCCAATATTCGAACAGCCGCGGGCGCCGGCCCCAGGCCGCCGCGTCCAGCAAGGCGCGATCGTAGCCGCCGAGACGCGAAAAGGCGGGAAGATAGTGCGCGCGCGCCAGCACGTTCACGCTGTCGATCTGATGCAGCGCCAAACGCTCGAGCAGGCGCAGCAGATGTCGCGTCGTGACGGCTGCCGGACGCGCCTTGCCGAAGCCCTGCGCGGCAAGCGCGATCCGCCGCGCCTCGTCGTTCGAGAAGCTGTCCTTCAGCACGAGGGGAGAGGCATGGATGTAGGACGGTCCGACACGGCAATAGGTGAGGAGGGACTAGCGCAGCCGCCGCCGACGTTCCATGGGCGGACTCGCAACGACAAGCGGGATGCGGGATGAGCGACAAGGTGACAGACCATCGTTTCGATGTGCTGATCGTGGGCGCGGGCCATGCCGGCGCGCAGGCGGCGATCGCGCTCCGGCAGCTGAAATTCGAGGGCAGCGTCGCGATGATCGGCGACGAGCCGGAATTGCCTTACGAGCGGCCGCCGCTTTCCAAGGATTATCTTTCCGGCGAGAAGAGCTTCGAGCGGATCATGATCCGTCCGGCCGCCTTTTGGGAGGAGCGCAACGTCGTCACCTTGCTCGGGCGCAAGGTCACGGCGGTCGATCCCGAGGCGCATGTCGTCACTACCGACGATGGCGCCGCCATCGGTTACGGGCACCTGATCTGGGCGACCGGTGGGGCGCCACGCCGCCTGACCTGCTCGGGGCACAGCCTCAAAGGCGTTCATTCCGTGCGCACCCGCGCCGACGTCGATCGGATGATGGACGAGCTCGCCACCACGAACCGGGTCGTCGTGATCGGCGGCGGCTATATCGGACTCGAGGCGGCGGCGGTGCTGACCAAGCTCGGCAAGCACGTCACCGTGCTCGAGGCGCTCGATCGCGTGCTGGCGCGCGTC